>CAZVVN010000048.1:0-26414 GCA_964630665.1 uncultured Acidiferrobacteraceae bacterium | reverse complement strand
ATTGTTGCGCGAGATCGATTGCTGTGTAAAGATGTATTTCCTGTGCCATGAGTTGGTCCGAGCAGGCCATTCGGGTTCCGGCATGGGGCCCAACCGATATGTTGTTCTGGTCGATGGCCACAGCGCCGTGGAAAACATTGCAGCCGCTGTTTCCGGTGATCTGGTCTGTCTCTGTGAATTCAAGGATGGCTAGGTAGCCCGTGACGGCCTTATTCCAAAATCTTCTCAATCTGCCAATGGCTGTTCCGAAGCACTACAGCTTGGTCGTCCGTGGAGTGACTCAACGACCGCGTTGTGTCAGAGTTGTGAGAGAAAATTGTGCATCCAGACAGGAGCCCTACGAGACCTGCCAGCAGACACAGGCGACAGCCGTACAGACTGTGTGTGACAAACGCTGTCATGCGCAGTGTGGCCTATTTATTGACTGTAGTGTCAATGCTGCCAGGCGGGCTTAGATTGAAACCGGATCAATATTATCGATCAGCCATTTCGTGTGTCCGGTGAGCGTCCAGTCGGTGTGCGGATGACCGATTAGCTGAACACCTACCGGCAATCCTCGCACGGCCATCAATGGCACGGTTACGGCCGGTGTACCCAGAGCCGAGGTGGCAGCGTTGAAGGCCGGGCTGCCAGTCTTGAAAGCATAATCCGGCTCCCCGGATTCGGCCAGGTGACCCAGCGGCGGCGCGGGGCCGGGTGAGGAGAGCGTGATCATCGCTTCGGCCAGTGGCCGCAGTGCCTGCAGGTCTGATCGCATCTGTTCGCGGCGGTGCAGCGCCTGGCGGTAATCGTCCAGTGTAAGTTGCTCGGCCTTCTCCAGCCAAAGGCAGAGGTCGTCGCTGAGCAGTCCGGTGTCGCGGTAATTACGAAGCGCCCAGCGCATCTCGTAGCTGCACAGGACCCGGCACAGCGCGACGTTCTGGTCAATCGATCTCTCGAAGTGATCTAGCGCCGGGTGGTCGTGCCGAGTCAACAGTGTCACGCCGTGGCCGCGGATCTGATCGAGAATTCTGTTGAACCCAGCGCGGGTCGAGTCATCGCACTGGGCCCAGCCTTCGGTCTCAAGCACCAGCAGCGCGCCTGGTCTGCCGGGCGGCGCCGGTTCTTCGGGTCCGTAGAGACCCGGGTAGCCGGGATCAGCACCGCCGCGTTGTGCGATCTCGTAGGCAACCGACCACATATCCTGGAGTGAGCCGGCGTGTACCCCCAGGTGAAGCTGACTGAGGCTCAACCCCTCGCCGCCGTGAAGTGCACCCAGCGTGGGTTTGATGGCGAAGTTGGCGCAGTATCCGGCGGGCCGGATGATTGATCCGACCACCTGGTTACCCAGTGCGGCGGGTACCATTCCTGCCCCGACAGCAGCCGACGAGCCGCTGGACGAACCGCCGGGGGTGGCAGCGGAATCGAATGGGTTGGTGGTCGGCCCGGGCACCATGAAAGCGAATTCCGTGGTCACAGTCTTGCCGAGGATCACGGCACCGGCGAGGCGCAGTGCATTGACCGATGCAGAATCGATCCCGGTCTGCCGGTCCTTGAAGATCGGGCTGCCGAGGGTCGTGGGCATGTCCTTGGTCTGGAGTACATCCTTGATCCCGATCGGCATGCCGTCGATCGGCGAAAGCGGTCTTCCCTGTTTGTAGCGCTCCGTAGATTCATCGGCGGCCTGGCGGGCGCCAGCCGTGTTCAGAGTCACCCAGGCCTGGACGGTTGGCTCGCGCGCATCGATGGTCTCAAGGCATTGCTCGAGGTAGGTCCTGGGTGTATCGGAGCCGTCAAGAAATGTGGGCCTGGCATCGTGAAAAGTCAGCAGCCTGCAGTTTTTGGGATCGTAACTGCCGCTGTCAGGGGCGTTCTGCTGTTGGTTAGCCATGAGAGATCTCCTCGGTTCAGAGCGCGTCGACGACCTGTGCAAAAAGAAAGTCGGGATCCGCGCTCGGGTTTGCTGCGACGGATCGAAGCCACATCTCGCCGTTAATCTCGGTGAGCGATACCCAGGCCTGTTTTAACCTGGAGCGGAGCTTTTCAGCCTGGGCCTCCCGAGGCCGCCAGACAACCACACCGGTAAGGTTCGGCCCCCATAACTCAAAGCGACTATCGGCACTCACTAACGCTGCGAGTTGATCGGCCTTGGCCATGTCTGCTTCGATACGTTCGATCAGCCCGTTACGTCCCCATGAGAGAAGCATGGCCGCCAGCGGCACGGCTGCTGCCGGAGTCGAACCCAGCAGTCCGATGTTTGGGGTAGCCAGGTAACCGCCACCATAACTCAATGCCTGGTGAGCTTCTTCTGCTTCCTGGAACATTACCAGCGCCGAGCCTTTAGGCTGATACAGCCACTTGTGTGCAGAAAATCCGACTGAGTCGGCTGCAGTGATGCCCGCAAGTCGGTCCACATAATGGTTGGTAAGCCGCAGCGGACCTGCCCAGGCTGCGTCCACGTGTAGCCAGGATACGCCATCAGGCCGGTGCAGGTTGTCGACTGCGCCGGTAGCCACCGTTCCGGCTGTGAGTACCAGTGCCGCATCGCTCAGATTCGGCATCTCATCGACGCGCATGACATGGGCGTCATCCGTTGGCACCGAGACGTAATTCAGCCCCAGAATGTCCGCGGCTTTGCGCATTGACAGATGTGATTTGTCGGACGCCGCGATTGTGGTGATTCCTCTCAATTCGCGGGCAGCCCACAGGGCCGTCATGTTGGCGATTGTGGAACCGGGCACAAAGTGACCACCGCTCATCCCGAACGACGGCAGAAGCCACTCAATCACCCTCTCGGCCAGCGAGCGTGCCATCGGCCCTGCATCGGGGTGCAGCGGATTCTGGTTGGTCGCCACCTGCCACAGGGAAGCCGCCCAGGTGATGCCGGGCGTTGGGGGATCCATGTGGGCGAAATAACCGGGATGGTGAAGCTGTGCACTGCTTTGGAGAATCATTGGTGCCAGGAGGTCCAGCGTCGCGGTCGTGCCCAGTCCGGTGTCAGGCAGTGTTTCGGGGAGGGTGAGAGTCGAGGTCAGCGGTACCGGAAGGTCTCGGGGCATGTGGCTGTGCTCCAGCCAGTTCAGCGCCTGGTCCAGTAACGCCCGGTCAAACTGATGTTCGGTGTGTAGTGCTGGGTGGTTTTTCATTTGTTTCGGTCGGTCCAGTATGGATCAAGAATGTAACCCCTGGTTGATAGACGAGTGCCAGCCGGGTGCCGATCAGAACCGTCTCCAAACCCGCCAACGGTCAAAAAGTACCAGGGGGTGTCGGAGCAAAGCATACCACTTACCCAGACGGTAAAACGGTCGTTGCTGATTTCGGTAAGTCCGTTCGCCGCACGGGTGAATTCTGACCGATCTTGCTCCACAAGCCGGAACCGGTCTTTCCTGAGCATTTGTTATCTCCGGCAAGTTCCAGTGTGCTGGTTCACAGATTTGTTGGGATCGACTCTGATACCTTTTGGGCTATCGCTCATATGCGGGCGCGTTGCCCCTGTCGCAGGGCGTGAGTAGCCTATGAATCTCAGCGTTATACGGCGATTCGCTGGTCAGCAACATGGCTTCGTCCTGATGGTGGGGCTTTTAATGCTTGCCGTACTTTCGGCTATCGCACTGGATATCGCACGGTCTGCACTGCTCCAGGAAAAGATGGTCGGTGCATCTGTCCACCATCTGAAAGCGTTCAATTCGGCCGAGACTGCCGTACGCCAGGCGGAAAGCGAGATCCTGGCGATTGACACTCTTTCAGGACAGCCGAACCTTATCGACCCGGCATGCGGAGTGTTCCAGGTCGATGCCCAGTCTGGCGAGGTCAGAATCCGCACCACGGTCTACAATGCACCGCCAAACGGATTCAACTGGGGTGATGGCGATGGCCGGCAGGTGCTGGTCTGTCACAACGGGAATCACGATCTCGGCATCGACATACACTCTCTTGAGTCGCACCTGCAGCATGCCGGTGATTACCTGGGATCATGCGCTGATGCGATGCCGGTGGAGCCCTGGAAGACCTGTCATCAGAAATTCGGAAGTGTCGACAGACGACTGAGCTGGCAGCAGTTACCAGATCTGTAGTCAACCGAACTTTGGCGTGGAGTCAGGATCCGTAATGGTGTGATGGCAGGCGGCCCGGTGTCAGTCGACTGATATCCAGAGTTTTCGATTGACCCTCTGCGATCAGCTCAGTCATAGCCACTCCCGTACCAGGCGCATTGAGGATGCCCCAGCAGTTGTGGCCTGTTGCTATGTAAGCACCCGGGGCACCCGGGACAGGCCCGATCAGCGGCATGGCATCCACACAGATCGGTCGGTAACAGGCCTGCTGACGGGTGACGGTAGCATCTGTGAGCGTGCTAGAGATTCGACCTGCAAGTTGCCGCAGGCGTTCGCAGGCGCCAGGGTCGACCGAGACGTCTTCAGGCGCCAGTGGTAGCGGCTGGTCGCTTGAAAAGCCGCACAGGTAGACCTCTCCATCGGCGCGCGGCACCAGCTCTGGCCCGTGCCGTTCACCTTCGGCATCCTCATAGTCCAGAAAGAGTGCTTCGGCGGCGACTGGACCAGTTGGTGCCAGCGTGATGCTGTAGCCCTTGAGACCGTAAACAGCCGGCAGCGACAGCCATTGTGTGGCCAGGATGCTCCAGGGCCCCATCGCGATCACCACAGCATCCGCTGCGATCCGTTCGTTATCGACGAATACGCCAGTCACTTTGTTTTGAACGTGATCGAATTCGATCGTCTCGACGGTTCCGATGATCACGTTTGCACCGTTTTGACAGGCCCCGTTCATTAAGGCGCGTGTGAATTCACCAGGGTGAAGCTGCGCCGTAGTGGTCGTGTCCCCAAGCTGCTGCTGCACGGGCGCCGTTCCATCAATCCAGTCACCCGCCCCTGTGAGATGCCTGTTAGTCATTGTTCGTCGATCGGACAGCGCCACCTGGTAGGTGTTTACCCGTCGGTACCCGTAGTCCTGCGAAAGCTCGCCGGGTAGATCGGAGTGCAGGTCGAAACTCAGCAGGGCGAGCTGTTCCTGCGGCTGCCCCACACACCAGTCCCGGGCCAGAAAACCACCCGATTTACCCGATGCTGCGCAAGCGATACCAGACCGTTCAATGACCGTTGTCGGTAGGCCCTTGCGCGACAAGTAGTAGGCGATTGCACTGCCGATCACACCGGCGCCGAGGATGACGACGTTCACCGGGAGGCTTCTCTTTGCACAGAGTCGGATAAACGGCCAAGGGACAGTCTCCACTCCCAATTCACGGGGCTCAGCATGGAACAGACGGTATCATAGAGGAGGGCTCGATGTGCTTGCGGTATCTTTTTCGGCGAGGGTGGACAAAGGCAGGCTTGTTCAGGATCAATGCATCCGAGAGAAGACGGCGTAGTCTGGCCAGAGGCTGGCGCTCCCCAATTGCAGAGAATTAATTGATAGAGATCTAGAGGTGCAATCGTTAGATACTGGGGTCCGGGGCCGGGATGATATTCTCCGGCATCGGGGTGTTATTCTGATTCTGAGGCACACTGGATGAAGCTCGTTCGGATCAGCGGCCAAGCACGGCAGATCTGGTGTGCAGTTCGTTGATTGAGGTGCGTTTTTGTGATCATCAGTCCTTGTGTTGGCATTTGTATTCTTGATCCTGTAACCGGCTACTGCCGAGGATGTCACAGAACGCTGGATGAAATTGCAAACTGGGTCAACTATACCGACGCCGAGGCCCACGAGGTTCTGGCCAGGCTTCCGGACAGGGATCCGCTCGCAACTGAGCCTGACTGAAACACGGGGTCGCATGGCTACCCACTGTCTTTGTGACGGGAGATGAAACTGTTATCGTGTGCGGAATATCTCTGGAGTTCTTAGCAAATTATGACTCTGACTAGATTCCAGGTGCTGTTATTCACCGGTCTGTGTCTCTCTGCGGGCCTGGTCGCTCCCAGCTTATGGGCCGCTAAGGTCACTATTAAGCTCGAGGGAGGCACTTACAGTGGTCGAGTTTACGAGGATGTTCCCCATGGTCGCGGTACCATGACCTGGGACAATGGCTCACAGTATGTTGGGATGTTTAAGAACGGGGACAGACATGGCCTAGGCAGATATACACATGCCGATGGCTCCAGGTATGTCGGTGAATTCAAACAAGACAAAAGACATGGTGAGGGCACATACACCTGGGCGGACGGTGCGCGATATACCGGTGAATACCGAGAAGGCAGACAACATGGCCAGGGTACATACACCTGGGCAGACGGATCGCTCTATACCGGTGAATACCGGGAAGGCAGGCAACATGGTCAGGGTACTTATATTGGAAGCAATGGCGAAAAATATGTAGGTCAATGGAAGGATGACCAATTCAATGGGCAGGGCACGTTGAATCTTTCTGATGGATCAAACTATGTCGGTGTATTCGAAGACGGCGAGCAGCATGGCCGGGGCACTTTCACCTGGGTGACTGGCCAGAGTTTTGTTGGAGAATTTAAGGAAGGACAGCTACACGGGCAGGGTATCTACACCTGGGCTACTGGAGAACGGTACGTCGGGGAATTTAGAGAGGGCAGGAAACACGGCCAAGGCACTTTCACTTTTTCTGATGGATTTCAGTATGTCGGTGAATTCGAGAATGACACCTACCATGGGCAGGGCACGATGAGCGGCACCGATGGGTCACGATTTGTTGGGATATACCAATCTGGAAAAGTCTGGCAAGGGACCGAATACGACAAGGATGACAACGTCATTGCCACGTATTCAGAAGGTGTCAGGGATCCGGAATAGACCCGTATTTAGCGGAAGACATCAGAAGGATTAATTGTTACTCTTTGGCGGGCAAATCTGACCAGGCTGATCCCTGGCTCGGAGATGGCTCCAGGAAATTTGGGAAAGCTTGCCGATCGTTCTGATCAAAGAAAGGTGGGGTATGATCTGAGAATGTATTGGCTATTTGGCTGCCGTAGCCATGTGGCCACATTCCTGAGAACAATTCATGGGAGACGAAATAAAATGTCGGTATACCTGATGACTGAGGCCGTAGTACACGACGTTGCGGCTTACGAAAAATACAAACAACAGGCGCCACAGTATGTGGCGCGCCATGGTGGGGAATACTGTTGCCGGGGTGGAGAAGTCGATGTCCTGGTTGGAGATTGGCATCCGGAACGGATCGTCATGTTGAAGTTTCCATCACGGGTAGCCTATGATGCATTTATATCCGATCCTGATTACAAGCCTTGGAAGGAACTCAGGGAGTCACTTACCACCATCAAGACACAGGTCATTCTGGAAGGTGTATAGGTAGAACTAACAAAGTCCCTGCGACCAGGAGGGTTCTAGGTCGTAACACTGATGGGTTGGATTCAGTCATAGGAATTAAAGGATATGTTTGCTTACCTATCTTTCAAGCTTGCCCGTCGATTTGGGGTGCGCCCCGTCGTGGTGAATCTGATTCTCTTGCATCTTCTGATTGGTGTCGCGATGTTCGCTTATGGCAATATGGAAAGTGGAGATGTGCAACAAGCCTCTGTCCCGATGATATTCGTTCTGATGTATGTGGTCCTAGTGGCTGGTGTGGTTGGGCTGGGCCGATTGGCGAGTAAGAATTTCTTTCGCAAACCCGACGAATGGGAAGAATTATAGTTTTTGGAACAATCAAGGAGAGCAGTCTGAGAATGTACTGCTGCACAAGCCGAAAACCGTCACTAGAAGGTTAATCGACGGACAAAAGCGGGTGACTATAGTAAGGGATTGTTATCGTGGAGACGTTGTTCGATCTTCCTATCAAGAAATGAATAACTATCTCATCAAGTATTCAGTCTATTTTCATTATTACTCCTTTTCCGGGGACAAGAAAAGTGAAATCAGATCGGGTGAGTACCAGATGGAGGGAACTTCAGCAGGTGATGTGTCTGAAAGATTCAAGGACTACTACTACAAAAACAAGGAAAGTTATTTCGTATCTCTACCTGAATTTGGCTGGAAGCTAACGCACTTGGTGATTGACAAAGTTTGGGAACCTCCCCCGGACCTTGACAGTGTTCTGGACAGTATCTGGACGTATTACGCAAACTTGATCAAGAGAGTAGGAGAAGGACCCCTTGGTGAGAAATAGCCAATGGAAGTCGTAGTCTGTTGGCTAACAAGTCTCCAACCTAATGCCGGGAGCGTATTCAGGTGACTCCGTGATAGATCGACTTGAACCAGACTATGTCCGGGTAAACCGGGCCAATTGGGACGAACGGGTCGAGATTCACCTACGCGACGAGACGGGATTTTACGGTGTAGAGGCGTTTCTGGGTGGAGAGGATGTCAGGCTAGGTGTCGAAAAAGAGGAAATGGGCAACCTGGCTGGACTCGATGTGCTGCATCTGCAATGCCACTTTGGTCTTGATACGTTGTCGGTGGCGCGTCAGGCCAGATCGGTGGTCGGCGTCGATTTCAGTCCAAAAGCGATTACGGCAGCACGTGATCTGGCCAAGCGCGCAGGACTTTCAGATCGTGCAGAGTTCTTCTTGGCCGATATCCGCATGGCTCCGACATTGATCGATCGAAAGTTTGATCTCGTGTTCTCGACCTGGGGCACGACCATCTGGTTACCGGATATCTGGACGTGGGGAGAGGTCTTTGCAGGGTTCGTCAAGCCTGGTGGGCGGGCTTATTTTGCAGACGGACATCCAAGCGCTTCAATTCTCGATGATACGGATGGCCTGCTGACGCCGAAATACTCATGGCGAACTCCAGCAGATTGTCCTGACAAATTTGAAGAGGACACGACCTATACTGGAGTCGACGCCAGGATAGAGAACAATAGAACCTTCGAATGGTTGCACCCGATTAGTGACCACCTGAATTCACTGCTCAGGTGTGGGTTACAACTCGAGTTCTTGCACGAACATGAAACAGTCCCATGGAAAATGTTCCGGAATCTGGAAGAGGTGGTTGATCCGGTAAGTGGCAAAGTGCACTATCGCATACCTAAGGGAGGAATCCAGATGCCTCTGGCATTTTCTATGATGTTGTATCGGCCAAAGGATTTGCAGCTATGAATAGAATCCGGCTGCTGTTCCTCGTTTGTCTATTTTTCTTACAACGCTGTGCTCATCCGACTTGCGTGTGGATTGAACTTCCTAAATACCGTTCCATTCATATAAAGAAGTGAAAGAACATCTGACAGCTCGTAAGTATTTGGATTGCCTGTTTTCTGGATAGTTTTGATCTGATTCCCTCTGGTGGGGGTTATTGATATGGCGACTAGTCTCCTCGACGGGATGTTACTTGTTGTCTTTGTATTCCTGCTGGCAGGATTTATTAAAGGGGTGATCGGATTTGGCTTGCCAACCGTCTCAGTGAGTCTCTTGACGGCATTTCTAGGACTGGAGGTGGCCATAGTCATTATGTTGTTACCCTCGTTGTTAACAAATGTGTGGCAGGGCATGGTGGGTGGTCATTTCCTTTATCTCATCCGCCGATTCTTTTGGCTTCTGGTTTCCGGGATTATATTGACCTGGATTACCTCAAGTGCCTTGACCGGAGGGTATATACCGCTATTTGTTGTTCTGCTGGGGGTGGCTATATTTGTGAGTAGTGCTTCGAGCATTGTTGGACTGAAAATTCCCAATCCCAGTGAGCATGAGCGCTGGCTTTCCCCAGTCATTGGAGGTCTGTCCGGTGCGATCAGCGGAGTAACGGGTGTATTCGTACTCCCTGCGGTTGATTATCTCCGAGCGTTGGTTCTTACCCGTGATCAACTCATACAGGTGATGGGAATCTGGTTCAGTGTAGCGACAATCAGTCTGGGTAGTGCGTTGGGTCACCATGGTCTTGTACAAGATTCACTTGGATTGTTATCTGCTGTGGGTATCGTTCCGGCATTTATTGGCATGATGTTGGGGCAAAGATTACGTACGCGACTTTCGCCAGAAGTTTTTCGAATTGTTTTTCTGACAGGTCTTTGTATTCTTGGTCTTTATTTGATTACTATGGGGATTACTTCCTAGGCTTATCCAACAATGACGATTAATTAAGTCGAGAAAATTCTGCTTGTGACAAGATTAGTGGCCAAGAGGTGTTCAGATTTCAATGTGAAGAAAAATTATATTAAGTAAATGAAATCAACCATTCGTACTTAGTTCCGATGCGCAGTAGAAAACTATGAAACGGGTCTCCGATGATATCAGCTTTCGACATATTGCCGAGAGTTATAACGACAGGAAAGAAGGGTGTCTTTTCTGTGTGATGAAACCTGACGAACTCGTAGGTGAAAATGAACTCTGTTGCGCCCGGATAGATAGTTATCCGGTCACGAAAGGACATACATTGATCATTCCCAAAAGACATGTGGAGTCTTACTTTGACCTCTATCAACCAGAGATCGACGCAATTCACCGGATGTTGAATGAAACAAAGAAGAATATAGAAGAACAGGATGAGACGGTTACGGGATTCAATGTCGGTGTGAATGTGGGTAAAGATGCCGGTCAATCAATATTCCATGTTCATGTGCATCTGATACCCAGAAGAAAGGGTGATACGGACAATCCCAAAGGTGGTGTTCGAGGTGCCGTTCCCCATAAAAGAGCCTACTGACTCCCTAACCATTTGGATTCATTTCTGGACTCCTTGAACTCCCTAAATCCCAGTAGTATTGTGTGGATAGGACTTTTGGAAGTCCTGGGGTATTACAACGATGAATCCAAAACGATCACTCTTTGTTGCCGGTCTCTGCTTCTTTTTGATGATGAGCATCTCTTGGCAGGCGGGTGCGTATGATGAAGATGACTTGGAGATACTCAAGTCAACTGGGGATTGCTCTGGTTGTGATCTAAGTGAGGTATTTCTGCGAGCGGCAGACCTGACCGAGGCAAATCTGTCCGATGCAAATTTGTATGACGCAGATCTGAACGGAGCAATTCTGTTTGCGGCAGATCTATCTGGGGCAAACCTGACTTGGACAGATCTGAAAGATGCAGATCTGACTAAGGTAAATCTGTCTGGGGCAGATCTGAAAGATGCAGATCTGAGTGGAGCAATCCTGACTAAGGCAAATCTGACCGAGGCAACTCTGACCGATGCAGATCTGACCGAGACAGACCTGAAAGGGGCAGATCTGTCCAGGGTAGAACTGAGAGGGGCAACTCTGTATGGGGCAAATCTGATCGAGGCAAACCTAACCGAGGCAAGTCTGTATGCGAACCTAACCGAGGCAAGTCTGATCGAGGCAAATCTGTCTAGGGCAAATCTGATCAAGGCAAATCTGACCGGAGCAAATCTGACAAACGCAAATCTGACCGGGGCAAACCTGACGGGGGCAGACCTAACTTGGGCAATCCTCACCGACGCAAGAATAGATAAAGAAACATTAAACCAGGCATTCTTATGTCACACCCTGTTGCCTGATGGACAAGAATCTAAGTGTGATCTTGCTGGGAATCTGGAGAAACTCAAGGCAACCGGGGATTGCTCTGGTTGTGATCTAAGTAAGGCAAATCTCACTGGAGCAAACCTGTATGGGGCAGACCTGACTGGGGCAAATCTGACCAAGGCAAATCTGGAGTTGGCAATTCTGGAGGTGGCAGATCTGAACAAGGCAAACCTAACTGGGGCAAATTTAACTGGGGCAAGTCTGCATTATGCAAATCTGACTGAGGCAGACCTGACTGGGACATTACTGAATAGATCAAATCTGACCGGAGCAGTTCTGACTGAGACTATCTTTTGTGGGACTAGAATGCCCGACGAATCAATCAACAATTCAGGTTGCTAACAGATCGAAATAGGAGAAATCGCAAAAAGGACATCCCACCCTCCGGATGTCCTTTTTCTTTGGTGTATTCGGAATAACAGGGTAGGTCTTTAAGGATAACGACTTTAGAATCAGGTTTAGAAGGTTCTGTGCGTGTTTCCTGTAGGGGTCAGTGTCTTTCTGTCAGTAACATTGGAAACCCCCGGATAGATGACTACAAAAGGAGTCCATTCTGGACTCCTTGAACTCCCTAAATCCCGGTAGTATTGTGTGGATAGGACTATTGAAAGTTCTGGGGTATTACGACTATGAATAGAACCCAACCACTGTTTCTTGTTTGTTTGTTTCTTCTTCTCGCAGGTCTATTCGCATTCAACTGGTATGCGGATGAGGTAACCATCGGTGGGAATAATAACTATTGATTGGAAGGACGGAACGTACACTGGGGAAGTGTCCAATGGTGTCCCGAATGGACAGGGCACCTACACTCATCCCGATGGAAGAAAATACGCCGGGGAATTCAAGGACGGCAAACGGCATGGTCAGGGCACTTACATATTTCCTGATGGAAGAAAGTATGTCGGGAAATTTAAGAAAGACAAAGTACATGGTCAGGGCACATTAACTGGTCCCGATGGATCAAAGTATGTCGGGGAATTCAAGGACGACAAATACCATGGTCAGGGAACCTACACATTTCCCGATGAAACAAAATATGCCGGGGAATTCAAGGACGGCAAACGACATGGTCAGGGGACTTATATCTTTGGCAGTGGACCAAATTCAGGGGATACATATGTCGGGGAATTCAAGGATGGTAAGTACCATGGCCAGGGGACCTACACCAGTCTTGATGGACTAACGTATGTTGGGGAATTCAAGGACGGCAAAAAGGATGGGCAGGGCACTTTTACATTTGCCAGTGGAGAGAAGTATGTCGGGGAATGGACGGATGGCAATAAGAGTGGTCAGGGAACCTACATCTTTCCTGATAGAGAAAAGTATGTCGGGGAATTCAAAGACGGGACATGGGATGGTCAGGGCACCTTCACGTTTTCTGATGGAGAAAAGTATGTCGGCGAATTCAAGGACGGCAACCCATGGAACGGTACCGAATACGACAAGGATGGAAAGGTGACTGCGACTTATTCAGAAGGTGTTAGGAAAGAGAACTAAACCGACCTAACCCCAAAGGACATCCAAAACCCGGATGTCCTTTTTTTATTGAATTCGGAATAACAGGGTAGGTCTTTAAGGACAACGACTTTAGAATGACGTTCAGAAGGGTCTGTGAGTGTTTCTTGTCGGGGTCAATGTCTTTGTATCAGTAACGTTGGAAACTCCCGGATAGACGACACCAACCGGTTTGTTTCTACTTGGGTTTCTACTCAGAGTTTGAATCGTCGAGTAGATATAAAGTAGAAACCCGGGATGTGGGTTCTAATTGAAACAATGACTTACGGGTCTGGAAATCCTTAAGTAGAAACAAAGTATAAATATAAGTGATTGATTAATAATGAAAAAGACTGGTAAGTGGCAGTTCTGGATCGACAGAGGAGGAACGTTCACCGATCTTGTGGCCTGCGCGCCAGACAATTCACTGATTAGCCATAAACTGCTGTCGGAAAACCCGGAAAACTACCAAGACGCGGCGGTCCAGGGTATACGCAATATTCTCGGCTTGAACAGTGCAGATGCTGTGCCAGACGGCGGGATCGAGGCAGTAAAGATGGGTACCACGGTTGCCACCAATGCTCTGCTCGAGCGAAAGGGTGACCGGACCTTGCTCGCCATCACTCGGGGCTTTGCCGATGCGCTCCGAATCGGTTACCAGACGCGTCCTGACCTGTTTGCACTCCAGATCGTGTTGCCCGATATGCTGTACGAACGCGTCGTCGAGATTGACGAGCGGGTGCTTGCAGATGGCACTGTCGAACGGGCAATGGATTCCGTCACGGCCCGTATCTCCCTGGAAGAGGCTTACGTCGAAGGCTTCAGGTCCATCGCAATCGTTTTTGTTCACGGTTATCGCTACTCGGCGCACGAACTCGCACTGGCGCAGGTTGCTCGGGAGATCGGGTTTACCCAGGTTTCGACCAGCTATGAAACCAACCCACTGATGAAACTGGTCAGTCGCGGTGACACCACGGTAGTGGACGCCTATCTTTCGCCCATGCTGCGCAACTACGTCTCCCAAATCGCAGACGAACTCGGCAATGTGCGGCTGATGTTCATGCAGTCTAATGGCGGCCTGACAGACTCGAGTCTGTTTCGCGGCAAAGACGCAATTCTTTCGGGACCCGCGGGCGGGATAGTCGGTGCTGTCAAGACTGCGGTAGATGCGGGCTACGACAGGATCATCTCCTTTGATATGGGCGGTACCTCGACAGATGTCGCCCATTACAACGGTGAATTGGAGCGGACCTTTGAGACTCTGGTCGCCGGTGTTCGCATGCGGGCGCCGATGATGCTGATTCACACAGTTGCGGCGGGCGGTGGATCAATCTGTGCTTTTGATGGTTCCAGGTACCGGGTCGGCCCAGAGTCCGCCGGTGCTGATCCAGGCCCGGTGTGTTACCGACGCGGGGGCCCGCTGACCGTGACCGACTGTAACGTGATGCTGGGCAAGCTTCAGGAAAAATTCTTCCCCGCTGTCTTCGGGCCGGGGCAGGATGAAGCACTGGATATCGATGCGGTGCGAGGGGCTTTTGCGAAGCTGGCTGATCGGATCGAAAGTGAGACAGGCGATTCGCGAACCCCGATGGAAGTCGCCGACGGGTTTCTCAGAATCGCAGTCGAGAACATGGCCAACGCCATCAAGAAGGTCTCGGTTCAGCGCGGTTATGACGTGACCGGCTACACGTTGAACTGTTTCGGCGGAGCGGGGGGACAACATGCCTGCCTGGTTGCCGATGCGCTGGGTATGGGTCGGGTCTTCATCCATCCGTTCGCCGGTGTGCTCTCCGCCTACGGCATGGGTTTGGCGGATGTCCGGGCACTTAAGGAAAAAGCGCTGGAGCTGCCACTTGGGGTGCAATCTGTCCAAGCGCTGTCGGCCATCCTGGATGAACTGGTGTCGTTCTCCACGGAGGAGTTGGCCGGTCAGGGAATAGAGCCCGGTGCTATTAGCGTCATACGCCGCGTGCATCTACGTTATGAAGGGACAGACACCGCACTGCAGGTCGACTATGGTTCCATTAACGAGATGCAGGATCGTTTTGAATTGGCTTACCGGCAGCGGTACGGTTTTGTCATGCCGAACAAGGGTATGGTGATCGAGGCAGCAGCCGTTGAGGCCGTAGGTAAGATGAACGATGTCGATCTGCCTCTCGTGGATCAGGAAGAGACCATTGGTGCGGCCCAGCCACAGACGAACGTATCGACTTACATGGCGGGCGAGGATTGTTCAACGGGAGTATTCGACCGAGACCTACTGCGGCCCGGTCACGAGGTTCCGGGGCCCGCGATCATTCGCGAGCAAACGGCGACCACGGTGGTAGAGCCCGGCTGGCAGGCCAGCATCGACACCGCGGGTAACCTGATCATGGCTCGGGTGATTCCACTCAAACGCCAATCGGCTATCGGCACCGAGTGTGACCCGGTCATGCTAGAAGTGTTCAACAACCTGTTTATGTCCATTGCCGAGCAAATGGGACTGACGCTGGAGAACACAGCCTACTCGGTCAATATAAAGGAGCGGCTCGACTTTTCCTGTGCGATTTTTGATCCCGACGGTGATCTTGTTGCTAATGCCCCACATATTCCCATACATCTGGGCTCGATGGGAGAGGCCGTGCGAACTGTCATCGACAGTAATGCCGAGTCGATTCGTCCGGATGACGTCTATGTGGTCAACGCCCCATACAACGGTGGGACCCACCTGCCGGACATCACCGTGATCACCCCGGTGTTCGATGAGAAGCAGATACTGTTTTACGTCGCCAGCCGTGGGCACCACGCGGACATTGGGGGGATCACGCCGGGCTCCATGCCGCCAGACAGCCGGGTGGTGGAGGAGGAGGGAATCCTGTTCGACAACTTCAAGCTGGTTGATCGGGGTATCTTTCTGGAACAGAAACTACGCGATCACCTGGCCTCTGGCCCTTACCCCGCGCGAAACCCTGAGCAGAATATCGCTGACCTCAAGGCGCAGATCGCCGCTGGAGAGAAAGGGGTGCAGGAGGTCCACGCGATGATCGATCAGTTTGGCGTCGATGTCGTGCATGCCTACATGAAGCACGTCCAGGATAATGCCGAAGAACAAGTTCGCCGGGTCATCGACGTAATGCAGGACGGTGATTTCAGCTATCCGCTTGACGAAGGCAGCATGATCAAAGTGAAGATCACTTTTGACAAAGAGAAGCGCGGAGCAACAGTCGACTTTACCGGTACCAGTGCCCAGCGCCCGACAAACTTCAATGCCCCGTCGGCGGTGGCCCGGTCAGCGGTCCTGTATGTCTTCCGTTGTCTGGTCAATGATGTGATTCCACTGAACGAGGGTTGTCTGAAACCGATCAACATCATCATACCTAAAGGCTGCATGTTGGCACCGGAGTATCCGGCCGCTGTAGTTGCCGGGAATGTTGAGACCGGGCAGGCCATCACTGACGCACTGTTTGGTGCTCTGGGCGTGTCTGCCGCAAGTCAGGGCACGATGAACAACCTCACCTTCGGTAACAGCCGGCATCAGTATTACGAGACAGTCTGTGGTGGTGCGGGTGCCGGGCCCGGCTTTGACGGCACTTCGGCGATCCACACGCACATGACCAACACCCGGCTCACTGACCCCGAGGTTCTCGAATGGCGCCACCCTGTGGTACTGGAGGATTTTCGGATCCGCCGTGGAAGCGGTGGCAATGGGGAGTTTACGGGTGGTGACGGTACCTTGCGCCGAATCCGGTTTCTGGAAGAGATGGAGGTGGTGATGTTGTCCAATCACCGGGTGATTCCGCCTTACGGCATGGCGGGAGGCAGTCCGGGCCAGGTGGGACGCAACTGGGTCGAACGGGCCGATGGCAGCCACGATGAGATGACCGGTTGCGACAAGCGGAACGTTGATCCCGGAGATGTCTTTGTTCTGCAGACTCCGACTGGTGGAGGTTACGGTACACCTCACTGATCGAGTCACCTCCAATCCCTGTTGTTGATGTTCCGGCAACAGGCAAGTTATGCTTTGCTTGAAGGATGTACCAATAAATTTATCGGACAGATCATGGGGAGGACCGGGCCGTGGCGACACTATCGACACAGGACATCGAACAGCATCTCATCCGCTTCGGAGAAATCAGCCAGCATCAATCTAACTTTCAGCCGATTGATATGGCGCTGTCCCGCTATGACCGGCAGCGATTCTCTATCGTTGGCAGGCCAACGGAAGCGGCTACGGATGCGAAGTCTCTAAATCGCATCGAGGGTTTTAATCTGATTTACGTTCGATGCGAATCCCAGAAAGGCATCGGTCTTCATAAGCACGATACCCCTGAGATTTTCATACCAATGTCTGGAAGTTGGGTGATTGGTCTCGGCGACGACGGTGAATCGTCTGTGACGCTGGAACCCTGGGATGTGCTTAATGTTCCACCCAATTTGATGCACTCGGCAACAAATGTTGCCGCTGAAGCTGCATTCCTGATGGTGATGAGCACAGATCAGCAAGGGCCTGAGATCTTCTGGGATCCCAAAATAATCCAGGAGATTAACGACAGCGGCACTCAAGTCCCGGCGTCGGAGATCCCGCAAGGCGATTTACGGGTAGTTGGAGATCAATAGTCGATTGATTTCGACCGATATACGGCAGGGGATCCATTCAGTGTTCCGAAGGTCAATGACAGGGTTTCAGCGATCAGCTATGTTAAATACGCTCATATTTGATCAGCAATTGAATTTGCGCCCTGTAAACGACTCGGCTATACACCGGATATGGTGGTTTCAACCTCACCTCAAAGAACCAAGTCTCAACCAATAGGCACAGACAGATGTCAAGGCATCCATCGAGTACAGCATTAACCAACGCCAACCTGCTTGACCCTAAAGCAGGTACAGTGACCGGGCCCATCAATATCGTGATCGAATCAGGTCGGATTGCGGAAGTATCCAACACCCCGATCGGCGTTTGTGAATCGGTGTTTGACGTAAACGGGGCAACTCTTATGCCGGGCCTCTGTGACGCCCATGTTCATGTTACAGCGGGAACTGCAAGCTTTCCCGATCTGCTGCGCTGGTCGCCGATGTACACCACGGCTCGCGCCTCAGAAATACTTCTGGGCATGTTGCAGCGAGGATTTACAACCGTAAGGGATTGCGGTGGTGCTGATTACGGTCTCGCAAAAGCAATTGAAGAAGGGTATATCACCGGACCCCGACTTCTTTTCAGTGGCCACGCCATCTCGCAGACTGGTGGGCACGGCGACATGAGAGGCCCTGGAGAGAACTGGGACAGTTGCACCTGCTGTGCCGGTCTCGGCGTCATCGCGGATGGGGTTTCAGAAGTCCGGCGCGCCTGCCGGGACGAGATTCGTAAAGGTGCCCACTTCATCAAAATCATGGCTGCGGGCGGGGTCGCCTCTCCGACTGATCGGATCGGCAATACGCAGTTCTCCGAGGGGGAAATTACAGCAGCTGTTCAGGAGGCAGAAGCTGCCGAGACTTATGTTGCCGCCCATGTTTATACCGCTCGTGCAGCAAACAGGGCTCTGAAGAATGGTGTACGTTCTATTGAACACGGTAATCTGATTGATGATTCAACGATCGACCTGCTACTAGAAAGAGATGCGTTTCTGGTTCCAACCATGTCTACACACGAGGTTTTGGGAACAGAAGGTGTTGCTGGCGGTATGCCCAAGGAAATGTGTGACAAGGTATTCGAGGTGGTCGATGCGGGAAAGGCTACCCATGCACACGCACATTCCAGAGGAGTCAAGATGGTTTATGGCACTGACCTCCTTGGACCAATGCATAGACACCAGCTGCTGGAATTCTCAATTCGAAGCGCTTTTCAATCGCCTTTGGAAGTAATTGCTTCGGCTACGCTGACTGCTGCCGAACTGTTCAACCTGACAGAGGAAATCGGTGATCTGAGTCCCGGAAAACGAGCCGATATTATTGCCCTAGCGGGCAATCCCTTGGAAAATCTTGGGATCCTTCAGGATCCGGAGAAATATCTGAAGCTGGTCATGAAGGATGGGATTATTTATAAAAATCAACTAATCTCGACGAAAACTAACTGATCAGAAGTTCTACCATTTGTAAGCCCTGACCTGAAAGGGCGATCCTGAATGTGGGCACACAAGGGAAAACTTGCACGATTTGATTCCTTGCAGTCCTAGCTATGGAGTTTTCGGCTGTGCCGATCATCAAGGTTGCAGTCAGGCCGGTATATCAAGTCCATAGTCCTTACGCGCGGAATCTGCACTGATCTTGTCATCCCGCAGGTCTCTTTGGACCGCATTTCTATCGCGTGCCTGTGGCTCGCCAAAGCCGCCGGCACCCGGTGTCTCAACCCGGACACAGCCACCCTTGGGTACTTCAACGGTACATTTCGAAGGCAGGTCGCGATGTTCGCCTTCAGGGTCAAAGATAAACCTCGCACAGGTGCCTTCATGACCACCCATAAGGCCCCAAGGGGCAAACTTGCGGCCATCTGACAATACCGTCCATGAGCATTCGGCGTAAGGGAATTCGAAATCACGGCGAATCGCCATACCGCCGCGGTATCGGCCAGCGCCACAACTGTCGGTGATCAGTTCATAACGCTTGACACGGATCGGGTAGTGCAGTTCGACTTCCTCGATTGGTGCATTTTCCGTATTCTGAAGATTCGTTTGTACGCCATCCGGCCCGTCTTTTGTTGGTCGAGCCCCGTTGCCACCGGCAATGGTCTCCATGTAGCAATAGTATTCGCCACGGCGGGGATCAGGACCGCCAAAGCCGATATTCACGATACAGCCTTTCCCAGCTGCTGGAATTCGATCGGGCATTACCGGGTGCAGTGAGCGAAAAATCAACTCGGCCATGCGGGAGACCAGTTCCCAGCCGCCAACTACCGCAGCTGGGCGAGTCGCTGTGCATACCAGGCCGTCTGGACCATCGACATGGACACGATTCAGAAAGCCGTCGTTTACCGGAATTCCATCGTCGACCAGACAGCGGGCAACGTAAGCAATTCCACATTTCGCCATCGGCCGAACACAGTTGATGGGGCTCATTCGCTGCTGGGACGATCCTGACGGATCAAGATGTACATGCCCGTCCTTGATGGTGACCTTGACTTTCAACAGCACAGGTTCATCACTGAATCCATCATCATCCCGGTAGCCTTCGGCTTCGTAGGTTCCCTCGGGCAGTGACCGAAACGCACGTTCTGTCCAGCGGTCGGTATAGTCGATCAGCTCATCGAAGAATATCTCGAGCAGTTCTGCTGAGTATTTGGCCTGCAGTGCAGCCATACGTCGGATGCCCACCACGTTGGCAGACATTTGTGCTCTCAGATCGCCATTTGTCTCCCGCGGAGCACGTAGGTTAGCCAGAATCAGTTTGATCACGTTGTCATCAATCTCTCCCCTCCTCGCAATGCGAGTCGGTGGTAGGATGATTCCTTCCTGACAGAGTTCCTTGTTGACGCCGAGGCTTGCTGGAGACGAGCCGCCTACATCTACGTGGTGAGCCATATTTGCAACGTACCCGATACGCTGGCCATGGATTTCCACGGGGCTGATGATTGTGACGTCGTTGAGGTGACTGGCACCTCGGTGAGGATCGTTGACCACAATCGCGTCGCCTGCATCGAGATGACTAGGACCGAATTCTCGGATCGAGACTGGTGCGATCGTCGCCATAGCAACGAGATGGGCGGGTTGTGCAAACGACTGGGCGATACAACGCAGTTTCGAATCGAAGAAGGCACAGGAGAAATCTGCCCGGGTCTTGATATTCGTTGAAAATGCCGCGCGGCGCACCGTGACTGCCATCTCCTCAGTCATATTCACTACGGCATTACGGATGACCTCGAAGGTGACCGGGTCCATTGCTGGCCGCTCGGGTGTGGATGATTGTTTTTGGTCTGGAGTCATGGAGGACACTCCGGGCTCGGTTATGGGATTCCGGTTAGTTGTGATCAAGATGAACGATGAGGTTGCCTGACTTTTCTACTGCAACGCGGGTATCGGGTGAAATGACCACGGTTGTATCCATCTGTTCGATGATGGCTGGTCCAGAGAAAGTATCCCCTGCAAGTAATTTCTCCCGATCATAAAGGTCAACCTCGATCAGTCCATTGGACTCGGCAAAATATACCTGCCTGCTCCCCTTGATGGCCCTGGATGGAGAATCTGTTGCTTCTTCGAGCTGTTGCAGCACGGGTCGGTCAACGGCGCCTATACCGACCACCCGCAGGTTGACGATCTGGGTCGGTTCCTGTTCGTTCGCAAAACCGTAGGTTTCCGCGTGTCGAGAATGGAACGCATCGGCCAGTCTGGCAGCGGCCTGATTGTCGATGGTAGTGGGCAGAGACACCCGCAGTTGATACGACTGCCCGACATAGCACATGCCGACCTCCCGGGTCACAGTGATGTCGGCATCACTGACTTCCTGTTCCAGGAGCAGGCTGCGGGTCGCAGATTCAAGTTCGTCGTAAATGCCGGCGAGCTGTTGTGGATCGGTCTGCATGGTTTCCTGCATATGGGTTCGGACCACCTCGTGTTTGAGATCAGTTGCCAGCATACCCACAGCTGAGTTCAGTCCGGGGGTTGGTGGAATCAGAACTTTAGTTACGCCAAGGGCTTTAGCAATTGAGACCGCCTGCATTGGTCCGGCACCCCCCGATGGCACCAGCACGTAATCACGGGGATCAATGCCCTGTTCGACGGAGATAAAGTACAGAGCGCTGACCATCTTTGCATTGGCGATGTCAATGATGGCGTTGGCGGCTTCCAACAGGTCGAGCCCAGTGGGGCGAGCTGCATGTTCCATGACCGCTTGTCGCGCAAGTTCAACGTCCAGTTTCGCTTCGCCACCGAGGAAGAAATCCGGGTTGATCCTACCGAGTATGAGGTTGGCATCAGTCAGGGTAGGTTCGTGACCGCCTTGGCCATAACACGCGGGCCCCGGATCAGCTCCAGCGCTTTGTGGACCGACCGTTAGTGCGCCACCAGGGTCAAGGTGCGCGATCGACCCTCCGCCAGCTCCGATTTCGACCAGGCTGATGACCGGAGTCAGGACAGGATAGCCCTGGCCCCGTTGTGCCGTTACATTCGCGACTGCACTCGCGCCAACTTCAAACTGTTCCGCAATATTAGGTTGGCCATCGTTTACTACTGCGAGTTTTGCCGTTGTACCACCGATGTCCAGCGCGAGAAGATTCTCATATCCGGAACGAGCAGCAACGAATGCAGCGCCGATCACGCCGGCAGCCGGGCCCGATTCCACCATCTGTACTGGTTGGCGCTTAGCGATATTCGCCGCAATAATTCCACCGGATGAACTCATCAGGTGGAGCCCGGATCGGATTCCGCGGACTTCAAGTTTTGCCTCTAAGTGAGCGATGTAAGGACCAACGCGGGGCAACAGGACGGTGTTGACGACCGTGGTGCTGGTGCGAGGGTACTCTCGGTATTCGGGGCTGATGTCGGATGACAGTACAACTGGTAATTCCGGACACATTTCTGCGAGTATCTGTGCAATTCGCCGTTCAGGTTCCGGGTTCTTGTAGGCGTGCAGCAATGCGACTGCGACAGCTTCCACTTGTTCTTCGAGAAGAAAATCCACAACTGACCTAACCGACTTCTCATCCAGTGCTGTGACAGTCTCACCATCCGGGCCTGTTCGCTGGGTAACGCCCCGGCATAGATAACGGGGTATCAATGGCGTCGGTTTGTCGTAGAAAATATCGTACAGACTCGGCCGTGTCTGGTAGGCGATTTCCAGCACGTCGCGAAAACCCTCGCAGGTGATGAGGCCGGCCCTTGCTCCTTTGCCTTCTATGATTGTGTTCGTGGCTATCGTTGTACCGTGTACTGTAAATGCAATATCGCCAGGATCCAGACCATAAGCCGCGAGTGCTTTCTCGATTCCATTCATGCAACCGATTGACGGGTCGGCTGGTACTGTTGCGACTTTAGCTACTAGTATTTCACCGCTGGCTTCATCGACCAGCACAACATCCGTGAAGGTGCCGCCGGTATCGACACCAATTCGAAATCGCCTTTTTACTTCATTCACGACCATGACAGATCACCTATACCCGATTGCCGCCAAAGGCCTGGTCAAAAGAGTTTCCCGCGGCCAGGCGATCATGGCTGAACTGGCGAAAATCATCACGCACACTGTTCTCGACAATCCACTCGGCCAGTTCCCGGCCAAAAATAGGGCCGGTCTTAAACGCGTGCCCGCTACCACCTGCTGCATCGTAATACCCATCGAGTCCTTCACGGGGTCCCACAAATGGGATCCAGTCCGGAGTCACGTCATAAAGGGCGGCGTAAGCGTGTAGAAGCTTTGACCCCTGCAATGAAGGGATTCTTTGGCACCACCGATCACGCAGGTCGAGAACGAAGTCCTCATCAGCTGATTCTTTGTAGTTATAAGGATCGACGTCGAAATAAGGTTTCGGATAGCCCCGGCCGAAAAGCCAGCGGCCCTCACCCATCGGGCGCATGTAGGTTGCCTCGATCGGATTGGAAACGGGGGTACTGGGCAAAGCGCGACCCGGACGAACTTCCCAGACACTGTCTTGTTCTCGTACTGCTCTGATGGGTAGATCAATATCTGCACTCTTGGCGAGAAAAGTCGACCACGGGCCTGCGGCATTGACTACGGCAGCGGCGGTGATCTGTTCACTTTCCAGAATGACGCCCGTTATGCGATCACCATCACGCACCAGTCCTCGAACTGGCGTGCCGGGCTGAAATTGACCACCGAGATTCTGGAAGGCATTTACGAAACCTTCAGTGGTCTGTACAGGATCGGCATAACCACTCGCTGCCTCGAAGACGATGGCTCCAAGGCCTTCCGGCTCGAGCCAGGGGAAGCGTGTTTCCCAATCCTGCTTGCCTACAAAATCAGTATCAACTCCCAGCGACTGGTGCATCGCTACAAGCATCTTGGCTGTATCGACCCAGTCGGGCGGCACCAGTTGGGTAAATCCCGTGGCGTGGAACCCACCGTCAACCCCAATCTCTTCTTCAAGGTTGTGGAACAGCATAACCGCTTCCCCGGCAAGGCGGGCCATCACGGGTACCGAATAATACGAGCGAACTATTGCGGCACTCTTGCCAGTACCACCAGATGCCGCATCTCCACGGTCGAGCAGCAGCACTTTCGAAACACCATTTCTCTTCAAGTAATATGCTGTCGTTGAACCTAGAATTCCGGCACCAACGACCACTACGTCATAAGTTTGCTTTGCCATGAGGACCTCTTGGGTGTATCCCTTTTTTGTAACTCTAAGTTAAGGATGTCGATTTTGCATTCTTGATCAGTATTTTAGGCCCTTGCTCCACAGGAGAATATAGAGGAACTCTGAGGCGGACCGACATTCTATATCAGCAGCCCTTGTTGAGTAGAGCAGCAAAATGTGCTGTGGTAACATGGCTGTCCCGTATACAAATGTTGTTAACAAAGCATGGAGGAATCAACCATGAAACGTATGATCAAATCAGCAGTAAATTTGGTAATCGGATTGTTGGTCTTTGGAGGGTTCACCAATCCAGCAATCTCAGCAGATTTTAAATTTGATCTGGCCAATGAGTATCAAGCCAGCTCTTTGCCTGGGCAGACTGATGCTGACTTTGCAAAAGTGGTTGCAATTACCAGTGGCGGACGAATTGAGATCACCAACCATCCAGGTGGGGGGCTCGGCTTTAAGTCTCGACAGCATTTTGAGGCTGTCATGGACGGGGCGGTCCCTATCGCCAGTACACCAATTTCCTCTCTGGAAAAGATAGAGCCAATTTTCGATCTCCAGAGCCTGCCGTTCATCACCACAACGGTTAATGAGACGGAAGCGATGTTTATCATTGCTAAGCCTTACTACGAACAAGCGTTTAACAAACACAACCAGACGCTGTTGTACGGCGCACCCTGGACTCCACAAGGCATCTGGGAACAGACCAAGATTCGCAAGCCCGAGGATCTGAAGGGTTTGAAAATCCGGACATACAACGCGCAAGGTGCTGAAGTGCTAAAAGCCGCAGGGGCTTCTCCGATTCAACTCAGTTGGGCAGATGTAATTCCGGCACTAAGCAATGGCACAATTACGGGTGTCCTGACCTCGGATGAAGGCGGTGTGAACTCGAAGTTCTGGGAGTTGGGCTGCAAATATTTCAATTCGATCGGCTTCGCCATGGGTATCAATGCGGTCGCGATGAATCTTGATGTCTACAATTCGCTGCCCGAAGACATGAAAATCGCCATTCGTGTAGCAGCAGACCGGGCCGAGCAGAATGCCTGGCGGCGAGCAAGATTTCGTGTCTCGGCCAACAAGGATACTTTGAAGTCGGTGGGTGCTGAATATGTCGAAGATGTTCCAGCTTCGGTGATTGACCACATAAAAGTGGCAGCGGCGCCATTGAAGAAGGCCTGGATCCAAAATATGGGGCCGGATAAGGCAGCAAAGATCATGGCTGAGTTCGATGCCTTCTACAAAGCGAATTACTGAGGCTAGGCTGAGATTGTATCTGTAGCAGTTTCCTAGAAACTAACGGCGGTGAGTCCCCGGTTTGCGGGGGCTCACTGCATTTGCAAGTCAACACATGAAAGCATTCCAGAAAATTGTCTTCCTTGTATCTCGGACTGCTGCAATTCTTGCTGGGGTCATCATCATTTATATGGTGTGCCACATTCTGCTGGAAATTTTCGTGCGCAGTGTTTACAGCACGTCCACCTTTGCGCTGGATGAGTTGATCGGATACAGCGTAGCGGCCTGTGCATATCTTGGGTTGGGATACACGATGGAGAAAGGTGGATTGATTCGGGTCAACCTGGTGTTGTCGAAGATCAATCCTCTGTCCCGCACACGAAAAGTCATCGAAATTTTGTGTTGTATAGGAACGCTGATTGCCATGGGTTTGCCATTGTGGTATTTCGGGCGCAGTGTTATCAAGAAGTATGAGAGTGGTTATACCAGCGGTACCATGCTCAACGCAGAGCAATGGATTCCGGAGAGTTTTCTTTTGGTGGGCCTGGTGATTTTCTGGATCCAGCTACTGGCCTATACGCTGAGGGTGTTTGCTAACCAGGTAGACCTGGATGCGACCCGCTCAGCCAATCTTGGTATCGAGTAGTCAGTCCGGTACGACTGTAGATCAGCGCATCCCATGGGCGAACTTCTTTCCACCCAACCCCTTCTCGTTGCCGTACTGGTGCTGCTGGTCATGTTCCTGTTCCTCGGAATGGGAATCTGGGTGTTTGCTGCCCTCACGCTGGTCAGTCTGACAGGCCTGGTCGTTTTCCTCGATATGCCGATCGATCGGCTCGGCGTCATCGTGAAAGGCACCATGTGGCGCACCGCCAATACATGGGAGCTTGCTGCAATACCGATCTTTGTCTGGATGGGAGAGTTGATATTTAGAACTGATGTGTCAGAACGTCTATTCAGGGGGCTTGAGCCTTGGGTAGACCTGATACCGGGCCGGCTGTTTCACACCAATATCGCCGGCTGTACGCTGTTTGCAGCGGTCAGCGGATCGAGCGTCGCGACGACCGCAACCAT
>CAZVVN010000047.1:0-26455 GCA_964630665.1 uncultured Acidiferrobacteraceae bacterium | reverse complement strand
CCGTGAAGGTGGTCGCACTGTTGGTGCCGGCGTGGTCACCAAAATCATTGAGTAGTCTGGTCGACAGCGCTTAACCAATTAACAGGAAATACCAATGGCGGTCAGTGTCAACAACCAGAAGATCAGAATACGCCTGAAGGCGTTTGATCACAAGATCATCGATCGCTCGGCAAGCGAGATTATCGATACTGCCCGTCGTACTGGCGCGATTGTCCGCGGACCGATCCCATTGCCTACTCGCAGGGAACGCTACGATCTTCTTCGTTCGCCACACAAGTACAAGACGTCCCGGGATCAACTTGAGATCCGGGTCCATAAACGGATATTGGATATCGTTGAGCCAACCGACAAGACGGTAGATGCGCTCATGAAACTTGATCTCGCTGCTGGCGTAGATGTCGAGATCAAACTCAGTTGATTACCATAGAACCACCGGGATAGAGCAATCTTATGTCACTTGGGGTAATTGGACGCAAGGTCGGGATGACACGTGTATTTGACGAGGCGGGTGTCTCTACACCGGTCACGGTGGTGCTGGTCGATGCTAATCGGATCACCCAGGTCAAGACCGAAGAGCAGGATGGTTACAGTGCTCTCCAGGTAACCGTGGGTGTCCGTCGAGCCGGTAGGGTGAGCGCTCCGCTCAAAGGGCATTTCGCCAAGGCCGGCACAGAACCCGGTCGCGGTCTGTGGGAGTTTCCCGTTGATGCCGATACTGCGGCTCAGTACGAACCCGGGGCTGCAGTTTCTCTGGATTTGTTCGAGACGGGACAGAAAGTCGATGTCTCCGGCACTACCGTCGGGCGCGGATTCGCCGGTGTGATGCGACGATATGGGTTTGGCGGTGGACGCGCGACGCACGGTAACTCAAAAGCCCATCGTAAGCCGGGTTCGATCGGGCAGAACCAGGATCCTGGCCGGGTCTTCAAAGGCAAGAAGATGGCTGGCCACATGGGTCACGTGGCCAGCACGCAACAGAATCTCGAGATCGTTCGGATCGATCCGGAAAAGAATCTGGTCCTGATTCGAGGCGCTATTCCCGGGCCCAAGGGGTTCGATGTGGTCATCAGGCCGTCAGTCAAAGCCCGGTCGGCCAGGAATAACTGAGTCAAGGGTATCACCAGTGGAACTACCAGTGTTCAAACTAGATGGTTCGCAGGAACAGCTTGAGGTGTCTGATTCGGTATTCAGTGCCGACTTCAGAGAGCCACTGGTCCACCAGGTGGTCACAGCGTACCTGTCAGGCGGGCGGTCCGGCACCAGTTCGCAGAAAAATCGCTCCGCTGTTCGAGGTGGTGGTGCCAAACCGTGGCGGCAAAAGGGCACGGGTCGGGCAAGAGCCGGCACGATTCGCAGCCCGATCTGGCGTGGTGGAGGGCGTGCGTTTCCCGCATCTGCACGAAGCTACGCACAGAAAGTCAACCGTAAAATGTACCGGGCAGCCCTTCGATCGATCCTCTCCGAACTGGTTCGCCAGGATCGCCTCCGGGTCTGTAACGCTATACAAGTCGCCGAACCCAGAACCCGTGGCATGACAGGGGTCCTCGATCAACTCGGTATCACTGGCCGGGCGCTTCTGGTGACCGCAGATTATGACCAGAACGTGACGCTCGCTGCCCGAAACCTGGTCGATGTCGAGGTGCTCGAAGCTGGAAGCCTCGACCCGGTGAGTCTCGTCGGGAGTGAGTCGGTGTTCTTTACGACCGAAGCGTTACGCAAAGTCGAGGCGGCTCTCCAGTGAATCAAGAACGCCTACACCAGGTCATACGGCGACCGGTCATCTCCGAGAAGAGTACGATGGCTGCCGAGACAATGCACCAGGTCGTTTTTGAGGTCCTGGCTGATGCAACCAAGAGCGAGATCAAGGAGGCTGTCGAAGGCTTGTTTGACGTGTCGGTGCAGAAGGTTCACGTTGTCAATGTTCGGGGAAAGATCAAGCGTTTTGGTCGTACACCGGGTAAAAGAAAGAACTGGAAAAAAGCTTATGTCCGCCTGGCTGAAGGGGACGACATCGACTTTCTGGGCAGCGGCGCCTGACAGCACTCACTAACGGGACATTAAGTATGGCAGTGGTCAAGCAAAAACCGACGTCTCCTGGCCGCAGGGGGATGGTCAAAGTCGTCACGGCCGGGCTGCACAAGGGCCGGCCCCACAGTGCTCTGGTCGAGTCGAAAAAGTCGATCAGCGGTCGAAACAACGCCGGCCGAATCACGGTCCGTCACCGCGGCGGTGGGCACAAACGACATTATCGAATCATCGATTTCAAAAGAGACAAGGACAACGTGCCGGCCCGGATAGAAAGGATCGAATACGATCCAAATCGAAGTGCACATATCGCACTGCTGCTATACGCAGATGGCGAGCGTCGTTATATCGTCGCTCCCCGCAACTGCGAAGTTGGTGGCCGGGTTGAATCAGGGCCAGAGGCTCCGATCCGCCCGGGTAACGCAATGCCTCTTCGTACCATTCCGGTTGGAACTGTCGTTCACTGTGTTGAGTTAAAACCAGGCAAAGGTGCTCAGCTCGCGCGTTCCGCTGGAGCCTCAATCCAGTACCTTGGACGCGAAGGCAGTTATGGGTTGATGCGGCTGCGTTCCGGAGAAATGCGTCGAGTGCACCTGGACTGCCGGGCAACTATCGGCGAAGTTGGCAACACTGAAAATTCGCTGCGTAAACTTGGTAAAGCGGGTGCCAAACGGTGGCGGGGAATACGGCCGACAGTCCGTGGTGTCGCCATGAACCCTGTTGATCACCCACATGGCGGTGGCGAGGGCCGGACGTCAGGTGGCCGTGACCCGGTGACTCCCTGGGGAGTCCCAACTAAAGGATATCGGACTCGCAATAACAAGCGGACAGTATCAATGATCATTCGCAGACGGAAAAAATAGCCATGCCCCGCTCAGTCAGAAAAGGACCGTTCGTAGACCATCACCTCTGGACCAAGGTCGTTAGGGCGAAAGAGGAGGGCTCGAGAAGGCCAGTCAAGACCTGGTCCCGGCGGTCTGTCATCATGCCTGAATTTGTCGGCTTGACCATTGCGATTCACAACGGACGACAGCATGTCCCGTTGTTGATTACTGAGAACATGGTCGGTCACAAGCTGGGCGAGTTTGCGGTGACACGGACTTTCCGTGGTCATGCGGCAGACCGGAAAGTGAAGTAGGCGAGGAGGGCAGGATTGATGGAAGTCAGGGCCGTTGCCAAGTACGTGCGGGTCTCACCGCAGAAGTGCCGCCTGGTGGCTGACCAGGTGCGACGACTGCCTGTCGGTCAGGCGCTGGAACTGCTCCAGTTCAGCCCGAGAAAAGCGGCTGCACCAATTCGCAAGACTCTCGAATCGGCAATTGCGAATGCCGAGCACAACCAGGGTCTGGATATCGACGAACTGCGTGTCGATACCATCACGATCGATGAAGGCCCCGTATTGAAACGATGGCGCCCACGGGCCAAGGGCCGGGCGACACCAGTCATTAAGAGAACCAGCCACATTACGGTTGGAGTTAGCGATGAAAATGGAGGGAGAGGCTGATGGGCCAGAAGATCCATCCAAACGGGTTTCGGCTCGGTGTGATCCGAGACTGGGATGCAAAGTGGTTTGCTAATCGTCGGAGCTATGCCAGAAATCTGGTAGCAGACCAGAGAATCCGCGGGTTTCTGCGTCGGCAACTTGTTAATGCGGCAGTCAGTAGGATTGAACTGGTTCGAGCCGGTGAAAACCTCAACATCACGATCCACACCGGTCGACCCGGGATCGTGATTGGTAAGAAAGGCGAAGATATCGAACGTCTTCGGCGGCAGGTGCTGGTGATGAACAACCAGGTGCCCGTCCAAATCGCGGTCGAGGAGATCCGCAAACCGGAACTGGATGCGAGGCTGGTGGCGGAAAACGTCTGTCAGCAGCTGGAAAAACGGATCATGTTCCGGCGTGCCATGAGGAGAGCTGTACAAAGTGCCATGCGTCTCGGTGCCAAAGGGGTCAAGGTCATGATTGCTGGCCGCTTGAACGGGGCGGAGATCGCACGCACCGAGTGGTATCGAGAGGGCAGGGTTCCGCTTCACACGCTTCGGGCGGACGTTGATTATGGTTTTGCCGAGGCTCATACGACTTATGGTGTGATTGGAGTCAAGGTCTGGGTGTTCAAAGGCGAAGTCATGCCGGGCGAGGCAGAGAATGAGGTCGCTGCTACGGTGCAACCAGGAGTCTCGATCTGAGAGGTGAACGGATATGCTGCAGCCAAAACGTACCAGATTCAGAAAACAACAAAAGGGCCGTAACCGGGGATTGGCCGAGCGGGGGAACAAAGTCAATTTCGGTGACTTTGGACTCAAATCCACCGATCGAGGTCGTTTGACTTCGAGGCAGATCGAGGCCGCACGCCGCGCAATCAACCGTTACGTCAAACGTGGCGGCCGGGTCTGGATAAGGGTATTCCCTGACAAGCCGGTTTCGAAAAAGCCGCTGGAAGTTCGAATGGGTAAAGGTAAGGGCAATCCAGAATATTGGGTCGCACTCGTCCAGCCAGGCACGGTGCTCTATGAAATCCAGGGCGTTGATGAAACGGCTGCGCGTGAAGCTTTTCGCCTGGCCAGTGCCAAGCTGCCTGTGGCAACGACTTTTGTAAGAAGGCAGGCAGCCTGACATGGCAGACGGGAAAATCAATGAGTTGGACAAGAGTGAGCTCCAGAGTGAGTTACTGGGTCTGCGTAAGGAGCAATTCAACCTACGCATGCAAAACGCAACCGGCCAGATGACTAACCCGGCCCGTTTCAAGGCAGTGCGCCGGGAGATCGCAAGAATAAAGACCCGAATGACCGAAATCGAAAGGACCAAGGCATGAGCGACGAGAGTACGAACCAGACGGTAAAGCGCCGCTCGCTACAGGGCAGTGTCCTGAGTACCGGTATGGATAAGACCATCACGGTGCAGGTTGTCCGGCAGTTGAAGCACCCGCTTTATAAGAAATACATTCGTCGCTCGACCAAGTTGCACGCCCATGATGAGCAGAACGAATGTAAAGAAGGCGATAAAGTGATTATCGAAGAGTGTCGGCCACTGTCCAAGAACAAGTCGTGGCGTCTGGTCAGAGTACTGGGCCGCGGTGAGTAGGGAGAGTACTCAAAGATGATTCAGGTCGAGACGATGCTCGATGTCGCGGATAACAGCGGCGCTCGCCGGGTTCAGTGTATCAAGGTCCTCGGTGGTTCCAAGCGCCGTTATGCAGGCGTCGGTGACATCATAAAGATCAGTATCAAGGAGGCGATCCCGAACAGCCGCGTCAGGAAGGGTGAGCTGTTCAATGCAGTGGTTGTGCGTACCCGTCATGGGGTTCGCCGGCCCGACGGATCCTTGATTCGTTTCGACCGTAATGCTGCGGTGCTCCTTAATCCTCAGAACCAGCCGATCGGTACCCGGATATTCGGCCCCGTGACCCGTGAACTGAGGTCAGAGCGGTTTATGAGGATTATCTCATTGGCGCCCGAGGTCCTTTGAGTCGGCGATATGAAAAAGATCAGAAAAGGTGATGACGTGATCGTTCTTGCTGGGCGTGACAAAGGTAAGCGCGGAACCGTCCTGCGGGTAATGAAAGATGAACGTGTCCTGGTCGACAACGTGAATGTAATCAAGAAACACGTCAGGCCAAATCCCAACAAGGGCGAGACGGGTGGGATCATTGAAAAGGAAGCACCTGTGCGCACTTCCAATGTGGCTCTGTATAACCCCAATACAAAAAAGGCCGACCGTAGCGGGATAAAGGTTTTAGAGGATGGACGAAAAGTTAGAGTTTTCATGTCAGACGGTGAGGTCGTCGACTTGAACTGATTTTGAGAAGGACTAACCTATGACCAGACTTGAAGAACACTACAAAAGTACGTTGGTACCGTCTTTGATGGAGCAGTTCTCCTATCAAAGCGTAATGCAGGTCCCAAGAATCACCAAGATCACCCTCAACATGGGGGTGGGGGAAGCATTGGTCAACAAGAACGCCCTTGAATCAGCGGTAACGGACCTGACCCGGATATCTGGGCAGAAACCGGTCGTAACCAAGGCCCGAAAGTCCGTTGCAAATTTCAAGGTACGCGAAGGCTGGTCCATCGGTTGCAAGGTGACACTGCGGCGGGATCGCATGTACGAGTTCCTAGACCGACTGATCTCCGTTGCTTTTCCCCGTTCACGGGATTTTCGGGGCCTATCTCCCCGCTCATTTGACGGGCGTGGCAACTACAGTCTGGGGTTCAAGGAACAGATCGTGTTCCCAGAGATCGAGTACGACAAAGTCGATGCGATTCGAGGGCTCGATGTAACGATCACAACATCCGCCAGGACAGACGAAGAAAGTGAAGCACTGTTGCGGGGCTTTAATTTTCCGCTACGGAACTAGGGACCGGTAATCATATGGCAAAGAAATCGATGGTGGCGCGTGAAGTAAAACGCCGACGGCTTGTTGAACAGTTCAGGGAGCAGCGAGAGCAACTCAAACGGCAGTTGGTTGATCCGAACCTGACCTATGATGAACGCTGGCAGACCATGCTTGATTTGCAGAAATTACCGCGCGACTCCTCCCGGAGCCGGCAGCGAAACAGATGTGCGCTGACAGGCAGGCCGAGAGGATACTTTCGTCGTTTCGGACTTGCCAGAAATGCCTTGCGTGAGGTCGTCATGCGGGGTGAGGCACCTGGCGTAGTCAAGTCAAGCTGGTAGACAGAAAGAGGAACTTTAGCCCTATGAGTATGTCAGACCCCATCGCAGATATGCTGACCCGCATACGCAACGGATTATCCAGGGACAAGGCCAGTGTGAGTATGCCTTCGTCTGGCGTGAAGGAAGCGATCGCCGCTGTCCTGAAAGAGGAAGGATTCATAGATGAATTTTCGGTCACCGCTGATGGTCAAAAGAAAGAGCTGACTGTCGATCTTCGTTACCACCAAGGGGAGCCTGCTATTGAAAAGATGTCCAGGCTCAGTCGACCGGGCAGAAGGCAGTATTGTGGCGCGGCAGATATGCCGAGCGTCAATGGTGGGCTCGGTGTGGTCATGATTTCCACCTCGAAGGGCATCATGAGCGATCGCCAGGCAAGGCGTCAGGGGATCGGTGGCGAAGTGATCTGTTCGATATTCTGAACGTGTCAGCAACGACCCGGAGTAGAGCATGTCCCGTGTAGCAAAAAACCCGATCAGCGTGCCCAAAGGTGTGGATGTCACGCTTGAGGGCCGGTCTGTCAAGATAAAGGGTCCGAATGGGGATCTCGGTCTGACGCTGTACCCGAACCTCGAGGTTCGACACGAAGATGACACCTTGCGAGTCGAGTTCTCCAACGATATCGACCGGGCCATGGCTGGCACAACCCGATCGCTTATCGGCAATATGATCACCGGTGTTACCGAGGGATTCCAAAAGAAACTGACCATTGTGGGCGTGGGTTACCGAGCACAGGCGGAGGGGGCTAAGCTGAATCTGAGCCTCGGTTTCTCTCATCCTGTGGTGTACAAAGTTCCAGGCGGTGTGAGTGTTGAAACGCCAACCCAGACCGAAGTTCTAGTCAAAGGTGCCGACAAACAGAAAGTTGGCCAGGTCGCGGCGGAGATTCGTAGCTTCAGGCCGCCCGAACCCTACAAGGGAAAGGGCATCAGGTACAGCGAAGAACATGTCAGACGCAAACAGGCAAAGAAAATCTAAGTCCTGAACTGAGTAGCAATTAAATGAGTGAAAAAAAGACAATGCGCATGCGGCGGGCATCCAAAACCCGTAGTCGTATTCAGCGCCAGCGTGGAATGAGGTTGACTGTTTTCAAGTCTCCACGACACTTCTATGCCCAGATTATCGATCAGGATCAGGGCAGGGTCGTGGTCAGCGCGTCTACCACTCAGAGTGATTTTCGAAAGCAGCACAGCTACGGCGGAAACATTGAGGCGGCTGGTGCGTTGGGTAAACATCTGGCTGAAAAGGCACTTGAGGCGGGGGTTAATAAGGTTGCCTTTGATAGGTCTGGTTTCAAGTATCACGGCCGTATCAAGGCAATGGCTGACGCGGCCCGGGAAGCGGGGTTGAAGTTCTAGAAAAGGTTGGAGGACCAACGGGATTATGGCGAGAAATTCAGATCAGATCGGCTCGGAAAGCGAAGGCTTTACCGAACAGTTGATCAACGTACGACGGGTCTCGAAAGTGGTTAAAGGCGGCCGGATCTTCGGTTTCTCGGCTCTGACCGTGGTCGGCGACGGAAATGGCCGGGTCGGTATGGGTCGCGGTAAGGCGAGGGAGGTGCCAGTCGCTGTCCAGAAGGCAATGGAGGACGCCCGACGCAACATGATAAAAGTAAACCTTAAAGGTCAGACGATTCAATATCCGATAGTAGGACGCCATGGTGCGGCCAGGGTCGTTATTCGCCCGGCTTCTGAGGGCACGGGAATCATCGCCGGTGGAACAATGCGGGCGATTTTCGAAGCCGCCGGTGTGCGAGACGTATTGGCCAAGGTCATTGGCACGACCAATCCGGTCAATGTCAGCCGTGCCACACTGAACGGATTAGGTCGAATTCGCAGCCCTGAGCAGATGGCGGCCAAGCGGGGTAAGACGGTCGATCAGATTGTCAGTTAGGAATATCCACAGATGCCGAGCAAAAAACTGAAAGTGACCCTGATTCGGAGCAAGTATGGCCGCGGGCGAATACAACGGGCTTGTGTCAATGGGCTGGGCCTGCGCCGAGTTAACCACGTAGTGGAATTAGAAAACACAGCAGCCGTACGTGGAATGATCAACAAGGTGATACATCTTGTTGAAGTCGAGGAGGTTATAAATGAGGCTCAATGATTTAAAGCCCGAAGCCGGTTCCCACCTGGAACGTAAACGCGTCGGACGAGGACCGGGTTCAGGCCTGGGAGGCACTGCAGGACGCGGTTCTAAAGGACAAAAATCTCGCTCGGGCGGTTCGTTGAACCGGGGATTCGAGGGTGGTCAGATGCCGCTGCAGCGGCGGTTGCCTAAGAGAGGATTCCGATCATTGACCCGTCGGCGGGTAGCTGAAGTCCGGTTGCACGAATTGAAGCTGATCGAAAGCGGGGAAGTCGATTTGGCTTCCTTGAAGGCCGCAGGAGTAATCAACCGGAATGCCCTTCGCGCCAAGGTTATCGCGTCGGGAACGATTGATCGAGCGGTCGTACTGCGGGGTGTGAGTACATCGGCAGGCGCTCGTGTGGCTATCGAACAGGCCGGTGGCCGGGTAGAAAGCTGACGACCATGGCCGCATCCACCCTCGCCGGAATTGGTAAGATGACAGAGCTTCGCCAGCGTATTCTGTTCGTACTCGGAGCGATGGTTGTCTTCAGACTGGGAACCCACATACCGATACCTGGCGTTGATCCGGGTGCTGTTGCCGCGATGTTTGAGCAAACTCGGGGATCGATCGTGGATATCTTCAATATGTTCTCTGGTGGTGCGCTGTCGCGCCTGTCCATATTCGCTCTTGGGGTGATGCCCTACATCTCTGCCTCGATCATCATCCAGATGATGAGTTCCATCGTTCCGCAGCTTGAGCAACTGAAAAAAGAAGGTGAGTCCGGGCGCCGCAAAATCACCCAATATACTCGCTATGGGACCGTTGCCTTGGCTACCTTTCAGGCCCTTGGAATTGCGATCGCCGTGGAGGGTCAACAGGCAGCTGGCGGGCCCGTTGTGTTGATTCCCGGACTCGGTTTCAAGATCACGACAGTCGCCACCCTGGTGACCGGCACAATGTTCCTGGTCTGGCTTGGAGAACAGATCACAGAGAGAGGAATCGGGAACGGGGTGTCACTGATTATATTTGGCAGTATCGTTGCTGGCCTACCCTCGGCGGTGGCCGGGACTCTTGAGTTGGCTCGCACTGGGACCTTCACACCGATCGGTGTGCTCGCCCTGTTTATCGGTGCTATCGCCATTACTGCGGTTGTCGTCTTCGTCGAGCGGGGTCAACGCCGGATAACCGTTAATTATGCCAAACGGCAGCAGGGTCGCCGGATGTTGGCCGGGCAGACGAGTCACCTGCCTCTGAAACTGAATATGGCCGGCGTGATACCGCCGATCTTTGCCTCCAGTATTATCTTGTTTCCCGCCAGCCTGGGCAGTTGGTTCGGTCAGTCCGAGGGGTTGGGCTGGCTGCGGGACATTTCGACCACCCTTTCACCCGGGCAACCGATATACGCTTTGGTTTATGCCGCGATGATTATCTTCTTCTGTTTCTTCTACACTGCCCTTGTCTTCAATCCGAATGAGATCGCCGACAATCTGAAGAAATCCGGCGCATTCATTCCCGGCGTACGGCCCGGCCTACAGACCGCAGGCTACATAGACAGAGTCGTATCGCGCCTGACCCTGGGTGGTGCGGTCTATCTAACAGTGGTCTGCCTGATTCCGGAGTTTTTGATCGTCAAGTGGGGTGTGCCGTTCTACTTTGGGGGTACGTCCCTGCTCATCATCGTGGTTGTGATGATGGACATGATGTCGCAGATCCAGTCGCATCTGATGTCGAGACAGTACGAGAGCCTGATGAAGAAATCGTCACTGGTCGGTGGTGGCATGGGTCTGACCAGGTAAGCTTTGAGGGAGAAGCACCATGAAAGTACGCGCTTCAGTCAAGAAGATGTGCAGAAATTGCAAGATCATCCGTCGGAACGGCGTTGTCCGGGTAATCTGCACCAACCCCCGTCACAAGCAGCGACAGGGATGAGGCTGGCAGGGTTTTGTACTTTGACAGTTTGCTGAACTACTAACAACTGAGCAGGAAATTATCGTGGCACGAATAGCAGGGATTAACTTACCTCCAAACAAGCACATAGAAATCGCACTGAGGTCAATCTACGGTATCGGAAAAAACTCGGCACAGAAGATCTGTGATGGCGCCGGCATTGAAAGGAGCACCCCGGTACGCGAATTATCAGAACAGGATGCGGAGCAGCTGCGTGCTCAGGTTGGAGGTTACGTGGTCGAGGGTGATCTGCGACGCGAAGTTTCTATGAGTATTAAACGGTTGATGGACCTGGGGTGTTATCGCGGCATGCGTCATCGACGCGGGTTGCCTGTACGTGGCCAGCGTAGTTCCACCAATGCCAGGACTCGAAAAGGGCCCAAGCGTCCGATCAGGAAATAGAAGGGAAGATATCCTATGGCTAAAGCAGCTGGGAAGAAGAGGACCAAGGCGAGAACCAAGAAGACGGTTATCGAAGGTATTGCACATATTCACGCGTCATTTAATAACACGATCATCACGATTACAGATCGCCATGGAAACGCAGTATCCTGGGCGACGGCAGGTGGTGCGGGCTTCAGAGGTAGTCGAAAGAGCACACCGTTTGCGGCACAGGTCGCAGCAGAGACTGCGGGACGGGCGGCTCAGGAAGTCGGTATGAAACAGCTCGATGTGAAGATCAAGGGGCCTGGTCCCGGGCGTGATTCATCAGTTCGAGCCCTGAATGCATTGGGCTTTGAGATCAGTTCGATCAGTGATGTGACCCCGATTCCCCATAATGGTTGTCGGCCACCTAAACGACGCCGCGTCTGAACGGAGAGCTTATTCCATGGCCAGATACAGAGGACCAACCTGCAAGCTCGCACGACGAGAGGGCACCGACCTTTTCCTGAAAAGTCCTGTTCGCCCGATCGATTCCAAATGCAAGTTTGACCGCCCACCGGGATTTAAGCCCGGATCCCGCCGACCTCGGGTGACCGTTTATGGGACCCAACTCCGCGAGAAACAGAAATTGCGAAACATGTACGGTTTGATGGAAAAACAGTTCCGCAGTTATTACGCCAGAGCGGCCCAGGGGAAAGGCTCTACCGGTGAGAATCTGCTGACGTTGCTAGAGTGTCGACTGGACAACGTGGTCTACCGCATGGGTTTCGGGATCACACGGGCAGAGGCAAGGCAGTTGGTGAGCCACAACGCGATCGTGGTAAATGGCAGACGAGCAAATATCGCTTCCTATCAGGTGCGGCCGGGTGATGAGATCGAGGTGCGTGAGAAAAGTAAGAGCCAGCTGCGAATCAAGGCCGCCCTCGATATTGCAGAGCAACTAGGGTTCGTCTCCTGGGTCGAGGTTGACAGTAAAGCGGTCAAGGGCGTCTTCAAAGCGGTCCCGGATCGGGCAGACTTGTCACAGAACATCGACGAATCATTGGTCGTCGCGCTGTATTCGAAGTAGCCGTACAGCAAGGCAGTGACCTGGGGTGTAGAGCAGGCTCGGCTTGGGCGCACAGCCCATCCGGTGCGAAAAGACGAACATATCTTTGAGGAACAAAAATGATGCAGGAAACTAATCGCGAATTTCTCAAGCCCAGCGTTATAAACGTTGATAACTTCGATCCGACAAAAGCACGGGTCACCCTGGAGCCGCTTGAGCGGGGATTTGGCTATACATTGGGAAATGCTCTGCGCCGGATTCTACTTTCCTCGATGTCCGGAGCCGCAGTAACCGAGGTGCGTATTGAGGGTGTTCTGCACGAGTATTCGTCCATACCCGGGGTCCAGGAAGATGTCATAGAGATACTGCTCAACCTGAAGAATCTTGCCGTGCGGATGCACAACCGTACTGAAACGATCTTGCGGGTGTCCAGGAAAGGCCCTGGCGTCATGACGGCCGGTGACATACAGCTAGATCATGATGTCGAGGTTGTGAACCCGGACCATCTCATCGCCAACCTCTCTGACGAAGGTGAACTGAGCATGGAGATCACGGTAACCACCGGGCGGGGCTACCAGGTGGTTGACGCGACCAACGATACTGAGGAAACCCGTGCTGTGGGGGTCCTGAAACTCGATGCGTCCTACAGCCCGATCCAGCGGGTCTCCTACACGGTCGAGAATGCTCGAGTTGAGCAGCGAACTGACCTCGATAAACTGGTCATGGAGATCGAAACCAACGGAACGATCGATCCGGAAGACGCGGTTCGTCGGGCGGCGACCATTCTGCACGAGCAGATCTCGGTGTTCGTGCGACTGGAGGAGACCGACCGACCTGCCGGGGAAACCGCCGAGGACAAGATCGATCCACTTTTGCTGCGCCCTGTGGACGAACTGGAACTGACTGTGCGCTCTGCCAACTGCCTGAAAGCCGAGAACATCTATTTTATCGGTGATCTTATTCAGCGAACTGAAGTCGAACTCCTGAAGACCCCAAATCTTGGTAAGAAGTCCCTGACCGAGATCAAGGACGTACTGGCCAGTCGTGGCTTGTCGCTGGGTGTGAAACTCGAAAACTGGCCCCCGGCGTCGCTTAGACGAGATAGTCGGGACGGCCTGCACTGACAGTACGAGGACGCGAATATGCGCCATTACAAATCTGGCCGGATACTCGGCCGAAACTCGAGTCATCGCAAAGCTATGTTCAAGAATATGGCGGCATCCCTGTTTCGACATGAGCAGATTCGTACGACCCTGCCAAAAGCTAAAGAGTTGCGCCGCGTCGCAGAACCATTGATCACCATGGCCAAGACCCCGAACCTGGCCAATCGGCGGCTAGCTCTTGCGCGCCTCGGAGACCGGGGTGCAGTGACCAAGCTGTTTGATGATCTTGGGCCGCGATTCAAGGACCGTCCTGGGGGATATACGCGAATTCTGAAATGTGGCCTGCGACCCGGTGACAGCGCACCGATGGCTTATGTCCAACTGCTTGACAGACCCGACGAGGCCGAGGATACACAAGACTGAAGTTGTGCCCATATGGGCTGTTCAGCGCAGCAGAGCCCCGCCCGGTGCGGGGCTTTTTAATAGGCAAGTCGTATATCATCCCAGGGACAGCAGACGCAGGGTATTGCTCAGTGATGAAAGGTCCGATTGCCCTTTTCACCGATTTTGGTGCCGGTAGCATTTACGTCGGCCAGATGCACATGGCTGCAGCAAATGTATTATCCGACGTTCGTGTGATCGATCTGTATCACGATCCGGCTGTGTTTGACGTATCGTGCTCGGCTGTGCTCCTGGCGGCTCTGTTGGATCAGACCCCCGAGGACACCGCACTGGTTGGTGTGGTCGATCCCGGTGTCGGGAGTGAGCGGGCCGGGCTGGCAATCATGCTGGAAGGGCGCTGGCTGGTTGGACCGGACAACGGGCTTTTCAGCGCGGCACTGGCGAGGTCTGGCGGGGTGCCGGACTATTATCGAATCCAAACTGGAAAGGAACCCCGCTCCCAAACCTTCCATGGTCGGGACATCTTCGTACCGATTGCTGCGGGTCTCGTAGCCGGCCGGCAGGATGGGCTTGTTTGGGTAGAAGATCCTTCGACGACAGTCACAGCGGCAATCGCCGCCGACCTATCACCCGATCTTGCCCGGGTGGTACACATTGACCGTTACGGTAACATTATCACTGGTCTGCGGGGGGAGCACTTCAGCCAGAGTCATTCATTTACTGTCGGACCTCACTGTCTGGTATACGCTGGGTATTTCGCAGCGGTAAGAGAAGGCGCCTGTTTTTGGACCGTGAACTCAATGGGACTGGTGGAGTTCGCCGTGAATCAGGGGTCTGCCGCTGAGTTTCTGGGCCTTACCCTCGGGGACCCTTTCCGACCGTGACGGCGCGCGTGTTGCATCTGGATCGTACATCTGGCTGGGTCGAAGGGGCAACCTGGGTATCCTCGCCGAATCATGATCGCCGGCCCACAGGTGAGTCTCCGGAAGTCCTGGTGATCCACGCCATTAGTCTGCCACCGGGCCAGTATACGGGTGACGCCGTGGCTCGATTTTTTCTGAATCAGCTCGACCCCAGAGCTCACCCCTATTTCAAGAAGATTCTCGATCTGAAAGTGTCGGCCCATTTCTTTATCCGACGTGACGGAGAGATCGTTCAGTTCGTCCCGGTTTCACACCGTGCATGGCACGCAGGAGAATCGGAACATCGGGGCCGGGTCAACGTGAATGATTTTTCTATCGGCGTTGAACTGGAAGGCACCGACGAAGACAAGTTTGCGACTCTCCAGTATGAGTCCTTGTCAGCCCTGACGCGTGTCCTAGTAGCTGCCTTTCCAGCAATCACGGCAGACAACATCGTGGGTCACAATGATGTGGCACCGGGGCGAAAGACCGACCCTGGACCGGGTTTTGACTGGGAGCGCTACCGGCAGATGATCTGACCTTTCGGGAATCCGTTCAGTCCGGATGACGGTCATGCTCCCAGAGTACATCGGCTGCACCCGACGTCCGGTTGAGGACCCGCGCAATTACAAAAAGCAGGTCGGACAACCGGTTGACATACTGAAGGGAGAGCGGTGACACGGGGTGGCCATCACTGATTGCGAACAGGCTCCGTTCAAGGCGACGGCAGACGCTGCGGGCCAGGTGGCAGACAGCGGCCTGGTGTGAGCCGCCCGGTAGGACAAAATCCTTCAAAGGTGGCAGGTCTTCGTTCAATTCATCGAGCACAGATTCGAGGTCAGTGACCTGATCTTGAGTGACCAGGGAACTTGACGGAATACTGAGTTCACCGCCTATATCGAACAGCGTGTGTTGCACTCGAGTCATGGTCTCGGTGAGAGATCCGGGCAGTGGTTCGGTTATGAGGATTCCGATCATGCAGTTCAATTCATCGCTGTTGCCCATGGCCTCCACCCGGGCAGTGGTTTTCGATACCCGAGACCCGTCCCCGAGCCCCGTCGAGCCGTCGTCGCCGGTTCGTGTGTAGATTTTGCTCAGCCTGTTTCCCATTCGGTGAAGATTCCTTCCGGTCAGCAAGTGGATAGTACGTTATTCATGATTCTGGCATATAGGCCAGGATTCGTAGATCGTTTATGTTGGTACGGGTGGGACCGGTAACCATCGCATCGCCGAGAGCCGCAAAGAACGTGCCGGCGTTGTTGTCGGCCAGCATTGCGGCCGGGTCGAGGCCAAGGTCGCGTGCGCGTGTCAGGGTCAGCGGGCCGATGATTGCCCCGGCGGCATCGTGGCTGCCATCGAGACCGTCCGTGTCACAGGCAATGGCCCAGGCATCCGGCATGCCACTAAGTTCCATGGCCAGCGCAAGCAGATATTCCCGGTTCGGCCCACCGTGACCCTTTCCCTTGACGACCACCGTAGTCTCTCCACCTGAACTCAGTAGCAGTGGCCGTCTGGACCTACGATCCTGTACCAGGCGGCGAAAATATTGACCGTGTTCACGCCCGACTTGTCTGGATTCACCCTTCACCTTGTCACCGAGGCTGTGGACCTCAAATCCCAGTTGGCTGGCCCGATTATTGACCGCCTGCAGTGCCTCTTTGGCCGAGGCAATCACCCGGTGGCTGGTACGAGACAATTCGAGGGCGCCAGGCTTGGGGGACTCGTTTGACCCATCGATCAATCGGGCATTGAGTTCCGCTGGCACCTGGACCTCATATTGACCGATGATCCCAAGTGCATCAGCGCAGGTCGTCGGGTCGGCGCAGGTCGGCCCGGATGCGATGACTGCGGGGTCATCGCCGGCGACGTCTGAAATCATGAGACTGATGGTGGTCGCCGGCCACGCCGCTACTGCAAGGCGGCCACCCTTAATGCGGGAAAGATGTTTGCGCACACAGTTGATCTGCGTGATGTCCGCACCTGATTTCAGCAGTTGACGATTGACCTTCTGCTTGGTGTGAAGTGACAGGCCGTCGGTGGGCAATGTCAGCAGGGCAGAACCGCCGCCTGACAACAGGCACAGCATTTGGTCACCAGACTTGAGCGCCTGTGCCAATTCAAGGATCCGGGTAGCCGCTTTCAAACCGGCCTCATCTGGGACCGGGTGCGCGGCTTCAATGATTTCGATGTGCCGGCAGGCGCAACCGTGGCCATAGGGTGTGATCACGATACCGCTGAGTTCAGTTGACCAGGCTTGTTCGACAGCCGCAGCCATCGCTGCAGAGCCTTTTCCAGCACCAACCACAAGAGTGTGTCCTCCATTGGTCAGCTGTGGCAGGTGTTCGGCGAGGCACTGCTCCGGGGCGGCGCTTGCGACTGCTGTGTCGAACAGTTGTTGCAGGAAGGTTGCGGGTTCATGGACAGTGTGCATGAGCAGGTTAGTGTCAGGATCTTCTATAGGTGGAATCGGGGGTGCGTGAGGGTGCAGTCTGTGCGCAGAACTCATCCGGGAAATCCGGGAATCGGATCTTGGCTTTGCAACTTGATGTTAACCGGAAAAGATATTACAGGCTAACAGATGATCGTTCATTTCTTGGGTGATCTCTGATCCAATGCCCCATTTGGGTTAGGTTTTGTCACAATCAGACCCTGGTTTAGCCAGGCGAAACTTAACCCACTTTTTGAGTAGAGTAACTCGGGAGTAAGGAATACTGGAGGCGAAGAAACTGGTGTCTCCAGGAACGGCAGAACCTGAATATTTCATGATTGTCTGGACTGAGAAGTCGGCTGCCTATATTAACGGGAGAGTGGTTATTTCTTCTGAAAATATCGAAGTCAAACGGCACACGGGACTTGATGTGCAAGCCGGGTATTCTAGCTGTGACAGTATCGCCGTGAGCTTTAGCTGTGTTTGAGTGTTCTTGTAGAAAAAGGACACCAACCCCGGTGAGCACATGAATATCCAAGGACTCCGAACCGTTTACTACGGGTGGTATGTTGTTGCGTCCGCTTTTATGGTCATGCTTCTTGGGTTTGGATGTGCTTATTCCTTTGCCACATATTTCCCAGACCTGGAACGTGAGTTTGCAGCATCTAGAGCCAGTGTTTCGTCGGTTTTCTCTCTGGCTGGCGCTTTGTATTTCGGATTAGGCGCTATCAGTGGTCCTCTATCCGATCGGTTTGGGCCGCGTTGGGTGTGCATAATCGGACTGATAGTGCTCAGCGCCGGGTTGTCTGTTGCCGGCTCAGCTGACAGCTTGGATACGGTGTATCTGGGATTCGGACTCGGCGTTGGCATTGGGGTTGGGTTTTCTTATGTCCCGGCGATTGGAGCGGTACAACCCTGGTTCACTACCCGCCGAGGCTTCGCATCCGGGCTGGCTGTTTCGGGTATAGGTGTTGGAACATTACTGGGGCCACTCATTGCAACTGGCTTAATCGCGACGCTGGGCTGGCGCTTGAGCTTCGTCACAATGGGCCTTGCAGCAGGGGTTGCCGGTGTGGCGGCGGCTCTCTTGCTTGATAATGACCCGGCACGCCACGCGGATGCTGTGGGGGCCAAGCATTCTGGAAAGTGTTCGGCTCACTCCGGAATGAATCTCGGTCAGGCTGTTCGAACCGTACCGTTCTGGTTATTGTTTTCGTCCTGGCTGAGCCTTTCTTTTGCAATCTTCATTCCGTTTGTGCATCTCGTTCCGTATGCCCTCGATCATGGTATGTCGGCAAAGGCTGGGGCCCTGGTGCTCGGAGTCATCGGTGTGGGCAGTACTGTTGGACGGTTTTTGGTCGGCGCCGTCGCTGATCGTTTTGGGCGGTTACGGGTGATGGCTCTGTGTTTCCTGGGCGTGGCGTTAATGCTGCTGGTGTGGTTGGCCGCCACCAGCCAGTGGTCTTTGCTGGCATTCGGATTGGTTTTCGGAACGTGTTACGGTGGGTTTGTAGCCTTAGCCCCTGCTGTGGCAGTCGACTATTTCGGGACCAGGGCCACGGGAGCGGTAATCGGTGTTCTGTATTCAGGGGTCGGAGTGGGAACCTTCTTTGGCCCACCCTTTGCCGGCTATGTATTTGATCGCTTCGAAAGTTATCAAGCTGCTATTCTCACTGCGGCGGGTGCTGCGATGCTGGCTGCCGTCTTTCTGATGCTCATGCCGTCAACGTCCCGGTGGCAGAAACAGGACAACCAACACTGAGCATGATTGACCCGTATCAAATGTCACTCGTTAAGATTGGCGTTCGGCCCAGTTGAAAACTACAATCAACGCAGTTGGTTTTATGAACTTTAGTCAACAGCAACCGAGGGAGTCGGGATGCCAAACTACAAAGCCCCAGTCGAGGATCTCGGCTTTGTCCTGAGCGAACTCATTGATATAGAACAGATTGCGGGAATGCCGGGCTATGAAGATGCCTCGGCCGACCTGATCGAAGCCGTGTTGACTGCGGCCGGTAAATTCGCCTCCGAGGTTCTGGCACCCCTTAACCAGGCCGGGGACCAGCAGGCACCTGTCTTGTCGGCCGGGGTCGTCACGACGCTGGAAGGCTGGAAAGACGCCTATCAGCAGTTTACAGAGGCCGGCTGGACCAGCCTTATATTTGACCCGGACTTCGGTGGCCAGGGATTACCCAGGGTCGTCGGCACCGCCGTACAGGAGATGTGGGATGCGTCGAACATGTCCTTTGGGCTGTGCCCTCTGTTGACTCAGTCTGCTTCTGAAGCGATCTGGCAGTGTGGCAGTGACGAACAGAAGAGAGTCTATCTTTCCAAACTTGTCTCTGGAGAATGGGCCGGCACCATGAACCTGACGGAGCCACAAGCGGGTTCTGATCTGAGCGCGGTCAGGACCCGGGCCGATCCCGCCGCCGCCGGTCATTATCTGATTAACGGCCAGAAGATATTCATCACCTACGGCGAGCACGACCTGACAGCCAATATTATCCACCTGGTGCTGGCGCGTACACCCGATGCGCCCGAGGGCGTGGGAGGCATATCTTTATTCCTGGTCCCGAAATTTATTCCTGGTGAACACGGTGAACCGGGCGAGCGAAACGATCTGTGTTGCGTGTCATTGGAGCACAAGCTTGGCATACACGGTAGTCCGACGGCCGTGATGTCCTATGGTGACAATGGTGGTGCTACCGGTTATTTGGTCGGTGAGGAAAACCGCGGCCTGGAATATATGTTCATCATGATGAACATGGCCAGACATGCGGTGGGAATAGAAGGGTACGCAATTGCCGAACGGGCTTATCAACGTGCCCTGAACTTTGCCAGGGAAAGGATCCAGGGGCGGGCTGTAGGAGGCACCCGCGGCGAACGAGTGAGCATCATTGCGCATCCTGACGTTGCGCGAATGTTGCTGGACATGAAAAGTCGCATAGAAGCGATGCGTGCGGTCAGTCTCTATACTGCCGCTGCGATGGACAGATCACTGCGGCATCCGGACGAGGCAGAGCGTGCACGGGGGAAACGCTCAGTCGAGGTGCTGATCCCGATCGTCAAGGGCTGGAGCAGTGAAGTCGGGAACTGGGTGACGAGTTCCGCGTTGCAGGTTCACGGCGGAATGGGTTTTATTGAGGAGACCGGTGCCGCCCAGCATTACCGTGATGCCCGCATTACGACCATCTACGAGGGTACAACGGGCATCCAGGCGGCTGACTTGGTAGGGCGCAAGCTTGTCAGAGATGGTGGCCAAATGGCAACCGAGTTGATTGAGCAGATGGACGCTGAGATAGATCAGATCATCGAGAAATCCGACGATCCAGTGTCGCAGATCAGTGCTGCTGCGTCGGGCTCACTGAAACTGTTGTCCTCGGCGACAGCATGGATTCTGGAATCTGCTGGGCGAGACCCAAGACTTCCGTACGCGGCGTCATTTCAGTATCTGATGTTGTGGGGAGCAGTCGCCGGCGGCTGGCAGATGACCAAAGCTGCCGCTGCCGCAACAGCTTGTCTTGAAGACGGCAGAGGGGATCCCGACTTCTACCGGAGTAAGTTACTCAGCTGTAGACATTATGCTGAACACGTGCTGCCCGAAGCCGAGGGTTACTATCGCGCGGTTGTGTCGGGCTCAACGGCAGTACTGGATGCGGCCGCCGGTGCGTTGTGAGCCGTCTCAGGCCAGCTTCAGACCATTGGAAACCGGACGTTCAGGCTGAGCGAGTACCACGGAGCCATCATCCTGAGTGAACCCGGTGAGCAGAAACTCGGACTGAATCGGCCCAATCTGCTTCTTGGGAAAATTGACGACACCGACGATCTGACGTCCGATCAGTTCCTCCGCTGCGTACAGCGCCGTGATCTGTGCGCTCGATTTCAGTATGCCGATATCCGGTCCGAAATCGGCCTGTACAATAAATGCGGGCTTGCGGGCTTCTGGAAACGGTCTAGCGTCGACTATGGTACCTGTACGCAGTTCGACCTGCTCAAAGTCTTGCCAGGATATTGAGTTCAATGCGCTGTACTCCGTTGCTGAGGGTTCATTCCGGGATTTCGATGAGCGACCGCGCCCGTTCGACACTGAATTCGGGAAACGGATTCAGGCGCTCGGGCAGCCAATCGTTCAGCCATTGGCGCAGCGGCTGCATGGTGGGGTGATTGAGTCCGTCTTCAAGCAGGGCCACGACTCTCGGTATGTGTCTGAGATAATGGGGTTTGCCATCGCGTAAAAGGAGCCGTAGGAAGATACCTGCCACTTTGCAGTGCCGCTGGGCTCCAAGTACCTTGTACCACAGATCGAAGTTCTCAATCTCGAGCAAGGGCCTGGCTTCCAGATAGCGGCGCCTCATCTGCTCTTTAAGCTCCGAGGTGACGTCACGCCTGGCGTCCTCCAACAGCGAGACTACATCGTAGGCCACAGGACCGATGACAGCATCCTGAAAATCTAGCAGTCCACAGTCGGATGTTTCATCGCCCAAGCCAGGTCGCATCAGATTGTCGACGTGAAAGTCCCGTAGCACCAGGCTGGTTGCCGGTTCTGGCAGCTGGTCGAGGATCTGTCGCCAGACCGCATGATAGCTGTGGCGCATATCGGTGTCGGTTGTACGGTCGCGAACAACTGGTGCGTACCAGTCGGGAAGTAATAGCGCTTCATCGATGAGACGCTTTCGATCATAGTCTGGCAGATCAATGTCGATTGCGTCTGGGTGGTCGTGGACTGTGATCAGCACGTCTATTGCTTGAGCGTATAGCGTTGTCTCCTCGCAACCGGAGTCGATCAGGCGAGTGAATGTCCAGTCACCGAAATCGTCGAGCACGATGAAACCGAGATCTTTGTCCATATGGAGGATCTGTGGGGCCGTGAGTCCAAGTCGAGCCAGATGCCGGGCAATCCGCCCAAAGGTGGCGACGTCTTCAAATTCAGGTGGCGCGTCCATGAGTAGCAGCGCCGGTCCGGAACCTGCCAGGCGAAAGTAGCGCCTGAAGGAAGCATCGGGGCCAAGGGGTACCAGCGCGCGGTCTGCTAAACCACAGCGACCCAGGAATGAAAGACGCTGTAACTGGCGTTGCTGGCTGGATGTCGTCATGGGAAAGCTATCGGGGTATTGTGCATGCTGGTCAGAGAATCGCCGATCAAAAGATACCATGTAGAAACCAGTCACCGGTTTCAATGTCACGGAATATCCAGGCCTGCAGTTCGTCGTTGGATGCCCGGTAGTAATCGCGCCGGACCGGGCTGTCATCCCACCAGCCGCTGCTGATCCGCTCGACCTGTTTTTCAAGGTGCAGTGATTTGCCCCGGTGGCTGGGTCGGCCCTGGTTTGATTCGATGGGTGTAGGGCGGGGCAGCAGCCACAGGGGCCGGGGCGGTAGACAGCTGCAGGGCCTTTGTTCTCCTGGGTTGCAATAGACCCAGGATTTTTCCGGGCGATGGTCTGATTGGGGCTGGATACCCTGAACAACAGCATGACCCAGTCGGTTGCGCAGACTGTCGAGCAGTGCTGCCGGGTCGTCGGGCTGAGTGTCTATCCCCGGTAGCAGGGCGTCGCTCTGTTCCAGGGGTAGTACCAGCGGTTGCGCTCTGAGTGTAAGCTCGGTGACCGGGGACATCAGTCGAACTGACTCAAATGCCAGCCGTGATAGCTTCAGGAACAGCTTGAGGTCACGGCGTGGTTGGGCTAGGTATACTGGAACTTCGATCGACTCATGCCGGATGTTTGTCAGGGCCCAGTCGAGCCGGCGAAGCGCCGTACCGGAACGTCGCAACTGTGACACCAGGTCTTGCAGCAGAAGTTCTACGGCTGGAAGAAGTTGCTCGATCTCGGCGATCTCTCCGACAAGGTCAAAGCTCTGGCTGAACATCAGTGGGGGGGTGTAGGTCGGGCGGGGGTCGGCTTGTTGACCGGTCAGGCGGTCGAGCTGGTTGACAAACTCCTGGCCAGTGCGCCGGGCAAGATCATGCCGGGGTAGGCGCAGCAGGTCCCCGATCTTGCAAATACCAAGCCGTTCAAGCAGCGCTCTCTGGCTGTGGTTGAGGGTGAGCCATTCAACTGACAGGCCGTGCAGGCGGGAAGCCAGTTGCCTGCGGTCGGTAACACACAGTTCCTGGCCGGCCCGGGCGCACAAGATGGCGCTCGCTGGTGTCGGGGTGAGGGCCATCTGAAAACAGGCAGTTTCGGCTCCTATCCAGTTGCGCACCAGCAAAATCAGTTGTTGCAGTCCGCCGTAGAGGCGCAGACTACCGGTGATCTCCATCAGCAGGCCGTCTTCGACAACGCTGACTCTGGGGGTCCAGCGCATTGCCTCGGCAGCCCACTTTTCCAGAGCCTGCTGCTCCGAGGTTCGGTCTCTGGGCAATGTCCGGAGGTGCGGGGCCAGTGCACGGGCCGCAGCCAGTGCCATGGGCGGTTTGATACCGGCCCGGCTTGCGGCATCGTTGGCAACGGTGACCCGGTGTGCCTGTCCACGCTGTTCGAAGATGACCGTAGCCGGGTGACCAGCTGGAGCGCCGGTTGCTTCAAGCGGTAGCTGGGTCAGATGTAGGGCCAGCCACAGTGGGGTCCGGTTGGATGGTTCAGCTGAAGGTGCTGCCTGCTCGGGCTGATGTCGGACGACACAAAGGTCAGCCTGGACCCACTTCCCGGGCGTAATGGCGGTACTGGAGCGCCGGTTCATGGGATAAGGCGTATCAACTGGCACAAGTCCGGTCGCTTGTACTATTGCTGCGTACGAGTTTTAGTTTTTCGACCAGGTGGCCGCCCCGGCACTTGAGTATGCTCAACTGTGTAGTTTCCCGACTCGGCTGGTACAGCAGGCGCAGTGCGGCTGTGCTGTGTGTCCCGGCAGACCGGTGATCACGAAAGCAAAGAGCCAATGCGCGGCCACGCTCAGCTGCCAGCTGGAGCCGTCGCAGGGCGGTGTTGTCGGGTCTTTTCGGCCAGAACAGAACCGCACTGCAGCTGCCCGATCCCAGGGTCTGCTCTGTAGCCCACAGGATATCTCGCCGTATTCCAGGGCGGATGATCAGCACCCTGGGCAGGTCTATGCCACTTTCAATGAGTGCCGGTGCAAAGGGAATGTTAGGGGGTGTTATCCAGGCCTGCCAGTGCTTCTGCTGTCCCAGGGCACGCAGGGCCGGCATCACCAGCCACAGCGGGCTGTCAGCGATGTCTTCGACCAGGATCTCAGTCAGCGCTCCCAGCGGCCAGCCGCCACCAGGTAGGTGCTCGTCAAGTTCGTCAAACCCGCTGGAAACTACGGCGCCGGTTGTCGCAGCAGGCTGGCCGCCGCGCCAGATGTCGGCCCGTTCCAGGCACGATGCCAGAGTCACGGCAGCTTGCCATTGCGGATGACCCCGACACCGATGCCTTCGATGACCAGTTCCTGGCTTCTGAGATCTACTCGAATGGGCTCGAAGTCGGGGTTGCGTGGCAGCAGGGTGACCACGTTGCCCCGTTGCCTGAACTGTTTGACAGTGACCTCATCTTCCAGCCGGGCGACTACGATTTGGCCATTGACAGCTTCTGGGCTCTGGTGAACCGCCAGCAGGTCACGGTTGAGAATGCCAGCATCGCGCATGCTCATACCCCGCACGCGCAGCAGGTAGTGTGCCTTGGGGCTGAAGAGTCTCGGAGGTAGGGGATAGTGGTCCTCAATATGCTCCCTGGCCAGGATCGGGTGACCAGCAGCCACTTCACCCACTACCGGTACCCCGGCAGGCTCCAGCAGGCGTATGCCGCGAGAGGTACCCGATTGCAGTTCAATCACGCCCTTGCGCGCCAGTGCACGCAGGTGATCCTCGGCGGCATTGGCCGATCGAAAGCCCAGCTGCTTTGCGATCTCGGCCCGGGTGGGTGGCATACCGGTACGATGGGCAAACGCCTGGATGCATTCGAGCACCAGTAGTTGCCGGGCAGTCAGCGGTCGGGTCATGGCGAACTCCTGAACCAGTCTGTAGTCGATCTCTGTATTGATACCAATTACTGTTAATATATACAGTTATTGAAGAATACTGTCCAGCCCCCCTGCCAAGGTGGTTGCCCACCAGCCAGGGTCGCTGGCACACATCGACTCAGTGCCCTGATTCTGCTTGATCGTTGTGCATGCCGCGCCATGCCTGGTTTTCGGGTTGATTCCTGGCAGTTGCCCGAAACAGCAGGTGTGTTTAGTCTTGCTGCCAGCTGACCCCAGTCGGCACAATCGGTGGGAAATCAGATCTCCAACGATGCTTCAACTGGGCTGTCTCAGGGCTAGGCCCAGTTGTGGTTAGTGACCAGTATCCTGTAATCCATTTCATCGGCCAGGGCTAAGCCTCTTAAGGGTTATGTGCACACTGTTTGAAAGAAAAATCAGCATTGTCCTGCCTGCGATGCTGGCGATTCAGTCCTTCGGTACGATGTGCTGCTTTGCCGGTGCTGTCGTGGCAGTACAGGCTGCCGTAGATCTTGGTGTTAAGTCCACCAGTATCGGCATCTACACGGCTGTCATATACGTCACTGGCATGTTGTCGGGATTGAGCGCCGGCAGTTTTCTTGTCCGCTACGGTGTCATTCGGACCTGCCAGATTGCCTTGCTGATGGGGGTGCTCGGTCTTGGGCTGGCCAGTGCCCTTCCTTTTTGGCCGGTAGCGATCGGGGCGGCCGTGCTGCTTGGCATGGGAACGGGGCCGCTCAACCCGGCAGGTTCGAGAATTTTGGCAAGACACGCTGCGCCACAATGGCAGCCCTTTGTATTTTCGGTCAAGCAGAGCGGAACGCCGCTCGGTGGTATGCTGGCTGGGCTCTTGTTGCCGCCTTTGATGGTGCTTTATGACTGGCGGCTGGCGGTTGTTGCAATCAGCGTAATACCGCTGGTCACGCTCTTTGGACTCCAGCTTATTCGCAGCGACCTGGACGACGATCGAGATCCAGCCTTTCGTATCAGTGTCTCCGATAGCTTGACCTCATTGCGTCTGGTCCTGACGAGTAAGCCACTTGTGACGCTCGCCACAGCGGGTTATCTCTATACCTTTGCGCAGATGTCGATCCTGGCATTCATGGTGATCTACCTAGAAGAGGCAAATGGCCTTTCAACTAAATTCGCTGGTGGCATCTTCGCGATCATTCATGGTTCAGCCATTCCGGCTCGTATCGCGTGGGGCGCTGTCGCGGGCCGTTTTCTCAGCAGCTGGGTATTGCTGGGTCTGTTGGGGCTCATAATGTCGGGCAGCATCGTTGCGATGAGCCTGTTTATACCCACCTGGCCGTTCTGGCTCACCGCGCTGATCGCTGTCATGCTGGGTGCGAGTACCAACGGGGTACTCGGCCTGCTGATGTCTGAATTTGCCCGGCTCGCACCCGAAGATAAAGTAGGTGAGACCGTTGGTGGTGCCCAGTTCTTCCTGTTCTTCGGGATCGTCAGTGGCCCACCGATATTCGGTGCTATGGTTGAGTTCGGTGGCGGCTACGGCAACGCCTTTTATCTAA
>CAZVVN010000046.1:0-26485 GCA_964630665.1 uncultured Acidiferrobacteraceae bacterium | reverse complement strand
ACCGCCGGTATCGGCGAGAGTCTGATCCGTGTCGCCGTCGGCCTGGAGGACCCGCAGGATATTATTCAGGACCTGGCGCGCGGCCTGAGCCCCGGGTGAGACCCGGTCTTGCAGTCGGCCTGGGGGAGTTGCCGCTCAGGAACATGAATAAAGGAAATCGCTGCAAGAGCTGTATTAGCTTTCTAGGGAATGGGCAGGCAACGGTAGCGCGGTGGTGTGCTTGATCTCTTCCATGACAAATCCAGCGGTCACGTTGGACAGTGGTAAGCGGTCAATGAGCCGGACATAGAAGTCGTTGTAGGAAGCGATGTCGGGGACTACGACTTTCATCAGATAGTCTACATCTCCGGCGAGACGATAAAACCCGAGCACTTCCGGCATGTCTTCTACGGTTTCAACAAACTGTTCGAACCACTCCTGGGTGTGAGAGTTGGTCTTGATTGATACAAAGACGAAAATACCGGCACCGACTTTCTGCGGGTCGAGCAATGCCACGCGTTTCTGGATGACGCCCTCGAGCTCAAGACGCCGGATCCGTTTCCAGCAGGGGGTAGACGACAGGTTGACCTCGGTCGCTATCTCGTTGATCGACAGACTTGCGTTGTGCTGCAGCAAAGATAGGATTTTTCGATCGATATGATCCATAGTAATAATTCCTATCCTCCTGTTAATGTACGGTTATGAATAGTAACAAATTCTTTTAATTCAAGAATATTAGCATTATTTACTAAAATACGCTTGTTTTTTTCAATTGCCCCACCTACCATCATTTCCTTCGATCGGCCGTCAGTGCACTACTTGATGCAGCGGATTCAGACAGACAGACCAGAAGATCAAGCCCGGTAAGGGCCCGGAGAATGGCGTGGCGTTGGCGGTTACAGAAATCCTTGAGCGGGGTCGCTCGTCCACGATTCCAACTCCTATCACCCCCAAATGCGCATGGGCCCTGCTGCAGGCCGATAGCAGCGCGCGCCTCATCGATACCCGGTCGACGTTGGAGTACATCATGGTTGGTCATCCGGTTGGCGCCGTCCACATCCCGTGGATGGACGAGCCGGACTGGCTACCAGACGCGAGCTTTAGCGCCAGAATCAAAGACGTGTTCTCCAGTCACGAATCAGTATCGCTACCTGGGCACGCTCCCCCGATCCTGCTGATCTGTCGTTGCGGGGAAAGATCCAGTGATGCAGGACAATGCCTGATAGACGATGGCATGGCAAATGTCTACAACGTCGAAGGCGGCTTTGAAGGGCCGTTGGATGACAATCGTCAGCGAAGTACGAGTTCCGGCTGGCGTTATGATGGACTGCCCTGGCAGCAGAATTGACCGACGACGAGTCAGCTGAAGGTCGTCCCTGAAGGACCCTGGGGCATCTCACTGCGGTCGATATGGTAGGAAATATAAAAGTCGGGTTTCAACCCGTCGGCATACTCACCCCAATGAGAAGGACCGGTCGACTGGTACAGAACTGTCATTCTGTGGCCTGCTGGAGTTCCAGGCGCTTGTCGCGAGTGCGTATGATGCTCCGGTGCCGGGCAGTGCAGACGCTGCATTCATCAGTAACTGCGGCTGGCGCGGGTCGCCACGACTCCGGTGGAGTGAAACCGCCGCGCCAAAGACCATTCCGCTTGTTTCGGGCACTTTGTTCGGCGACGTGAAAGACCGCCTGTTCCGTACCATCAGTCAGTGCCCATCCTTGTGCCACCAGCCACACGTTCAGATTGTCACTATTGATCCAGCACTCGGCGGTATCGCTTGTACCGCCACTGGACGAAAGGCTGATCAATACTTTGCACTGGAGCCCGGACTCGTCAAGTCGCCTGGCGAGCGCCTGCTGAGCTTTCACACCACACTGCCAGAACATGTTTCCATCAAGGCAGTGCTGATCGGCTGCGATCATCCGCAACCCGTAGAGCGATACCTGTTGGTCCTGGACACGAATTAGAGTCTCATCGGGAAGTGCCTGGGCCGATCCGGTAGCCTGGCCTACGATCAGAATTATCCAGACGGTTACGGCGTTAAACAGCAGGCCCGGCCTGGCACCCATAAGTTCCGCCCGGTTGTGTCGTAACCTGGTGCACGCCCGAAAGGCCAAGTGAGCTCGGGCGTCAAGATCACTACTCCGGGTTGCCATAGGCAAAGATGATTCCAGTCAGTCACACGATAGATTAACAAGCGCTTCGACCGACCAACTTAACCAGGTGGCCGGGCTTGGCCGCGACAGGTTATCAAGGGAGCGCTCCAGGTTTTGCAGGGCCACCAGGATCGGCTCGTCGCGATTCCCGATATGAACATAGAATTGATGATCTAAAGATATCAGTTGTCACTTTGAATCAGATTCAAGGTTTCGTCGAGTGCCGCGTTGGCGATGTTAATCAACTCATCAATTTCCGCTCTGGACATGATCAGTGGTGGGGAGATGATCATCGCATCACCTACCGCTCGCATCACCAGCCCCCTGCGCAGGCAGGCGTCGCGACAAAGGGTGCCCACCTCGCCGATCGCGTCAAACTGTCGTCTAGATTCTTTGTCAGCGACCAGTTCCACCGCACCAAGAAACCCCACACCTCTGGCCTCACCCACCAGTGGGTGATTCCCGAGTAACTGCCAGCGCTCCTGAAGGTAGGGGCCGGTATCTGTTTCGACCTTGGCGATGATGCCTTCGTCACGCAGGATCCGGATATTGGCGCAGGCCACCGCGCAGGCCGCGGGATGGCCGGAATAGGTCATCCCGTGAAAGAACTCACCGCCTTCCTCGATCAGCACTCGAGCCACATGGTCGGCCACCATGACGGCTGCAATGGGCAGATACCCGGAAGACAGCCCCTTGGCAATGGGCATCAGGTCCGGCTGGATGTTGTAGTAGTCGCTGCCGAACCACTTGCCGGTTCGGCCAAAGCCACAGATCACCTCGTCAGCGACCAGCAGGATCTGGTAACGATGGCAGATGTCGCTGATAGCTGGCCAGTAGCTTTCCGGGGGAATGATCACACCTCCGGCACCCTGGATGGGTTCGGCGATGAATGCCGCGACGTTGTGCTCGCCCAGTGTCTCGATCCGTTGTTCCAGTTCGTGGGCGACCTGGAGACCATACTCGTTTGGTGTCAGGTCACCACCTTCACGGTACCAATAGGGCTGGCCGATGTGCTCGATACCCGGAATAGGCAGGCCGCCCTGGGCGTGTATGGACGGCATACCACTCAGGCTTGCGCCGGCCATGGTACTGCCGTGATAGGCGTTCTTTCGGCTGATAACGATCTGCTTGTCGGGCTGCCCCAGCGACGCCCAGTAGTGCCGCGCCATGCGCACCACAGTGTCGTTCGACTCAGAGCCTGAATTGGTAAAGAAGGCGTGGTTCAATCCATCAGGCGTGACCTCGGCCAGCAGCTGTGAGAGCTCGATCACCGGTGGCGTGGCTGTCTGGAAGAAGGTGTTGTAGTAGGGTAATCGCTCCATCTGCTCGCGGGCCGCGTCGACCAATTCCTGTCGGCCATAGCCTACGTTGACACACCACAACCCGGCCATGCCGTCTAGTATCCGGTTTCCGTCCGAGTCCCACAGGTAGACGCCATGGGCTTTCTCAATGATTGTGGAACCTTTGCTGTGCAGTTCCTTGTGGTTGGTAAAGGGGTGCAGGAAGTGGGCACTGTCCAGAGCCTGCCACTTTGCGGTCGACTGGTTTAATCGGGTCACAATGAAACTCTCGTGATCGAGTAGGCGGTCAGGTAGTTAAACCCAACCGAAGTCGCAAGGCAATCGTCAGTTGGATTAGATTCAGCACACAAGGCTTTCCAGGTCTGGCCTGTTGCTGCATCGCCTGCGAAGGTTCAGAGGTTACACGTTGAGTAGCAGGTGTTCTCTTTCCCACGAACTGATCACCTGCAAAAAGGTGCTGTACTCGTTTTCCTTCACCGCGTTGTAGGCCGTGACAAAGCGTTCACCGAGCAGTTCCTTGAGGGGCCTACAGTCCCGCAGTGCACCAAGCGCCTGCTCCAAGTTGCGTGGCAGGTCATAGGGTTTGTCGTAGGCGCTGTCCATGACGGGATCAGAAGGTTCCAGGTCGTCGATCATACCGAGTAGGCCACAGGCGAGGCTGGCCGCCACGACCAGATACGGGTTCGCGTCTGCGCCCGGGACCCGGTTCTCGATGCGCCGCGACTGGGGTGCAGAATCGGGTACCCTTAATCCAACGGTACGGTTGTCATAGCCCCAGTGCACGTTGATCGGTGCTGCATGGTATCGGATCAGACGGCGGTACGAATTGACGTTCGGAGCCAGTAATGACATTGCAGCCGGAAGATATCGTTGCAGTCCGGCAATGTGGGCAAAAAACAATCTGCTGGCTTCACCGCTGGCGCTACTGAAAACGTTCTCACCGCGCTCAATATCTATCACGCTTTGGTGAATGTGCATGGCACTACCGGGTTCTTTTTCCATCGGTTTGGCCATGAACGTCGCATACATCTTGTGCTGCAGAGCCGTTTCCCGAGTGGCTCGCTTAAACAGGAATGCCTGGTCTGAGATAGTTACCGGGTCCCCATGCAGCAGGTTGATTTCCATCTGGGCAGCGCCAGCTTCGTGATTAAGGGTCTCGAGTGAAATGTCGAGCGCTTCGCAATGGTCATACAGATCCTCGAACAGAGGATCGAATTCATTGACAGCATCAATACTGAAAGACTGGCGCCCTGGTTCGGCCCGTCCGGAGCGGCCGACCGGTGGTTCCAGAGGGTAGTCGGCATCATAGTTGGGCTTGACCAGATAAAACTCGAGTTCCGGCGCGACCACCGGTGCCCAGCCTCGCTCGCGATAGGCACTGAGGACTTTCTGAAGAACGTAGCGGGGCGACATCTCGACGGGGTTGCCATCCGCATAGTAGCAGTCGTGGATAGCAAGTGCTGTCGGGTCCTGGGCCCAGGGCACCCGCCGGAAGCTGCTCAGGTCGGGCTTGAGAAATATATCCTTGTCGGAGGGGTCGACGGCACTCTGGTCTTCCGGGTACTCACCGGTGACGGTCTGTAGAAAGATCGCCTCGGGCATCCGCATACCCACTTCTTCACTGTACTTGTGTGCGGGAATCAGTTTGCCCCGGGCTATCCCGGTCATGTCCGGAATGACGGCCTCTATCTCATCGATATTGTTGTCCCGGATCCACTGGCGGATCGAACTGATAGGTACTTCTTTCTCAACAGCGACGAGTTTTGGGTTTTGCGGCATAGCGGTTCTGTGGGTTCCGGAGACGGCGCGAGTGTAATCGATATACAGCAGTCCTGGGCAGTTCTCGGCAAAACGGCCGAACCAAGGGGTGGGGCGTCAGGATTCTGTGTCAGGTTCGATCTCACAGGCGTAACGAAAGGTGCAGCAAGGTGCCCCGTCCATGATCGTCTGTTCGCGCTTTAAGGTGATACGGTCGTCAAATCCCTCACAAAACGTGCCGTCACGGTTACATGACAGCAGCTGCCCGATGTGGCCGAGGCCCATTTCCTGATACATCTCAGCATAACGGCAGCGCGTGACGTTGAACTCGAAACGCTCATCTGACTCCAATAAGGTATCCACTTCCAGTGCACCGCCTGTGGTCCATTGCTCAAAAAGGTCGATGAATTTGCGCAATGGTGACTGGTTACTGGAGGCGACCTGTGTTGAAAACCGACGCCCCTCATCGATCGCAGCTTTCTGAATAGCCGACTCGAGTATCCGTTCGGCTTTGTGCTGGCCGAGTTGGTCGACCATCTCTTTGAACAATGGGCCAACGACCTCGGCCTGAAGTCTTCGCTTGACGATGATTGGAATGTTGTTCATAGCTTGCTCCATGACCGGCAAGGTCGATCGGTTACTCCAGGGGAACGCCTTCGATAGTAATTCGGTGCATCAGGCGCCTCTGACCGGGGTAATCATTGAGGGCCTGATGCCAGGTGGATCGGTTGTCCCAGAAGGCCAGTGAGTTTTCCCGCCAGTGAAACCGGCAGGTGTACTCGGGTTTTGTGGCCTGCCGATAAAGATACTCCAGAAGAGGTCTGGACTCCTCGTCCGACCAGCCGCTGAACCTGATCGTGAATCCCGGATTGACGTACAGCGCCTTGCGACCGGACATTGGATGCCGGATAACCACCGGGTGATCCGCATCCTGCGTCGCAGCATCGGGGTTTCCCAAACGATCACCGATATCGTCGGAATACTGTTGAATTCGATAGGCGGACCTGCCAAAGGCATGGCGACTGGAATGGATAGCCCGCAGCGGCTCGAGCATTTGTTTGAGGCCATCCGAAAGGCCATCATAGGCCGCGTACATACTGGCAAACTGTGTATCTCCACCGATCTCGGGCACCTGGCGGGCATACAGGATCGAACCGGTCGCCGGAACCTGGTCGTAGGAGTGATCTGTGTGCCAACTGCCCCCGATATTGGTTTCCTGGTCGGGTTCCTTTCGGACTTCGGCGATGACGGGGTGCGAGTCAATAGCCTTGAAGAAGCGGTTCACGTTGATCTCGCCCCAGCGACTGGCGAACGCAATATGCTGGTCTGGAGTCAGCTGCTGGTCCCGGAAGAAGATAACGCTGAATTCGGCGAACGCCTGACGGATCTCGTCAAACTGATCCTCAGCTACTTCCCGGCTAAGGTCCACGCCATGAATCTCTGCACCCAGAGCCATCGTCATGGGATGCAGATCAAAGGTCGTATAGTCTACTCGCGGTATATTCAACTCTTTGTACTGTTTGCCTGTCTCTTGGGTCGCTGACCCCTGGTGTCAACCCGGCTCCCACCAGGGTTGGCGGGCAGATATTATTCTATTCCAGCCGGCAAGGCTCTACATGTTGCGGGTCGTCCCGGTTACTGGCGAATTATCCAGTGTTCAGAGCGATGTCCAGAGCGATTGCAAGCTTGTTCACCAGTTCGTCTATCTGGTCCTGCGACACTGTGTAGGGTGGGGCCAGCAGAACGTGACTGCCCCGCTTGCCGTCGATGGTGCCGCCCATGGGGTAGCAGATGAGTCCGTTGTCCATAGCGGCTTCTTTGAGGCGTCTATGCAATTCGAATTCCGGGTCGAAGGTGGACTTGCTGGTTCTGTCCTTGACGAATTCCAGGCCGATGAAAAGTCCACGCCCGCGAATGTCCCCAACGTGCGGGTGGTCAGCAAATCGAGTCACCAGGGACTGTTCAAGGATCGCACCCATCTCCCTGACACGCTTGACCAGGTTATCTCGTTCGATTACCTGCTGTACAGCCAGTGCCGCTGCACAGGCCGTGGCATGACCGAGATAGGTGTGCCCGTGCTGGAAAAAGCCTGTTCCATCATGGATCGCCTGGTAGATTTTCTGGTCGACCACAACGGCGCCGACGGGTTGGTACCCGCCACCCAGACCTTTGGCAATGGTGATCAGGTCGCCGGTGATGCCGTCCTGCTCACAGGCAAAAAGACTGCCGGTGCGACCCATACCACACATGACTTCGTCCAGGATCAGCAGGATGCCATGTCGGTCGCAGATCTCACGGATACGTTGAAAGTATCCCGAGGTTGGCGGTACTGCGCCGAGGGTAGCTCCAACTACAGGTTCGGCGACGAAGCCGATCACATTCTGGGCGCCGAGTTCAAGAATTTTTTCCTCCAGTTCTTCGGCAACCCGGTAGCTATAGGCTGGCTCGGATTCCCCGGGTTGCCTGTCCCGGTATGCGTAGCACGGGGCAATGTGGTGGCTCTCGATGAGCAGAGGGGTGTATGGTCGGCGTCGCCACATGTTGCCGCCGGTTGCGAGGGCCCCGAGGGTATTGCCGTGATAGCTCTGGCGCCGGCCGATGTAGATCTGCCGCGACGGCTGGCCGAGTTCCAGGAAGTACTGCCGACCCATTTTGAGCGCAGCTTCCATGGCCTCGGAGCCGCCGCTGACAAGATAGACCCTGCCGAGGTCAACGGGGGCCCGTTCGGACAAATGCGTGGCCAGTTGTTCGAGGGGGTCGCTGGTGAAGAAACCCGTGTGGGCAAATGGGATCGCATCGAGCTGGTTCTTGATTGCCTGCAGAACGTCCGGGTGGTTATGTCCCAGGCAGGAAACTGCTGCACCACCGGAGGCATCCAGGTACTGTTTGCCTTTCCGATCGGTAATGTACGCACCTTCGCCCCTGGCGACGACGGGCGGTGTAGCTCGTGTGTGTCGATGAAAAACGTGGCTCATGTGCTGGTCTCGCACGCTGGAGTCCGACCTGACAGTCGAAAATGTTTTTTCCTGAAGTAGTCCAATTTGGATTTATCTATACTGGCAGAGTAGCGAGACCATCATACCGGACTCTTGACTTTCAATGGACACATTTGATTTCCGATCGATAAAAAGCAACGGGATTACGCTCCGACTGGTCTCGGCAGGCGAAGGCCCCCTGGTGATTTTCTGTCACGGCTGGCCCGAAAGCTGGTACAGCTTCCGCCACCAGCTCCCGGCATTTGCTGAGGCCGGTTTCAGGGCGGTGGCCTACGACGTGCGGGGTTACGGTGAGTCCAGCCTGCCATTGCCAGTTGCAGCATACAGCCTGAAAAACCTCACTGCCGACGTGATCGGAATTCTCGATGCCCTAGATTACGACCAGGCAGTCCTGATCGGACATGACTGGGGCGGGCCGATTGCGTTGAGCACAGCCGTGCTGTACCCGGAACGAATCCGAGCCGTTGGTAGCCTGTCGGTACCCCACACCGTGCGCGGATCCCGCCCCGCAATTGAACACTGGCGAACCGTCTACAAAGGGCGTTATTTTTACCAGCTGTATTTCCAGGCGGAAGGTGTTGCCGAAGCGGAACTTGAAGCCGACCTTCGCAGATCCCTGTACCTGACCTACTGTAACTTTGACGGTCGAGGGATGGCCAGGCTGCTTGCTGACAAAGGGAGTGGTGGCGGCGTGGGATCGCACCCCAACTCAACTTTTCTGGAAACGATGCATGAGCCAGACGGCTTTCCAGACTGGTTCAGCCCGGCTGATCTGGACTACCTGGTGGGTCAGTTCGCAGGGAGCGGTATGCGCGGGCCACTCAATCGCTACCGGTCCCAGACGATCGATTGGCATGAACTACCGGAGTTGGGCAAGGCTCTCGAGCAGCCCGCCTGCTTTATCACTGGCGCGCTGGATCCGGTGAACTTTTTTATGTTCTCCGGCGAGCTCAATCGGTCTCGTGTCGAAAAACACTACCGGGACCTCAGGATGTTCGAGATCCTCCAAGGGATCGGGCACTGGACCCAGCAGGAGCAGCCGGTAGCTGTCAATGCGTTGCTGCTGGACTTTCTCAGATCAGTGGGCTGACTATCAGCTGAATCCAATCGTCTCCGGTCTGACCATAAGGAACTCGTGAGACAACGTCAGGGCCATTCCTTCTCGTTATCCCAGACCTCGTGGGGTATGGGCAGGTCGTTGAAGTCTGCGTCCTTCAGCGGCCCATCAGGACTGATTCCGATCATCTCCAGGGCCAGCATCAGTTGCCGGGTGTGTTGGCCGGAGTGCCACGCCGTACGTTCCAGCACTTCATGCAGGCTGACATCCCCGTAGTAGACATTACCCGGTTGATGAAAGTCAGTGGCTGTTCCGAGTGTTGTCCACCAGCGATTCAACCGTTCCCGTATAGAACCGGCGTAGGCGGATAACTGGTCGCGGGTCTTGAGGTCAGCAGGTAGCTTGCTGATCAGCGCTTCATAGGTATAAGCCGCGTTATTTTCAACCCGCTCCAGAAACACTTCCGGAATCTGGAAGATGTGGTAAGCCAATTGCCGGTACGACCGGGGCCGATGGGGCAGCATCGTATCGAGCTGGTTCTCCGGAATCTGATCCAGATAGCGGCGGGCGGCAGTCAGAATGGTGTCGATGCGGGCGATGATCTCGCCAGGCGCCAGCATGTCGTGGGGATGCCAGGTGAAACCGGCGACCCGGGCAACATCCCGGAAAACAGCGCCATTGGCCCAATCCGATCCGCGGGCGACCACAGGCACCAGGCGCAGGCCCAGCGCTTCAAGATCCTTGAAGCCGCTCTCATCCTCGAGAACATTGATCGATTCGAATTCGACATTGTTATCCAGCAGAAACTCTTTAGTCTTCAGGCAGCTGGAGCAACCGGGCTGCCAGTACACTTTAAGGGCTGGTACTGTCTGGGTATCGGTCATGTGAGAGCCTCTCTATCGCCTGTTCTTACAGAAAGCGGCGCGGGTAAGAAGAACACACGTACCAGTATAGCGGTTGAATCATGGTCGGCCCAACCCGTACCGGCAGAAGGCAAGGCATTTCAGGAGATTGCTCGGGGTTTGGTTACAATCGAGGTAAAATTCTCCGAGATTTCTACCCAGGGCACATCACACCGAGGCAATCGGTTTGTTCTCCTTGGTTGTGACGCAATGACTTCTTACCCTGACTGAACCTTGTGTAGTCAGGCCTAATGACTCATAGCGGTTTTCGGATTTTGCAACGGGAAAACTGAATGGTGAAAGGGCGAGACCACAAAAACCCAAACGTGTCAGCAAAACTCCAGCGCTCTTACGACCAGGCCCTGGCTGCCCTGCAACGGGGTGACCCTGTAAAGGCAGAGAAGGGCCTGCGAAAGATCATCAGGGTGGCCGATGACAGTCCCGAAGCTCACTTCAGTCTTGCCCTGGCGCTACAGGTCCAGGGCAAACTAGCTCCTGCTGCCGACCATTACCGGCAGAGTGCTGAACTCGGTCCTCAGTCGATCGAAGCCTGGCTTAATCTGGGCCGCGTACGGTTGCAACTCGAGCAGGTGGCGTCGGCATCCAAAGCGTTTCAACTTGCTATTGCATTGGACCCGGTCAACCCGGCTGCCCATGCCGGGGCCGGTGAAAGCCTGGCAATGGCCGGGCAGTACGCCGAAGCTGAGACCTGCTTTCGGCGGGCGCTGGAACTCGCGCCGAAAGACCCTGGTCTGATTGTGTGCATCGCACGGATGATGGATGCCCGAGGTGAACCCGAACGTGCAGAGCAGACCTTGCGCGATGCACTCGCCAGTGATCCTGGTCAAGCAGATTTGTGGTTGGCGCTGGGCCAGATGCTGCAGGCGTATCGCCGTGTCGAAGACGCCGGGTCTGCCTACCGCGACGCGCTCCGGCATCATCCGGAACATCCCGAGTTGCTGTTCAGGCTGGCCAACAACCTGTATGAGCAGCAGTGGCTTGAAGAGGCTGAAGGGCTTTACCGGCGCCTGCTTGAGAAAGATCCGAAACAGCCAGAAGTCCAGAACAACCTCGGAATGGTGGTGGCGTCCCTCGCCCGGCGCGGAGAAGCCGAGTCGATTTTCCGGGAACTCATCGAGACAGCACCAGGGTTCGGCCACCCTTACCTGAATCTGGCTCTGTCACATCGTTTTGGGTCTTCCGATGAATCGGAGATTGCCGGCATGTCAAAGCTGCTGCGCGGATCAAGACTGGCTGACGAAGATGCTCTTTACGTGCACTATGCCCTCGGTAAGGCCCTGGATGATTGCGGGGACCACAAAGAGGCCTTTGCCCACTACCGCAAAGCCAACAGGTTGCGCCGCCCGCAGGTCAATTTCAACATTGAAGTCATCGCCGACGGCTTCGAGCGCCTTAAACGGGTGTTTTCTCGGGAGCTATTCGAGCAGTTTTCCGGCTCAGGCAATACCAGCCGGGGGCCCGTTCTGATTGTGGGGATGCCGCGGTCCGGTACTACCTTGCTCGAGCAGGTCCTGTCGGCCCATCCACAGATCCGCCCGGCGGGAGAGCTTCGCAAGCTCTCCGAACTGGTCCTCAGACTCGAGCAGGATACAGCAGACGAGGTTGGTTATCCTGAGTGCGTCAGCCAGCTCGACACAACGCAAGTGGAAGGCATGGCGTCAGCCTACTTGGCTGAACTGACAATGCGGGCCGGTGATGCGGACCGCATGACTGACAAGATGCCGATGAACTTCATGTACCTTGGCCTGATGGCGCTGCTGTTTCCCGGTGCATCCTTACTGCACTGCGTGCGCAATACCCTGGACACCTGCCTGTCGAATTACTTCCAGCACTTTCCGCCGGGACTTGATTATGCTTATGACCTCGAAGAACTGGGCCGTTACTACACGCTCTACCAGGATCTTATGTTGCACTGGCACGCTGTACTCCCCGGCCGCCTGTTTGATGTCCATTACGAGGCTCTGGTCAGCGAACCCCGATCGACACTGGAGCCGGTACTGGGGAGGCTTGAACTGCCCTGGGATGACGCCTGTCTTGCGCACCACGAATCAGTCGATCGGGTGCAGACTTTGAGTCTCTGGCAGGTACGCCAGCCGCTTAACACGACGTCCGTCGAGCGCTGGCGCCATTATGAAAATCAGCTTGGTCCGCTGATTGAGGCCTTATCCCGCAAGGTGGACTAAGCGCGGGGGAATCACCCGGGTATCAGGTTCGAAAGACCCATCAGCATGGGCTGATCCGCACCTGATTGAAACTGCAAAAGAAAAGGGCGCCTGACGGCGCCCTTTTCCGACCGGATAAATCCGGAAACGGCTTTAGAAGTCCTGACGCAGAATCATGCTACCAGCCGTACGGCTGTCGTTATCATTTGCGAGCAGTTTGAGACTGGTGCCGCCGCCCAATCCGATACCGTACTCGACGGTGATCTCGGAGGCATCAGCTGTGCTCTTCTCGTAGGTTGCCTTGACACCAGCTAGTTTGGCGCCAAGACCATGGGAGTCACCGCCAGTCGCCGTGCTGGAGTAGTAGCCATAGATTCCGACACCTGCAAGTGACATGGACGCACCGACACCGGTGTAGTCGTTGTCACCATCTTCCCTGTAGGCCGCACCAAGGGACACGCCACCGAGGCTCATCTTGCCACCGATGGAGGCATTGTCGATGTTGTCAGTAGAAGAGTCATCCATCTGTGCGTCGGCAATGATCCAGAGCGGACCAGCAGTGGTCGCGAAAACGACTGAATTGCCGACCCGGTACTTACCCTGGTAACCCGAGCAACCGTATTTTGAGTGGACACACGCATAGGTGCCGACCGCACTGAAGGTCGCGCTCCACTGGGAACCGAGGCTGATGCTGCCCCAGTCGCCCTTAAGGCCAACCAGCGTGACGCGGTTGGTTGAGCCACCCCCGATACTGCCACCGGCAGCGTCGACGCCGAACTCGTACGTGGTGAAAGCGGTCTGTCCATTACCCAGGTCTTCCGATGCCTTGAAGCGAAGACGTGAGCCGCCGTTGAAAACGCTCCAGCCCGCAGACTTGCCCTCAACGCCCACCCGGATGGATCCGGACGTAGACACGTCAGCCAAGGCCGCCGGGGCCGCTAGGGTAGCGGCAACCGCAACAGCTAGCAGTTTCTTGTTCATATAGAACTCCTCAGTGAAAGGTTTATAGTGCTCTTGTACAAAAGCCACGCCATTTTGGCGATAAATGGGTGGTAATGCAACACTTCGTCGGGAATAAAGACACAGTGCTGTTGTAAAAAAACTACACATCTCCCAAGGCGGTTGAACCCTCCTTATCTTAAATACCGTCCCTGAACCTCGTCCTTGTAAACGCCCTGCGATCGCCAGGAAGCGGGGTCGGCAGGGTTGCGTTAGAATGAGCATAGTCTAAGCATCATCCGCCATAGAGACCGCAATCCCCGGGTTTGAAGCGTCTTTAATCAAAATCCTATCATTACAGTGCCCCGATTTTCGAGACAAGTTCTTCTCCGGCTGCTGATCGGTTGCGTGGCCCTGGCGTTAGTCGCCGGTTGCTCGTCGGCCCGTGAGAAGGGGCAGGACACCGTTCCCGGGGAGACAGCGGAAAAACAGCGCCGGGGAAAAGAGTTCACAGCCGGTGAGAACTCGCCCTACGCCAATTCAGATCTGCGTCAGGCCTCAAAATACTCCTATTCAATCGATATTTTCGGCACCAATCGCCCCGATCCAGAATCCTCCCCGGCGATTGACGACCCTGAGTATGCGGAATATCTGGAATGGAAGCGCTGGCAGGAATTCAAAGCCTACCAGGAGTGGAAACGCCAGCAAGAAACCCAAGCTGGGTCGTAGGTTTCCTGGAGGATCTTTATGCCGTGCGATTCCGGCAGGGCTAGTCGTCTTTCAGCTTGTTGAACAACAGCGTCAGAATCTTGTCACCGGTCTGGGTACGCTGTTCATTGCTGTCAAGTAGGTCGACCATGGTCCTGTCCCCGGCCGGGGTTATCTGTAGTTGGTAGGATCTTTGCGGGTCGGGCTCGTCTTTTTTCCAGAATACCAGTTTAGAGAAAAACCCGGGGTCGGTAGAGTTTTCTGGATCGTCATAGCGCAGCACGAACAACAGGGTTTCAGGGTCTTTCTTAATCACCGAAAAACCGGCGTCGCCCAGAACCCGATCGAGTCTCGTCCAGGCTCCTTTTGCGCCGCCCGGGATGATCATTTGCAGCCGCCCTTCGGGTGTTTCCCGCAAAGCCAGGCCTTTTTGTTCACGGTTGCCGCCAGCAACAAACTGCTGGTGTTTGCCGGCAAAAGTCAGTAACTGAACTCCCAGACGTTCCATGAAGGTGTCGCCTTGCGGCGTGACCACCGGTGCTGCGTCAGCGTCGAAGATTGTTGCTGAAATCATCTCCTCGTCAGCAGTCAGCCAAAGCGTGTAGATCACCTGATCATGTCGCCAGAATGCCCAGCGCATCCAGATAGATTCATCGTCTGATGATTCGGTATCGTAGTGGATCCGGAAGAAACCGGCCTTAGGATTGGCCTCCAGGACCTGCAGACCCATGTTGATCAGGGCAGTATCCACCCGGTTCCAGCTGTTTTGCAGGCTGTCAGCAATCAGCACGATTCGTTGTTGATCGGGACCCTTGACGACGAGTACACCTTTGTCGGTCAGCTGGGCACGCAGTTCTGTTGACTGGGCTTCACGAAAATCTGCCAGACTCAAGTTCTGGCTGTTCCCACGCTGCTGGCGCCAGTTGAGGAATTCCTCATACTCGGCCATTCGTTCTAGCTGCTGAAATTTTTCGTACTCGGCCAGTTTCTCAGCGCTGGCTTCTCGGGTTACGGCACTGTAAAGGTGAGTATCTTTGCTTTCCCGGGGCGCCGTCAGGTCCGGTGGGATCTCGAGCTTGGTACTGGTGTTCCAGTCGGGCTTGCTGGCCTGGTTCTTGTCGGTGGTGCCACAACCGGTCAAAAGCAGGGTACTGCATGCCCCGATGACGAGCAGTCTCGAGGTGTACTTGGAATAAAACAAGGGTCCGGGTACCTTTAGGGATCAGCTGTCTGCAAAAACATTACGGGTTGATTCGGTGCCGGCAGAAACTCGCAACAGATTGTAACCCACAGTAGCCCTATAGTACTGGAGATCAGTGTTGGCAAGATATCACGATCAGGTCACCGGCATACTGCTCGCTGGAGGTCGGGCGAGACGAATGGGTGGGCGAGACAAAGGGTTGCTGGATCTACGGGGTCGACCCATGGCGGCCTGGGTGCTCGATCGGCTTGTCCGGCAGACCAACACGGTACTGATCAGTGCGAATCGAAATACCGAGTCTTATGCGAAGCTCGGTTATGAGGTGATCACTGACCAGGATGCCGGGTTTCTCGGGCCGCTCGCCGGACTGGCCTCCGGACTCAGTTGTGCCGATACGCCGTGGGTGGTGACAGCGCCATGCGATTCACCGTTGCTGGCTTATGATCTTGTTGAACGGCTTCATTGCGCGGCGCTTAGCTCCGGCAGCATGGTTGCGGTAGCGCATGATGGCCACCGCCTGCAACCGGTTTTCAGTCTGGTCAACGAGAACTGCCGATTCGACCTTGAGCTGTTCCTCAGAGACGGCGGCCGCAAGATCGACCTTTGGCTGAATCGGCAGGCTTGGCAGAGCGTGGACTTTTCTGACCGACCCGAGATGTTTCTCAATGTGAACACCCCCCGGGAGCTTCGAGATCTCGAAGAGATGCCTGGTTCGGGAGATATCTGACAGGAAAGAGCCCCGGGTTTTGCCTCCTCGCCCATTTTGGGGTTAAATCCCGGTTTGCTTTTCAATTGAGTGTATGGACACTATGGATCTGTTCAGGGATGCGGAACAGCTCAGGCAAGTGCCGATGTTCGCGCGGCTGGATGCAGCCCGGCTGAAGCTGTTGGCATTCACCAGCGAGGAATCGCAATTTCGAGATGGGGAAGTGCTGTTCAGGGCCGGTGCAGCGACCGACAGTGCCTATGTCGTGATGAGCGGTGAGGTCGAAGTCTTCGCCGATGAACCTGTGGGTGAACCGCTGGTTGTTCTGGGTGAGAACCAGTTGATCGGAGAGATGGGGGTGATCGGTAATTCACCTCGTTCGGCTACTCTCAAGGCCAGGGGTGAAGTTCGAAGCCTGAGGATTGCCTCAGATGATTTCCTTCATCTGATGACCGAGAACCCTGAAATCGCACTGGATGTGATGCGCCAGCTTGTCGAGCGACTTGCCAATACGACCCGAATGCTGGAAGAGGCCAGATCAGTGAACCAGAACAGCAACTCACCAGCTGGCGGATAACTGATCATGGATGGAGATCGTTTCCACGATCTGTGGGGTCGTTTTGGCGGCGGCTCGGAGGCGGATCGGATATTCCAGGCGTTGTCGGAAAAGTACGATGAGCCACACCGTTACTACCACACGGCTGATCATATCGAGTACTGTCTTTCCAGCTACGACCGGGCGACCGGGGCTATGGGTCAGAATGATGTCGTCGAAATGGCCCTCTGGTTTCACGATGCCATACTCGAGGTTGGGTCGGCGGAGAATGAGCAACTCAGCGCTGACTGGTTCGTTGAACTGGCTGGGAGTCATTTGCCGCCCGAACCTGTTTCCCAAGTAGCCCTGGCGATTCTTGCAACCCGTTACCAAAAGATGACTCGAGAAGTCGATGCTCAGTTTGTAATGGATGTTGACCTGTCAGGCTTTGGTCAACCCTGGAAAGCGTTCTTTGCCGATACATGCCTCTTGCGTCAGGAAGCATCACATCTGGACGACACCCGGTTCAGGGCTGGACAGGAACTGTTTCTCGAGCGGCTGTTAAGTTGGCCGGGCATATTTCATACGCAGTACTTTCGGGATCAATACGAAACGAACGCTCAAGAGAACATTCATCAACTGCTGGAGAAGCTAAAACAACCCGATCTGTGGGTCTAGGATCAGGTCAATTTCCTGCCGGATCTTCCGGTGGATCAGGAAGCGCCATTGTTCACCAAAGTATTGATAGCGAACCGTGGTGAGATCGCCTGTCGCGTCATCCGTACGCTGCGCCAACTGGGGATAAAAAGCGTCGCAGTCTACTCAGATGCAGACCGGGATGCACTGCATACGGTCACAGCAGACGAAGCATTCCGAATCGGGCCTCCCCCTTCTTCGGAAAGTTATCTTTTGATAGACCGGATGATCGAAGCCTGCTCTCGGAGCGGGGCGCAGGCCGTTCATCCCGGTTATGGTTTTTTGGCGGAGAACAGCCTTTTTGTCGATGCACTGGAAGAGGCCGGAATTTCGTTTATCGGCCCTTCCAGCCGGGCGATCGGGATTATGGGAGACAAGATCGCCTCGAAAAAACTCGCCAGAGAAGCCGGCATCAGTGTCATTCCAGGCCATGCTGAGGCCCTGCACGATGCGGACGAGGCTGCCGAGCAGGCTGCGCTGATCGGTTATCCGGTGATGCTGAAAGCCAGCGCCGGTGGGGGCGGGAAGGGTATGCGGATTGCGGCCAATGAAGAGCAGTGCCGTGAAGGCTTCGAACGTGCACGTAGTGAGGCTCGTTCGAGCTTTGGTGACGACCGGGTGTTGATCGAGAAGTACATCGATGAACCCAGGCACATCGAGATCCAGGTCCTGGGTGACCAGCACGGCAATTGTGTACACCTGAATGAACGTGAATGTTCGATCCAACGACGTCACCAGAAGATCATTGAAGAGGCACCGTCGCCATTTCTTGATCCGGCTACACGAGGTGCAATGGGGGAACAGGCGGTGATGCTGGCACAAGCGGTCGATTACTATTCAGCAGGAACCGTGGAATTCATCGTTGACCGGGAACGGAATTTCTACTTTCTGGAGATGAATACCCGCCTGCAGGTCGAACATCCGGTGACCGAGATGATCACCGGCCTGGACCTTGTGGAACTTATGCTCAGGGTCGCTGCTGGTGAGAAGCTGCCGTTTACCCAGTCCGACATCCAAATTGACGGGTGGGCCGTGGAGTGCCGGATCTACGCCGAGGATCCGGCGCGGGAATTCTTACCATCTACAGGCCGACTGACCCGTTACCAGCCCCCTGTTGAAGATCAGAGCATCCGGATAGATAGTGGGGTCGTCGAAGGTGGCGAGGTCAGTGTTTACTATGATCCAATGGTGGCGAAACTGGTCAGTCGTGGCCCGGATCGAAAGACCGCGATCACAGCGATGGGACGTGGCCTGGATTGTTTCCACGTCCAAGGGGTATCTACCAATATCCCGTTCCTCGCTGCGGTGTTAGCCCACCCGAGGTTTGGTTGCGGGCAGTTGACCACGGGTTTCATCGCTGAGGAATATCCCGACGGGTTCGATATGCCAAAACCTGTGGGGTCTCTGCATTACCGCCTGATGGTGCTGGCCGTCGTGTTGTATCAGCGCTCCATGGAGCAGCAGGCCACGCTGAGTGACGACGTTGCTCTGCCCGGTGCACGTGTTGTCTGGGTGGACGGCGAACCTTTTGACTGTGTAGTGGAGTCGCTTACCCACGGCTATGCTGTGACCTGCAGTGGGCAACGCCTTGCCATGAGAACTTACTGGTGGCCTGGACAGAGTGTTTGCCGCTTTGAATGTGACGATGGTGTGTTTTTTGCCAAGGTAGAACGCGACCGCATTACCTACCGGGTCTCTCATGCAGGAACGACTCTAGAGGTGATAGTTCTGGATCCATTGCCAGGCGATCTCTATCGTCACATGCCGGTCGGAGTGTTGCCGGATCAAAGTCATCTGCTGCTTTCACCGATGTCTGGCCTCCTCGTTTCGATATCGGTGACAGAAGGGCAAGCGGTTCAGTCAGGCCAGGGAGTGGCAGTGATCGAGGCAATGAAGATGGAGAACGCTCTTAAGTCGGAGCGAGACGGTATCGTTGCCAGAATTCATGCCCGGCAGGGGGATACCGTTGAGCTGGGCCAGGCATTGATCGAATTTGAAACAGGGTCGGAAAGGTGAATACTGGAATTGTACGAAAGCTAGGTGAGCAAATTCGCCAGGGTGAGCGCCGCTCTCTCGCTCGTGCCATCACCCTTCTGGAATCGACCCTTGACCCACATCGGGGTGAGGCAGAGGCGCTGTTGGCTGACGTGCTTCCAGCCGCGGGTCGGTCATTCCGGCTTGGTATTACCGGTGTGCCCGGTGTTGGTAAATCCACCTTCATTGAGGCGTTAGGCTGCCGGCTGGCAGAATCCGGACATCGACTTGCTGTGTTGACGATAGATCCCAGTTCTGTGATCAGCGGAGGTGCAGTGCTCGGAGACAAGACGCGGATGGAAAAACTCTCGAGCCTCCCAGGCGTTTTCGTAAGGCCGTCACCAACCGCTGGCAGTAGCGGTGGTGTCGCGAGACGGACCCGTGAGAGCATCCTTCTGTGTGAGGCAGCCGGTTACGACATCATAATGGTTGAAACTGTCGGCGTCGGCCAGTCGGAACTGCGGGTCGCGGGAATGACCGATTTTTTCGTTCTCCTCCTGTTACCTGCCTCCGGTGATGAACTCCAGGGAATCAAACGCGGTGTAATGGAACTGGCCGATCTCATTCTGGTCAACAAGGCCGATGGTGATCTGGACGCTGTTGCCCGCCGAACGGTGAGTGATTATCAGCAAGCCGTCGGCCTGATTCAGCCCCGAACCCCTGGATGGAAAGCGCCTGTGCTGGCTGTATCCGCACTTCAGGATGAGGGTCTGGGGGAGGTGTTGGAGATAATCCGCAAGTTCCAGGCACAGGACCGGGAGAGTGGTCTGATCGAGCAACGCCGCAGTGAACAGGGGCGGGAGTGGCTGCGCCAGGAAGTTCATGATGGCCTGATGGACCTGTGTAATCGGGAGCCCGAGTTTGTGCAGCGTTTCCACCAGTTTGAAACGGAAGTTTGTGCCGGTCGGCTGGCAGCTACAGTCGCCGCGCGAAAGCTGGTCAGTGACATCGCACGCAGCAAGCGTGCATCATAAGTGATGATCGGAAGACTGAACCACGTCGCAATTGTCGTGCCCGACCTCGCAGTCGCGGCCTCCTTGTACCGCGAAACACTCGGTGCGCAGGTCTCCGCACCCGTTGCGCTCCCCCATCATGGGGTGACCACAGTGTTCGTCGAGCTTGAGAACTCCAAGATCGAGCTGCTCCACCCCCTCGGTGCTGAGTCAGCCGTTGCCCGTTTTCTGGAACGCAACCCGGCTGGGGGAGTGCACCATGTCTGTTACGAAGTTTCCGATATCATCGCTGCCCGTGAACGACTTAAAGCACAAGGGGCGAGAGTCCTCGGTCCGGACGAGCCCAAGGAAGGGGCACACGGCAGGCCGGTATTGTTTCTGCATCCCAAAGATTTCTGTGGCACGTTGATTGAGCTGGAACAAGCCTGACAGGATCTGGCCCCGACGAGCGATGTATCTACAGCGTCATTCAGAGCCCCGTTGAAAGATTACTCGCAACTCCAGAAAGCGCCGGTGATATTTGATCCGCTCACAGGTGCTGTACTCAAGGCACTGTGTTTCAGGCCCCGGATTCCACCGGGTAAGGCACGTCGACTGGACTGGCTTGAGGCCATGGCCGGTAACAAGCGTATTGTCACTCGGACCAGTGCTGGATTCAGATTTGCCTGCGACCAGACTGATTGGTTGCAGCGAAATCTGCTGTGCAACGGGGTGCACGAGCCGGAAATCACGCGACTGTTGGAGAGTGAGTTCGAACAATCGGACGTGTTTTACGATGTGGGTGCGAATTCAGGATATTTCAGCTTTCTGGCGGCCACCTTGGGTGTCCGCACGGTGATCGGTTTTGAGCCGGACCCGGAGTCCTGTACGGTGTTCAGATTCAATCGTGATCTGAACGGATGGGATGAAGATCAGGTGATATTGAAACAACTGGCGCTCTCGGACCAGTCCGGCAGGGGGGTATTCAAGCGGGCCAGTGATTCGGGGGATAGCGGCTTTGGCCAGTGGCCACACCGTGAAACGGTCGAGGAACTTACTGTAGATGTCGTGACGCTGGACGCCTACTGCCGTGAGCCGGATGTATCACTGCCCACAGTGATCAAGCTGGATGTCGAGGGCTGGGAGCTCGCGGTTTTGGGGGGCGCACGGGAACTGCTGAAAAACCAACCACCGCGTCTGTTGATCTTTGAGTCTACCTGCGGCAGTGACGGAACCATCAGCGACAGTCAGATCTCTGTAGCGCTGGAACAATACGGATACAAAGTCGCCCGTGTTGAGAGGCCGTCGGGGGTTATCAAGGCGACCGAAAATTATGTGGCGCGGCTGACCTGACGAGGCTCAGATTGAGGCCCGGTATCGGGTTTCCTTGTCATTTCTTACGCGACAGATAAAGGTCGGTGATGGTGCCTTCAAATGCCTCTGCCGCGAAGGAAACAGTCTCGGACAGGGTCGGGTGCGGCGAAACAGTCAGAGAGATGTCCTTTGCCTCGGCCTGCATCTCGATCGCCAGGCAGGCCTGGGCGATGAGATCACCGGCGTTGAGGCCGACGATGCCTGCGCCAATGATGCGCCGGGTCTCCGGATCAAACAGCAGTTTGGTCAGTCCTTCGGGGCGGCCCAGGCCCAGCGCTCTACCGCTGGCTGCCCAGGGGAAGACCCCTTTCCCGTACTCCACACCTTTTGATTTGGCCTCGCTTTCAGTCAGACCCACCCAGGCCACCTCGGGGTCGGTGTAGGCTACCGATGGAATTACTCTGGCATCAAAGGCACTGGGTAGTCCGGCAACCACTTCTGCTGCAACTTTGCCTTCGTGGGTTGCTTTGTGTGCCAGCATCGGCATTCCAACGATGTCCCCGATCGCAAAAATGTGTTCCACGTTAGTTCTTTGCTGTGGATCAACAGCAATGAACCCCTGGTCGTCTACTGCCACACCGGCGTTGTCAGCGCCAATCAGATGGCCGTTGGGTCTGCGCCCAACAGCCACCAGTACCCGGTCAAATCGTTCCGATTCCGGGGCACCTGATCCTTCAAAACTGGCTATCAGGCCATCGGGCGTTGCGACGACACCGCTCACCCGAGTGCTCAGGAAGATATTTTCACACTGGTTTTTCAGGCGTCGGCCCAGAGGCCGCAACAGGTCACTGTCCGTACCCGGCATCAACTGATCGGTCATCTCGACCACGGTGACCCGGCTGCCCAGGGCATGGTAGACAGTTGCCATCTCCAGCCCGATGATGCCGCCACCGATGATCAGAAATCGTTCCGGAACGTCGACAAGCGACAAAGCCCCGGTCGAGTTGATCAGCCGGTTGTCTTCGGGTAGCCCGGGAATTCCTGTGGGCTCAGAGCCGGCTGCGATGATGGCCTGGGCAAAATCAATTACGGTCTGATTGGTACCGTCGTCCACCGTGATACGACTGGCTGAAGTGAATTGGCCAGTGCCCTGGATGACCCTGACGTTGCGCTTCTTTGCCAGTCCGGCCAGGCCCGCAGTTAACTGGCTGACGATGCTGTTTTTCCAGTTTCGCAGGTCTTCAAGGTGTATGTTCGGGCGCCCGAATTCGATCCCGGCGGCTTCCATTTCACGGGTCTCCTCAATGACCCGGGCAGCGTGGAGCAGGGCCTTGGAGGGAATGCAGCCGACGTTCAGGCAGACCCCACCCAGGGTCGCCTGTTTTTCGATGAGGACCGTCTCGATGCCGAGATCAGCGGCCCGAAATGCGGCGGTGTAACCGCCCGGTCCGGAGCCAAGCACCACCAGTTCGGCCCGGATGTCTGCACTGGATTGGGTGCTCGAAACGGTCGATGTTGACGGAGACTGGGCGGCAGGTTCGCGAGGTCCGTCAACACTCGACTGGTTGGCTCTGGACTCTGACGAAGCTCTGGCCATCATTACAGGTGTGTCTGCCGATACTCTGTCTCCGACCGCGACCAGCAGCTCAGTCACGGTACCGGCCGTCGGTGACGGCATGTCCATCGAGGCCTTGTCACTTTCCAGTGTCAGCAGCGGTGTTTCAATCTCAAGGACGTCGCCCGGTGACACCAGGATGTCGATGATCTCGACGTCGGAAAAGTCACCGATATCAGGGACTTTGATGACAGTGTCTTGCGTCATGGGGTCAGGCTGTACATTACAGGACCAGTCGTCGAGTGTCTTCCAGTAACCCGCGGATGAAAACTGTGAAACGGGCGGCTTCAGCACCGTCGATGACCCGGTGGTCGTAGGAGACTGAAAGTGGCAGCACCAGTCTTGGCCGGAATTCTTCTCCATCCCAGAGCGGGGCCATGCGGGAGCGCGCTGCGCCTAGGATTGCGACCTGTGGTGCATTCACGATCGGCGTAAAAGCGGTACCCCCGATACCACCCAGGTTGGAGATGCTGATACAGCCGCCCTGCAGGTCGTCTGGTTTGAGGTTTCCGCCACGCGCCCGGTTAGCCAGGTCGTCCATCTCACTGGCGATCTGCATAATGCCTTTGCTGTCGACTGCTCGAATGACCGGTACGACCAGGCCGTCTTCGGTATCTACGGCGATTCCGACGTTGAAGAATTTTCGGTAGATCAGGCTCTCTCCCGCAGGGCTGAGAGCGGCGTTGAATCTCGGGAATCGGCTGAGACCAGCCGCGACGGCCTTGACCAGAAAGGTCAGCACGGTAACGCGTACGGTGGAATCCTCGCTGGGACTAGTCAGTGACCGCCGGAAAGCGTCCAGATCAGTGATGTCGGCTTCATCATGATGAGTGACATGCGGAATGTTGAGCCAGGCACGCTGCAGGTGCGGGCCAGAGAGTTTCTGGATCCTGGACAACGGTGCCGTTTCTGTCGGACCCCAGCGGCTGTAGTCGATCTGCGCTGGTGAAGGAATTCCGGGGCTCACAACAGCCTCAGGAGTCGTCTCCACCGGGTGTTTAAGTATTGCCTTGACGTGTTGTTGCACGTCCTCTTTGAGGATCCGGCCCTTGGGTCCCGTGCCGCGAACGGCACTTAAATCCACACCCAGTTCGCGGGCCAGACCCCGCACCGCGGGACTCGCATGGGGCAGGGCGCCACCACTTCGCTCGACGGGCGGCGGCAGGGATGGTGGCGGTTGAGAGGACTGTTGTGTTGCAGGCTGCACTTGGTCTGCTACCTCAAGGGTGGCCCTTTGCGCACTGACATCGGCTTCAGCGCTGTCAACGGGTTCTGCGGTCTGCCTGGCAGCCGGGCCGTCCGCCGGTTCAACCATGCACAGGACACTGCCCTGTGCCACCTTGTCACCTGCCTGGACCCGTATCTCGCTGATTGTCCCACCGAAAGGGGCCGGGACATCCATCGTCGCTTTGTCGCTTTCCAGAGTCACCAGCGGGTCTTCGGCCCTGATGTTGTCTCCCGCAACGACCAGTACTTCGATTACGTCCACCGACTCGAAGTCGCCAATATCAGGAACTGCGATTTCTCTGGTAGTGGTCACGACTGATGTGCGGGAATTCGAAGGTCACTCATGTCTGGATCGGGTTCGGTCTGGCAGGGTCGATTCCGTATTTTGATATTGCATCTGACACGGTAGAAGACGGTACCGCGCTTTCCTCGGCGAGTGCTTTAAGTGCCGCAAGCGAGATGTAAAAGCGGTTGACCTCGAAGAATTCCCGCAACTGAGAACGAGTTCCGCTGCGGCCAAATCCATCGGTTCCCAGCACCGTGTAACGTTGTGGTATGAAGGCCCGTATCTGCTCGGCATAACTGTTGACGTAATCCGTCGCCGCGACGACCGGCCCCTTCTCATCCGCCAGGCATTGTTCTACATAGCTGCGTTTCCGCTCTTCTTCCGGATGCAGCATGTTCCAGCGTTCGACATCGCGCCCTTCACGGCTCAGTTCGTTCATGCTGGTGACACTCCAGACGTCTGCCTGGACTCCGAAATCCTCTTCCAGAAGGTCAGCTGCAGCCAGTGATTCTCTCAGAATCGAACCGCTGCCTAGCAGCTGAACCCGTGGTGTTGCCTTGCGGCCACGATGGGCTGTCCGAATCCGGTACATGCCCTTCAGGATGCCGGTTTCCGTTTCTTCCGGGATCGCCGGGTGGGCATAGTTTTCGTTCATGACCGTGACGTAGTAATAGATGTTTTCCCGGTCGCTGAACATTCTTCGCAACCCATCGCGAATGATGACCGCGAGTTCATAGCCGTAAGCGGGGTCATAGGAGACGCAGTTCGGTATCGCCGAGGCGAGGAGCAGGCTGTGCCCGTCCTGATGCTGCAGACCCTCCCCGGCGAGCGTCGTTCGCCCCGCCGTACCGCCAATCAGGAAACCGCGGGCCTGAATATCACCTGCGGCCCAGGCCAGGTCACCGATCCGCTGCAAGCCGAACATTGAGTAGAAGATATAGAATGGAATCATGGCTTTGCCATGATTGGCATAGGCAGTCGACGCCGCGATCCAGGACGACATCGCTCCTGCTTCAGTAATCCCTTCCTGAAGGACCTGCCCCTTTTTGTCTTCGCGGTAATACATCAACTGATCCGAATCCTCGGGTTCATACAGCTGTCCTTTTGCGGAATAGATACCGAGTTGTCGAAACATGCCTTCCATTCCGAAGGTGCGGCATTCATCCGGTACGATGGGCACCACCCGGGAGCCGATCTGCTTGTCACGCACCAGCGTGCTGAGAATGCGAACGAACGCCATGGTCGTTGAGACCTGGCGATCCCCAGTGCCGTCCAGCTGTGACTGGAAACTGGATAAAGGAGGAATCTCCAGCGGTTCGGCCTGATCCCGTCGCACCGGGAGGTATCCACCCAGGGCCTGGCGTCGTTCTTTCAGGTATTTGATCTCCGGGCTGTTCTCTCCGGGGTGATAGAAAGGCGCCTGGACGACCTGCTCATCCGACAGTGGGATTCTGAAACGGTCGCGAAACGCAATCAGAGAATCGCCGGCCATTTTTTTCTGCTGGTGAGTGATGTTCTGGCCCTCGCCCGATTCGCCCATACCATAACCCTTGACGGTCTTCGCCAGAATCACCGTGGGCTGGCCGGTGTGTGCCACCGCAGCAGCATAAGCAGCATAGACCTTGTGTGGGTCATGGCCTCCACGGTTCAGCCGCCAGATATCTTCGTCGGTCATGTTTGCGACCATTTCAGCGAGCTCGGGGTACTTGCCGAAAAAGCGCTCCCGGACAAAGGCGCCGTCCTTTGATTTGAATGCCTGGTACTCACCATCGACCGCTTCTTCCATGCGTTGCTTCAGCAGGCCTTTGGTGTCGCGCATCAGCAGCGGGTCCCAGTAGGAACCCCAGATCAGTTTAATAACGTTCCAGCCGGCGCCACGGAATTCACCCTCCAGTTCCTGGATGATCTTGCCGTTGCCCCGGACCGGGCCATCCAGGCGCTGCAGGTTGCAGTTGACGAC
>CAZVVN010000045.1:0-26578 GCA_964630665.1 uncultured Acidiferrobacteraceae bacterium | reverse complement strand
TCCAGGCCAAGCACCTGGGCCCGCTTGATTTCGGTGTCCCAGTAGGCGCCCTTGACCAGTCGGACCATCAGCCGGCGATCGAGTTGGCAAGCCCTTTTGTAGACCCACTCTATAACCGACGGGGCACGAGGGGCATACGCCTGGATAACCACACCCAGACCTTCCCAGCCGGCAAAAGTACGATCCGACCACAGCGCGTCTATAACATCCAGAGAGAGCTCCAGCCGGTCCGCTTCTTCAGCGTCGATGTTGAAGCCCATTCCCGCACTGCGGGCAAGTTGCGCAAGCGATGCGAGTCTCGGTACCAGTTCCGACAGAACGCGCTGCCGCTGACTGAACTCATAGCGCGGGTGCAGTGCAGACAGTTTGACTGAAATGCCGGGATTAAGACCAACATCGTTTGCGGTGCAATAAGAAGACAGGGCCGTAATCGCATCCGAATAAGCCAGGTGATAGCGCCTGGCATCCGCCTCGTTACAGGCTGCCTCGCCGAGCATGTCGTAGGAGAAACAGTACCCCTGCCGGGCCATCTCATTACCGCGCGACAGGGCTTCCTGGATATCTTCACCGAGCACGAACTGGCGCCCCAGTTCTTTGATCGCCTCAGTGACGATCAGCCTGACAGCTGGTTCCCCCAGGCGCCGAACTGCCGAACGAAGCGTCTCGGCAATACTGTTCTCCTCGTCATGCTCGAGCAGACGACCGGTCAGCATTAACGCCCAGGTCGACGCGTTGACCAGAGTGGAGGCGGAGTGGCTGAGATGACGGCCCCAGTCCCCCGCAACGATCTTGTCTTCGATCAATGCATCGACTGTAACGCTGTCGGGGACCCGCAGAAGGGCTTCGGCAAGGCACATCATGGCGATGCCCTCTACCGTAGATAGCCCGTATTCGGTGAGAAACGCCTCCATTATGTTCGGTGGGGCGTTCATTCGAACGAGGCGCACCTGCCGGACCGCGTTCCGTCGAATCGATTGCCGGTCGGCGACGCTCAGGTGCAGCGCCTGCAACAGTTCCGCCACCCGCTCGGATTCTTCGGCCTGCTGGTGGTATCTGATGCGCTGACGGAGGCGATCGGCGGGCTCGGTCACAATCCTGGTCAGTGTAGACCAAAAAGCTCCGTCAAAGCCAACCAGCACGGCTCTAAACGCCTTGACAGTCAAGCCGGTCGATTCCGGCAATTGAGTGCCGGGCTAGGCCGCTCCTGCTTCGATCCAGGTCATGGTCCGATTGCAGATCGACCTTCTATAGCGGCCAGAATACGAGAACTGCGGGAACGCCGACGACAACGACAATCAACTCCAGCGGCAGTCCCATGCGCCAATAGTCGCCAAACTGGTAACCTCCGGGCCCCATGATGATGGTGTTGTTCTTGTGTCCGATAGGAGTCAGAAACGCACAAGAGGCGGCAACCGCAACCGCCATCAGAAACGGATCCGGGCTAACATTCAAGGCCGTAGCGACGTTCACCGCGATCGGCGCTGCGATCAGCGCCGTTGCGACATTGTTGAGAACGTCTGACAGGGTCATTGTGACCACCATGATGATCACCAGTACCGCAACCACCGGGAGACCATCCGTTATGTCGATGATCAGTCCGGCAATCAGGTTCGTGGCGCCACTCGATTCCAACGCGGCACCGATCGGTATCAGTGACCCCAGCAGCACAATCACTGGCCATTCAACCGAGTCATAAAGTTGGGCAACCGGCACAACCCCCAGCAGCACATAAAGTAATGCGGCCCCGGCCAGCGCAACGGGTAAATAGACCAGGCCGGTCGCAGCCAGCGTGATCGCGCCCACGAAGAGTCCAATTGCGAGCCAGGCCTTGTCACGCTGCAGAAGCTGAAGCCCTCGGTCTGCCAGCGGCAGGCAACCCAGCCAACTCGCCACCTCGGCCAGTCGGTCCTCCGGACCTGAAAGAAGGAGAATGTCCCCAGCCTCGATCTCCAGCCGGCGGACACGATCCCGAAACGGCCGCCCCTGACGGGATACACCCAGCAGCATGACTCCCTGGCGGTACGCAAGCCGCAGATCCATTGCCGATCGACCCTGGATCCTGGCACCGTCCGGCACCACCACCTCCAGCAAGATCTGATTGTCCGAAAGCACAGCCGTTTTCCCACCTGCTGAAGCATATTCGAGGCCTGCAGCCCCCACGAACTTCTCCATAGCGGCAGCAGCCCCTTCAATCACAACGAAATCACCGGCGCGAACTGTTTCCCGGCGGGCAAAACCTGGTAGCCGTTTACCCGCTCGGACCAGGCCCAGCAGGGCGACGTCATGTTCTTCGGCCATCGGATACAGGCCGCGCAACCGCTCACCAGCAATGGCACTGTCCTTCAGCACTCTGGCCTCGGCGACGTAACCCTCGAGATCCTGAAGTTCCTCGCGTACGTTGTATTGCCGTCTTTCAACCGGCAGCAGTCTCCAACCGACCAGCGCTACGAAAAGAACTCCCACCAGTGCTACCACCAACCCCACTGCCGCGAAGTCAAACATGCCGAACGCCTCGCCCAGCGCCTCCCCACGGAACGTCGCCACCACAATGTTCGGCGGTGTCCCGATCAAAGTGACCATCCCGCCCAGGATCGTCGCAAAGGACAAGGGCATCAAGGTAAGGGCAGGACTGCGCTTTGCCTTCGCGGCCGCCTCCATGTCGACAGGCATCAGCAGGGCCAGCGCCGCAACGTTGTTCATCAGGCCCGACAAAGCCGCGCCCACTGCGGCGATGATCCCGATGTGGGAACCTACGCTGAGCGTTCCCCGAATCACGTAACGCGCAATCATCTCGACGGCCCCGGAATTGGCGAGACCGCGACTGACGACCAGCACCAGCGCGATGATCACCGTAGCAGGGTGACCGAACCCCACAAAAGCCTGTTCGGTTGGCACCGCCCCGCCGACTGTCGCCACCACCAGTGCCGCAAAAGCAACCAGATCGTAGCGGATACGCCCCCAGAGAAGCATGGCAAACACTGCCAGCAACAGCACAAACAAAAACACCTGCTGTGTGGTCATTGTCTAGATTCCGACAAGGCCTGACGAATGTCTAACGGGGCTGCATGCGGATCGCCCCGTCAAGGCGAATCACATCGCCATTCAGCATTTCATTGTCGACAATGTGCTCAACCAGGCTGGCAAATTCTTCGGGCTGGCCCAGTCTCTTGGGAAACGGTACCTGGCTGCCGAGGCTTTCCTGTACCTCCTCGGGCAGGCCTCCCAGCATCGGCGTCCTGATCAGGCCCGGAGCAATGGTCATAACCCGTATGCCGAACTGTGCCAGTTCCCGGGCCGCAGGCAGCGTCAGTGCCACTACCCCGCCCTTGGATGAACTGTAAGCGGCCTGGCCGATCTGCCCTTCGTAGGCCGCGACCGAGGCAGTATTGATGATCACCCCTCGGCTACCGCTCTTGGAGACCGTCTCCTGATCCGTCATCCGGGCCGCGGCCAGCCGTAGAATATTGAATGTGCCGATCAGATTGACGTTGACCACCTGCTGGTAGGCCGCCAGATCATGCGGGCCGTCACGACCGACAATGCGCGATGCCAGGGCAATTCCAGCACAGCTGACAACCACCCGGGGTGCTCCAAGGGTCTCCACTACCTCATCCAGGGCAGCGGCCGCCGAATCTGCGCTAGACACGTCGCATTCAATACCCACACCGCCGAGCTTCCCTGCTGCTGCTTTAGCTGCAGCCTCGTTGATATCCAATATCGCCACCCGTGCGCCGCGCGCCGCCAGAGCCTCAGCAGTTGCGGCACCCATACCAGACGCTGCACCTGTCACCAGTGCAGTTTCGTTGTTCAGATTCATTTGTTTATCCCCAAATAGTTGCTTACCCAGTGAGCGATGCCCGATTTATAACAGAATTCATCACTTACCAGCCTTCCATGTCAGACAGCTGAGGGTTACCCTACGCAATTCAGAATACTCCCAGCAACAGACCTTATACACATGAGCGACGACAACGAGCCGATTGAACGCGAGTCTATGGAAGTGGATGTACTGGTTGTGGGTGCCGGGCCCGCCGGGCTCTCGACCGCCTGCCGGTTGCTGCAGATGGCCCAGCAGAATGGACGGGAACTGAGCGTGGTGGTGTTGGAAAAAGGTTCCGAAGTCGGCTCCCATATCCTGTCCGGGGCGGTGATCGAGCCCACCGCCTTAAATGAGTTGTTCCCGCAATGGGAGTCAAACGGTGCGCCCTTGAATACTCCTGTGACCCGGGATGAGGTGTACTTTTACACAAATGCCGAGAAAGCCATCAAAGTTCCTAACTTCATGATCCCAAAAACGATGCATAACAAGGGCAACTACATCGTCAGCCTGGGAAATGTCGTGCGCTGGCTTGGAGAACAGGCGGAATCTCTGGGGGCCGAGATTTTTCCTGGATTTCCTGCCAGTGAGATCCTGTTCAACGAGCTGGGTGCCGTCAAAGGCGTGGCGACCGGTGAGATGGGAGTATCGGCCGCTGGTGAACGGAAAGGAACTTACGAGCCCGGGATGGAACTGCATGCCAAATACACCGTGTTCGCAGAGGGTTGTCGGGGCCATCTCGGCAAGCAACTGATAGAACAGTATGCTTTGGATCATGAGAAATCACCGCAGCATTACGGTATCGGCCTGAAAGAACTTTGGGAGATCGACCCCACGAGGCACGAGCGTGGCCTCGTTGTTCACGGTGCAGGATGGCCACTCAGCGAAAACGGCGCAACCGGGGGGTCTTTCCTCTATCACCTTGAGGACAATTATGTGTCGCTGGGGCTGATCGTAGACCTGAACTACGAGCAGCCATTTCTCAGCCCATACGAGGAGCTTCAGCGGTACAAAACACACCCCACAGTCAGACACTATCTCGAGGGTGGCAAGCGCATCAGCTATGGTGCCCGTGCAATCACCAAAGGCGGCTTTAACTCGCTGCCCAAAATGTCGGTGCCGGGCGGCTTCGTTATCGGCTGTAACGCCGGGACTTTGAACTTCTCCAAGATCAAGGGCACCCACACCGCAATGAAATCGGGCATGATTGCGGCGGAGACGATATTCGGTGTACTGACTGACGGCGATCCGGGTGGCAAGGACCACACGCACTACCAGAGCAACATCGATATCTCCTGGCTGTACACCGAGCTTAAGAGTTCACGGAACTTCGGTCCTGCCCTGCACAAGTTCGGCACCTATGTCGGGGGGGCTTTTAACTATCTGGACCAGAACTGGTTCCGCGGCAAACTACCCTTTACGTTGCGAGACAACAGCACGGACCACGGATCCCTGAAGGACGCTAACGAGTTGTCACCTATCGAATATCCCAGACCTGACAACGTACTGACCTTTGACCGAAATTCGTCAGTATTTCTCACCAACACCAGCCACGAAGAAGATCAACCCGTGCACCTGAAGCTGGCCAATGAAAACGTTCCGCTTGGTGTCAACCTGAGTCGCTGGCAGGAACCTGCCCAGCGCTACTGCCCGGCCGGGGTCTATGAGATCGTCGATGACGAGAACGGCAAGCGGTTTCAGATTAATGCGCAGAATTGTATCCACTGCAAGACTTGCGATATCAAGGATCCAAGCCAGAATATCACCTGGGTCACCCCTGAAGGAGGTGGTGGGCCCGCCTACGCCGAGATGTGAACGCATCCCTCAGTCACTGAAGGCCCGGGCGTTCTGAAACAGGCGCAACCACGGACTGTGCTCTCCCCACTCCTCCGGGTGCCAGGAATTGTTGAGGGTACGAAATACTCTTTCCGGGTGAGGCATCATGATAGTCACCCTCCCGCCGGCTGCACTCAGTCCAGTAATGCCTGCTACCGAACCGTTGGGGTTGAAAGGGTAGGCCTCCGTCATCCCTCCGTAGTTATCTACATAGCGAAGCGCGATCTGTTCCGAAGCGGACAACTCGTCAGAATCTGTCGCCCTGTTGAAAGTGACACGCCCCTCCCCATGAGCCACCACGATCGGTAAACGACTGCCCGCCATGCCACTCAACAAAACAGAATCGGAGTGCAGTATCTCGACCATCACCTGCCGTGCCTCGTACTGTTCGGAGAGGTTTCGTTGGAACACCGGCCAACACTGAGCACCGGGGATCAGTGCCTTCAGAGCCGCGAGCATCTGGCAGCCATTACATACCCCGAGCGCAAATCGATCGGAACGATTGAAAAAGGTTTCGAACATGTCCTTCAGCGCTGGATCCAAAAGGATCGTCTTCGCCCATCCCTGCCCTGCACCCAGAACATCACCAAATGAGAATCCTCCGCAGGCGGCAAATCCCTGAAACGCATCCAGGTGATGACGACCTTCAGTCAAATCACTCATGGTCACATCGATCGCCGAGAAACCTGCCCGGTCAAAAGCCGCTGCCATCTCTAACTGGCCATTCACCCCTTGTTCGCGCAGGACGGCAACTCTGGGCCGATTGCCGGACAGTATGGCCCGGGTCGCAGGGTTTTGAACGGGATCAAACGACACGGTTTCGTGCAACCCGGGATCTTCGACATCGAGCAGGCGGTCATATTCCTCAAGGGCACAGTCCGGATTGTCGCGCAGCGCCTGCATCCGCCAACTCACCTCGGACCAGGCCCTGTGCAAATCTACCCTGGGTGTAGAAAAAACAAGCCGGCCGCAAGCGCTGATTCTGACATCGTCATGCGCGGTACTCACTCCGCCTAGAAGTCGGACACAAGCCCCCAGGCCGTTATCCTTAATAATCCCCATCACATCGTCGACGTTTTCCTGCCTGACCTGGATCACGGCGCCCGCCTCCTCCGAGAAAAGCACCCCAGCCACATCGTCAATCTGGCCGAGGTCGACCTCCAGGCCACAACGGCTGGCGAATGCCATCTCGCACAATGTGACAAAAAGACCACCATCCGAGCGATCGTGATAGGCGAGGATCTGACCTTCGGCTATCAGTCTCCGGGTAGCTACAAAAAACTCTTTCAAGTGCTCAGGCGTATCCAGATCAGGCGCCTCGCGCCCTACCTGGCTAAACACTTGTGCCAGCGCCGACCCACCCAGACGGTTGCGACCCTGGCCGAGATCGATCAGCAGCAATTTCGTTGGCAGATCGGTCCGCAGAACCGGGGTCAGCGTCAAACGGGTATCCACCACCGGAGCAAACGCAGTGACCACAAGGGACAAAGGCGCAACCACACTGTGGCGACTCTCAGCGGACTGCCATACCGTCTTCATCGACATCGAGTCCTTTCCGACCGGAATCGAGATTCCCAGTTGCGGGCACAGTTCCATCGCTACACTCTGTACGGCATCAAACAAGGCGGCATCTTCCCCGGGGTGGCCGGCAGCCGCCATCCAGTTCGCCGACAGTCTTACATCAGAAAGGCTCTCAACCGTAGTTGCCGCGATATTGGTGATCGCCTCCGCGACTGCCATACGGGCACTTGCAACAGGATTCACAAGCGCGATGGGCGCGCGCTCACCCAGTGCCATGGCTTCCCCGGCGTAACCCTCGAATCCCGCTGCCGTTACAGCAACATCCGAGACGGGGACCTGCCAGGGCCCGACCATCTGATCGCGGGCGACCTGGCCCGTGACGCTACGATCTCCGATGGTGATCAGGAAAGTCTTATCGGCAACGCCCGGCAGTCTCAGAACGCGCCGGGCTGCATCATCGAGGTCGACCCGTTCGAGACTCAAGTCCGGATAATCTGGCTTTTCCCGGACTACTTTCCGGTGCATGCGCGGGGGACTACCGAACAACACATCCATCTCCAGATCAATGGGATCTGTCGGTCCAGTCTGTTGGGCATATCTTTCGGAAACGGTCTTCGCACTGGTCTCCAAACGTAACCTTCTGGACGCAGTGGCCTCACCGACCATACTGTAAAGGCAGCGTTCGCGGCGGCAAATGGACTCAAAAAGGTCAATCCGATCTGACGACACTGCGATCACATAGCGCTCCTGTGCTTCGTTGCACCACAGTTGCATAGGTGACATTCCAGGCTCATCAGTCGGGATCGCATCCAGCTGCAAATACCCGCCTAGTCCTGAGTCCTGGACCAGTTCCGGCAGGGCGTTGGACAACCCCCCCGCACCGACGTCGTGAATGCTGACGATAGGGCTATTCGCACCCAACGAGATACAACTGTCGATCACTTCCTGGCAGCGCCGCTGCATCTCGGCATTGCCCCGTTGAACCGAGGCAAAGTCCAATGCTTCGGTGCTGCGGCCCGAATCAACACTGGATGCGGCACCACCACCGAGGCCGATCAACATCGACGGGCCTCCCAGAACAATCAAACGGGCCCCGGGTGTTATCTTCTCTTTGTGGATGTGGCAGGCCCGAACGTTTCCAATGCCGCCGGCCAGCATGATCGGCTTGTGATAACCCCAGCGGAATGTCTCGCTGGCACTGGCACCCGGCATCTCGAGGGTCCGAAAGTAACCACCGATGTTGGGACGGCCGAATTCGTTGTTAAAAGCCGCCCCGCCGATTGGCGCCTCGAGCATGATCTGCAGGGGTCTGGCCTGCCTTGGAGAGGATTGCTCCGACACCTCCCACGGCATGCTGAACTCCGGTAGTCGCAGATTTGAGACCGAGAATCCAGTAATCCCCGCTTTGGGCTTGCCGCCACGCCCGGTTGCGCCCTCATCCCGGATCTCACCACCGGAACCTGTCGCAGCACCGGCAAATGGTGAGATCCCCGTCGGGTGATTGTGCGTCTCGACCTTGCCGAGAATATGCAAGGGCTCAGCCAGGCGACAGTACTCACCGGTCTCGGGATCGGGCAGAAACCGGCAGCCGACCGGCCCTTCGATGACTGCAGAATTGTCGTGGTAGGCAACCAGTGTGGTCGAGCCAAAGCGTTCGTGGGTCGTGCGGATCATGCCGAAAAGGGAATCGGGCTTTTCATCGCCATCTATGGTCCATCGTGCATTGAAGATCTTGTGGCGGCAGTGCTCGGAGTTGACCTGTGCGAACATCATCAACTCAGCGTCTGTTGGATTACGCCCAAGGCGCTGGTACTCGGTCACAAGATAATCGATCTCTTCCTCCGACAGCGCAAAGCCCATAGAGACATTTGCCGAAGCAAGCGCCTCCCGACCTCCGTGGACAAGATCAATCCACTCAAGCGGCGCTGACTCAGCACTCTGAAAAATCTCAACCAGGCGGTCGCGCCCGAGGAAAACAGATTCAGTCATCTGGTCATGCAACAACGGCCCGAGCGTCTCTAGCAACTCCTCTACCGTGACGCTGCCCCGGACACACCACGACACACCGCGTTCCAGGCGAATGACATTTGCAAGCCCACACCGATGTGCAATATCTGTCGCTTTTGTGGACCAGGGTGAGACCGTGCCCGGACGCGGCACGACCAGCACCTCGACATCACCATCGGGGTCGCCGGGGTCTTGCCCATAGTCCAGAAGATAGCGAAGCTGAGAAAGCTGATCGGGTGGGAACGGATCAGCTAGGGCTGCGACGTGCAGGTAGCGCCCGCGAAGAGCGCTGAGCCCGGGTAACTGGCTACGGACCTCGGCGAGAATCTTCTGGACACGAAACCCCGAAGCAGCCGATCCCCCTTCTAGGATCAGCACAGCAGGGCGTACTCGGATTTCAGCTTGAGGCAGCGACAGGGGAATCGAGTTCGACTCCCAGCCGCAGGGCGACCTCTTCGTAGGCTTCTACCACATCACCGAGGTCACGTCGAAAGCGATCCTTGTCGAGCTTCTTGCGGGTCTCAGCGTCCCATAGACGACACCCATCGGGGGTAAATTCGTCGCCCAGCAGCAGATCACCGTTACAGCGCCCAAACTCGAGTTTGAAATCGACCAGAATGATACCGACGTCAGCAAAAAGAGAACCGAGGATGTCATTGACCTTGAAGGTCTTTTCCTGCATAGAGCGAACTTCTTCTGGCGTCGCCCAGCCGAAAGACTGAATGTGATACTCATTGATCATCGGGTCATGTCGGGCATCATCTTTAAGGAAGAACTCAAAAGTCGGGGGCTCCAGGTCCAAACCGTCTTCCACACCCAGGCGCTTGCACAGCGAACCGGTCGCGATGTTTCGAACGACACACTCGACTGGAATCATGTCCAGCCGCCTGACCGACGACTCGGTGTTACTCAACAGTTCCTCGAAATGATTGGCGATTCCATCGTCATGCAGCCGGTCCATGATGTGTGCATTGAACCGGTTGTTGACCATGCCTTTTCGATCGAGTTTCTCGATCTTTTCACCGTCAAACCGTGACGTGTCATCCCGGAACTCCATAATGAGTCGTTCAGGGTCGTCTGTCAGGTACAGGGACTTGGCTTTACCTGAATACAGTTCTTTTCCCTTGTTCACAGATTCCCAGCTCCTATTAAAAGACCCACAGGCACGATAGTCAGATCACTCCTGCCTTACTCATCGCGGCGCGCACACTGTCATGATACTGATCGGACAGCGGTATCAGAGGCAACCGGATACCAGAACCGATCAGCCCCTGCTGCTGAACTGCCCACTTGGCCGGAATCGGGTTAGATTCGAAAAACATGGCCGCATGGAGATCGCCGAGTTGTTCGTCCAGAACGCTCGCCTGTTCGGCGTCACCGGAGACCGCCGCCGTGCACATCCTGTGCATCAAATTGGGTGCGGCATTGGCAGTCACTGATATCGTGCCATTCCCCCCGGCCAGCATCAATCGGCAGGCCGTGCCATCCTCCCCGGAAAACACCAAGAACCCATCAGGGCTTCGTTCAATCAGGTCGCGCCCTCGCTCCACGTCATTAGTCGCATCCTTGATCCCGACAATGTTATCAATCGTTGCCAGGCGCAGCGTCGTATCATTGTGCATGTCGACCGCGGTACGGCCGGGCACGTTGTACAGGATCTGTGGAACCGCGACTGCCTCAGCGATCGCCTTGAAATGTTGGTACAGACCCTCCTGGGGGGGCTTGTTGTAGTAGGGCACGACCAGTAGGCAGGCATCTACACCCGCTTCTTTGGCACCCCGGGTGAGCGAAATCGCTTCAGCTGTAGAGTTCGCCCCTGTGCCCCCAATCACCGGAATTCTTCCGCCGACCGCCTTGACCGTCCTGGAGATGACTTCGGTGTGTTCGTCATGACTCAGCGTCGCCGATTCACCCGTGGTACCCACCGAAACGATCGCGTCGGTACCCTGCTCGACATGATGGTCGACCAGCCTTTTCAGGGAGTCCCAATCGACCGACCCATCCTCGTTCATCGGGGTGACCATGGCCACCATGCTACCGGTCAGCATCATTACTCTCCTTAAGGCGCAACGCTCTGGAACCCAGAATCGGTGTCTGTCCGATGGTACTTGGGGAGACTCCTATTGACAAGAATTGTCTCGACTAATTCAATAACCAAGCCAGCTCGCCGTTGGAGATCCTGGCCTGCGAGCCGATTACCAGTGGCATATTGGGCGCGACATGGCCGAAATCCGGAGATCGGAAAACCGGGCACGGGCTGCGGGACATCAATGCCTGAACCAGCCAGTCTTCATCTTGATCACCGTCCAGCTCTGTAAAGCGCCCCAGCACCAGTGCTGCCACACCATCGAGCAGGCCGCTGTCTAACCACTGGTTCCAAAGGCGCAGGATCCGAGGCGCACTTTCCCGCGTGTCTTCAAAAAACAGCACGTAGCCGGACAGGGAGCCTGGGAAATAACCCGTTCCGATCAAATTAGACAATACGCTGAGACATCCACCGAGCAACGTGCCGTTGAGTTCTGCCGGGATCTCGCCACTGGATACTTGCTGCACGTTGATTCGACCGGACCAAGGTCGTCCTTTTGACAGAAACTCCAGAAGACTGGCCACATCCGGTCCGCTTCCCCAAAGGGTCGATCCCGGCATCGGAGCATGCAATCCAGGCCAGCCAAGCCTGGTATACAACGCAGCATGCAGTGCGCTGATATCGGAAAATCCAACCATGATTTTGGTAGGGATCTTTGCAAGCGCCTGCCAGTCGAGGTGGCGTAAGAGATCGCTGGCACCGTATCCACCGCGGGCAGCCATGACATAGTCACAGTCGGATTCCAGCAGCGCTGACGACAGCATCCGGACACGTTCGCGAACGCCGCTTTCCGCCAGTCGCTCCCCGGCGCCGGTGTCGTAGGTAATGACATCCGTCCGTATGCCTCGATTACGAATGTCTGTCAGGTTTTGCTCGAACACACCCGGTGCCGATGGCGAACTGGGCTCGAGAACTGCAATTCCGAGTGACTGGTTCTCGTGGCCCTGCCCTGCCATGGATCTGTATGCTCTAGCGTACTCGTTGACTACTGCTCGAGCAGTTGCTTAAAAGCCCCCGGGGTGCCTGACAGTTCGGCGTAGCTCCCCTGCTGGGTGATTCGACCACCGTCCATCACGAGGACCTGTTCAAATTCCGAAGCCAGGTCTGCCCGTTCTACCACCCACGCGATCCCTTTACCCGCCATGAAGCGTGTAACGTCCTGAACGACCTTCGTCTGGGCCGTTGGGTCCAGGGATCCGACAGCCTCGTTGACAATGAGCATATCGGGCTGTTTGAGCAGCGCCCTGGCGAGGGCCAGTTTCTGCTTTTGAGCCAAGCCAAGGCGAGCGCCCGAGGAACCCACGTGGTAGTCCATTCCCAGAGCCAGGATTGACTTACGCATACCAATCTCTTCGATCACCTCATCAACTATCTCACTGACTTTCTCACGGGCCGTAGCCTGCCCGTACACCAACGCGCCAAAGAGAATGTTGCCCCGCACGGTCAGGGCGGTGTTGAATTTCTCTATATCGAGGAACGCGACCTGGTCGGTTTCCTCGCCAAGTTCCTCACGTAAGTTGTGGCGAGCCTGCAGCAATTTCTGCTGCATCTCGTCGTCGATAATCCCCAGGCGGTGCCTGGCCGGGATCAGTTTGAACGGCAGCGCCAGGAGCAGCGCCCGTTCTTCATCATCCAGGCCGTCGTCTTGACCCTCCTGGTGCCGATCAATGGAACCATCACCGGACGAACTGATTTTCTTGAGAATTTCTTCAAATACGGGGAGGTCATCTGCGTTGACCAGGCTGTACTGCTCGAACAACTCGCTCTCTGGCGGCACATCGGCGAAGATCTCGCACATGGTCTCAGCGACCCGGTAACCCATATGCAGAAAATCCTGGTACAGCTCGGATTTTTCAAGCACCCCCATCACCGTGGCATTGCTGGGCAGGCTTTCCGGCCGGAATTCTGCGACCAACGGAGCCCCGAACAATAGATTTTCAGCGACGGTCACATTGACGTTATAACGCTCGACCTCAAATCGTTCCACCAGGTTCTCCATTCCCCGTTCGGACAATAAGCCAAACAGGCGCTGGCGGGCCTCGAGAATCTGCGCGGCGACCTCATCCGACACGCCCGATTCACACGCGGTACCCAGACCGAATTCATAGACATCCGGCTCGAGCCCACAGATCGAGAGCATATCAATCGCCTTATTCAGCAGTTCATCAGACTCTTTGACGCCGGCCGATTCATAGTCCAGCCAATCTGCTTCCGGATCATCCATACTGTTCGCGCTGGCCTTCGCTTCATCCAGGGTGTTCTTGTGTGCTTCGCTTTTTGGCTCATCCTCGCCCGCCGGTCGCGGTTCATGCTTGAGTCCATAGTAGAGGTTGTCCACTATCGTACCGGTGAAAACATGTGCAGTGGGTCCCACATAAGACAGCCGTCGGCCCGTTATGCTTTCGGGCAAATCGACAAAGCTGGTCTCGTTCAGGTTCAGCCGCCCCCCGGTCGGGAACAGCAGCCGCGAAATCAACTCGGCGAGATCACTCTTTCCGCTGCCACTGGCGCCGACTACGCTCGCGTGCTGGTTGAACTCCAGCTTAAAACTGGCGCCATCGACGCTCCTGACCTGCTCATCTTCACTGTAGACAACATTACTGCTCACGATCTGACCGGCCAGCGGCGTAACCGGTTCTTCACTGTCCTGAAGTTTCACATCCAACATGTTTGCCGGTTGAAACTGACCGATGACCGACTCGTACTTGACCCTGATATCGGCCAACACCTGGTAAAACTTCAACAACTCTTTCCACGGCGGTCCAATGTCCTTGTACGCGGCCAGAACAGCAACCAGCGCACCGATCGTGACATCGCCCTGAATGACCAAGTAGCCACCGATCGAATAAAAAAAGAATGGTGTGATCTGGGCCAGAAAATTGTTCAGAAACTTGATGAAGAACTTACGCCGGTAAATATCAACTCGGATATCGAAGATACGGCCCAGGCGACTGCCGGCTCTGGCACGCTCATAACGGGATGTGTCATTGGCGTGTATGTCTGCGATGCCCATCACCGTCTCCCCGATCTGGTCCGACAAACCACGAACCGTCTGCACTCTTTGCCTGGAGAGCAGGTTTACCTTGCTTTGTAGTTTCGGTATCAACCACATCTGCGGCGGATACAGGACGATGGCCGCCAATCCCAGCCAGACATCCTGCTGAAAGATGAAGAAAAGGTAAGTAAATAACAAAGCTCCCTGAAAGGCCGGCGCCCCGATCGCATCACCGATAAACCCACCCAGAGGCTCCGTCTCAGCCGTAATCATCGGGATGAGCTGTCCCTGAGAGGTGCGCTTGAAGTGCGGCAGTGGAAACCGCAACAGCCGGCTATAAAGATCGTAACGGAAACGTCGCAGCATACGCTCACCCAGAACGCCCTTATAAACATTGATATAGAACTTAAGGCCTCCGTTGATGATGACGAGGAGCAGAAAAATCCCACACAGAACCAGAAGATAGCTGACCTGATCGACTTCAAATCCAAAAATAGCGTCCGGTATATTCTGCCCGCCAATTGCCTTATTTATGATCTCCTTCGGGACCATCAGACCGACGTAAACCAACGGCATTGAGATACCACTCAACAACAACAGAAACAACTGGCCGCGGAGCGTATGTTTCAGAATGTACTTGTAAATTGAACGTTCCATAGTTTTGCCAAGCGACTTGATTTTGAAACAAAACCGACCGCTAAAGCACCCGGGCAATGCGATAATGCGGCACTTATACCACAACCTGACCAACCGCCCTATCCGATCCAGATTGACCATATGACAGGTAAAGACCCTTCATCCGCGAACGTAGCAATGGTCCTGAAGGGCTACCCCCGGCTGTCGGAGACATTTATCGCCCAGGAAATTCTTGGGCTGCAGCAGGCCGGACTGTTGCTCCAGTTGGTCTCTCTGCGCAGACCCACCGACTCTCAGATCCATCCAGTCCATCATGAGATCACGACACCGGTCCAGTATCTGCCGGAATACCTCTACCAAGATCCCAAAGCGATCGTTCGATCCTGGTACTGGGCCAGGCGTCTTCCCGGCTATAAAAAAGCACTGGCTGTGTGGTTTTCTGACCTACGGCGCGACCCTAGCCCCAATCGTGGACGGCGTTTCGGACAGGCACTGGTCCTGGCGCACTCACTGCCCCCTGCTACAGGCCTGATCTATGCTCACTTCCTGCATACACCGGCGTCGGTTGCCCGTTATGCCGCGATGATTCGAAGCCTGCCTTGGGCCGTTTCGGCTCACGCAAAAGACATCTGGATGACCGCGGAATGGGAAAAAAGAGAAAAATTAGCCAGCTGTGCATGGATCACTACTTGCACAAATGCTGGCCAGCAACACCTCCGCCAGCTCGCACCGGCCAATACGGTAGTTCACCTCAACTACCACGGCCTGGATCTTTCGCGCTTTCCTGAACCACCGGCCGCCTCTGGTCAGAGCGACGGACGCACCCCTGAAAACCCCGTTCGCCTACTGTCGGTTGGTCGAGCGGTCGCCAAGAAAGGCTTCGATGTGCTCCTTAAAGCGCTTGCCGACCTGCCGGACTCTATGCAATGGCGTTTTACCCACGTGGGTGGTGGCGTATTACTGGAACGACTCAAAGCGCAGGCGGTAGACCTTGGTATCGGTGAGCGAACTGCCTGGCTGGGCCCCCGGGACCAGCGTGCCCTGCTGAAGGAATATCGGAAAGCAGATATTTTCGTTCTTGCCAGCCGCATCGACTCGGACGGTGATCGTGACGGACTTCCCAATGTGCTCATGGAAGCTGCCAGCCAGCGTCTCGCCATTGCCACAACGTCGCTGCCCGGAATTTCTGAACTGATTACACATCACCGGCATGGGTTGCTGGTGCCCCCTGACGATCCAACGAAGCTTGCCGATGCATTGCAGCAGTTGATCGGAGACCCGGCACTGCGCCTGCGCCTAGGAAGCACTGCCAGCGATCTTGTACGGACCAAGTTCAATCACCGCTGCGGCCTTTTGGCGATGCTCCGACTTTTCCAGAGCTGATTTCTGCTGTGCGAATCGCCTTCTACGCACCAATGAAACCCGTGGATCATCCAGTACCATCGGGCGACCGGCGAATGGCTGGCCTCTTCATTCAGGCACTGACAACAGCAGGCCACCAGATTCAGGTTGCGAGCCGCTTCAGGTCCCTGGATATCTCCGGTGATATCACCCGCCAAGAACGCATCCGACAGACCGGCAAACGAGTCGCCGAGCGCTTAGTCCGTCGCTACGAGAAACAATCGGTAACCACAGTTCCGCAAGCATGGTTCACCTATCACCTCTATCACAAAGCACCCGACTGGATCGGGCCTCGTGTGTCCGAGCTTCTGGGCATACCCTACCTGGTCGCCGAGGCTTCTTTCGCCCCGTCAAAGGTCGGCGGCCGGTGGCATATCGGCACGACTCAGAGTGCCTGCGCTCTTTCCCAGGCGAACGGAATCGTTTCCCTGAATCCTCGTGACGTCGAATGCCTGCAACCCCATCTCTCCACCGCGGCACAACAACTGCTGATACCCCCATTTCTGGAACCACTGGCCGTCGACCCGGGCGAGCCCAACTGCCGCGACGCTGTGGCAGCCGAACAGAGCCTCGATCCGGCAGTACCCTGGATGATCTGTGTAGGGATGATGCGCCCGGGAGACAAGCTGGCTTCCTATCGAGTACTGGCTGACGTACTTGCGGTACTGGGCGATCTGCCCTGGCAGTTGCTGGTCGTTGGAGACGGAGAAGCGTCCGAGACGGTTCGCGACTTTTTCCGTTCAATTGAGCCGAATAGAATCTGCTTTGCTGGCAGGCTCTCGGCAGAGTCCTTGCACCGTTTGCTTGCCGCCAGCGATCTGTTCATATGGCCGGCCGTCAAAGAGGCATTCGGCATGGCCATGCTCGAGGCGCAGCAGTTCGGACTGCCGGTCGTCGCAGGTTACAGTGAAGGCGTGGCGACGATCGTGGACGATGGTGTGACCGGCTTGCTAAGTCGAACTGGAGACGCGAATGCCCTGGCTTGCGCCACCCGCCACCTGTTAAAAGACAGCGCTGAAAGGAAAAGAATGGGGCACAATGCATCAGACAAGGCTTTTCGGAAACACAGTCTCGCGGGCGCAGCCCAAAAGCTCAATCAATTCATTACCGAAGTGACCAACGCATGTCGCTAATCGCATTTATTCGCCATGGGCGAACCCTCTGGAATGAGGCCGGTCGGATTCAGGGCCACACCGATACCGAGCTCAGCCCGCGAGGTCGCTCCGAAGTCGAACACTGGAGGCTGCCAGTGCGATTCCACACCTGGCAATGCTTTTGTAGCCCTTTGCGTCGAACCCGAGATACCGCCATTCTGCTCGGCGTTGTGGACCCCACCCCTGCCGCAGAGTTGATCGAGATGGACTGGGGCCAGTGGGAAGGTAAAACTCTGAAGGAACTGCGAGCAGAACTCGGCGAACCCATGGTCTTGAATGAATCACTTGGCCTTGATTTCCGCCCGAACGGTGGTGAGAGCCCGAGGGACGTGCGCGATCGCCTGAAACCGTGGATTGCCGGTCTCAAAATAGCGGGGGCTCTTCCTACGATTGCAGTCTGCCACAAGGGCGTCATCCGATCCGCTTTGAGCCTGGCAACTGGCTGGACCATGGAAGACAAGTGGCCGGTCAAGCTACGTGACGACTGTGCCCAGCTGTTTCGTATTGTCGAGGGCAACCTCGAAATCGAACAACTGAACATACCACTGAATCCTGATTCCTGACCCCGGACAGCACCGCATGCTCTTCAAAGCCTGATCCAGCACCAACCAAACTCGAGCTTCACTCATTGCTCACGGGTGAAAATTTTTTCGAACACATCAAATTCTACCGGCCGGTAACCGATACGGTCATAAAAGCCGCGAACCACTAGATTACCTGGTCGAATTGTCGCCTCGACCCGGAGTACACGCCGGTCGCGCATCCATCCTTCGGCAGCCCGCATCAACCGCCGGCCTATGCCCAAAAACCGGCAGTCCGGCTCAACGGCTAGGTAATGCACCCAACCCCGCTTGTGGTCATGGCCTACCATGACACTACCAACCGGTGAACGGGAGCATTCTGCAACCAGAAGCTCTGACCAGGGATTGCCGGTACAACCATGGATGTCGGCATCCGCCCGACTGCCGGGTCCTGTCAGACCACAACGCTTCCACAACTCGAGTAAGAGCCGCTGTTCGCCCGCGTCAAAAGGACGAATCAGCACCTGGACCGCACCGCCAGTCATCTAGCCTCTCTCGCCCAGCCAGCGATCAGTTCAGCACTGACCCGTGCCCCATCACAAACCCAAGGCCGCAACCGCCACGGCTCGGGCCCGGCTAAACGTGCCACAGTTTGGGTCAGTTGCTCGGGGCTCAACTTGTCTTCGTCAATGATCTCGACCCGGCCTATCTCCTCAAGCCGTCTGCCCCGCATCCGCTGTTCGGTTTCCGAACCATCACCCTGAAAAGGAACCAGCAGAGCCGGCACACCCGAGGCGAGCACATCTACCACACTGTTGTAGCCGGCTTGCGAAATCGACAACCTGGCGTTGCCCAGCAACTGTTGAAAATCCAGACGGTTGGGTTCGATCTGAACATTTTCTGGAGTCTGTTCTAACAACAGACCCGGTAGTTCGGGATCTACCTGGCTTCCCAATAGAATCCGCCACCTAAAATCACGGACACCATCCAGCCCGGCTGCGCGGACAGCGGTGCGGTAAAGTGCCTCCCCTGCCGCGCCGCCCCCGGCTGAGACAATCACCTCCCCGTTTGGTGTTTGTCCCCCCGTGACTTCTGGCGCAGTGCTCACCATCCCGGTGTAATGCACTCTGCTGCGGATCTGATCAGTCAAACCGAAAGATTCCTGAAGGGGGATAAATTCCTCGTCTCCATGAACCAGAACACAGGCGAAGTATTTCTCCAACAAATCGACGGTCTCACGTTCACGCTGATCTTTGCGCTTGTGAACCACATCTCGTATGGAACAGACCACCCGGGCCTGGAGTTCCTGGGCACGGCAGAGCAACGGCAACAATTCGAAACTCAGCTGCCGACGTCCAAAAGGATACAACTCGGTAACCAAGACCTGTGGCCGAAGCCTCTCGACCAATCCAGACAGTTGCTCCGATCGTCTTGAGCGCCAATGGTCGTCGATGGGGGTGCCATCAGATTGCAACAGGCGTGAGAAATCCTGGCATGCGATGTGCGCCGGCGGCAACTGGTGAAAATCGAATCCCAGGTTTGTCGCTTCTTTCAACGGCACTCCGCCGCTCACCACATGTACTTCAACCCCACGGCTCGAACAAGCTTTCGCAATGGCCAGGGTACGTCGCAAGTGCCCAACACCCAGCAGATGCTGAACGTAGAACAATATTCTGGGGACTGGCTCCACTGGTCTGCCTTCGGCAGAGTAAGAAAATCAGCTGGCGACTGACCGCAATGAAGGAACTCCCTGCGCGGTCAGTAACGCCTGCACACGGTTTCGCACCTCGGCGACTCCGGTAAGTAATTCCAGACCACCCGATTTGGAAGGCACCGCTCGTCGCCCCAGTGTCTGCAACGCACGCGCCATAACAATCGAAGACCGGTCGCCGTCGCCCTGTAACATGTCGACAAGGCCCAGCTCCTCTGCCCTCCGGGCGCGAAGCGTCTGTTCCATCCTGGGCATTGAGCGTGGAACCAGTAATGCTCTTTTGTCCAGTGACAAAATTTCGCAGAAGATATTGTAACCCCCCATCGCGACAATCCCGGCCGCCCGTGCAATCAGCAGCTCAATATTTGGATGAAACGTCAATGTCTGGACGTGTTCCAGCGCTGCTGCTCTGCGTTGGAAGTCGTAGCGCCGAGATTGGCTCATAAACGGTCCCAGCGCAATCAGTAGATACAGATCTGGCCGGGCGTGCTCCTCATAGGCCCTGAGCACCCAATCCACCAGAGTTTCCCCATCCCCGCCCCCACCTGGAGTCACCAATAGAAATGGTTTATCGGGCACTGCTACCGGATTCCGCGCCATCTCCGGTAGATGGCGCTCTAGATACCCCGTGTAGACCATTCGCTCCCGGGAAGCTTGGCTGATGTCTATTCCCAGTAGTGGGTCACCCATGGCCGGCACACCGTAGACCCAGATCTCGTCGTAGAGTCGTTCAAGATCCATAGGTATTTCTCGGTGTTTCCACTCCTGGCGAAGCAGAACTGGATCATCCATGATGTCCCGCAGACCAAGCACAGTGCGCGCACCCCGCCCTCGGAGCAACTCGATGGTATCCCTGACCTCACCTCTGAGCCCCAATGGTTCCTTGTCTACGATCAGAAGATCGGGCGCAAAAGTCTTTGCGGTTTGTTCAATGATCGAAGAGCGCATCTGCAGCGTCTGCGTGAGATCGGTGTGACTGGAAAGCGCCGTATAGTCTCCACCACGTAGCTTGACCACACCTGGAATACGGACGAAATCAACCCGAGCCTTGAAGTCGAAACTGCCGATAATCGGGGAACCAGAAACGATCAGTACTTTCAGCCCCCTAAAATACTCCACCAGAGAGTGTGCGATCGTCCGACACCGCCGAAGGTGACCCAGGCCGAACGTATCATGGCTGTAGATCAGGATTCGCGCATCATCCAGTTTTGTTTCCGACATTGTTATTCCCCTCCAGCAACAGGCAGCCCGAAGTCATTTTTGGATCAGAAGGCCACCGGAGATTACATTACCTCACGGGTCCGGTTACAAGCAACGGTAGTTCCGGATTTAGGAACCCGCACCCTTCAGGTTCCATCGCGCGCTGCAGTCAATGGCCGAATTTGCTTGACTATCTCACCATCCTGATGATTATTGCCTGTTAATCTCCAGGTAGAACACTGTGACACACCGACGGCAGGAGTTGATCATGTCGATCTTCAATGACCAATTGGATCAAAATAAGGCCAATTTCGCGCCACTTTCGCCAGTTAGCTTTCTGCGTCGAGCGGCGCAGATCGCCCCGGGTTACACCGCCATCATCCACGGCGAGAGGCGTTATACCTACCGTCAGTTCTGGGAGCGATCCTGCCGCCTGGCAAGCGCCTTGACTCGACGGGGAATTGGACCGGGTGACTGTGTTGCGATCATGGCTGCAAACACCCCGGAGATGCTGGAAGCACACAACGGGGTCCCGATGATAGGAGCTGTTCTCAATTCCCTGAATATTCGGCTCGATGCCGGAACGATCGCTTTCATTCTGGAGCACGGTCAGGCTCGCGTTCTGATCACCGATCGTGCCTTCTCGAGCACCATAGATGAAGCTCTGCAGAAAATCGACCGGAAACTGCTCGTGATAGACATCGATGACCCGACGGCTCCTGAAGGGGACCTGCTCGGTGAAACCGACTATGAGGACCTGCTGGCAGAAGGCGAGGCTGTATATGACGCGGGTCAGCCTGATGATGAGTGGCAGGCCCTGTCCCTGTTGTACACGTCCGGCACCACCGGCAACCCGAAGGGCTGTGTTTACCACCACCGGGGTGCCTACCTAAATGCCCTGGGAAATATGACGACAATGGGGCTGACTCGAGAGTCCGTCTACCTGTGGACATTGCCAATGTTCCACTGTGACGGTTGGACCTTTACCTGGGGTGTGACCGCGGCCATGGCCACCCATGTGTGCCTTCGTGAGGTCGACCCGGCAATGGTGTTCAGGCTGATCCGTGATGAAAAGGTGAGTCACATGTGTGGCGCGCCTGTGGTCCTGAACATGCTGGCCCATGCACCCGAGAATGCCAAGACCCGATTTGCACAGCGCGTTGAAATCGCCACCGGCGGTGCCGCACCACCCTCGTCGGTGATAGAAGCGATGGAGGACAACGGTTTCAACGTCACACACCTGTATGGCCTGACCGAAACCTACGGCCCTGCGACGGTCTGCCTCCCGCAGACCGACTGGTCCGAACTCGCCGTAACGGAACGCTCCGCCCGTATCGCCCGACAGGGCGTTCACTATGCCACTTTGGAAGGGGCGAGTGTCAAGGATCCGCAGACCATGGAGGACGTGCCATGGGACGGACAAACCATGGGCGAGATCATGATACGCGGCAACACCGTGATGAAAGGCTACCTTAAGAACCCCGACGCCACCAACGATGCTTTCTCAGGTGGCTGGTTCCACAGCGGGGACCTGGCAGTCCGCCATTCCGACAGCTACATCGAGGTCAAGGACCGCTCCAAGGACGTCATCATTTCCGGTGGCGAAAACATCTCCAGCCTTGAGATCGAAGAAACGTTGTACCGTCATCCGGCGGTTCTGGAAGCGGCGGTGGTGGCCCGGTCTGACGACAAGTGGGGTGAAACACCGTGCGCGTTTGTAACGCTCCACGACGGCCAGAGTGCAACAACGGATGCAATCATCGAATTCTGCCGGGAACACTTGGCGCGCTACAAAATACCAAGAACGGTGATCTTCGGCGCGTTGCCGAAGACCTCAACTGGCAAGATCCAGAAATTCGTACTCCGGGAACAGGCCAAGAACCTTCGCTGAACCTTCAGATGGGACGTCAGCTCCGCCAGACTACCGGGTATCTGCTGCTGTCCAGCACATCACCATCGGCATGCTCAGCAGAACGCAGACCCCTGTTCGTGCCGGGCCGTGCATCGTAAACCACATCATCACCGGTGTAACGCACTGCATAACCTCGTCGCCGGACATTTGTCGTCAGGTTTCCACCGGCCCCGTGTACCGTCAGCGCATGGAACACGTAGGCATCACCAGGCGAAAGGTCCCAGCTGACAATGTCGTAACGATCGCGCATCTTGTCGATCTCCGGAATCGGCTCGTAATCCGGATTTCGCTCGTACTGCTCTATGCCGGGCCCCTTTCCGAATATCTCGGGCTGGAACCAGCGGCCCCAGCGGTGAGAACCACGGATGAACTCCATCGCCCCACTGTCGAGAGTAACGGGATCCAGAGTGATCCAGAAGGTCAGCACCTGCCAGCCTCGCATTGCCCAGTAGGGCTGGTCATTGTGCCAGCGTGTTCTGTTTGGAGTGCCTGGTTCCTTAACGAACAACTGATCATAGAGCAGGTTGATCTTTACCGAACCCAGCAATTGCGCGGCCATCTCTGGCAAAGGTGAATTCAGGCAGAAGTCCCGAAACCCACTGTTGGTCTCCCAGAGCCTGAGATTGCCATGAAATCTCCCTTGCCCATCCTCGGCTTCGTAGCGATGTACGTACGGCCCCGGATCCTCGATATCCTGTTCGACCACATCGCGTAGTACTGCAAGCCAATCCGCGCTGATACAGTCCCGTACCACTGCAACGCCGTGTTGGTCGTACTCCTCCTGCACCTTTCCGTTGATCATGTGTAGCCCCTTTTGAAGCTCTTAGCCGGCCGCACTGACCCAGCTACTGCCGCACTTATCTTAAGCCTGCCCGATATGGCCGCAACGGCGACCGCGCGAGGCCTTCATTATTCGAGAATATATTGAGCCATCGAACTTACCTGATGTCCAGCCATATCGTTACAATTGTTCCGATGACTTCCATTGACCAGCAACTTGAAGCGCTCGGAATCCAGCTACCTGCTCCACGCGAACCCGCCTTCAGCTACAACGCGGTGGTGGTTGATCACGGCATCGTCTGGGTCTCGGGTCAATTGCCGTGGGCCGAAGGCAAGACAGAGCTTGTTCACACAGGACGCCTGGGTAAAGCCGTCAGCCTGAGTGAGGGACAGGCCTGCGCCAGAGTCTGCATTCTGAACGCACTGGCAGCTTTGAAATCCGCCCTTGGAACACTCGATGACATCGAGCGGTTCCTGAAACTGGTTGGATTCGTCGCCTCCGAACCAGGCTTCAACCAACAGCCTGTTGTCATTGACGCCGCATCTCGATTACTACTGGAGGTCTTTGGCGATCACGGGCAGCATGCGCGTTCAGCTGTCGGGGTCGCCGAACTTCCTCGTGGCGCGCCAGTGGAGATCGAACTTGTTGCCAGAACTTATTCGTGAGCACAATTTAACAATTCATATTTTCTCGTCTTCTTGAATGACTGATTCCCTCGCACCACATCTAGACTTACATACCGATCTGGGGACCTCACTTTAGATCTGGAATTCGCAGCCGGCCTCTTCTGAACAATACAGGGTCGGCTGCCAGTCAGGTCGCGCCTTCTCACCGTGCACAACAGGACTGATGAACAGCCGTTCATTTTCAAGACAGTTATCTGATCAGCAGTTCTGACCCGCGCTACAAAATGTGGGGTAAGATCACCTCTCGATCGAACACCAGTAGACACTCGCGACAGACCGACAACGAGATTGGCAGAAACACAATGACACAACAGAACCCTTTCAGCTTCAAGGACTGGATAGAGCGAAACCAGCAGCATCTCAAACCACCCGTCAGTAACAAACACCTTTTCGATCGACCCTCGGAGATGATCGTGATGGTCGTCGGAGGACCGAACCAGCGGGTTGACTTTCATGATGATCCGGCGGAAGAGTTCTTCTATCAGGTCACTGGAGATATGGTATTGAAAATCGCGGAAGGTGGTGAGATTCACGATGTGCCAATCCGTGAAGGCGAGGTCTTTTTCTTGCCCCCCCACGTTCGCCACTCACCGCAACGACCCGTTGCCGGCTCGGTCGGTCTGGTCGTCGAGGGTGCCCGGCATTCCGGCATGAAAGATGGGTTCGAGTGGTTCTGCTTTGGGTGTGGCGAACTCGTCCATCGAGTCGAGGTTCAAGTCAAGGACATCGTCACGGACCTGCCCCCGCTGTTCGATGCGTTCTATGACGATGAGGCACAACGGGCCTGTGCAAAATGCGGGGCCATGCATCCGGGAAAGAAACCACCACCTGACTGGGCAAGCATCCGATAACATAGCATGGCCGTTATCGACATACACACACACTTCCTCCCCTACCAGTGGCCTGACCTGGCAGAACGTTCTGGGACCACGGACTGGCCGTGGCTCAAGCACATCAATCAGGACAGTGCCATGCTGATGGTAGGGGAACGGGAATTTCGCCCGGTCAATTCTGCTTGCTGGGATATCGACAGGCGACTCCAGGAGATGGACCGAGACCAGATTGATCAACAGATCATGTGCGCAACGCCACTGTTGTTTGCCTACCAACGCGATGCTGTGCATGCGGCTGACTGTGCGCGGCTGTTCAACGAGCTGGCGCTAGAAATGTGCAGCACCTCCGAAGGCCGTATCATGACGCTCGCCCAGGTTCCGCTCCAGGATATCGACCTGGCCTGTAAAGAGCTGGAACGAGCAATGTCTTGCGGGCACCTGGGTGTGCAGATCGGTAACCATGTCGGTGATCGGGATCTAGACGACGATGGTTTGATTACCTTCCTACACCACTGTGCCGATGTGGGGGCACCAGTACTGATTCACCCGTGGGATATGCTCGGGCGCAAACGAATGGATCGGCACATGCTACAGTGGCTGGTCGCCATGCCGGCGGAGACCCAATTGTCCATTCTGCATCTGATCCTCTCTGGTGCGTTCGAGCGCCTGCCCAGGTCTCTGAAGATCTGCTTTGCCCATGGCGGTGGCAGCTTTGCTTTTCTGCTGGGCCGAGTGGACAATGCTTGGCAGCACCGAGACATCGTTCGGGAACACTGCCCACAGTTGCCATCGACCTACACTGATCGGTTCTCGGTCGATTCTGCGGTTTTTGATCAAGGTGCACTGCGACTACTGGTCGATGTCATGGGAGCCGATCGCGTCATGTTAGGCACCGATTATCCCTTTCCCCTTGGTGAGCAGAAAATGGGGAACCTGGTTCGTTCATCCCAGATCCTGTCCCAAGCTGAAAAATCCAGTATTCTAGAAGACAATCCGAAGTCCTTCTTTTTCAAGGCAAATGTATCGTAACCGGGTGCAACGTCACTGCCGGCACAAAAAGATCTCGACCAAGTTCACCATGACCAAGCCCGTTTTCTTTCCAGAAATTAGATACGAACTGACTCGTAATCCCTTGAACCACCTCTACTTTCACCGTATGCTCCTGACATGAGATTGCCCGGGAAGGGCCTGAAAGGACCCGGGTTCGAGTCACTTACCCAACACACCTGAAAGATGTCCGCCAAAACAATCGCCGACCTAAGAACGATCATCGACTACCTGGACGACAGGGGTCGACTGGTACGAATCACAGCCGAGGTCGATCCAAAACTTGATCTGGCGGGCATTGCTGCTCGCTTCGAATCCGGACCGCGCGCTGTCCTGTTCGAAAACGTCAAAGGGTACCGGGTACCGATTTTTACCGGGTTGTACTGGTCGCGGGAACTACTGGCGGATCTCATGCAACAGGATGAACCGGCTCT
>CAZVVN010000044.1:3225-26607 GCA_964630665.1 uncultured Acidiferrobacteraceae bacterium | reverse complement strand
AAACGGTAGGCTATTCTAGCCGGCCGGATGTTGCGATACAGTACCCACCCCGGAAACCGTTATAACAGCCGGGAGACAAACCATGAACCGCTACAGTGACATGACATGTGAGGCCTGCCGGGTGGGCGCTCCACCGGCGAGCGAAGCACAAATCAAGGCGTTCCTCGATGACAATCCCGACTGGGTGCGACTGGTGGTCGACGGCGAACCCAGGATTCAACGGGTCTTCCAGTTCGGGGACTTTGAACAGGCCCTGTCGTTCACCAACCGCGTGGCTGCGCTGGCCGAAGAGCAAGGTCACCACCCGGCACTGCTGACCGAGTGGGGCAGGGTGACGGTGAGCTGGTGGACCCACAAGATTCGTGACCTGCACGTCAACGATCTGATCATGGCAGACAAGACCGACCGGCTGGCGGCCTGAGGTTCGTGCTGCGGCGCTGTGGACAGAACCGAACGCTTCTACACCATCGATCGTCTGCTGCGTAACCGCCGGGCGGTCTCGCTGCGCCAGTTGATGGCGGAGCTCGAGGTCTCCCGCGCCACGGTGCGGCGTGATCTGGAGTACATGCGCGACCGGATGGCCGCACCGATCCTGTGGGACCCGGGCCTTCGGGGCTACTGCTACCGGCCGGATGAAGACAACGAAGACAGCCGCTATGCTTTGCCGGGGCTCTGGTTCAACGCCTCGGAGGTCTACGCGCTGTTGACCATGGATCACCTGTTGACCAGTCTGCAGCCTGGACTGCTGGAACCGCACATCGAACCGTTGCGAGCACGGGTGCGCCGGTTGCTCGACAGCGGTGACCATTCGGCACGGGAGGTCGAAAAAAGGATTCGGGTCCTGCACATGGCGTCCCGGCAGAACGACAGCCGCGTGTTCGGCTCTATTGCCCATGCCCTGCTGGGGCGGCGGCGGCTGATAATCCGGCACCTGAACCGGCAAACCGGCGAACACAGCGAACGGCAGGTGTCGCCACAGCGGCTGGCCCACTACCGGGACAACTGGTATCTCGACGGCTGGTGCCATCTGCGTAAGGGATTGCGCAGCTTTGCCGTTGACGCGATCGAGCGGGCTGAACTGTGCGAGACGCAGTCGGCAAAGGAGGTCAGCGAAAGTGCCCTGGAGAAGGCCCTCGGTGCAGGCTACGGTATATTCGCAGGCGAACAAACTTACCAGGCGATCCTGCGGTTCAGCCCCGCCGCGGCCCGCTGGGTGGCTTCTGAAAAGTGGCATTCACGTCAGGCCGGGTATTTTGAGAGCGACGGCAGTTACCGCCTGACCGTACCGTATTCCAAAGAGACGGAACTGGTCATGGATATTCTGCGCCACGGTCCCGACGTCGAAGTACTCGCACCGGTAACTCTAAGAAATCGGGTGCAGGAACAGCTCGCTGCTACCCTTGCACAGTACTGAAGTGCCGCTTACGCAGGCTCGCCCCGGTTTCGTCACAGGAAAGTCGACTGTTTCAGAGTAACGTCAGGGGGGTCGGATGGATGCTGGTCAGCGGTGTCCTGTTCGTCGGGGTCACCGGGATCGTCCGCTACCTCGGCAGCGAAATGAACCCCATACAGGCGGCTTTCATCCGCTATGCGTTCGGCATTGTGCTGGTGATACCGGTGATTCTGCGACTCGGCCTGCCCGTTTTGTTGGCTGCGCGCATCCGTATGCACGCTGCCCGAGGTCTGGTGCACGGGATCGGGGTGATGCTGTGGTTTTACGCCATGAGCCGTCTGCCGATTGCCGAGGTTACCGCGCTCGGTTTCACCGCCCCGATCTTCACCGCTGCCGGCGCCATGCTGCTGCTGGGCGAACGCCTGCGGGCTTACCGCGTGGCGGGTATCGTGCTCGGTTTTGCCGGTGCCCTGATTGTGCTGCGCCCGGGTCTTAGGATCATCGATGTCGGAGCACTGGCTATGTTGACGGCGGCACCGCTGTTCGCCTGCTCGCTGCTGCTGGCCAAGGTCGCGACCCGTACCGAGCCCAGTTCCCTGATCGTGGTTCTGCTTTCGCTGTTCTGTACCGTGACGCTGCTGCCGCTGGCGCTGGTCGTCTGGAGAACACCGACGCTGGAGGAACTGGTCCTGCTGTTTGTCACGGCCGTGCTGGCTACCTCGGGGCACTACACGCTGAACCGGGCATTCCAGGCAGCCGAGTTGACCGCCCTGCAGCCGTTTTCGTTCCTGCAGCTGGTTTGGGCCACATTGCTTGGGCTGCTGATGTTCGGTGAACGGCCCGATTTCTGGATCTGGGCCGGGGCCGGGCTGATCGTGATTTCTGCTACCTGGATCGCCCGCCGCGAAGTCAGCGAAAGTCGCGCCCAACGCAACCCTTGACACCACGGGCTCACCTGGAGAGCCACTCGGTGTGGACAATGCGCGGTAAGATGATGTCCATGTCGCATTTCGCTGACAGGCACGGGTTTGCTCCACGTTTGTTACGGTAATCGGCTGGAAGCACTCGCCGAGCGCCTGGTCCAGGATCGGGAAAGCTCCTTCGGTTCAGCGCTTGAGCCGGAACTGATTGCGGTCCAGGGGCATGCCGTGGCGCGCTGGCTGTCCCTGCGTCTTGCTACGGCGCAGGGTATCGTTGCTAACACCGAGATGCTGTTCCCGGCGGAGTTGCTGTGGCGGTTGTTTCGCCAGGTGTTACCGAACGTGCCGGAGGTCAACAGCTTCAGTGCCGAGGCGCTGACTTGGCGGGTACTGGCACTTCTAGACAAAGACTCTTTAGTCAGCCAGCACGGCGCTCTGGCCAACTACCTGCGGGACGCTTCACCGCTACAGTACTGGCAGCTGGCCGAACGCCTGGGCCGGCTGTTCGAGCAGTACCTTATCTTCCGGCCCGACTGGATCCGTCGTTTCGAAGGCGGCGACGCCGATCACTGGCAGGGGATACTCTGGCAGCAGATGGTCGCCGGTGGCGACGATCGGCACTGGCTGAAGCTGGGCGAAGAATTGCTGGCCGTTCTGTGCAGCAACCCGGCGTGTCGTGCCCGGCTGCCGCAGCGCATCAGCTTGTTCGCCCTACCGCGGCTCTCCCGTGTGTATCTGGAACTGCTGGTATCTGTCGCTGCCTACTGCGACATTCACTTGTACACCCTCAATTTTTCCCAGGCGTTCTGGGCTGACATCGTCAGTGACAAGGAGAGGGCGCGGCTGGAACTGGGCAGTGACCAGGCGCTCGGGGGTTACCTGGACACCGGCAACAGCCTGCTCGCCTCCATGGGGCGACAGGGCCGGGAACACTTCGCCCAGCTGGTGGAGCTGGATGCGCTCGAGGAGGATGTGTTCAGTGCGCCTTCGGCACAGAGCCTGCTGGGGCAACTGCAGTCTGACATCTTTTACCTGCGCGAAGGGGGCGCCGGGCAGCCGACCGGCAAGGCTCAGCCCGGTGACGGCTCCGTACAACTGCACGTCTGTCACGGGCCGATGCGCGAAGTCGAGGTTCTGCACGATCAGCTGCTCGAGCACTTTCGACAGGATGCATCACTGACGCCAGCCGACATATTGGTGCTGGTACCGGAGATCGAGAACTACGCACCGTATATCGATGCGGTTTTCGGCGCCGCGGGCGAAGGACGAAGGATCCCATTCCGGGTGGCAGACCGCGGTGCACTGGGGCAGTGGCCGCTGGTGGAGACTTTTCTCGCGTTACTGGATCTGCCCACGGGTCGTTTCGACGCTGATGCTGTCAGTGCGCCGTTGGATGAACCGGCTCTACGCCGGCGCTTCGACCTGTCCGAAAGTGACGTCGATCGGATTCACCAGTGGATACGTGACACCGGAATCCGCTGGGGCGTCGATGCTGACGATGTGACGGCCCTGGATCTACCGCTTGGTGCAGACCACACCTGGCGCAACGGCAGCGACCGGCTGGTACTGGGCCAGGCACTGCCGGACAGCGATGTGCTGTTCGGCGGGGTCTCTCCCTGGGCGCTTTCCGACACAGCCGAAGCACAGACCGTGGGTCGGCTTTGCAGCTATCTGGAACGGGTCTTCGCCCTGCGCCGCCAGCTCAGCGGAGTACATACCGTCGCCGACTGGACAGAACGGCTGAACGGCCTGCTCGACCGGTTTTTTGTGACGAGTGCCGACAGTGAGCCCGGACTGAGGGTCGTGCGTGATGCGCTGGCGGCCAGCGCCAGGATCGCTAGTCATGGCGGCTATAGCGGTGTTGTGGAGCTGGCGGTGTTACGACAGGACCTAATTCAACGGCTGGCCGTGCCAGGCAGGGGCCATTTCTTAAGCGGCGCCGTGACCTTTGCCGCACTGGCCCCGGGCCGCTGCCTGCCAGCGCGGCTTATCTGTCTGCTGGGGATGAACGACGAGGCCTTCCCACGGCGCGAGAACCGCTGTGGTTTCGACCTTGTCCGGCTGCAGCCCCGGCCGGGTGACCGACGGCAGCGCGACGAGGACCGCCAGGTGTTTCTGGAGGCACTGATGTCGGCACGCGAGTGTCTCTACATCAGCTGTACCGGACGTGATGTTCGCGACGACAGCGTGAAGCCGCCTTCAGTGCTGGTCAGTGAACTGCGGGACTACTTCGACCGCAATTGTACCCGGCCTGCCGGCGACCGGCCGAGCGATGGCATGACCGTCGAGCACCCGATGCAGGCTTTCAGCCCCCGCTATTTCGACGGCAGCAGTGCCGGGCTGTTCAGTTATGCGCACGAGCTCATTCGGCCGGACACGACGCCCATCGACAGGCCCCGGGCGTTGCTGGCAAGTGCCCTGCCAGTTGCTGAACCGGCTGAAGCGGTCACGCTGGAAAACCTGGTGCTGTTCTTCTCCAACCCGGCCCGGGCCCTGCTGCGCGAGCGCCTCGACGTGCGCCTGGAGACAGTCGCGGGCCGGCTTCAGACCCGCGAGCCGACTGTTCTTGGTTTTTACGATGTTCTGGCGCTACGCAAAATGATTCTGGCTGCTCAACAGCGTGGAGACAGCCTCGAGGCCGTGAAAACCCGGCTGCGAGCAGCAGGTCACCTGCCCGGTGGTACGCCCGGCGACAGAGTGGCCGAGGTCGAGTGGCAGCGTCTGGGCCCATTGACCGAACGACTTCTGGCGGTGCCATCCGAAGAAGCGCAACCGCCGCTGGAGCTGAGTTTAGACATCGCCGGTACCCGGCTGTTGGCGCGCCTCCAACCACTGAGTGACGGGGGAATGGTCGATTACAGCGTGATGAACCTTGCCGCCCGCGATCGACTCCAGTTCTGGCTTTCACACCTTTGCCTGAACGCCTGTGACGAGGTAGCCGCGGCCCGGAGCACCCTGATGGGGCCTGACCGGGTGCTGGAATTTACTGCTGTCGGCCGTCCCGCCGACCTTCTGGCCGGGTTGCTGGCGCTGTACCGAGAGGGCCTGACCCGGCCGTTACCATTCTTCCCGCGCAGCGCCTGGGAGTATGCCAGCGCCGGGGGTGACCCGATGAAAGCAGCTCTGAGGATCTGGCAGGGCAGCCCGTTCACGCGGGGTGAGAGCGAGGATGCCTACTTTCAACTGGCGTTCCGTGATTCTGACTCTGACCTGCTGGATGGTGAGTTTGAACAATTGGCGCATGAAGTCTTCGCACCACTTATCGAACACACGCAGGAGGTTCTGTGAAGGCGCTTGTTCCAATGGACAGCTACACGGTACCGCTGAGAGGCTCAAATCTGGTCGAGGCTGCGGCCGGTACCGGTAAGACCTGGACGATCGCCGCGTTGTACCTACGCCTGGTGCTGGAAAAAGACATTGCCGTCGGAAATATCCTGGTGGTGACTTACACCCATGCCGCAACCCGGGAGCTGCGCCAGCGCATCCGCTCACGTCTGGTCGAGGCGCTGCAAGCCTGCCGTCAGGGAAATGCCGGTGTGGACCCGCTGTTCGCAGCACACTCGGATATGGACCTTGTCGAGCGGCGTCTGCAGCGTGCTGTGGTCGATTTCGACGAGGCGGCGATCTTCACGATTCACGGTTTCTGTAGGCGGGTGCTTGCTGAGAGCGCATTCGAGAGCGCTTTACCTTTCGAATCGGAGCTGCTGACCGATGAGCGCGAAATCCTGGTCGAAGTGGTCGATGATTTCTGGCGCCGCGAGCTGTATCCGGCCGGAATTCTGTGGGTCGACTGGCTGCACGCCGGCGGCGTCAGCGAACCGGAGGCACTGCTCGAGGTGCTGGACAACCTCAGCGGCAAGCCGTACCTGCGGGTCGCCCCTCTGGCGGAACCCGCTGCGGCCGGTCCGGCTGAAAAGACGCTGATGAAACGTTTTGAAATGCTGCGCAGCCTGTGGCGGACCCATCGCCAGGCAGTGGAGAAATCACTTCTCGAGGACAAGCGTCTCAACCGCACGCGTTACCGCCTGGCCAGTGTGCCGGGCTGGCTCAAACAGATGGATCAGCTGCTGGCGGGTCTGCGGCCCGATTTTGGCCTGCTGCGAAAGTTCAAATACCTCGACCGTTTTCAGGCCACAGTGCTGGCGCAGCCCGGCTCGCTCAAAAAGGGCAGTAGCGCGTTGTCCAACCCGTTTTTTGATGCCTGCGATGCCTTCGTGACGAGTCTGGAAGAACTGGAGTCGCTGTATGAGCAGCGCTACGCTGTATTCAGACACCGACTGCTGGACGTCGTGACCACCGAGTTGCCCAAACGAAAAGCCGCGCGTCACCTGCAGGCCTTTGATGATCTGCTGACCAACCTGGCGACAGCCCTGGATGGGCCATCCGGTACGGTCCTGGCCGAGAAGATCCGGACCGATTACCCGGCAGCCCTGATTGACGAGTTTCAGGACACCGATCCGGTCCAGTACCGGATCTTCAGGAAGATCTACCACAGCACCGGTCAACCGATGTTCATGGTCGGTGATCCGAAGCAGGCGGTCTACAGCTTCCGTGGCGCTGACGTTTTCACTTACCTTGGGGCGCGACAGGATGCCGACCGCGGCTACACCCTGGGCCAGAACTGGCGCTCAACCCCGGCCCTGATCAACGCGGTGAACCTGCTCTTTGAGCGCCGCGCTGAAACGGGTGCTTTTCTGCTCGGTGAGATTGAATTTCAGGACGCTCAACCGGGCCTCGTCGACAGCCCCCATCTGACTGAGCACACCCTGGAAGGGCCGGCGGTGGTCATCTGGAAACTGGACCGAGACGATTCCGGGAAACCGATCCCCAAGTATCAGGCGGGCAGTCGCTGTGCAGCTGCAACCGCCAGTGAGATCGGACGGCTTCTCGCCCTGCCCGCCCGGATTGATGATGCACCGCTCAAGCCCGGCGATATTGCTGTTCTGGTGCGCACTCACGCCGAAGCCACAACGGTCGAGGATGCGCTGTACAGCGCTGGCATACCAAGCGTTCGGCAGTCCCAGAACAGCGTCTACCGAACAGGCGAGGCCCAGCAGCTCGAACGGTTACTGATTGCGATCATTCAGCCCGGCCGGGAGTCGCTGGTGCGGGCTGCCCTGCTGACTGATCTGATGGGCGGTGACGGCACCCTGCTGCATTCGCTGGCCGCGACCGAGCGTGACTGGGAGGCGTATGTGGTGCGCTTTCACCGTTACCAGGATCTGTGGCGGGATCACGGGTTCATGCGTATGTTCCGCGAACTGGCCTCCTGCGAAGCCCTGTATCAGCGGCTGCTCAGCTTCGACGATGGTGAGAGGCGCTTGACTAATCTGCTTCAGTTGGCCGAACTGATTCATGCCCAGGGTCAGCGGCGCGGCGGCATGAGCGGTCTGCTGAAATGGTTCTCGGCTGTCTGCCACGACCCACCGGTAGGAGATGAACCGTCATTGATGCGCCTTGAAAGTGACGAGGATCGAGTTCGGATCGTTACGGTGCACGGCAGCAAGGGACTGGAGTACCCGGTGGTTTTTCTGCCGTTTGCCTGGAGTGGCGGCCTGCGCGTGACTCAGCGCCAGCAGTTTGTCTACCATGACAGCGGATCCGGCAACCAGGCCACCGTCGATTTCGGTTCCAAGGACTTTGAACAGAACCTGTCCAGTGCCTGCCGGGAAGAACTGGCCGAGAGTCTGCGTCTTCTGTATGTGGCGCTGACCCGCGCTCGCAGCCGCTGTTATCTGGCTTGGGGCGCGGTCAACGAGGCCGCCACCTCGCCGCTGGCCTGGCTGCTGCACAGGCCCATAATCTCACCGGGCGGGGATCCTCTGTCGGTGCTTGCAACGCATTTCAGGTCGCTGAGCGATGCTGACATCGGTCACGACCTGGAACGCCTGGCCAGACGCTCCAAGGGCAATATTGAATTGACTCAGGTCCCCGAGGATCAGGTCCCGCCAGAACCATCGGCTACGATATTCAAGACCCCCCTGGCCGCCCGTGAGCTCAACCGAGCGCCGCAGCAGTCCTGGCGGCTGGCCAGCTTCAGCGCCCTTGCAACCGGGCACGACAGCGAGTTACCTGATCATGACAGCCGGCTGGTGACCGAGGCCCAGGCCGGTGAAGGCGAGGGCATCTTCGCTTTTCCGCGTGGTGCCCGGGCTGGCACCTGTCTTCATCAGGTCTTCGAGGAACTGGACTTCAGCGATCCCGACAACCGGATTCGCGAGGCGGTGATCGAACGAGTGCTGAAGGCGCACGGGTTCGGCAGCAACTGGATCGCCACTATTGCCGAAATGGTCGAGCGGGTCCTGAACACGGCGCTGGATCCGCGGGAGAAGTTACGCTTGGTTGCAGTCAGCCGCGAGCAGCGGGTCGATGAAATGTCGTTCTATTACCCGATGGCCGGCTTCGATGGCCGCGGCCTGAGTGATCTGATCGCCCGCCATGGATTCGGCGACACTAAGATGATCGCCGACAGTCTGCAACGCCTGCGATTCCAGGCCAGTGCCGGGTTCATGCACGGATTTATCGATCTGGTTTTTGAGGCTGCTGGCAGGTACTACCTGGCAGATTACAAGTCGAACTTTCTGGGTGCGACACCCGATGGTTATCGACTGACCCAGCTGAACGAAGTCATGGCGCGCGAACACTACCCTCTGCAATATCTGATCTACACCGTAGCTGTGCACCGATACCTTCAGACGCGGCTGCCCGATTATGACTACGAGCGGCATTTCGGAGGTGCCTATTATCTCTTTCTCCGCGGCATGGACCCGGCTCTGGGTCACCGCTGCGGCGTGTTTTTCGATCGGCCCAAAAGGGCCCTGGTCGAAGCACTGGACCACCAGTTGAGCGGCGCTGAATGAGTGCGCTACTCAACCAGCTTCGCTCGGCCTGCCGGCGTGGGGAACTCAGTGACATCGCCTGGCATTTTGCCGAGTTGCTGGGCCGGCTGGACCCGAGCGCCGGGCCTTCGGTGTTGCTAGCAGGAGCGCTGGTCAGCGAGCGCACGGTCGCCGGTGACGTCTGCCTGCGTCTCGACGACGAAGCCGGCCGGCGGTTGCTGTCGGACACAGCCGAAGACGAGATCGTGGCACCGGCACTGGCTGAATGGCGCAAGGCACTCGAGCACTCGGAATCGGTCGGGCAGCCGGGTGAGTCGCGCCCGCTGATTCTCGAACCCGATGGGCGGCTCTATCTGTACCGCTACTGGGAATGGGAAAAGCGGCTGGCCGGGGACCTGCTGGCCCGTGCGGCGCTGGCTGACTTCGAAGTGGACGATGCCGTCGTGGCGCGGGCTGTGGATATGTTTTTTCCGGTGCAGCCGGAAGCGATGTGGCAACGGGTTGCAGCTGCCCTTGCCATACTCCGTCCGTTTACCGTAATCACGGGTGGGCCCGGCACCGGCAAGACAACCACTGTCGTGCGGGTTCTCGCGCTGCTGCAGAAACTGGCTGGTATCGAGGCGCAGCAGATCGCACTGGCGGCGCCGACTGGTAAGGCGGCGGCCCGCCTGCGCGAAGTCCTCGCTGATGCGGCAGACCTGCCCGGGCTCGAAGGAGTGAGATTTCCCACCGAGACCACGACCGTGCACCGCCTGCTCGGCATCCGGGCGACCGGCGGTACGCCCCGTCGCCACGCCAGCAACCCGCTGACCTGCAAGGTACTGGTGGTCGATGAGGCATCGATGATCGATCTCGGCCTGATGGTGAAGCTGGTCGACGCCATTCCCGCCCACACGCGGCTGATTCTGCTCGGCGACAGGGACCAACTTGCTTCGGTGGAGGCCGGTTCGGTGCTGGACGACATCTGCGCCGGCAGTGAAGGACTGCCGGCCGATCTGGCTGCCAGGATCTGCCGGCTGACCGGGGCCGATCCGCCCGCAGTTAAACGAACTGCGCCGCTTTGCGGGTCGGTTGCGATGCTGGAACAAAGCTGGCGTTATGCCAGCGACAGCGGCATCGGGCGGCTCAGCAAGGCGGTGAAAACCGGTGACATGGGTAAGGTGCTGGAGTGCCTGGAAGAACCCGGCTCGGTTGACACGGCCCTTCAGAGTTGCACTACAGTGGACGAACTCTCCCGGCTCCTCAAGGTGCATGCTTTGCCGCACTATAGCCAGAATCTGCGTCTGGCAGCCGACGGCGCACCAGCCGGGGAGGTTCTGGACAGGTTCAACAATCTACGAATTGTCTGCGCCCATCGCGCCGGATGGGCCGGTGTCAGCGGTGTCAACCGGCTGGTCGAGTTGCAGCTTGTCGATGCCGGACTGATCCAGCCGGGAACCATCTGGTATCCGGGCAGGCCGGTCATGATTCTGGCCAACGATTATGCCCTGGGGCTTTTCAACGGTGATGTGGGTGTCACGCTTGATGACCCGGACCGGCCGGGACAGGTTGCGGTGTACTTCCCATTGCCTAATGGGCGATTTCGCGCGATCTGGCCAGGGCGTCTGCCGCCGCACGAAACGGTTTTTGCGATGACCGTGCACAAATCCCAGGGTTCGGAATTTGATCGGGCGATTCTGGTGCTGCCTGACCGGCGTTCGCCTGTGCTGTCGCGCGAGTTGCTGTACACGGCGCTCAGTCGGGCGGTCAGCAGTGTTGCCATCTGGGGCAGCCGTGAGATCCTCGCTGCCGCGGTCAGTCAGCGTGCGCGCCGGGCGTCAGGCCTGCATCATCGTCTCTCGCTGCCAGCGTCGGTTGACTGACAGGCCAGTGTACCGAGCGAGTTCGGTCCGTTTCCATTTCCGCAGCGGCTGCTTCAGGGTACTGAGTATTTCCCGGGCCACTTTAGAATAGGGCTTCACCCCCCCTCTGGTACAGACGCGTTTGATTCCACTGCACGACGACAATCCGACCCAGACCGCACCGGTTCTGACGGTAACTCTGATTGTGATCTGTATTGTGGTCTACCTGTGGCAGTGGTCACTGGGGCCTGTCCAGGCACAGGCTGTGTACGCCCTGGGGGTGATACCGGCGATCATCTTCGACCATGCCAGGCTGCCCACGGAACTGGAGTGGGTGGCGCCGGTTCTGACACCGGTTACTTCAATGTTCCTGCACGGCGGCTTCATGCATCTTGCCGGCAACATGCTCTATCTTTGGATCTTCGGTAACAACATCGAAGATGCCATGGGTCGGGGTCGTTTCCTGGTGTTCTACCTGCTCTGCGGCATCGCGGCGGTACTGGCACAGGCACTGCCCGACACGCACTCGACCGTGCCGATGATCGGCGCCAGCGGTGCGATCTCCGGTGTTCTCGGGGCCTATCTGCTGCTTTATCCTCGAGCCCGGGTGCTGGTGGTCGTGCCGCTCGGATTCTTCCTGCACACGATGCGCCTGAGCGCCGGGATCGTACTGGTCATCTGGTTCGCGATGCAGATCTTCAGCTCGCTGGCAGCCGGCAGCGGCCCTGGTGTGGCCTGGTTCGCCCACATTGGAGGATTTGTGGCCGGTCTCGTCCTGGTGCCTTTGTTCAAACGGCGCGACGTACCGCTGTTGCAGTCCGCCCGGAGTCGGGGCGGGTGGCATCAGACAACCCGCCGTCGCTGAAGCCGAACCACCGGACCCGGCGCAGCAGATGCCCCTCACACCTCAGCCCGGGCTTGGTGCCGAGCGCACCTGGTATGCCCGCAATGCGCCGGAGGCACAGTTGCACTCGGTATTGCACGGTCACAAAGCAACCGATGTCTGTATCGTCGGAGGCGGCCTTGCCGGGCTGTTCCTCGCTCAGTCGCTGGGGCAGCGCAGCATTTCGTCGATCCTGATCGAGGCCCGCCAGATCGGTGCCGGTGCCTCAGGGCGCAACGGTGGGTTCTGTAGCCCGGGCTGGGCAGCCACTCACGCGGCGATCGAGAAGAAACTGGGTGTCGCATCGGCGCGTGAACTGTTCGAGCTCTCGCGGGAAGGGTTTTCGATGGTCCGCGACACACTGCAGGCGGCCGACGCCGAGTTGACCTGGGGCAAGCTCCAGGTGTCGACTTTCGATGCGGCTGACGCGCTGCAGCGCAGCCGCGACCACCTGGCACGCCGTTACGGATACGACATCGAATACCTGGATACCGAATCGGTGCGCAGCCGTCTTGACAGCCGGCGCTATCACCAGGGGCTTCGTGATCCTGGGGCTTTTCACTGCGATCCGCTGCAGTTGTGTCGGGCGCTGAGGTCGTCACTGGACCCTTCGAGCACGGAGTTGTTTGAGGCGACGCCCGCGCTGGGTTTTAGCCGGACGCCCGCTGGCTGGCAGGTCCGGACCCCGCAGGGGTCGATCCAGGCACGACGACTGGTACTGTGCTGCGGCGGTTACGGTGGGCGCGAAGTCGGCAGACTGCGAAAGATGTTCCTGCCGATCACCACCTACATCGTTGTGACACCGCCATTGCCAGCACTGGGCCGGGTGATCCGGACAACCGATGCGGTATCCGACGACCGGAGGGCGGGAAACTATTACCGCATCGTGGCGGGTGACCGGCTGCTGTGGGGTGGCGACATCACGGCCTTCGGTCGGCACGCTCCGGAGCGGATCGCGACCAGAATGGGTCGCGACATCGCCGGATTCTTTCCGGCTCTGGCCGGCAGAGACGGCAGCGTTGCGGTGGAGTTTGCCTGGTCGGGACTGATGGGCTACGCCCGCCACATGATGCCCCAGGTGGGGCCACTGGCCGATGATCTTTGGGCCTGCACCAGTTTTGGTGGCCACGGCCTGAACACGGCGCCGGTGGCGGCGCGACTGGTGGCCGAGGGCATCAGCGGAGAATCCGACCGCTGGAAGCGGCTTGCACCGTTCGGATTCTGTTGGAACGGTGGTCTGTTCGGGCCGCTGGCTGCGGAGTCAGTCTACCGGCTGATGAAGCTGGCCGACCGCTGGCGGGCCCTGGGATTCAAGTCTGCCTGACTCTTAAGCTGCATTCTGTCGTTCTGAGCCCGCCCGCCTGTAGAGTGACAGTCACAGGGCAGGTGTGGTGAACTGGAGCAGACACAACCCTCGCCCGAGCCGGGTTCCACCAGGCCATGCCTCAAACGACGCCAGAGCCGTCCTTATCTGACCTGATCGCTGACCTGCAACGGGTTGCGCGGGCCAACAAGCATCGCTCGGCGCTGGTCCTGTGTGGAGAACAAGCCTGGTGTGTCGATGCGGCCCGCGGCATAGCCGCTGGGTATCCCGCTGGCGGTGTCTTGTGGATCGGCAGGCACATCACCCCGGGTGTGAAAACGCTGTCCGCATCGCGCGCCGACCGGGTACTGGGCCAGGAGTTCGACACGGTGATCTTCGATGGCTGGTCCGGGTTCAATGTCGACGCCCTTGGCGCTGTCAGCGGCACCGTGCGGGGCGGTGGGCTGCTGTGCCTGTTGATGCCACCTGTGCCGGACTGGCCGACCTACGCCGATCCCGAGCGGGCCCGTATCGCGGCCTGGGGGCATGGTCCTGCGGCAGTCTCCGGGCGCTGGTTCTGCTACCTGCAGCGGCGGGTGCTCGAGGCGACCGCAGTACTCCTAGTGACACAAGGCGGTGGCGTTGAGGGAAGCATACCTTCTGTGACCGCGGTGCCGTTGTCGAGCATCGGGGCAGACCAGGATCCCGACTGCCTGACGACTGACCAGGCTCAGGCGGTTGCCGCCGTGATCAGGGCGAGCGACGGCAAACGGCGCAAACCAGCGGTACTGATTTCCGACCGGGGACGCGGTAAATCGGCAGCTCTGGGCATCGCAGCAGCCCGCTTGTTACAGCAGGGACGACAGCGGATCATCGTAACCGGGCCGCGCCGCGACAGCGTCTCAACTCTGCTCGACCATGCGGCCCAACTGCTGCCTGGTGCACGAAGATCAGCTGCCCGAATTCAACTGGGCGAGGCTCGCATAGAGTACCTAGCGCCTGACCGCATTTCAGATCAGGTGGACCGTGCAGACATGGTGATGGTGGACGAAGCGGCGGCAATCCCGCTGCCGGGACTGGCCTTGATCATCCAGCATTGCAGCCGGCTGGCGCTGGCAACGACGGTGCATGGCTACGAGGGCACTGGGCGCGGTTTTGAACTGCGGCTCAGCCGGCACCTCGGCGATCACAGCCGTGGCCTGCGCCGGGTGGTGCTGACGACGCCGGTGCGCTGGGCCGAGAACGATCCCGTCGAACGGTTCGTCTTCCGGGCGTTGCTACTGGATGCCGATGCGAACGGCCCGCTGTCTGACCATGCCGTAGCGCCAGCGCACTGTGTCCTTGAGCAACTCGACCGCGACCTGCTCAGCGAAGACCCGGAGCTTCTCGAGCAGGTGTTCGGGCTCCTGGTGGCATCTCATTACCGAACCCGGCCCAGTGACCTGCGTTATCTGCTCGACGCGCCCGGCGTGTCGGTACATGTCAGCCGCTGCCAGGGCCGGGTCGTGGCCGCAGCGCTGATCGCCGACGAAGGGGGCTTTGACAGCGATGCAGCTCGGGATATCGTCGATGGGCGTCGCCGACCCCGGGGGCACCTGGTCCCGGAGTCACTGGGCGCACACCTCGGAATCGCCGATGCTCCGCGGCTTCGCTACCGGCGTGTGGTCCGGATCGCCGTCCGGGAAGATCTCAGAAGGTGCGGGCTGGCCAGGCAGTTGATCGGGGACGTGACCCGCGGTGCTGGCGATGCCGGTGTGGACTGTCTGGGGGTGAGTTACAGCGCCGATCCTGAACTGGTGGCGTTCTGGCGCAACATCGGCTTCAACCCGGTCCGCCTCGGGATCACCCGGGGTGCTGCGAGCGGGGCCAGATCACTGATGATGCTGAAGCCGTTGTCCGAAACCGGCCGGGACCTGGCGGGTCGCTGCGCTGAACTTTTCAATCGTCGCATGCCTCAGCAACTGGGCGATCCGTTGCGGAGCGTCGACCCACGACTGGTTCTGTCGCTGCTTCAAGACGGGCCGCGGGCAGCGCTGCCGGATGCCGGTACGTGGTGCACGGTGGCGGGATTTGCCTTCGGCCGTCGGGGTTACGAGGACAGTGTCGCTGAGCTGATGGCCGTTGCCTGGTACAGCCTCTCGGTGGAATCAATGCCTTCGCTGGATGACAGTGGCCGGATCGCTTTGATCGTCAAAGTGCTGCAGAAACGCCCGTGGGCCGAGTGTGCCCGGATTCTAGGACTGACCGGACGGCGCGACGTGCTGCAGAATTTGCGCCTGGCATTCGGTTGCTGTTGTGCAGCGTTGCCAGACCGTGCCCTGAAAGCCGAGATCGCGCGTCTGAAATCGAACTGATGGCGGGGTACAGGTTAAGATAGCGACACACTTGACGAGCTGCTGTCAGCATCACGAATGACACGAGTCATGATGGATACGGCCGGTCCGGCTGCACTACCGGGTATCGAGGCTTTCCCGAACGCCCCGCAGGGCTGGTCACCACGGGGTTGTCAACGAGTTGCCGAAGCGGAAAGATCGGACCTGGCTGGACTGAAACGATCACCGTGGAGCACCGATGTTTCGTTCGGCAACGGATATTGAATCTTGCCCGGGTCTACGGTGTCAGCCATTCGCTGTTCAGGTTATTGTCGGCAGTCCAGCTGAAGCGTGCCCGTCGGTGTCCTCGCGCGGCAAGATAAAGCCACTCCAGGGTGTCTATTGTTATCAACAAAACGGCGAATTTGCCAAACCCTGGTTCGGACTCTGATGCATCGGGCACACGGCCTGCAACGGCCTCCGGCAGGCCGGAGGTGGGGACCGGGCTGGGGGTACCCGGTGGGTGTTCGGCCAGGTAGCAGCGCCGGCTCGACAGGGGCGTGTCGTTCCAGATACTGCGGGCAGTCGGGTCGGCGTTGTGGATTCTGGCATTCGCCTCCATGCGCAACTGGACTTTGTGGCCGGGGTGATAGGCGATGACCTGGCACTGCGATCTGTCCAACAGTTGGGCGACTTTTGGGGATCGCATGTCGGTGTGGATGCGCAGCTGGTGGTTTTGTCGATCCACGTGACGCAGCACCGCAGTTCGCGCTGAGGCCTTGCCGTCAGTGCTAATACTGGCCAGGACCGGTGTATGCATCGGTGAATGCCTGTCAGTTGCGGCCTGGGAAAGCAGCATCCAGGCGGTTTCCAGGGTCTGGTGCAGGTCGTCGTAGAAGCACTCGTCCTGTAACACGCTGTTATTCGGATCAGACATGGGCAATTTGATGTGGGTTGAGTTTTTAGCGCCCCCAAAAAGAGGCAGAATACGGGTATCAGCGTAATGTAACGCGTCCGGTACCACCACTGCGGCCGACCGACAGGTTTGTCAGGGTAGAGAATACGCTGTCCGGCAACAAATTCACGCGCCAAGGTTGCGCTGAGAGGACTTGAGCTCCCGTTGAATCACCCTGAAATCTCGATCCCAATCGCCGCGGTTGTCGCGACTTTCAACCCGGATCTGTCGGTTCTGCGCGATCAGATCAGCCGTACCGCCTGCCAGGTCGCCTGGCTGATTGTGGTCGATGACGGTTCCTCGAATGTCAAGCAGGTCGCCGGGCTGGTGAACCAGTTCGACGGTGCCGAGTGCATCGCGCTGGGAGACAATGCAGGTGTCGGGCATGCGCACAATGTCGGCATCCGCCGCGGGTTGCAGAACGGCGCCCGGGCCGTTCTGATACTGGATCAGGATACTCTGCCCGGTACGGACATGGTCAGCGTGCTGGCCCAGAAACTGGAGGAACTCCAGCGCGATGATCAGCGCATTGCTGCAGTCGGCGCGAGATACCTCGGCGAGCAACCTGGGCACCAGTCGTTTTTTGTTCGATTCCGGCGATTGCGTTTCGAAAAATGTTTTTGCAGCGACCACCGCAGCGGACAATTGATCCGGGCAGACATGCTGATCTCGTCGGGGACGCTGTTCTCGGCTACGGCGCTGAACGAGATCGGCGACATGGAAGAGGACCTGTTCATCGACCATGTGGATACCGAATGGTTTCTTCGGGCCGAACATCGTAACTGGCGTTCGTACGGGGTCTGTGATGCGCTGATGGAGCACAGCCTCGGTGAGCGGACCTTTCGCGTATGGCTGGGGCGCTGGCGCCACCTGCCGGTGCACAAGCCCTTCCGTTACTACTATATCTATCGCAACAGTGTGCTGCTCTACCGGCGGGTCTACCCTGCTGCGCGCTGGAAATGTGCCGACCTGGTACGCCTTGTTCTGATGGCTGTTGTCTTCTTGGTTTTCGCCGACCAGCGGATCACCAACCTCTTTATGATGTGCCGGGGAATCGTGGATGGACTGCGGGGCCAGACAGGTCGCAAGTGGCAGGTCCACCCGAATTGAACCGATGACCGTGACGACCTGCAGGCCATCAAGTGGATGAATCCTTGCTTTTAGGATAAATGATGCGTGTATCTTTCATCGTGCCGGTCTTTGACACTGATATCGATGTTCTGCGTCTGTCTGTCAACAGCATACTGAAAGCTGCTGGAAACGAACACGAGCTGGTACTGGTCGATGACGAGTCGCGGCGGCCTGAAACCCGAGCGTTCGTTGATCGTTGTGCCGATAGCGGTATCGCGAATCTTGTCGTTCTCAGAAATGCCGAAAACAGTGGTGTCTCGTACACCCTTAACAGTGCCGCGTCTGCTGCAACAGGCACGATGCTCGCGCCGGTGGACCACGATGATGTGGTGGTCAGTCAGGGGTTCGAGCAGTTGTTGCGATGTGCCCGCTACTATGACTCAGCCTGGACCTACTCGGACGAGATCCAGGTCGACGCCAAGGGCTTTCTCATTCGGCGTATGTTCAAGCCGGACTACAGCCCCCAGTTGCTGCGTTCGACCATGTACATCAACCACCTGCAGATCTTCTCCCGCGATCTTTTCGAGCGTGTTGGCGGCTACCGGGAGGGCTTCGAAGGCAGCCAGGACCATGACCTGGCGCTGCGGATGAGCGAACAGGTGAGCCCGGTACACGCTGAGACCGTGGCTTACCACTGGCGGATCATGGACCAGACCCAGTCACGCTCGGGTGAGACCCTGTCCAGTGACAGCCGGGACCGTTCGCAGCTCGCCCTTCGGGAACACTTCGAGCGGCGGGGTGTGGTCGCCCGGGTCGAGCCGGCCCTGTTTACCCGCTCAGGCGCCCGGCAAGCCGAACATATTGGTGTCTATCGGTCACGGCTGGTGCCGGCCCGGGTGCCGATGATTTCAATCCTGATTCCCTGCAAGCTCGGTACCACCCGGCTCGTGAACGGCACCCGGCGGCCGCTGCTTGAAGACTGCCTGCGATCGGTTCGAGCCTCGCTGCCGGCAAAGCCCCGACCTGAGCTCGTCTCGCCGGACCTTGAAGTGATTCTCATTCTGAATCACGACGATGACAGTGCGGCGGCCGATCAGATTCTTTCCCGGCAGGATCTTCCAGGGCGCGCGATCTGTGACGGGCCAGGATTCAATTTCTCACGCAAGTGCAACTTAGGCGTATCAGAGGCGTCCGGCGACGTGCTGATCTTTCTCAACGACGATACCGAGATCAGGAGCCCGGAATGGAGCGCGGCAGTGATTTCACTGCTGGCAGAAGACGATGTCGCCTGTGTCGGCGGGATGTTGCTGAACGATGACGGAACGGTGCAGTCCTGTGGTGACAATGTCGGCCGGAACTCTGCCGTGCACTATGCACCGACGCCGGATGCCGATGATGTGGGGGACCCCATGCACCGTTATCTTGCTGACCACGAAACCACTTCGATCAGCGGTGCGTTCCTGTGCTGCTCGAGAAAGACCTTCATGAATCTGGGTGGTTTCTCGTTGGCTTTCCCGAACAGTTTCCAGGATGTTGATTTCTGTCAGCGGGCGCGCCTGCAGGGGCAACGCTGCGTGGTGTCGCCGCAGATTCGGCTGGTACACTTCGAGTCGGCAACGCGGGATTCTGAGGTGGACTACCAGACCCTGAGTGCGTTCCGGTCATTTCACGGTCCTGAACTCGCCGGCACTGACCGCTATGCGCTGTGGCGTTACCAGCCGATCTACTTCTCGGTCTTTTCCTACAACGGGCTCAAGGTCAGGCTGCTCCGTGTGGCCCGGATCTTTGTCAGGATCACCCGCCGTCTGGAGCGGCGGTTGACCCGGCGTCCAAGATGCTGGCGCGGGGTGCTGAAAAGATCCGAATTCCGGGTACACTGAATGAGCAGGCAATGCGCTTCGCATTGAGTGATGCGCCATTCAGACCTGCCGGAGAGACGATTTTGAACCAGGAACTGCTCTGCTGGGGTTGCGGTGCCAGGATTGAAGACGAGCCCATGCCGTTGTCCACCTATGCGGCGTGCCCCCAGTGCCGTGCGCAGTTGCACACCTGCCGCATGTGCCGTAACTGGAATCCCAGACTGCACAGCGACTGTGACGAAACGCGGGCCGAGTCGGTCAGCGACCGGGAGAAGGCGAATTTCTGTGATTGGTTTGTCCTGCAGCCCGATGGTTACAGTCCTGTGGATTCAAAACAGTCAGTGGCTTCGCGTTCCGAACTCGACAAACTGTTTGGCGATGAGACTGTGAGCGACAAGTCTGCCCGGCCCGATCAGGCCCGCAGCAAGCTCGACGATCTGTTCGGGGGTGGGCAGGATGGCTGATGCCGCGGCCTGCAGATGGATTGCCCAGTCAGAACCAGCCTTGGGCCGGAGAGTACGATGACACGGGATTCCAGATACGACGTTCTGTTTGAGCCGGTACAGATCGGGCCGGTCACGGCCCGCAACCGGTTCTATCAGGTGCCACACTGCAACGGCATGGGACACGTCATGCCGAACAGTGTGGCCGCCATGCGGGGGATGAAAGCTGAAGGCGGTTGGGCCGTGGTCGCGACGGAGGAATGCGATATTCATCCCAGCAGTGACGTGTTGCCCTATCAGGAGGGCAGGCTGTGGGACCGGCACGACCAGGAGCGGTTGGCGTTGATGGTCGATGCGGTCCATGCGCACGGCTCACTTGCAGCGATTGAGCTGATGCACCACGGCCATGCAGTGTCCAACCGCTATTCCCGCCTGCCGGTCATGGCTGTATCCGACATGGCGGTCGCCGGCTACGATCCCGTCCAGGCCAGCGCCATGACCCGGCGTGACATAGCCAATGTCCGGCGCTGGCACCGCAAGGCAGTACTGCGTGCGCGCGACGCCGGCTTCGATATTATCTACGTCTATGCCGGTCACGACCTGACCCTGCCGATGCACTTCATCAGCCGCCGCTACAACAGGCGCGGTGACGAGTATGGTGGTTCGCTGGAGAATCGGGTGCGGTTGACCCGTGAACTGCTGGAGGACACGCGGGACGCCGTCGGCGATACTTGCGGGGTCGCATTTCGCTTTGCCGTCGACGAATTGATGGGGAACGAGGGCATCTGCAGCGCCGGTGAGGGCCGCGAAGTCGTGCAGATGCTGGCCGAGTTGCCCGATATCTGGGATGTGAACGTGAGTGATTGGGCCAACGATTCGGTGACCGCGCGTTTTGGTGAAGAGGGTGACCAGGAACCGTACGTGTCCTTCGTCAAGCGCTACACCAGCAAACCGGTGGTGGGGGTGGGCCGGTTTACCTCGCCGGATGCTATGCTGGCCCAGATTCAGCGCGGTGTGCTGGACATGATCGGGGCTGCCAGGCCGTCAATCGCCGACCCCTTTCTGCCCAGCAAGATCGAGCAGGGCCGGCTGGAGGACATCCGCGAATGTATCGGCTGCAACATCTGTGTGGCCAGTGACTGGACGCAGAGCCCGATCCGCTGTACCCAGAATCCCACCATGGGAGAAGAATGGCGGCGCAGCTGGCACCCGGAGTCCATGAACGAGCGCGGTGCTTCGAAAACCGTACTGGTGGTCGGCGCGGGACCGGCTGGTCTCGAAGCGGCCATGTCACTCGGCCGGCGGGGTTACGACGTTGCCCTGGCCGATCGTACTGAAGGTGGTGGTCGCGCCGTGGCAGAAGCCCGATTGCCTGGTCTTGCCAGTTACCAGCGCGTCGCCGATTACCGGCTGGGGCAGATTGGCCGGTCTGCGAACGTGCGTTTCTACCCTGGAAGCGAAATGGACGCGAGCAGTATCTGTGAATTCGGTGCTGATCATGTGGCCATTGCGACCGGTGCGCAGTGGCGACGCGATGGCGTGGGTCGGGCGAACTGGCAGCCGGTTAGCGGCTGTGAGGCGCACCCGGCGCTGTACACGCCCGACGACATCATCGCCGGCCAGCGGCCTGAGCGTGGGCCGGTGCTGGTTTACGATGACGATCACTACTACCTGGGCGGCGTGATCGCCGAGTTGCTGGCAGAGATGGGACTGGCCGTTACGCTCGTAACGCCGGGCCCGGAAGTCTCACACTGGACCCAGAACACCATGGAACAGCATCGCATCGAGCAGCGGTTGCTCGAGATGGGCGTCATCCTGGTGTGCAAGCAGACCCTCGCTGCAGTGTCGCCCGGTCAGGTCCAGACCCGCTGCAACTTAACGGGTCGGGTGCAGCAGCACGATGCTGTTTCACTGGTCCTGGTAACAACCCGTGCGCCGGACAATGCGCTGTATTTTGCAGTTGCCGGGCAGGACGAGGCACAACTGGCCGACCTGCCATTCAGTCTGATGCGGATCGGCGACTGCCTGGCACCGTCCACCATCGCCCAGGCGGTCTACGACGGTCATCGCTTTGCCCGGGAGATCGATGAGCGCCCCGATCCTGACGCGGTGCCATTTCGGCGTGAGCAGTCGCTGATCCAATCGGGGAACATGAGCCCAGGTTGACCCGGATCAGGCCTTGTTGTGGCCGCTGATCTCGGCGTGCAGCGGTTTGGTCTGGTCGAAAAGAGTCTTCTGTTCGGCGGAGGCTTCTTTCTGGTGGGTGGATTTCCACGCCTCATAGGTCATGCCGTAGACCCATTCGCGGGCCTGGTCATAGTCCATTTCCACGCCACGTTCACCGGCGGCTGCCAGGTACCACTTGGACAGACAGTTGCGGCAGAAACCAGCAAGATTCATCAGGTCAATGTTCTGGACATCGGTTCGCTTCTGCAGGTGCTCGACGAGCCCCCGAAAGGCGGACGCTTCCAACTCGATTCGGGTCTTTTCATCCATGGCATATCCTCTGGGTCTGCTGACATCCGCCAGCGCGGTTGCCTAAATTGTTGGTGTTATGGCCGATTCTAGCACCGGGTCGGAATGGTTCTGATGTACGATTATCCCTTCAACAAGCGTCGGGCGAGGGGGCCTGTTTATGAAATTCAACTCAGCACAGGCGGCCGAGACGGCTTTTTATGACGCGTTCCAGCACGCCGATCTCGAGGCGATGATGTTGATCTGGCACCAGCACGAGGCGCTCTGCATTCATCCGTTCGGGCAGCGCATCGAGGGTCGTGACGCGGTGCGCCGAAGTTGGCGCGATATCTTCTGCCACCAGATCAAACTGCGTTTTACACTCAGCCATGTCCGTTGCCTTGAAAGTGACGGTCTCGCGGTTCACCTGGTCTACGAAAACATCGCTGTCGTTCAGGTCGACGACTTAAGCCAGAGCACCGTGCTGGCGACCAACGCTTATCGCTTGGTCGAAGACAGCTGGCAGATGGTGCTTCACCATGCTTCACCGGTACCGCCGGGCGTTCAGGACAGCGGTGTGGGTTCAGGGCGGATCCACTGACCGGACACGAAGTAGTCCTGGTGCACGGCGTCCTGATGCCGGGTTGGGAAATGCTGCTGCTCCGACAGCGCCTCCAGCGCAATGGGTTCAATTGTCGTCTTTTCCGTTACAGCCGCCGCCGGCGGTTGCCCGCAGAAAACGCAGCGCACCTCGAGAAGGTCCTGCAGGGTTCAGCCCGCGGAAATCCGCTGCACTTCGTTGCACACAGTCTGGGCGGGATCGTGCTGGCAAATCTGTTTGCGGGTGGCAGGTGGACCGCTGACGGTCGAGTGGTCCTGCTGGGGTCTCCGCTGGCTGGAAGCTGCACTGCCCGGCAGCTTGATCGCTTCCGCTCTGGCCGTTGGCTGCTCGGGCGGTCCCTGGACGGTGGGCTTGCAGGTGGTGGCCCCGAATGGCCGGCCGGACGCGAGACGCTGGTGATTGCAGGAAACCGTGGCCCTGGTGTGGGTCAGCTGCTCACCTGCGGCCGCCTGCCGTATCCCAGCGACGGTACAGTGACGGTGGCCGA
>CAZVVN010000044.1:0-3125 GCA_964630665.1 uncultured Acidiferrobacteraceae bacterium | reverse complement strand
GTGGTTGCTCGAGTTCTTCAAGCAGTGGTGTTGAACTCAGTGTTCGCCGAGGCGACGCGACCGGTGATTACGCCGGAACTTATATCGGAACACTGACGGTGCATTCTACCGCTGACCTGGCGGGTGGGGGTTCAGGAACCGACGACCGGACCGAGGCTGCTGTTGTCGAGGTCAGCAGAGATGGACTGGTCCAGCTGAAGATCGATACGCTGACGATCCTGGGTGTCGTCAGCAATACGGGCGAGTGGGGTGTACAGGCTTCGATCAACGATTTCGAGACGATGATCAACGCTACGTACATCGATCGGTTGGACGATGCAGGCTGTTCGATGACTGACAAGACCGCCAAAATAGAGGGGCATGTCTCCCCGCCAGACATGGCCGGCGAGGTCAGTGGCCAGGTGATCTGCAAACGGGCAGGTCTAACCCTCGCGACCCTGACAACATCGGGTCAGCTCAGGGCTTCAAGGTGAACGCCCAGATGCGGGCAGAATTGATCAGCCGGCACAAACCTCGCTACCCGGGTTCCCGGAAAGAATCGGCATGAACAGTTTCTTTGCCGGTTGTGGCTATGTCGGCAGCCAAGTGGCACGCCGTGAACTGACTGACGGCGGCAGCGTCGGGGCTTTGGTGCGACGGGTCAAAAGTGCAGTGACGTTGAACGGTATCGGTATCGATGCCCAACCGGTTGATCTCGATTCCTTGGCCTTGAAACCCCTGCCGGATCTCACCGGCCGGGTGCTTTACTGGTTCGTTCCACCGCCGGCGCAAGGGCTGCTCGATCTGCGACTGGCGGCGGGCCTTAGAGCGATTCGCCGTGGCTTCGAGCCGGTCCGCATCGTGCTGATCAGTACAACCGGTGTTTATGGCGATTGTGGTGGGGAATGGGTAGACGAGTCCCGGCCGGTGAATCCTAAGAGCGATCGGGGTCAGCGCCGGGTAGACGCTGAACAGAAACTGCAAAAGTGGTGCCAAGGTCGCGATGTTTTGCCAGTCGTTCTCCGCGTTGCGGGTATTTACGGACCCGGAAAGCTGCCTTTGAAAAGGTTACGCGCCGGCAAGCCCGTACTGGCGCCACAGGTGTCACCGTGGAGTAATCGTATTCATGCCCATGACCTCGTTGAGGTCTGTCTCGCTGCTGCCAGACTCGAAAAGCCGGCACGGGTGTACAACGTCAGTGACGGCAATCCCAGCAGCATGACTGATTTCTTTTTCAGGGTCGCTGATGCGACAGGACTGCCAAAGCCTCCCGTGATCGGCCGCGATCAGCAAGAGGAAGCACTCAGCGCCGGGCTGCGGTCCTATCTGGCGGAGTCAAAACGCATCGACAACAATCTGATGAGAAAGCACCTGGGTGTGGTGCCGCGTTACCCCGATCTTGCGACGGGCCTGGGTGACCTTGACCGCGAGGTCTTGGAGTCTTCAGGGTAGAGTCAGTTTCTCGCAGGCGAGGCGGATCCGGTCGCAGGCTTCCACCAGGTTTTCGATTGCGGTGGCATAGGAAACCCTGAAGTGGCCGGGCAGACCAAAGGCCTCTCCGGGCACCACCGTCACCTTGGCAGCATCGAGCAGGTAGCTGCCGACAGCGGTGTCGTTTTCGAGCCTTTCACCTGTCGGCGCGGTGGCACCGAGCAGCCCCGCACAGGAAGGGTAGACATAGAACGCACCGTCCGGTGTGGCACAGGAGATGCCTTCAATGCTGCCGAGGAGGTTGACCACGGTGTCGCGCCGTTCCTCGTAGGCGGCCAGCATTTCTGCCAGAAATTCCCGCCCACCGTTGAGCGCGGCCGTGGCCGCATACTGGGAAATACTGGTTGGGTTGGAGGTTGATTGGGACTGCAGTTTGGCCATTGCTTTAATCAGGGGTTCAGGGCCGCCGGCAAAGCCGATCCGCCAGCCTGTCATGCAGTAGGTTTTGGACATCCCGTTGCAGGTCAGCGTCCGGAAAATCAGCTCGGGTTCGACCTGGGCTAGGGTAAAAAAGTGTGCGTCGCCGTAGATCAGGTGCTCATAGATGTCATCGGTCATGATGAGTACATCGGGGTGACGTAGCAGCACACCGGCCAGCGCTTCCAGTTCCGCGCGACTGTAGACCGAGCCGGTCGGGTTCGACGGGCTGTTCAGGATCAGCCAGCGGGTGGCCGGTGTGATCGCCGCCTCCAGGTCCTTCGCTGTCAACTTGAAGTTGTTCTCTGCCGGGCAGGGAACGAACACCGGGCGGCCTTCAGCGAGCACGACCATGTCCGGATAAGACACCCAGTAGGGTGCCGGAATGACGACCTCATCTCCTGGGTTCAACGTTGCCATGAAGGCGTTGTACAGAACCTGCTTGCCGCCCGTGCTGACCGAGATCTGGGACTGATCGTAGGAGAGTTGATTGTCCTGCTTGAACTTTGTACAGATCGCGCTCTTGAGCTCGGGTATGCCGTCCACCGAGGTGTAGCGTGTGTGCCCGTCGCGCATGGCCTTAAGCGCGGCTTGCTTGATGTGATCGGGTGTCTCGAAGTCTGGTTCACCCTGGCTCAGGCTGATCACGTCCTCACCAGCCGCCCGCAGCTCGCGGGCCTTGTCCGAGATGGCCATTGTCGGCGAGGGCTTGATCTGTTTCAGGCGTTCTGAAAGATATGATTTCATCGGTCACGTAGTCTCAGTGATAAGCGGGTCTGGCGGAAGAATAGGATCGATCCAGCGCCGCCACAATGAAGGGAAAAGGCAGGGCCAGAACAGAGCATAGTAGCCGGCCGGAAGCGTCGGTGCATCTGCGCCGGGCTTAAGTTGCCAGAATTTGAGCGAGGGTTCAAGGTGATGGGCCGGATGAAGGGGCAGCTCGAGCAGGGTCCAGCGTGACCACCGCGCTTCGCTCTGCCACGCGTGCTGCTCGCTCACCGGCTGGTCTGGGCTTCGGTAAAGCCCGTAGTGCTGGATGTAGTTGACGTATTCCAGCAGAAACACTGCGACTACCGCCTGGACAATGATCGCCAGCGAACACCACCAGGACAACGCAAGCCACAACAGCGCCACCAGAGCCGCTTTAACCAGCAGGCCGTGCAGTACTGAATTCGCAGGACCGCGCCGGCCGCTGTTGTTGGAGATCTGCCAGGCGCTGGCGAACTGTCCCGGCACGG
>CAZVVN010000043.1:11698-26903 GCA_964630665.1 uncultured Acidiferrobacteraceae bacterium | reverse complement strand
TAGATATATAAGAGTTTCTATCTGATATATAACATTTGATCAATTTTTCTTATATCTAGAACAAGAATCTTTGAATATCGCCGCGGCGCAAATCAGGTTATCTTTCGATCGCTGAATAATTTCTCCTTTAGTAGCAATCTGTAGCCCTGCGCACGCCCCCCCTTGTATTGTGCGCAGGGTTTTTTTCTGTCGCGTCGGGTTAATACCCGGGATCCTCGCCGACAGCAATGGGCGGTCGCAGGACTGCGGTCAGCCGCGCTAACAAAGGCGATCAGTTCTCGTCGGAATTGACGGCCGATTTGATAGTGGACTCGATGTAGTCGAGCCGCCGACCGGTGATCTCGACGGCAGCATCCGCGTTACCCTGTTCGATCGCCCGGGCGAATTCTGCCCGGATCCTGGCCCAGGTGGGGATGTCGCCGTGATTTTTCAGGTGAACATAGCCCACCCGCCGGTTCAGGCCGAGTAGCAGGTTCATCGCCCTGCAGGTGTGTTCGTTGTGAGAGGCGTCGCACAGGAGTTTGTTGAGCGTACTGTCCACTCGCATGAATGTCATCAGGTCTTCGTTCTGAGCGATCTCGTCGCAATCGAGGGCGATTTCCCCGAACTGTTGTCGTTGTTCTGGTGTTGCCCGGTGTGCGCTGGTCCGGGCAAGAAGGGTCAGCAACACTCGACTGAGTTCCAGCAGAAGAAACTGCCGCTTGATATCGATCTCGGTGATCATGACCCCCTTGCGCGGCAGGATTTCCACCAACCCCTCTTTCTCGAGTTTCTGCAGTGCTTCACGAACGGGTGTCCGACCGAATCCGGTCTCCTGGACCAGTGCTGCCTCGCTTTGTACCGAACCAGGTTTAAGGTGCAGAGTGACGATCAGTTCTTCCAGTCGCTCATAGGCGAGCACCGTCAAGCTGCGGCGCGTCTGGGCGAGACTGGTGACGGTGGCATTCATCAATGTGCTCGGCTTGTTCGGTCGTGTGGTGCTACCGCGACAGCAGGTTGGGGTCTACGGTCGCCCGGGTAAAGGTCTCCAGGTAATCAAGTAATGCGTCGACAGCATTCTCAGCGTCGTCTGGACTGCCCCGCGCGATACTGCGAGCCAGTTCGGCGTGAAGACGCGTGCACAGCATCATATCTGCCGCTTCCACTCTGTGCATAAACCAGAACCGCCTGGCCAGACCCTGGATCAGGCCAATCGCTCGGCTGGCGTACTCGTTGTGACCGGCTTTCGAGATCAGCTGGTTGAGCGCATAGTCCTGGCGCATGAAACCGACATGGTCTTCATGGTCTATAGTGTTTTCCATCGCATCAGCGATCGACTCGAACTGGAGCCGTTCGGTGTCTGTGGCACGCAGTGCCCCGGTCCTTGCCAGCAGTTTTTCAAGTTCGCGTCGTAACTCCAGCAGCAGCAGCTGTTTGCGCGGATTGACATCGGTGACCTGGATACCTTTACGGGGCAGGATCAGGATCAGGCCTTCGCGCTCCAGCTTCTGCAGCGCTTCTCGAATCGGGGTACGTCCGATACCGAGTTGATCAACCAATGCGGCCTCAGACAATACCGTGCCTGGTTCCAGTTTCAGTGTGGTGATCAGCTCTTCGAGTTGTTCGTAGGCTACCATCGTCAAGCTCTTGCGAGGCTGGACCTTGGCAACTGTTTTTGCTTTGCTCATCTGTCGGAACTCCAATGTTTATGATATTTGGGTCTGGCGTCGGAATTAAGAGTGCGCAGGCCACCACCGGGTTTAGGTTAATTCCCGCGTCGTGAAGAAATACTGGTTATATTTTAATAATATGTCGGGAATACTAGTTATGTTCGTCGCCTGTGTTTTTGCTCCTAACGGCAGGCACCTGTCTGTAAACGGCTTTTGACCGCCGAGGAATCAGGCCCGGGCAGCTGCCCACTCTTTGACTACCCATGCGTTACGAACTGACTGACGAGTTTCAGCAGGTGCTTGACCTTCTGGGCGTGGAGTCGCCCAGGCTGTTGTTCGTTACCGGTTCGGCCGGGACCGGTAAGTCTACCCTGATCGATGTGCTGCGGGCCGAGCTTGATCGCAACCTTGTGGTGGTTGCACCGACAGGTGTGGCGGCGCTCAACGTCCGCGGTCAGACCATCCACTCGTTCTTCCAGTTGCCACCCGGACCCCAGCCCCGGGCCAGGCGTATCCAGGGTCCTGGCCGGGACGTCATCGCGAAGATGGACATCCTGGTGATCGACGAAGTATCGATGGTGCGGGCCGACCTGCTGGATGCTATCGATGACGCGCTGCGCGTCAATACCGGCAGACCAAACGCCCCCTTCGGAGGCAAGGCTGTGGTATTGATCGGTGACATGCATCAACTGCCGCCTGTGATCGCCGGTGCCGAGGAAAACCGGCTCTTTGAGTCGTCTTACGAATCGCCGTATTTCTTCAGCGCCATGTGCCTTGCGCGTCAGCCGCTCAGGACGGTGACGCTGACTCGCTCCTTCCGTCAGTCAGACGAGCACTTCGTCAGTCTACTGGACAACATCCGTGTCGGTCGTGATTTGGAAGCCACTGTTGTGGCGCTCAATGAATCGGTGGGGGAAGTCGCTGACGATCCGGAACGCCGCCTGGTGCTGACCCCGGTGAACGTCCGGGCACGACGCTTCAACGAGCAGCAGCTGGCCCGGCTGCCGGGCAGGGAGTGGCGTTACGCCGGTGAAGTCGATGGCGACTGGCTGGAGAACGAGAGCCAACTGCCTTCGCCCAGTGATCTGCGTCTTAAAGTCGACGCCCAGGTGATGTTTACAAAAAACGGGCCCGACTGGGTCAATGGAACACTGGGCCGGGTGCTGGATATGGACGAAGAATCGATAGAGGTGGAACTGGTGTCCGAGGCTCATCAGGGTATGATCGTTGGTGTGGAACGCGAGTCGTGGGAACGCTACCGTTACAACTGGGACGAGAAAAAGAGCCGCGTCGAGAGTGAGGTCGTCGGCAGCTACACCCAGTTTCCGTTTATCCTTGCCTGGGCCGTGACCATCCACAAGGCACAGGGCCTGACACTGGACCACATCAATATCGATCTTGGCCGCGGTATGTTCGCACCGGGACAGGCCTATGTCGCACTCAGTCGCTGCCGCACGCTGGCCGGTATTTCTTTCAACAGGCCATTGAGTACTGCCGACGTCAAATCCGATCCCGTTATTCAGGCCTTCTACCAACGCATTGCCGACGATGGTTCTGGCCAGGCGGCCTGAAAGAACCTGGCAACCTTATCAACGCTGGAACAGGTCCTGCGCTGCGGCCCTGGCCTTGGGCCGGTAGTTCCACAGCCAGTGGCTGAAATCCGGCCGCACGCTGCGGCACAGTTCCGCCTCGCTGGATGCGGCTGCCAGCAGGGCCCGGATGCGGGCAGCCGTGTCGACCACTTCCCGGACCCAGCGCTTGCCGTTCTTCAGCTGATAAGATTCCATACCAGTCGGATAGATATAGTCGACGATGGCTCTGGGCCAACGGCCGGTCTCCTGGCGGATCGCCATGGCGTAGGTGCTGACCTGGAAGGCGTGATCGTCGATGATTGCGCGGCGCCGTTTGCCGGAGGTCTTGAGCTCCCGCACTTCTTCGGGGTAGCACAGGTCGATATAGCCGACCACCGGTATCTCGATATCCTGCAGGCTGAGTCGGATCGGCTGTTGGTAGGACAGCGGGCTCTCCCACTCACCCATCACCCGGCAGCACTGGTCCATGCAGCCGATCACCACAGCGCGTTCACGGCTGATCGCTTCTTCAGCGTAGACCTCGTCGGTCTCGCTGATGAATGTGTCGTACTTGTCGGTAGCAAGTGTTCGTAGGCTGTCGGGGTCCAGTGACTGTTTCCCGGCCAGCATCTCGCCGATGGTCTCGTCCACTGCTGTGCCGCGGTGCATGGCCGGGCTGCCTTCTTCTCGGATGTTGTAGACCAGGTACAGGATGCCGAGCGCCGGGTCGGCGCGAAACTGGTTCATGGATGTGGCCGACAGGTGCTTGACACCGAATCGGGCAAACGGATTGTCCAAGCAAAAACTCCAGTAGGACCGGCTGCGATACGGCTATCTTAACCGCCTGCAGTCGAGATTGGGCACAGTGGGCCTCAGGTGGGGGCACCCCGGTAAAAGTGCCACAGAAATAAACTGCCCACGGTACGCCACGGCGCCCAGTGCGCGACCGCCGCCCGGGCCTGGTCGGCGTCGGGTCGGTTGCTCCAGCCCTTGAGTTTCTGCAGCGCCCGCTGCAGCGCGAGGTCGCCTGCCGGAAAGACATCCGGGCGCTGCAGCGAGAACATCACGTAGACCTCGGCGCTCCAATGGCCGAACCCGCGCAGCGCACAGATCGAGGCGATGGCCTCGCTGTCGGTCTGTTGTGCAAGGGCCGCAGGATCGAACTGCCCGGCCAGGATCGCTCGGGCGAGACCGGTGGCATATTCCACCTTACGGCCGGACAGGCCGGCAGCGCGCAGCGCGCCGTCGGGCAGCGCCAGAATTGCCTCGGCTGACAGTTCCGGCAGTAACGTCCGCACTCGAGCCATGATGGCACGGGCCGCTCCGGTCGAGACCTGCTGGCTGACGATGATCGAGACCAGCGCCTCAAAACCTGGCGGCCGGATCCGCGGCTCGGGGTGCCCGACCCTTTCCAGCTCCCGGGCAACATCGCTGTCGTTGGCGGCGATGACCTTGAGACCCCGGCCGATGGTGCGCCGGTCAATCAACGTATGCCATCCCCGTCACACTCAGCGGTATGTCAGGCGCGATTGATCGGTTTGTAGCGGATCCGTCGGGGCTGGTCGGCTTCGTCACCCAGGCGCCGCCGCCGATCACTTTCGTACTCGGCGAAGTTGCCGGCAAACCAGGTGACCTGACTGTCTCCCTCGAAGGCCAGGATGTGGGTCGCGATACGGTCCAGGAACCAGCGGTCGTGGGAGATCACAACAGCACAGCCGGGAAAGTCTGTCAGTGCCTGCTCGAGTGCGCGCAAGGTTTCAACATCGAGGTCGTTGGTCGGCTCGTCCAGCAGCAGTACGTTGCCGCCCCTGCGCAGCAGCTTTGCCAGGTGCACCCGGTTGCGTTCACCACCGGACAGTTCTCCGATGTGTTTCTGCTGGTCGGTGCCGCGAAAGTTGAAGCGTGAGACGTAGGCGCGCGAGGCTGTCTGGTACTGGCCGACCTCGATGGTGTCCAGGCCACCGGAGATCTCTTCCCAGACAGTTTTTTTGTCATCGAGTGCCTCGCGAGCCTGGTCGACGCAGGCGATGTCGACCGTTTCACCGATGCTGATGCTGCCGCTATCGATGGACTCGACACCGGTCAGCATTCTGAACAGCGTGGTCTTGCCGGCACCGTTGGGGCCGATAATTCCGACGATGCCGCCCGGGGGCAGGCTGAAGGACAGGCCGTCAATCAGCAGTTTTTCGCCAAAACCCTTGCGAATGCCGTCGACCTCGATCACCTTGTCACCCAGCCGCGGCCCGGGCGGAATGTAAATCTCGTTGGTCTCGCTGCGCGCCTGGTATTCCTGGTCCAGCAGTTCGTTGAAGCGCTGCAGACGGGCTTTGCCTTTGGCCTGGCGGCCTCTGGGATTGGCCCGCACCCACTCGAGCTCGGCGGCAATGGTCCTGCGCCTGGCCGAGGCGCTTTTTTCTTCCATCTGAAGGCGCTGGTCCTTCTGCGCCAACCACGAGGAATAGTTGCCCTGCCAGGGAATCCCGTGGCCGCGGTCCAGCTCGAGGATCCAGCCGGCGACGTTGTCCAGGAAGTAACGGTCATGGGTCACCGCGATCACGGTCCCCGGGTATTGTTCGAGGTAACGCTCCAGCCACGCCACGGACTCAGCGTCGAGGTGGTTGGTGGGCTCGTCCAGCAGCAGCATTTCTGGTTCGGAGAGCAGCAGCCGACAGAGCGCGACCCGGCGGCGCTCACCACCAGACAGGTGTTCGACCTGGGCTTCCCAGGGCGGCAGGCGCAGGGCATCTGCCGCGATATCCAGCTTGCGTTCCAGTTCCCAGGCGCCGATAGCGTCAATCCTGGTCTGCAGTTCACCCTGCTCCTCGATCAGTGCATTCATCTGTTCGTCGCTGAGTTCCTCGCCAAAGCGCAGGCTGACTTCGTTGAAGCGGTCGAGTAGCCCTCTGGCGTCGCTGACCCCCTCCTCGACGTTGCCGCGCACGTTCTTTTTAGCATCGAGCTCGGGTTCCTGCGGCAGGTACCCGATCTTCAGGTCTTTCTGCGGAATCGCTTCGCCCTCGATTTCGCTGTCGAGCCCGGCCATGATCCGCAGCAGTGTCGACTTACCGGCGCCGTTCAGACCCAGCACACCGATCTTGGCACCGGGGAAGAACGACAGCGAAATGTCTTTGAGGATATGTTTTTTCGGTGCAACAACTTTGCCGACACCGAGCATGCTGTAGACGTACTGGGCCATCTGTGAACTTAAAGTAACACTTGAACTATGAAACGGATGATTCTACCAAGGCGAATACAAGCACAACACCGACAGAAAATCTGCGGTTTACAGTGTTTTTACACTACAATAGTCACCTGACGAGACGACACCTGTTTAATCTATAACTCTTAACGTTTTCCCAACCTGAAGGACGAGTACCCAGAACCATGAGCAAATTCTATAGCGCACCCCTTTCAAAAACCCAGATTCTCAACGCCATTGCTGAAGATACCGAAATCGCCCGCAAGGATGTCGCTAAAGTCATGGACAGCCTGTCGAGCGTGATCGAGGGTCATCTCAAACCCGGCGCTGCCGGCGTCTTCAAGATGCCGGGGCTGTTGAAGATCAGCGTAGTGGACAAGCCCGCGACCCCGGCCCGTTTTGGCGTGCCGAATCCATTTCGCCCAGGTGAGACCATGGATGTTGCTGCCAAGCCCGCAAGCCGCCGGGTGAAGGTCGCCGCGATGAAGAACCTCAAGACCATGGCTGGCTGACGGCAGAGTCAATCGAACTGAAAAACCCCGCTCGGCAGTCGCCGGGCGGGGTTTTCTTTTGGGTAGTAAACCCCTCACCCGGGGTTCTTTTCAGGCGCTTTTCTGCTTATAAAAGCAGGCAGTCGTCCGCCAGCGGAATGACCGGTGTGAGATCGCGGTGGTGTTTGTAGTCGGGCCGGTCGGCCCGGGTCAGCGCATTGGAGACCGGGTTGACGATCAGCGAGAAAATCGCACGCTGCCAGGGCGACATGTTGCCCGGGGAGCCATGCAGCAGCGTGTCGAAGAAAATCAATCCGGTGCCTTTTGTACCGGTGGCGGAAACGATACCGTTGTCTGCAGCGAGCTGACCGACTGTCGCATCGTCGACCACCCACAAGGGGTAGCTGGTGGTCTGTACGTCGAGGGTGGCCGCGAATTCGCCGTGCTGGTGTGAGCGCGGGATAAACCACAGCGGCCCGTTGAATTCGGTCACGTCGTCCAGGAACACATGCAGGTTCAGCGCCAGTGGCCGCTGCACCCCGTCTTCCTCGCGGTGGGTTGCGAAGTCGTAGTGCCACTGCCACACCTCGCCGGAGAACGCTGCTTTCACGTTGACCTTTACCTGCTGGATGTAGAGCGGTTCGGGATGGAGCTGCCGGGCAGGCCCGATCAATCGCGGGTGGCGCACCAGTCTCGCGAAGAGCGCATCCCGCAGGTGCAGTCCCATCGAGGTGCGCACCTCACCGGAGTCTTTTTCGACGATGTTGGCGGGGTCGCCATCGGCGAAGAGTGCCGGCAGTCGGCCGCACAGACGATCGACCTCGTCCGCCGTAAACAGTCCCGGCAACACCAGGAAGCCCTGCTCTGTGAGTTCTGCAAGCTGTCCGTCAGACAGTGTCATGCTGGGTTCCGGAGGAGTTGTTCGCCGGTCTTTTCAGTATATGCACTGACCGCTACTTCGTCGTCAACGGGATTTCGATCTGGAACAGCGTACCGGCCGTGCTGGCAGCCAGCCGAATGCTGCCGTCATGGGCCTCAAGCAGGGCCTTGACGATCGACAGCCCGAGCCCGCTGTTGCCCTCGGGCCGGGCGGTAGTAAAAAAATGATCAAAGATCTTGCCGGCGTTGGCCTCCGAGATACCCCGGCCGTTGTCGGACACCTCGATGGTCAGGGTCGGTGCTTGCTGGTCCACGGCGCAGACACGGATCACGACGTGGACGTCGTTACCACCGTGTTGGCGAGCGTTGTCGACCAGGCTGGTAATGATCGAATCGAGAAACTCCTCGGCCATGGCGACCCGGGCATCAGCCGGCAGCGCGCTGATCTCGAGCGTCACCTGGCTTTTGGAGTAACGCGACTGTATCTGCTGGAGAACTGCCAGCGGGTCGGCATTGTCAGTGCGTTCGACGTTCAAAAGGTCAGCCCGGGTGAGCTCGAGCAGGCGCTCAACCAGCAGGTCCAGGCGCCGGGTATCCGTATCGATCATCGCGATAAACCGTTTTCTTTCTTCAAGCGACATCGTCTCGGTGTGGTCGCGAAGCAGCTCGGTCGCCCCACGGATGGAACTTAACGGGGTCTTGAACTCGTGAGAGACGTGCGAGGCCAGGTTACGGCTGTAGTCGGCGCGTTTTTCGAGTTCCTCGACCATGGTTGAGACGGCGCTGGAGAGCTTCGCGATCTCGCGAGTGACCGGCCGCTCGAGCAGCCTGAAACTGACATTCTGGTCACGGATCTTGCGGCGGGTCTGTTCGATGATAGCCCGCACCGGCCGGTTGATCTTGACCGCGGTGACGATGGAGAACAGAACCACAAGCACCAGCAGCACGATCGAGATCTCGACGACCCGGCGCGGCAGCTTGCGGAGTGCTTCGACTCCGCGCGGCGGCATTTTGGTCAGTACCACGACACCCAGCACCCGGTCGCCGAGCACGATGGGTATGTTCACAAACACGTCGACCTCGTTGTGGGCAACGCTGCCCCGTCCGGGCGGTGGGGGTTCTACGGTAACGTGTTCGCGCAGCAAGCTGACGTGCTCACCGGCCAGTGCACGCCTGACGTCGTCGCGATCGACGATCGACGCGCCCGGCGTGCCCTCAGAAACGGCCACGATCGTGCCATTGAAATCGATGACCTTGACAACGGTCCGGGTCGTCTGTTTCGCATCGCGTAAGATTGGAGTGATCTCCGTTCCGATCCTGACTGCGGTGGCATCGCCAGGCGGGCCGGTCGTGGTATCCACGGCGGCTGGGTGTACCGGATTTCGCAGCCGGCTGAGGCTTGGCCGGATGGGCAGGCCGGAATCGCCCTTGGTGTGGGCCGGTTGCCACTGCGCCGCCACCGCTACGCCGTACTCGCCGACCTCAGCGTGGCCCGGCAGGTGACGTTCAAACGCGCTTTTGTAAAGTGCCGCGATCAACGTGCCCTGCGCAATGAGTTGACCTTCGGTGTCTCGCACCAGCGCGGTGTCTTCATAAAGTCTGAACAGCAGATAGGTGCCGGTGATCGGCAGGGCCAGAACACCCAGGTTGGCCAGCAGCAGCAGTACCAGCAATGGTGGGCGATAGCGTTCGAGCGAACGCGGCATCAGTCACACGCAGTCAGGATGTAGCCGACGCCTCGCCGGGTCTCGATCGGATCACCGCCCCGAGCCATGAATTTCTTGCGGATCCGGCGCACGTGGCTGTCGATGGTGCGGTCGCTGACATAGCGGCTGTCCTCATAGGCCCCTTCCATCAGTTCATCGCGGGTGAAGACCTTGCCGGTCCGGCGGGCGAGGGTGCTCAGGATATTGAATTCGGTCACCGTCAGCGTGATTTCCAGCTCACCCCAGTAGGCTTTGAAGCCGTCGCTGTCGATCCGCAGATTGCCGTGCTGCAGCGCAGGCAGGCTCGCCGAGTCAGACGCCTTTGCAGCCGGTTGTTTCAAGCGCCGCAGGATCGCTCCGACCCGGGCTACCACCTCGCGGGGGCTGAACGGCTTGGTGACATAGTCGTCGCCGCCCAGCTCCAGACCGAGGACCCGGTCGATTTCCTCGTCCCGCGAGGACAGAAAAATAATGGGCGTAACGGAATTCTGGCGGATCTCGCGACAGACCTGAGTGCCATCCATCTCCGGCATCACCACGTCGAGCACCACCAGATCGGGAGCCACCTGTTTGAACTTGGCGATCGCCTCGCAACCGTCACTGGCCTCGACAGTTGTGTAACCCGCCTTGTCCAGTGCAAAGCGCAGGACTTCGCGAATGTGGGGGTCGTCGTCGACGACCAGTATCGTGTCCATTGGACCGCAGGGCTCGTGGATGGGATGTCGAGGTTATCTGCTTTATCGGTTCCCTGCCACACCGGCAAAGCCAATTGCACAGAATCTGCACATAAATGACGGCTAAGAACCGATCTTTTATCGATCATTCTGCACGTGGCAGGGGGAGACTGTGAACCCGGAAAAGACCAACTCAGTAACGGAATTCATCCCATGCAATTACGAAGTGCACCTGAGAAATATTATGGCCGGGCGGTCGCTCACAACGATGTAAAGGGCGCGACCCGCGACAATCCCGTGCGCATCTCCCGCCAGGAATTCGTCACCCGGTTCTTCAATGCCTACCTGGATGAAGACGGCCGGTACTGCGAGAACCTGGTTGCCGAGTATCCCGAGATGGAGCCCGTAGCGACTGCCTGAAAAACTGATTTTGTAAAAGTCCAGCCGGTGTTGGGTTAACGGTGTGCGGTGGCATCGACACGATAGAAGCAGATTCCGGCTTATGACTCTTTCCCCTCCTCCTCCTCTGCTTCTGTCGGTCCACCGCTTCTTCACTTGTCTTCCTGATCCGCCCTCTCACTGTACTCAAAGGTGAGCTAGCAGATCGATCTGCTCGCTGATCTGGCGCAGCGCCGGAACCCGGCTGCGGGCAATCCAGATCGGGTCGAGTTTAAGGCGCGCCTGGCGTGCGGCTTGGCTGTTGGATTCGACCGTGCCCAGACCCTCGCGGGCCAGCAGCCCGATGAAAAGACCCACGAACTCTGCGCCGTGGTGGGGATAGAGTGTGTCGTCGACCAGGGTGTGGGCCACCTCGTGCAGCACGATCACGGTCTGTCGTGACCATCTGGGCAGCGTGATCAGGTTGTCCTGGTAAGACGCGCCGGCATGGCGCCGGCCCCGGCCGTCGCGCACGTCGATCTCCGGATTGTAGCGGCGTGCAAGCTCAGTGCATCCGGCCAGAGAAAGCGCGACGTTGAACGGGTGTTTCATCGGCAGGCGTTCTTCGAAGCGGTACAGCTTCTGGCGTTGGAAATCCCTGAGGGTGGGCCTGACTTTTTGCGCCGGCCGCATGTCACCGGTCGTTGCTTTGTCTGTCCTGACGAAACTGAAGATCCCCTGCATCCACTGTCGCCTGTGCCGTGCCCGGTCGGGTTTATAACAAATTCCCGGCAATGCGACGACTTTGCGCCAACGGATTCTGCCGGGGACGGATACACGCCCCGCGGCCGGTTTGACCTGCTGGGCCGGTAGAGCCAAGATAGCTGTCTGGCCCCGGTCGTAGTCCAAGCGCGTACCGGGCAGTGCATCATCTCAATGGTACAACCGGCGACAACCACCAGCACGACGCCCTATCCGTTCGAGTTTACGGGTAGCGGCTTCGAGTACTTTCGGATCTGGATCGTCAATGTCCTGCTGACCATCGTCACGTTTGGTATTTACTCGGCCTGGGCCAAGGTCCGTACCAAGCGTTATTTCTATCGCAACACACACGTTGCCGGCTCCGAATTCGAGTACCACGCAAGACCTATACAGATCCTCAAGGGCAGAGCTCTGGTCTTCGGCGGCTATATCGTTTTTTTGTTGAGCGCCCAGCTGCATCCATGGATCAGCATTATCCTGGTTGTAGTTTTCTTCGTGGTCACGCCATGGCTGATTGTCCGGGCGCACCTGTTTACCGCCCGCAATTCCTCCTGGCGGGGCATACGTTTTGACTTCAACCGACAGTCGATGGCCGATGCCTTTAAGACCTTTCTCGGGGTTCCGCTGCTGATCCCATTCACGCTGGGGTTGCTGATCCCCTATTTCTCCTTCCGTGGCTGGCGTTTTGCCGTCAGCAACAGCCGGCTCGGCCGCCAGCCGTTTGCCTTTGCCTCAGCAAGAGTCGGCGCCTACTACCGCGCCTTTTTCGCCATGGCGCTGCTGGTTGTGGTGATCGTCATTGTCTTCGGCGGGTTGATTGCCCTCGTGCTGTTGCTGTTCGCGCCCGGCACCTTTGCCGCCGGCGCCGAACGCGCCGGAGGTGCAGGCCTGCTGAGTCTGTTGCCACTGCTGCTGATGGCGGTGCTCTACCTGGTGGCCGTGCCTGGTTACCGGGTGATGACGCGTAACGTGTCGTTGAATAGCACCACGCTCGGCGGTCACACCTTCTACAGTACCCTCAAGGTCTGGCCGGTGGTCTGGATCTACGCCAGCAACGCCGCTTGTATCATCTTCTCGGTGGGCCTGCTGACGCCGTGGGCGAGGGTCCGGGTGGCGCGTTACCTCGCCAACCACCTGGTGCTGCACGCGACAGGTGATCTGGCGTCGTTTATCCAGGCCGAGTCCAAGCGCGCCGGTGCGTTTGGCGAAGAAGCGGCTGATTTCATGGATATCGATGTCGGCGGTATCTGATGGAGTGCTGGGTCGACTGTTACGACGGCAGGACTTCGCGTAAACAGCAACAACTGCTCCGACTGACCGACGAACAGCACATCACGCTGGTCAGCGACCACGGTGAGACCCGTTACCGGGTACAGGACCTGGTGGTCTCGCGTCGCCTTGGCCGGACGGCCCGCCGGATCGAGCTGCCGGATGGCGTAGTCTGTGAGGTGTCCGACAACGATGCCGTCGACCGGTTGCTCGCGGCATCGGGCAGTCCGGTACCGGGCCGACTGGTCGACCGCCTGGAGTCCAGGCTCCGTTACGTGGTCATCGCCTGCCTGCTTACGGGTCTTTTTCTGTGGGGCGCGATCAGTTACGGGATCCCGCAGATGGCGCGGCATGTCGCTGACCTGGTACCGGTGGCGGCCAGCACTGCACTGGGCGACGACGTACTCGAGGTGCTCGACAAGACTTTATTCGATGGATCCCGACTGGACGAGGCTGAAAAGAATAACGCCAGGGCGATGTTCGCACGCATGACACCCGGGCTGGCGCCTGGTTACCGGTTCGAGCTGGTGTTTCGCAGTGGCGAGAGGATCGGCGCCAATGCGTTCGCCCTGCCGACCGGCACAATCGTGGTGACCGATGAACTGATCAGGGCAATCGAGCATCCTCACGAGCTGGAGTCGATTCTGGCCCACGAGATCGGACACGTGGTTCAACGCCACAGTCTTCGGCAACTGATTCAGGGCAGCACGATCGCCCTGATCATGATGGCGGTCACCGGTGACATCTCGGCCGTTGCGGCGATGTCCGGTGCTCTGCCGGCACTGCTCACCGAGACCTACTATTCGCGCGAGTTCGAACGCGAAGCAGATCAGTATGCTTATGACTACCTGGGTGCGCGTGGCATCTCACCGCAACATTTCCTGCGGATTCTCGAGCGCATCGCAGGTTCGAGTGAGACCGTCGGTTTTCTGTCCACCCACCCGTCGGTGGATGAACGGCTGCAGACCTTTTCAAGATAGACAAAGGCCGACCGGAGCGGGGGCTACTAATCGCGCGCTGCCGCCCCGGAGTCTGGGCCGTAGCGGTTCTCTCCCGGGGTGCTGTCCTTCGCCCAGAAAACCATCAGCACAATGATGCCGATCAGAGGCAACAGGACAAGCAGCAGCCACCAGCCCGTCCGGTCCGTGTCATGCAGTCTTCTGACGGCTATCGACAAAGAGGGGATCGCCATGGCAAGAGCATAGATTCCACCCAGCAGGCCCACGCCACTCGGGGTACTGTAGGTACTGCCGTAAGTGGCATTGAGTTGTTCAGGAAGCGGTATCTCGAAGAACGTGTCGAAGCCCGGGATGAAAGCGTCGATGAAGGCAAGCGCAATGGAGAAGATCACCACGAACAAAGAGAAATACCAGAACTCCTTCTTTTCAGCTCTGTCGTTGAACACCGCGTACTTCTTGAGCGCCTGGAAATACCAGTTCATATCGACCCTCTTCTACTTCTGTGTGCCGGTCGCCCGGGTACTCTGTCACCCGTAAACGGCGATGTCCATTCGAGCTTCGTAAGGCATTGAAAAGATGGCGGGTCGGGAAATCCAGAACGGTTTCATCCGGTGCAGAGAATTTTCGCAGTCACCCCCGACGCAACACCGAGGCGCTTCAGTAGCAATGCCGTCCGTTCAACGGCTGGCCTCCGTGACCGCTCGCACCACATAGCGCAGCGGCCCGCCGGGGACGATCGCATCGAATGGCCAGCAGGTAATCAGCGTCAGCGACTTGCGCCCGGTCGGGGCCATCACACTGGTCTGCGATTGGTGGACGACGGCGCTCTCAGTGACACGATAACGGTGGTTTGTGCCGTCGGCTGATTGCAGCTCGAGCACCTGGCCGGTCTGCAGGTGTTCCAGAAAGGCAAAGTGCGTGTCACGGTGGCCGGCCAGCACGACGTTGTCATCGCTGCCCGGTGCGGCACTGGTGAGCACGTGAGCGGGGCCGAAGGCCAGAGCGCTGCCGCTGGCACCTGCCAGCACGATCAGATTCTCCTGCTGGGCTGGCGCCCGCAGCCGTGCCACCGGCCAGGTGTCGGCCCACGGCCAGGGTCTTGCCCTGGCACGACCGGCGAGGGTCTGGCTCCAGGCGGTTTCCAGCAGCAGCTGGGCGAGGATCGCCTTGAGATAGATCCGTGCACCTTCGCCGGTGCTGAGCACACTGGCGATCAGCAGTGACGTCACGGCCGCGAACCGGATCCGGGGGTGTGTGTACCACCGGCGGGAACCGGGTATCCCGGTCACTCCATGGACGCGCGCCCGGCCGGTGGCCGGGCGCGGCGCTGGCGGAACCCGACCGCCAGTACCAGCAGGCTCAGGCCGAGCACCAGCAGCAGTGCGGCGGCGGTCGCCGTCTGGGGCAGGGCGCCCGGGTCCTGTGAGGTCGTGTAGCGCCGGGTAGAACCGCCGGCCACCAGCTGCTGGACGCTGTTGGAAGACGCACTCTCGGAGCCGGTTGCCAGCCTCGGTATTGCACGGGCCGTGTATTCGTCAGACGGAGCGAGGGACAGAGAAACGCCATCCACAGATCTCGAGGCGTCGGTTTTTTTCGCTGCCCGCTTCTGGGTCACTTTCAGAGTGAGCGGTCCCTGCCGCTGGTGCTCGGCCATCAGCTTGCGTTTCT
>CAZVVN010000043.1:0-11598 GCA_964630665.1 uncultured Acidiferrobacteraceae bacterium | reverse complement strand
TCTCTTCCTTGCTTTTTCGACTCGGGTCTTGGCCTCTTTGCCGAAGACGCTGTCGTGGACCCAGCCCTTTGGCAGGTTGGTCGGCAGCGCTGACGATGCGAGGTCATCGTCCTGCGGCCGGGAGGCGATCGTTTCAACGGCCACCAGCGAGGTGTGTCGGGTGACCAGGTGATGAGCAAGGCCCAGTTCGACGATGTCCTTTCGGACCTGTTCCGGTCGTGCCTCGCCGGCCAGGCTGTCGGTCAGTGCCTCGATCTTGCGCCTGGCAAACAGCCGGTCGATCCCGGAGTGACTGCTGCCGCCGGCCAGGGTGAACGCGACTGCCCATGGCCGGCCGCTGCGCTGGCCCGAGATCTCCACGGTGCTGCCGAGTCGCGGCACGCGGGCCGCAATCACGACCGGCTCGCCGAGGTAAAGATCCGGGAGGTGCCGCGGCCAGTACTCGACTGGTTGTCCCTGCCAGTCGATGTCGATGCGGGTCAGCAGCGGGTTTTCCAGTTTGGCGAAGAGTGTGCCCATTTTGGCCTGCACCTCGCCGGTCTGGCCGATGTAGGTGTAGGTCCCGCGGCCGTGCCCGGCGGCTTTGCGCATGAAGTGGCCGTTCGGTGAACTGCCGATGCCGACGGTGAAGAGCCGGCTGTCGTGAATGTTGTGTCGGATATAGGCCAGCAGCGCGCTCTCGTTGCCGACACTGCCATCGGTGATGAAGATCACCTGACGTACCTTAGCGGGGTCGCCGGTCAGGCCCAGTGCAAGGCGCAGTGCCGGCAGCATTTCAGTGCCGCCTGTGGCACGCAGATCACGCACATAGCGGACCGCTGCCTGAATGTGATTCGTGGTCGCCGGCCGGCTGGAGCCAAACAGTTTGTGCGGTGTGCTGTTGAACTGTATGACATTGAACGAATCGCCAGGTGCAAGACGTCGCAATGCCAGCTGCAGGGCTGCCTGGGCCTGGATGATCGAGCGCCCGTCCATCGAACCCGAGGTGTCGATCACGAAGACCGTCTCGCGCGGCAGGCGCTGCACTTCGGCACTGTGTTCACTGGGCGGCATCACCATCAGCAGCGCGTAGGTTTCCCCCTGGTACACGTCGCTGAAAAGCGCAGCAGCAGGTGCATCACCCACCTTGGGTCGCCACTGGAGTACGAAGTCGCTGTCGGCCGGCACGGTGTTGCCGACCAGCACCACCTCGCTGATCTCACCGTCGACGCTCGTCCGGATGTCGTGCGAGGGGCTTTCGATGGTCAATGCAAAGCCGGCCTCGATGCGCGCCCGGATGCGCACTGGATTGATCGGACCGTTACCCGGGTCGGCCACCTGCGGGGTGACTCGCGACGCATCAGGCACCTGGTCGGTGTCCTCCGCCCAGCCGCTGCCGGTAAAGGCGCTGATGCGGGTCGCTCCCGGGATATAACGCGGTGCCACCACCATTGGAAAGCGCAGTGCGAAAACACCGTTGTCGTAGCGTAGTGCCTGCTGGTACTCGATCGTCACTTCAATGGTCTCGCCGGGGCCGATGTTGGCGACCGAGGTGGTAAAGATGTTGGGTCGTTCCTGCTCGAGCAGGGTGGTTTTTTTGCCCTGGCTTTTGGCTTTCTGGTAGATCTTGCGGGCCTGGGCACGTTCCTCGATCTCGCCCACGATCAGGCGCTCGCCGATCTGCATCTTCAGGGTGTCGACTGCGGCGTCGTCCGGCAGCGGAAAGATATAGACCCCTTCCAGCCACTGGTCCGTTGGGTTGCTGAAGTGCTGGGTGACAGTGGATCGCCCGATCATACCGGTGACCTGGATCTGGACATCGGTGAACAGCATCGGCACCGGCCGCAGCCGGTCGTGGTCGGAGGTGCGGACCAGAAGCGTGCCGGCCTTGGCATCGCCGGCCGACATGGCCCGGCCGAGCGCCGGCGACTGAGTGGCCACAGCAAAGCTGCTGAAAAGCACCAGCAGGCAGCAGGCAATCGCTCTGCCTGTGAGTTTGAGTTCTGGGCGGAGGAAGTCGGGACAGGGTGTCAGGTGCATGGGCACGGTTCTCCAGGTGAGATCAGCAAAAATTGTCAGCGGGTGGTTATCCACGGGTGCTTCAGGGTCTGCGGTTACGGACGAAGGCGGTGATCACTTTTGGACGGCCTTTTGCCGTCAACACGACAACGAGTTCGAGCTTGCGCCCATAGTGGCGGAAGAGTTCTGGTGATGACCGGGCCAGGCGGCGTTTCTCAGCCCGGCCCAGAAAGTATCGGCAGCCACCATGGTGGTCATAAACCACCCGGCCTTTCTCAAGAATGAACTGGATCACCGAGTTGTCGATGCCCCGTTGGGCACAGCGCAGGTCGGCGTGGCGGGTCAGGGGTACGTGCGGCATCCGGCTCGGTCGGTGGTCTGCGCCGCTGAGTTCCCGGTGCCCTCAGTGAAGGCGGGGCCCCGATTCAAGCTGCTCTTTTTCCCACTGGTTGCGTGCTTTTGACAACGACACCGCGAGACCCGCAACAGTGGAGAACAGAGCGTACATCTGAGGACTCTCCGAAACTGCTTTGGGATTTGGAGCGAAGTTCAGGTCGCTTCCCCTGGCCTCATCCAGGTAGTGTTCAAGATGATTGCCGATTACAGCCATCAGCATGTAACAGACGCCAGCCCCATGATGAGAGATCTCGTAGAAAACCTGGTGCGCCCGGTTTATATCGCTGATCATCTCGTCACTGCAGCCGCCAAGATCGGATTTCTGGTAAAGCATCTGATCACCTTTTGAGCGGGTTACATTTGGCCCGTTGAATTTAAAAGCCGGAAAGACATGAGATTTTTCAGACAATCATCTTGTCGGCACTGCCTGAAAAACTTTTCAGGAAACCGGCATAGAGAGTGAGGCCCTTTTCGTCGAGGGCCGGAGAAACCCACTTTTCTACCTGCCGGTGCTACAGCGTTTCACCACCCCGGCCGGTTAGAAATGTTAAGACCGGCCCTGTGACTGGCGGCTGCCCGGCTGGGGCATCCGCAGCAAGGAGAACGAATGCCTCGATACCGCGCGCCGTTCAGCTCTCTCAACCGCCGCCAGCTGAAATCACTCCTGATCCGAACTGCTGCGCATGCGGTCAGAAGACTGGGCAGCCGGGCAGGACACGGGCCCCACATGGATCCCGAGGAACTGACCCAGCGGGCATTGGTCGATACGATGGAAGAACGGCGCAACTGGGACCCCGGGCGCTGTTCGCTCGACCAACACCTGGCAGGCTGCATCAACTCCTATATCTCGCATTACTTCGGATCCCGGGAGGCCCGGGTCCAGGTGCCGCCCCGGATCAACGGTGCCGGAAACGGTACTGAAGCGCCGGAGAACCGTATTCCGGACCTCGTCACCCCGCAAACCACCTTCGATGCCGGGCGACTGGCTGAACAGATCAGTGAGATCGTGCAGACCGAGGACGATCCACTGCTGAGGGAGGTGTGGAGGATATTCGAGACCGAGGGCTGGGATCTGAAACGCGATGGCCCGGACTTCTGCCGCCGGCTGGGCCTTGATCCCACAACTGGCGGTGCGGATTACCAGAAGTTCAACCGGCTCAGAAACAGGTTGCGCCATATCGCCAGCGACTGTCTGGCAGACCGGGCCTGACCCGGCGTCCGGGGCGCACAAGGCAGCTATGACAGTCGAATCCGAAAATGACGCGGGCTCGCTGCTTCGCCGTATCTACGGCGAGGGGACGGGTGAGTCGCTGGCGACCGGCCACGATGCACAGACACTGCTGGCGGCACAGCAGACTCTGTTCGATGCCGGGGTCGATGCCGATGCTCTGTACGAACGGGCCGTTGGGGAGATCGAGGTGTCCGACCGGCTGACAGAGCACGGCATTAGGCCGCCGCGCCGGCTGTGGGGCCTTTCCGATGACGAGTTTGCAAATCTCGATGACGCGCAGCTCGAGCATCACCTTGCCGCTTATGGCATCAGTGTGCCGGACATGCTGGCGGGTCTGGAAGACACCGTGCGGGTCAAGACCCGCCGGCTTTCATTGGGCCGCTTGCTCGGCACTCTCGGCGGGGCGACGCACTGGCAGCACCGCCCGGCTCTGGCCGCGGGCGTTGTGTTCGGTCTGTTGCTGGTCGGCGGTGGTGGCGGGGCAACGTACTTTGCGCTGCAGTACAGCAGGCCAGCGGGTTACGACATCCGGGAGATGGCTGCACTGCCTGCGGTCAAGACGGAGGTTGTGAATGCCACCTCACCCCCGGCGGTAACGTCGAAGCGGGCGGATGAGCACATGCTGGCCAGCACCCGCTTTGAACCGGCAGTGCCCGAAAACACACCTGCACCGCCGGTCAACGCCGAGCCCCTGGGGGTGACCCGCTCTGCGGCAGATGCAGCAGCCGAGAATACCGGGATGGTGGCAGTGACAGATCGCCCGCCTGTGGTGATCAGTACCAGTGACCTGCTGGCCGGCACCGAGCCGGGAGCCGCTCTGCCGGCGTATGCCGGTGTTTCGGCTGGCCTGAGTAAAGCAGCTACCCTGGAGGCCACAGCTGCGCCGGCGCCGGAGACAAAACGCGTGAAAGAATTTGTGTTCGAGCCCGGGGACACACTGTCGCATGGCCTGGCGATGTCCGGGCTGCCGGTTGACCGCTGGTCGGACCTCGTGGACCGGGTGGGGACGGTTTTTCACCCGGGCGACCGGGCGATCTTTTATTTCGAGAACGACGAGTTCGAACAATTGGTGATCGTCCGTCGTAAAAACCAGCGCATTACGGTTACCTCGGATCTTGATGTCCACACTGCTACTGCCAGTGCAAGTCGGGTGGACGCCGTGAAGGGCTCGGTACAGACATCACTGTTTGCAGCGCTCGCAGCGCTCCTGGATGAAAAGACCGCCTGGCGGGTGAGTACCCGGCTCAAACACGCCGAAGTCCCTCTCAAAACCCTGTCCAAAGGCTCGACTTTTGATGTGCGCATCGAGCGCATCACCGGCAAGAACGGCGAGACGATCGGTTTCGGCGCAATCCGGGGTGTGCGGATCGATACCGTGCGCAAGGGTACCTACACTGTCGGGGAGGTCCCGGGTTACAGCGCCTGACACGATGGTCCTTCTACCCGGTCAAAAAAAGCCCCGCCGGGGCGGGGCACACTTTCACTGATTCACTGATGATCCTGCTTGATGGCAGCATGGTGCCATCACTGGTAGCTCAGGGGGTGAGTACGGTAGGATTGTCTGCGTTGTTCACGGCCGGGGGTGAGCTATGTCCCCTTAACCGATTGAACCAGACAGCTGAATCGCTCGAATCAAAACAATTGAACCCTTTACCGGCATGAGGCACGAATATGGAACAGTCTTTTGTTCAGCATCTGGATGAATACCCCTGGGAGACCAACGACCAACGCCCGGGACGGCGATGGAAACTGCTGGTCGATTCTGATCGAACGCCCAGCAATGGTTTAAGTCTGGGGGTGCTCGAGTTTGCGCCGGGTGCCGAACTGCCTGCCCATACCCACGCCCCCCGGGAGGCGTATTTCATCCTCGAGGGTGAAGACATGTTGTTGCTCGGTGACGAGACGAAAAAAGTCCGACCTGGCACGGTGGTCTACCTGCCGCCAGATCACGTCCACGGAATTCGCAATATCGGCACCGAGACCCTCAACCTGATGTGGATCTTTCCCACCGACTCCTGGGGTGAGGTTGAGTATCTGTTCCGGTAGGCCCTGACGGTCAGGGGAACAAATAATGGTGGATAAACGTCTGGAGTCTGAAGAGCTGCCTTACCCTCTGCCGCCGTGGCGGCACCGGTTCCGGACGCTGAGCGTGTACTGCGAAGTGGATGAAGCCGCGCTTGCACGGCGGGTGCCAGCGCCGCTGTCATTGTGTTCGAACATCGTTCAGGTCACGGTGATGCACTTCGAGAGTACTGTGCCCGAGCGGCCCTACTTCGACAGTGCAGTGATCGCAAGGGTGCGTTATGGCGAACGTACCGGCGGCAACTGGGTCCATGCCTTTACCAGCACGGACCAGGTGCTGTCCGGTACCCGCGAACTGTGGGGGTACAACATGAAGCTGGCCCAGATCGAGCTGCACGTTGATCAGGACCGGATCTGGGGACAAACTGCGCGCCTCGGCCAGACTCTGATCGAGATCGACATGGTGACCGGGGGTCCGGCGGTACCGGTGCCCGACATGTTCCCGCGGCTGTTCGTCAAGGCGCTGCCCGAGACAGAGCGCCCCGAGGCAGTAGACCGGCAAGTGGTGATGATGGTGGCCGACACCGAAGTCACGCAGACATTGTGGGGTGAAGGTCTGCTTCGGCTTGTATCGGGTGGCGCAGACCCCCTCGGTGAGCTGCAGCCAGGTCGGGTCCTCGGTGCGAGCTACGTTGCTGGCAACCAGGTGCTTAACTGGGGCAGGATAGTCACTGAAGCGGTGCAATGACAGGCAAATACCGAAGGAGAGACCTTTAATGAAAGCAGTGGTTGTCAACCCGGCCGTGACCGGGTGCCTGGAGATCGGGGATGTCGCTGCGCCGGTGGCCGATTCGAACGAGGCCCTGGTCGCTGTGACCACCATCTCACTCAACCGGGGCGAGCTCCGCCGTGCCGAGGCTGCAGAGGCCGGCATGCAGATCGGCTGGGACCTGGCTGGCGTTGTTCAGAGTGCGGCCCGGGACGGCAGCGGCCCTGCCGAAGGCACCCGGGTAGTGGGATTTTCCCGGCGTATGAAGGGCTGGGCAGAACAGGTGGCGCTGCCGACCCGCGACCTTGCGGCGATTCCAGACACAGTCTCGGATCAGGATGCAGCGACCCTGCCGGTCGCAGGTCTCACCGCGCTTTATGCGCTCGAGCGCTGTGAGCGGATTCTCGGCAACCGGGTCCTGATCACAGGCGCCAGTGGCGGAGTCGGCTACTTCGCCTGTCAGCTGGGTCTTCTGATGGGCGGGCACATCGTCGCCCACCTGCGGCGGCCGGATTACGCCGACATGGTGCGCGGGACCGGCGTGCAGGAAGTGGTGGTCTCCGAAGATGCTGCCGGTATCGCTGAGCAGGGCAGGTTCCGATCGATCATCGACGGGGTGGGCGGGCCGCTGCTGGCCAGCCTGATTGCCGAACTCGAAGAAGGTGGCCGGGCCATTCTCTACGGGGTGAGCGCGGGCCCAACGACCCCGCTTGCCATCAGGGATCTGATGTTTACTGGAGATGGCCGGGTCGAGGGGTTTTACCTGTACCGCGAAAGCGAGATCGAATACGCGACCCGGGGTCTGGACCGCCTGCTGCGGTTGCTGGCGGACGGGCGGCTGGTGACGCACGTGCCGGTGACCGGCAGCTGGAGCAGTATCGGCGAGACTGCGGCCGGGTTGATCGCCCGGAATTTCCCAGGCAAAGCAGTACTGACGATCTGAACCGTTGCAGGACATCGCGCAGGTCACACCGGCGGTGCTGAACGCGCGCTCACCAGGTTGAATGGAAAGCACAGAAGTCAGGAAAGAATCGTCGGAAGAAGGCCACGCACAGCGTGACCTGCTTCTTCTTGACCGGGCCTTCAAGGCCAGGCGGATGGTGATTGCCGGTGTCTCGTCGGATCGCGGGAAATGGTCCAACATCATGTTCCGACGTTTGCTGGACGGCCCGTATGACGGCGAGCTCATTGCGGTCAATCCGGCACGAAGCGAAGTCGAAGGGCAGCCGTGCTACGCGTCGCTTCGCGATGTGCCGGGCGAGGTTGATTATGTTCAACTGCTGGTCGCCAGGGAACACACCGTCGATGCGGTCCGGGACTGTGTTGCGCGCAAAGTTCCCGTCGTTCATGTGCTTTCTTCCGGGTTTGGCGAGGTCTCCGGTGAGGGCCCGGGACTCCAGAGCGCGCTAGTAGCGGCTCTTGCGGGTGGCGCGAGTGCGCTGATCGGCCCGAACTCGCTCGGGCTTTACAGCGCAGGGTACGGTCTGTGCTTCTCTGACGGATGTCATTTCGAGTCCGGTCCGGTGACCTTCATCTCACAGAGCGGGGCCCTTTGCACGGATGTTCTGGCTCAGGGCCAGATGCGGGGTGTCAAATTCTCCAAGGTGCTTTCGGTCGGTAACTGCGCTGACCTCGACTGGCCGGATTATGTGCGCTACTGCCGACATGATCCGGAAACGGGTATCGCGGTGTTCTATATCGAGAGCGTCTCCGACGGCCGGGCGCTTTATGAAGAGCTGAAAAGGCTTGCCCGGGACAAACCGGTGCTGGTGCTCAAGGGCGGACAGACTGCGGCCGGAGCGCAGGCCGTGGTATCGCATACCGGACGGATGACGGGCGAACATAACGTCTGGCAGGCCATGATGCGCCAGGCCGGCGTGATTGAACTGACCGGACTGAACGACCTGCTCGTGACTGTGCAGGCCTGGTCCAGTGCTGAACTGCAGCCGCGCAACCGAGCGGGCGATGGTGTGATGGTGATCGGGTGCGGTGGCGGTGTCTCGGTACTGATCAGCGATGCGCTGGTTGCAGCGGGCCTCTCCGTCGCCCGGCTCGGGTCCGGCACGCTGTCTGCCCTGAAAGAGCTGGAGCCTGCTGCCAAGGTCTTCGGCGGCATCGACAATCCGATCGAGATGCCCGTCGATCGGCTTTTCACTGATCCTGCCAAACTCGCGCGGCTGATTGAGACCTCTGCGGCCGACCCGCAGGTCGGGATGGTCCTTCTGCATCTCAACCTGATCGCCTTTTCCGATCTTTTCGGTGATGACAACCTTGCGCATCTGGAAGCCGTCTGTGCTGCGATCAGGGACGTTGCCGGTTGTATCGCCAAACCGCTGACGGTGGTTCTGCGCAATGGAGACTGTGGAGAGACGACCGGAACCCTGTACCACTGGGCACTGACAAGCCTGAGCTCGCAGGCGGGGCTGGATGTTTTCAGCGACCTGGAGCCCGCAGTGGCCTGGCTGGGCCGGGTGAGAACCTTCACCGGCCGTCGATCATGACCGCCCCCCTGGTCATGGACCTGGTCTTGGCCCGGCAGATGATCTCAGGTTGCGGGGTCCAATTTGCCCACTGGCAAGTCGTCTCATCCGCCGAGGCGGCGCTCAGCGCAGCGGTCGGACTGGACGGGCCGGTGGCATTGAAATCGGCGGCGCCAGATGTGGTTCACAAAAGTGACAGCGGTTGTGTGGTTCTGGGTGTTGCGGGTGACCAAGCGGTTGAAAAGGCCTACGCTGAGGTCACAACCCGTGCCGCAGCGGCCGGCAGTGCGACGCCGGAGCGGGTGCTGGTCGAGAGAATGACCCCGGGCCTTGCCGAGGTCATTATCGGGCTCAAGCGCGATGAGACCTTTGGTGCGGTGGTACTTGTCGGTCTGGGTGGAATCTTTACGGAGGCACTGGAAGATTTTGTCCTGCGGCTTTGCCCCGTGACAGAACCCGAAGCGTTGGGCATGTTCAAGGAACTGCGGGGCTTCTCTGTCCTTGCCGGTGCCAGGGGCAAGCCGCACTGCGATCTCGACGCTCTGGCTCGCGTGGCTGTTTCCATCAGCCGGCTCGGCAACGACCGGGACGAGATCCTCGAGCTGGACCTCAACCCGGTGATGGCAATGGAACGGGGTGCGCTGGCGGTTGACGCACGCGTTGTTCTGAATGGGAGGCAGAAGCATGGTGCGCATCAAGCCTGACGAGTCGATCATCGGCCTTGAGGGACCGGTCTACGACGTGGACCTGGAGCGCGGGCGTATCCGGCAGTTCGCAAAGTCGATCTACGCCTTTCATCCAGCCTACCACGAGGAAAGCAAGCCGGTGGTACCCCCGACTTTTCTGATCATGTCGGGCTATTTCTACGGGTACATTCTCGCCCGCGCCCCGCGGGATTCGGCGTTCGGTTCGATCGACGAGGATTTCACGACCTGTGCCGATGGCGGTCAGGAGTTCGTTTTTCATGGTCCCTTACCGCGTGCCGGTGACCCGCTCGTGGCGTCGACCCACATGCATGACTTCAAGGAAAGACAGGGCAGGCGCGGCGGGCGCCTGCGGATCTATGTCACCTGTACCCGGTTCCATACGCCCGGAGGGCGTCATGTGGCCGACTGGTTCGAGTGGAACGTCAAGACCTCACACTCTCCGGTCCAGAGCCTCGATGAGGCACGGATCAGAGACCGGCCCTACTTCATGAAAGGCAACCCGCGCGATCAGTTCAACGCCGTTGGCTTTCAGGACTGGAATGCACTGTGTGAGGGTGAAGGCCCGGGCAGTATCGTGATGCCGCCGCTTACCGTCACCGACATTGTCGCCTACCAGTATGCCTCCGGCGAAGATGGCCCGACCCATCACGATGACGGTTCGGCCAGGGCCTGCGGATACCCCGGCATCTACTCGATGGGCATGTTGCACGGCGGTGCACTGGCCACTTATGCCGTGAACTGGCTCGGGCCGGAGAACATCCGCCGGTTCAAGTGCCGGTTCGTCGAGATGCAGTTTCCAGGTGATGTGCTGGCGTATCGCGGCTGGGTGGTGCGGAAATACCAGCAGGACGGCAAGCGGATGGTCGACATCGAGCTCGATTTTCAGCGTGACGGCACACTGCTCGGCAGTGCCTGGGCGACCTTTACGCTTTAGGAAAACGACATCAGTGTCGTTCTATTCAATATTCAAGCGGCGAAACTCCCAAGCGATCTGAATATTCAGATCGCGGGAAAAGACGTACAAAATCAAATAATCATAAGCTGGGCACGGCGAGTGTTTCGCTGATGAACGGCACAGAGTGTGGTCTTTATCCGAGTAAGCTGTTGTTGGCCTCGCTATCTTTTTACAGCTAATCTGACTAGACTGCGCACCCAGCAGCGCGCTACCAAGGCCGCTCGCCGTTGTCTTGTGGTTGTCTCCCTCCCAGAAAGACTCCTCTCGATTACTTCATTTATTACCGCCTCAACCGGTCTGGTGACAGCACCGGCAGGCTTACTCAGGATTATTGATGTCATTTTCACAACTTGGCCTGCGGGCCGAACTCCTTAGCGCCGTTACGGCGCAACGTTATCCGAGCCCTACGCCGATCCAGGCACGGGCCATTCCTATTATTCTCAAGGGTCGCGACGTTCTTGCCGGTGCTCAGACCGGTACCGGAAAGACTGCGGCCTTCACTTTGCCAATGCTGCAATTGCTGAGCAACGGCTCAGTTGGAGCGTTCAACGGCAGATCTCCGAGGGCGCTGGTGCTGGCGCCTACCCGCGAGCTTGCTGCCCAGGTAGAAAGCGCCATAGTGACTTACGGTAAACATCTGCGACTTCGATCCACGGCAATATTTGGTGGTGTCGGCATCAACCCGCAGAAATCAGCACTGCAACGGGGTATCGATATTGTGGTTGCAACCCCGGGCCGACTACTGGATCTCGTTGGTCAGCGCAGCATCGATTTATCTGCCATCAAGATACTGGTGCTGGATGAGGCCGATCGAATGCTCGATATGGGTTTTATTCATGATATTCGCAAGGTGCTGGGGTTCTTACCGAAACACCGTCAAAATCTTCTGTTTTCTGCAACCTATACCCGGGACATCAAGCGGCTGGCCGATTCATTGCTGAACAAACCGGCAATGGTTGAAGTCGAGCGCCACACTGTTGCAGCCCAGACTGTCAATCAGTGCGCTTATCGCGTAGACAAGTCAGCCAAACGCGACCTGT
>CAZVVN010000042.1:0-27235 GCA_964630665.1 uncultured Acidiferrobacteraceae bacterium | reverse complement strand
TAATAGCCGTCTGCGGTGACATGATGACGACGATGGAGTTCACCAGAGACGGGGTCACTGGAAAGCGTCGTACGATTGAGGCCATCGTGGGATCTGCGCATCCCGCGCTTTGATGGAGTCTTCCGGTTTTGTTGAACAGCCATACCTCACCTCTTGCCCTAGAATGCGCCTGGTGACCACGATCCCGAAGCGGGTTACGCGGGTCAACTGGCGGACACGCGCCATGCGGTCAGGCCCATTGTATTCATCGGAGGATATAGTGTCAAAAACTGCTCTAAAACAGCATCTTGTGCTCGCATCGTCATCACCATTCCGACGCCGGCTACTCGAACAGCTCAACCTTCCTTTTCGTGTCATTCCGGCCGACATCGATGAATCAAGGAAGGGTCTCGAAGATCCCGAAACCCTGGTTACCCGCCTTTCAGTAATGAAGGCTCGCAGCGTCGCCGAATCACAGCCGAACAGCCTTTTAATTGGCTCCGATCAGGTGGCCGTGCACGGCAGACAGATCCTTGGTAAACCCAAAGACCGAGACGAGGCTGTGTCTCAGCTAAGCTCAGCCTCCAGCTCAACTGTTCGCCTGTATACGGGTGTCGCATTGTTCAACTCGCGAACTCGTGCTCTACAAGTCAAAGTCGTGCCCTTCGCGGTCAAGTTCCGCAAACTGTCCAAAGAGTCGATCGAACGGTACCTCGAGATAGAACGGCCCTATGCTTGCTGCGGCAGCCTAAAGGCAGATGGTCTGGGCATTACCCTATTGGAGAACGTCAGAGGTGATGATCCCAGCGCCCTGATCGGTTTGCCGCTTATTGCCCTGACTCGAATGCTGGAGGCTGAAGGAATGTTAAAAAGGCCTGCCTGAGGTCTCATTTGGGCCGCACCGAAGACATTCTGGTCTACATTTCGACCCGCAATAAGGTGTAATTGTTATCGGTGAGAACAATTTGATCGCAAGATTCGCTTACCTCCACGGGCTTCAGACGAGCTCCGTGGCAAGGCCCCTTTATGCACAGTCCATCGGCAGGGTCATACAGGGCGCCATGGGTCGCGCAGATCAGGAAGCGCTTTTGTGAATCGAAAAAACTGCCGGCCGTCCAGTCGAGCTCAAGATCCATGTGGGCACAGATGTTGAGGAAAGCCGACAGACCCGTCCGGTGCCGAATGACAAACGCAGGGTAGGAACCGTACGGACTCGAGACAACAAACCGTAATCCTTTTTCACCGACAACAAGGACAGAGCTCTTGCACAACACCTGGTAACAGTTTTCCGAGCCACCGTTCGTTCCTGGCTTTACTTTCTTTGCAAGTCCACTTGAGAATGGTCGACTCATCCGCACTCAATCAGACTGAGTATTCGACAAAAATCCTCGGGATAAGGCGCCTGGACCACAAGCCTACGACTGGTTTGTGGATGTGGGAAGGTCAGGCTCGATGCGTGCAACAGCTGACGACGGACACCAAGCCTTCTGATTTCCCTCCGAGAACCGCGATCCCCATACACCCTGTCACCCACCACTGTGTGACCCACAGCTGCAGCATGCGCTCTTATCTGGTGCATTCGACCGGTGCCAAGCATGATTTCCATGAGAGTGTAGCCGCCGAAGCGTTCAACAGGCTTGAAATAACTCAGTGCATTCTCCCCGGTTTTGGAAACGACCGAACGACGGAGCGAACCTGCCACACGGCGTTTACTCAGGCCAAGATCGATTCGTCGGGTACCCCCCGCCCAGTCACCGTTTACCAACGCATGGTATATCTTTTTTATACGCCGACGGCTCGGGTTCTCCCTGAAAAGGGCGTGCATATAGCGCAGCGAAGCCGGAGTCTTTGCCAGTATCAAGCAACCCGAGGTGTCCTTGTCCAGTCTGTGAGCCAATTCCAAGAAGTCACTTCCGGTACGTGTGTGTCGCAGAATCTCTATGATGCCACCGCGAAGGCCCGAACCGCCATGGACCGCAATCCCTGGGGGCTTATCGAGGACAAGCAGATCGGAATCTTCATAAAGCACGGGGATGGTCAGTGACAATAGCGCATCGGACAACGGAATAGATCGACCCTTTGCGACCCGGATGGGGGGCAGTCGCAACCGATCCCCAGCGGTAAGCTTGAGATCGGGCCTCACTCTCGATCCATTTACCCGGACTTGGCCATCCCGGACGATCCGGTAAACATGGCTTTTGGGCACCCCTTTCAGTATGCTGAAAAGATAGTTGTCAAGGCGCCGACTGGCTCCGCGCTCCGGCACGATTAACGTTTGCACACTAGGATGTTTTTGCTCGCGGCTGTCGTTGATGTTTTCTGCTCCGATTTGCTGATTCTCGAAAAATTGTTATAATTCACTGCGTTGCAAGCGGAAAATAACGTGTAAGGACCGGAATTTGCAAGTTAACAAACGGTTCGCGTTAGGAGATTCATACACTGCAGGATCGACCGGTTTAACCCAAACGGAGTATAGCCCTAGGGTCTAAAGGCGGCCCTTAATGATGGATTTACCGGGAAGGGTCCAGCATACAGGATACTGGGTCGGGCTGAGACATAACGTCTATCGCGCGACCTGACGAGAGCGCAAGGTTTCGCCGTTGTACTGCGAACGGCTTTGGGATCAACGCACTGAAAATGCACAACCTTGAAGACAACAGTCACATCAATCGGGTCCATAATAGATCCGGCCCCAGCGCTGCGGTCCAACTTGGCCTGCCGGCGCTCGCTCCCAGCTCCTGCCACACGCAACCGTTGAGTAGCGATTGACACGTCAACACGGTTTTCGCCTGTAACCTGAGTAAGTGAATTCAACCGTCGCGAGGCGGACGGCCATGTCACGTTAGTGCATGCCGTAGCCATCCCGCGACCTGAGCAAGAGAACAGGCGATGAAAAGAATGTTATTTAATGCAACCCATCCTGAGGAACTCAGGGTGGCGATTGTCGATGGCCAAAGACTTTTGGACCTCGATATTGAATCCGCGACAAGAACCCAGCTAAAAGGCAACATTTACAAGGGAACCGTCACGCGCGTAGAGCCCAGTCTTGAAGCAGCCTTTGTGGATTACGGGGCAGAAAAACAGGGCTTTCTGCCCTTGAAGGAAATCTCCCGAGCCCACTTCCAGAACTACTCGCCTGCCACACCAATGGCCCAGGTGAAGATCCAGGATGTCATCCGAGAAAAACAGACCTTCTTGGTGCAGGTGGAAAAAGACGAACGCGGAACGAAGGGTGCCGCGCTTACCACCTTTGTCAGCCTTGCAGGCCGCTATCTAGTGCTGATGCCCAACAACCCAAAGGGCGGTGGCATATCGCGCCAAATCATTGGCGAAGAACGCATCGAACTACGTGATGCTATGGGTAAGTTGACTGCACCATCTGAGCACTCACTGATCGCCCGAACTGCGGGCATCGGAAAATCTCCGGAAGAACTGCAATGGGACCTCGATTTTCTGCTACAGCTGTGGCAGGCGATCGACAGCGCATCGCGGGAAAAGGAGGCACCGTTCCTCGTCTATCAGGAAAGCAATCTGATCGTACGAGCCATACGGGATTACCTTCGCAGCGATATTCAGGAAATCGTGATAGACGAACAAGGGATATTTGAACGGGCAGCCAGATTCATGGAGCAGGTCATGCCTGACAACGTGGTCAGGCTCAAACATTATCAGGACACAATTCCGTTGTTTTCACGATTCCAGATCGAGCATCAGATTGAGAACGCCTATTCCCGATCGGTCGACCTAGCATCAGGTGGCTCCCTGGTCATTGATCACACCGAGGCGCTTGTTACTGTTGACGTCAATTCGGCCCGGGCGACGAAAGGGGCTGACATCGAAGAAACGGCCTTGCAGACCAATCTGGAGGCAGTTGACGAAATCGCTCGCCAGCTGCGCATCAGGGATCTGGGTGGCCTGATCGTGCTGGATTTGATCGACATGTCATCGACCCAAAATAAAAAGACAGTCGAAATGCGACTGCACGAGGCTGTCAGAAATGATCGAGCCAGGATACAAGTTGGTCATATTTCAAGATTCGGCCTGCTCGAAATGTCCCGCCAGCGGCTCAGATCTTCGATCAGTGAATCCAACTATCAGTCCTGCACCCTGTGCAAAGGCACCGGGCAGATTCGAAACGTAACCTCTTCGTCACTGAGCCTCCTTCGAATACTGGAAGAAGAAGCACTCAAAGAAAATACCGAAGCTATTATTGCCGAGGTGCCGATCGATACAGCGACCTTTCTCCTTAATGAAAAGAGATATGAAGTCAGCCAGATTGAAACCCGTCTTGGAACCCGGATCGTGGTTCTGCCGTCAGAGAATCTTCTAGGACCGCAATTCAGCATCCGACGGATGCGCAGCGAAGAGATCGACCAGACCGGCTACGTGCCCAGTCACGAATTGAAGACATCGGATGAAGACCCCTCCCCTGTTGAGCCTTACCCCATGACTCAGAAACCAGCTGCAGCGGCTGTGCGGCTCGATCAACTCGACGCAACACCGCCACCGGCATCCCTACCTCCGGGCGCAAAGGCCGGAGAGTCCAGCCGGCCCGGGTTGCTCGCCAGGCTCTGGAGCGCGTTAGTGGGGAGCGGCGACAAAGCTTCGGAAGGAAAAGAACAGGTTGAAAAACCAAGGCCTCGGAGCACCTCCAACAGGAGACGCAGTAGTGGCCAGGGGCAGCGAAGTGGCGGCGGCCGTAAGACCTCCCAGGGTCGAGGGGGTGGCGGTCAGGGACGATCTCGTTCGAACGACACGAACACCAGCCGTGACCGACATCGTCAGGCTCGAGGAGGCAGTTCGTCGGGTCGGGGTCGAAGACCGCGTGGCGCTAGGCGCCCGGGCACCCCCAACCCCGGCCAAGAGGCCAAGAAGCGCACTGACCGTAGCTCGGCAACAGAAACCAAACAAGGGTCCTCACCGGGCAAGACCGGCACCGGAGGGTAACAACTGGCTCGGGTTTTGCTGACTGACCTCCATCGGAGCGGCCAGAAGATTTATTGGTCCTGCCTGCTCGATACAAATACAGCCAGGGCCTCCATATGCGCGGTGTGGGGGAACATATCGATCGCGCGCAACGAACGAAGTCGATAGCCGCCCCTGGTGACCAATATCCTGCTGTCTCTGGCTAGTGTTGCCGGGTTGCAAGAGACATAGACAATGATCTGTGGAGCCAGCCGTGGGACCAACCACGTGACCACCTCGAGCGCCCCGGAGCGCGGGGGATCAATCAGCAGCTTAGTGACGCTCCCCGGGTCCCAGTTGCGCAGGGTCTCTGCGTAGAGGTCCCGCATTTCAAAATGCACATTGTGGATTCCATTCAGTTTAGCATTTTTTAGTCCCCGCTCTACCAAGGCCGGAGCGCTCTCGACCCCACGAACTTCAGCGACCCTTAACGCCAGGGGCAGGGAAAAATTACCCACCCCACAGAAAAGGTCCAGGATACGATCTTGTCCATCGGGCTCGAGTTCCTCAACCGCAGCCTGCACCATAAGTTCGTTGACCCTATGGTTTACCTGCGTAAAGTCAGTCGGAGAAAACTGGATCACTATTTTGCCGCCTTCCAGACCATATTCCAGCATCGGCGCTTGGCTTGGGGTAAGACACCAAATCGAATCACTACCTCCCGGCTGAAGATAACATTGGATGCTATTGGTTCGACCATAGCTCACAAGACTCGTCTGATCTGTGGGGCTAAGAGCTTCCAGGTGTCTCAAAACAAAAGCAATCTCCCGATCCCCGGCGGCTACTTCCACCTGCGGAATTTTGTCGCGAATGCTCAATGAATCGATCAATGATTTCAACGTCGGAAGCAACCGCGCTATCCGATAATCGAGCGTCATGCAATGATCAAGATTGGTGATATAGCTTTTTCTTTTCTCCCGAAATCCCAACAGAATACCACCCTTTTTTGGCACCAGTCTGACACCCAAACGTGCTTTGCGCCTATAGCCCCAAGGGGGCCCCTTTATGGACGCTTTGAGCGTGCCAACATTCACGCCACCGATCTTGTTCATCTGATCGAGCAGGAGTTGCTCTTTGAACCGCAGTTGGGCGTCGGCTTGCAAATGCTGCAAGGAACAGCCACCACACCGGCCAAAGTACGGGCAGGCTGGAGCAATACGCTCTGGACTCGGTATCAATACCTGTTCTACTCGGCCCAGTCCATACGCTCTGCGCTTACCGATCTTGACGAAGGATACCGTCTCTCCTGGTATCGCACAGTCTACAAACCAGACCTTACCATCAGGTTTTGTGACACCTCTCCCATCGTGGGTTAAAGACTCGACATAGCCTTCGAAGCGGTCCAAAACTAAGCCCGAGGCGACTGTTCGGACACACCCCAGCGTGCGACGAATTCCAGCAAGTGCTTTTCACCACTGACACTGAGTGTCGAACGGACCAGTCCAGATTCTGATTCGAACCTCTCCTCGGAAAGATTGCCGCGGATGAGTTCAAACTGTAGATAAACGAGGTAGGTATTGAGAACATCGGTTTCACAGTAATTCCTGATAGACTGGAGATCACCTTCCTGAAATCGCTCCCACACATCTGCACCACTCATGCCCATCTTGCCAGGCAACCCTACCAGGGTCGCCACATCATCCAGTGGTGCAACTGCTCGCATTTGGAACCCGGCCAATACATCCATAAGATCCACGTGACGCCAATGGTATCGATTAAGGTAATTATTCCATTTGAATTCTCGATCTGATTCACCGGTTTCCCAGTAATGGGCCGCCACCACCCGGTGTAGCAGTGAACGGTAATGGAGAACCGGGAGATCAAAACCACCACCGTTCCAGCTAATCAAAGTCGGTGTATATTTTTCGATCCCCCGGAAAAAACGATCTATCAATTCAGCCTCATCAGAGTCTTCCCGGCCCAGACTCCATATTCTGAAACCGTTCTGATCCCTGAGTGCCACAGATATGGCCACGATACGCATGTGGTGCAGGGCCAGAAACTCGGATCCGCCGGTTTTCTGGCGCCTGAGCGTCCGCATCGCCCGAACTACATCTCTCTCGTCACTGTCCTCTAAACCCAGTAACCTGCGGCCCGCCGAGACATCCGGCACAGTCTCGATATCGAAGGCAAGCAGGTTCGAAGCCAACATCTTTATGGTTCCCCAGTTTCTGCTTCATTCCTGACCCGGAAGCAGTGCCCGTCGCATCGATCTCTATATTCAGCCGATTTCATCCAGGATAAAGCTCTTTAGTTCTCCTGGTCGATCACTCAACCTTGAAGCTTCTGGTGACTGCTGTATCGCCACATTAGGATCCTTCAATCCATGCCCTGTCAGCGTACAGACAATCAGCGACCCATCCGGAATCCTGTCCTCGGTCATGTCAGCCTGGAGTGCTGCGACAGAGACCGCCGATGCAGGTTCACAAAAAATACCCGATCGGTCCGCCAGGCTCTTCTGACTTTTCAATATCTCCTCATCGGTAGATGCCTTGAACCAGCCCCGGGACTCACTGACCGCGGACTGTGCCAGACTCCAGGATTGTGGATTGCCGATACGAATCGCTGTCGCTATGGTCTCCGGTTTGTCCACAGGATGACCGCTGATGAACGGCGCCGCACCCGCCGCCTGACAGCCGATCATCCTCGGCTTGGCATCAGATAGACCCGAATCGGTATATTCACCATAGCCCATCCAGTAAGCGCTTATATTTCCCGCATTTCCAACCGGCAGAAAATGATAGTCAGGCGCACGTCCTAACTGGTCAATAATCTCAAATGCCGCTGTTTTCTGGCCGTGCAGCCTGTAAGGATTTACCGAATTAACAAGTGTTACGTCAGCCTCTTCCGGAATCCTTTTCACCATTTCCATGGCAGCATCGAAATCTCCGTCTATCTGAATGACCTTTGCACCGTGCATCATGGCCTGGGCAAGCTTGCCCAGGGCAATCTTTCCGTCGGGTATCACCACGAATGCCATCACTCCCGCACGGGCTGCGTATGCGGCTGCAGAGGCAGAGGTATTGCCGGTTGATGCACAGATAACCGCCCTGCTGCCTTCATGTACCGCCATTGTCATGGCTACGGTCATTCCACGGTCCTTGAATGAACCAGTCGGATTGAGTCCCTCGCACTTTGCATAGACCCGGATGTTTCTGGATGCATCGGACAGGAACGGCAGATGAACCAAGGGTGTATCCCCCTCGTTGATATGAATCAACTGGGCATCAACCGGCACCGGCAGCCGAGTATGATATCTCTGGATTACCCCGGCAGACTGTTCCTCTATGCGGTCCGTCATTCTGGGTGACTTGCCATGCTCTCCAGCCTGATCTTTACTACTTTCTGAGCAATAGAGGGTAGTGACTCAAGTTCCGGGATCGAACTTTCTATTCGCGATTCAAGCGTTCTATGGGTAATGATTACGATCGGCACAGGTGTGTCACTCGAACTGGTGCCTCTTTGCCGTATCGATTCGATACTGATCCCTCTCTGACCTAGAATTCTCGCCACATCGGCCAGTACTCCCGGTTGATCCAGGGCAAGAAGCCTGAGGTAGTAAGCGGTTTCAACATCCCCCATCGGCCCCCCACGCAATGGAGACAAAGACTGCGGTTGAAACGCCAGGTGTGGGACCCGATTCTCCGGATCAGTGGTCAGCGTTCTAACGACATCGACTATGTCCGCTACAACAGAAGAGGCCGTTGGCTCGGCGCCAGCGCCAGCGCCATAGTGGATCGTGGGGCCGGCAGCGTCTCCAACAACCAGGATCGCGTTCATAACGCCATCAACATTTGCCAGCAGATGTTCTGCCGGCACAAGGCAGGGATGGACTCTCAACTCTATCCGGGAGTCGATCCGTTTGGCTATTGCCAGGTGTTTGATTCGATGCCCAAAATCTCCAGCGTAAGCGATATCCTGCGGCGTTATATCTGTAATTCCTTCTACATAGACGTTGCCAAAATCAAGCGGTATACCAAAGGCAATAGACGAGAGAATTGTAAGCTTATGGGCAGCATCCACCCCATTGATGTCAAAACTTGGATCCGCCTCGGCATATCCCAGTCTCTTGGCCTCATCAAGCATCTCATCAAATGGCCGGCCACTTTTACTCATACCAGAAAGAATAAAATTGGTTGTTCCGTTGACTATTCCAACCACTTGCTCGATACAGTTACCTGCCAGACCCTCGCGAAGCACCTTAATGATTGATACACCACCAGCCACCGCAGCTTCAAAAGCGACCACCAGACCATTCTCGCGAGCTACCCGAAATATTTCGTTACCATGTACGGCCACCAGTGCCTTGTTGGCCGTCACAACATGTTTGCCATTTGTCAGCGATCTTATTACGATCTCCCGGGCCAGCGTATCTCCACCCATCAACTCGACGATGACATCAATTGTAGGATCATCGGTTAGCTCAAATGGGTCGGTGCCAAGCTTCAGACTGCTTGTACTACACGCTCGAGACCTGGTCGCGTCTCTTACCGCAGCCCCTTTGACCTTGATATACCGCCCAGCCCGCCGGCTGATTTCATCAGAATTGTGTTCCAGGAGGTTGACGGTTCCAGCGCCGACTGTCCCCAATCCTATAATTCCAATGTTGACTGGTTCCATGACCTTCATCGATTTGCCTCAGTACAATGGCTGCGGCTGGTCTTCTGTTGAGTCGAGTACAGGACCTTACAGCCTAGCTACGAACGGGGATATTCTAGCCTGCTCAATTCTACCAATCCCTTCGAGGATAAATGCTGACTGCAGATGATCTGACCGACGATACACCCTAACCTGGCTATATTACGGGCCATGCAGACATGAAATACAACCTCGAGCAGGCACCTGCCATCTATACGGTTCATTCCTTTGCCTGGAATAGTGTCTGGATTGGGGAGTCTATACAACGGCAAAGCTTCATTGTGACACCGGACGCCCTGTACCCTGATTGGCCGGCACGAGTAGATATTTCCTTGAGCCCTGAGACGTTGGTACCACTGCAGCAACTTGAGGTCGAAATCATCCTGATTGGCACCGGACCAGAACAGTGTATTCCAGACATGGCCGTGTTCAGGGAATTTATTGACCGCGGGCTGTCCATCGAGTTCATGAACTCGGCTGCGGCGTGTCGCACCTACAATATACTGGCGATAGAGTCTCGGAAGGTTGCCGCAGGCATAATCCTGCCTATTGGAACCCATCCGTAAAAAGACTGCTGGATCATCTCGCTGGCAGATATCTCAAAGGATCGATCGGCTTTCCATCCTGGCGTATCTCAAAATGTAACCGGGTAGACTCCGCCCCGCTGCTCCCCATCTCGGCTACAACCTGCCCCTTCCCGACCTCATCCCCTTCGCTAACAAGCAATAGGCGATTGTGGGCATAGGCACTGAGATAGGTCTCATCATGTTTGACGATCAGAAGCAAACCGTACCCTCGTAACCCTGATCCCGCGTAGACAATTCGACCTGGTGCCGCGGCACGGACCGGGCTACCTTCGGTGCCCGAAATATCAATCCCATTGAGTCCCATGTCAACATCAAAACGGGTGATCACTTCGCCGTCACCCGGCCAGACCCAGTTGTGTTTCTGAGAAGGGGTTGTAAACGATTTACCTGTTGTTGCTGTATCCGTCGACCGCGGTTTCTTCGACGCCAAGCTTTCTGTTCGCGCCCCTGTGGCGGGTTTTACCGGCTTCGCCACTGCCTGGGTCTTGGCCACTCCGGTGTCGACATCTCGCCCTTCTGGACTCAACACCACTCGGTCACCTGGCGCTAAGCGATAAGGCCGGGTCAGCCTATTCCAGCGCGCAACATCACGATAATCCAAGCCGGCTTCCCAGGCAATGGTATACAGGGTGTCACCCGATCGGACCATTCGAGCAGAGTGCTTGGTTTTAGCTCCGGTCAGATCACTGACGGGAATCACCGGGTTTCCCGCGCACCCAGCCATCAGCAGCGTGACCACTATCACCAAAGCGCATTTTGTTGTGGGTTCGGGAATTTTCACACCCATATCAATACAAAGATTAGCAGGAGCACGACAGCCAGCCAACCGGCCACATCGATGTAACGCCTTATGGCTTGAACCAGGTCTTCATCGTTCTGGAAATATGATCCAGCGAAAACGATCAACCCGGCAACCAGAAAAAATCTTGCACCCCGGCCTATAAAGGAAGCCAAAATGAAGGGTATTAGCGGCATGCCCATCATCCCTGCGCTAATTGTAAACACTTTGTATGGTACCGGCGTAAAACCAGCCACAAGAATGATCCATATACCGTAGTTTGCAAACCACTCCCTGGCCGTGGTGAAGGCTTCCTCAGCGTGATAAATATCGATAAGCCATTCGCCAAGCCCTCCCATAAAATATCCAAGAATTCCACCGAGCACCGATGCCACTGTAGTCAGTCCCGCGCAACGCCATGCTTTGCGGCGCCGGGCCAGAACCATCGGCGCCAGCATCACATCTGGTGGAACCGGAAAAAATGACGACTCAGCAAATGCTACCGCGGCCAGGTAACGCATTGCATGCCGATGCCGCGACCAGCCTAGCACCAGGTCATACAGTCGGGCGAACACTCTCATCTGTCGATCATCAATTCTGAGGAGCGATCAGTTCGACCCAATCCGATAACGCTTCCAGATTGGCATGGCGGGTCAGATCGATCTGCAATGGTGTCACCGACACGTAATTTTCCCGGATGGCATAAAAATCCGTACCTGGGCCGGCATCTTCCTCCGGGCCGGCTGGGCCGATCCAGTAAATCTCTCTACCTCTGGGATCCTGGCTTCTTATTACCGGCTCCGCCTTGTGTCTGTGGCCCAGGCGTGTCGGCTGATAGCCTTTAAGGGATTCAAGTGGTACGTCTGGAACATTGACGTTCAGGATCGTGTCACTGGGCAATGGGGTTGCGATCATGGTCTCCAATAGTTGACTGACTACAACACCGGCTGTTTCAAAGTGAACAGGTTCCGAACCGACAAGGGACACCGCCAGCGAAGGATAACCAAGAAACCGACCCTCAGTCGCCGCAGCAACGGTTCCTGAATAGAGCACATCATCACCCAGATTACCCCCATGATTTATGCCGGTTATAACCATATCGGGTTCTTCTTTCATGACGCCTGTAATAGCAACGTGTACGCAATCTGTCGGAGTACCGTCGATATAGCGGAAACCATTTGCCGCTGTTTTGACCCTCAACGGTGCGTTCAGGGTCAACGAATGGCTGGCTCCACTCCGATTGCGGTCCGGGGCGACGACGGTTATGACCCCCCTTGCTGCAACCGAGTCGGCTAACACATTAAGGCCGGGAGCAAGATACCCGTCGTCGTTGCTCAAAAGAATGTTCATTCGCTACGCTCTGAAGACCATCACGGTAGATATAATACAGGCCCGCGGTTCCACGGGCCTCAAGGAGAAGCTACTGTTATTTCTTTTGAAATCAGGAACCTAAAGAAAAACAGTAACTTAAACGACGTTCTATCGGGACTGCTTGGATTTTCCTTCGGACTGTCCTGTTTCCCCTACTTGCCCGGCGATTATACCTCGTCTGGATAAGCTCTCCGGTTCAGTACCAAAGAGGCAATAAGACGTTCCTCTGACAAATAATAGGGGTGCAAATGGAGTCCCACCGGCCGGTGCTATTCATCGATCACCATTTGACTCGGATTATCTGACCAATCGATGAAATCCTGACTCTTGTCAAATCTGGTGTTTTCAACAGCAAGCAAGACAATAATGCAGCGTTCAATGCGAGGCCCTCGGTGGCCGATATGGGGGAAGCGCTGTGAGCAGCTCCAGCGCACCAAGAATCGTTGGTGTTTTGTAATAATTATAGGAAATTCATACTATCCGACAAAGCTGATTGCCTTGTGATCCCGATATACTCAGACAATTTACTTTGGCTTAGGCAGTCGGGCCCCTATGCTTGACCAGTTGGGGAGCAGCGCCAGTATACGACGCCTGCGAATCCAATCGGCCCGCGGTCAACCTACGGCAGCGTTGCATACGCTATGAAAGAAGAAGCTGGAACCCTGAGTTACAGACAGATTCGCCGAATCACACTGATTGGCAGCTTCATTGACCTTGCGCTTGGACTAACCAAGATCACTGTCGGCTATCTGGCAACCTCACAAGCACTGCTCGCAGATGGAATTCATTCCCTTTCGGATCTTGTGACCGATGTGCTGGTCATCTTTGCCGCCCGCCAAAGCTCCCACGCAGCTGACGACAGGCATCCCTATGGCCACGGTCGGATTCAGACGCTCGCAACAGTCTTTCTTGCACTATCGCTCGGCCTGGTTGCGATTTTGATCGGGTGGGATGCTATCCGGCGAATACTCGATCCAGAGTTGTTGTTGGCGCCAGGATTCTGGGTACTGGTTGTCGCCACAGTCTCGGCACTGGCCAAAGAAGGATATTTCCGATATGCCGTCCGCTACTCAAAGAGCCACAACTCTTCCTTACTAAAGGCCAACGCCTGGCACAGTCGTTCCGACGCGATGTCTTCAGTTGCAGTCATCGTCGGTGTGGTCGGTGTTATGGCAGGAATTCCCTGGGCAGATGCGGTCGCTGCTATCGTCGTAGCCATCTTGATACTGGTCGTTGCAGTCAGAATCGGTCTGGAGGGGGCGGACGAACTGATTGACGCGGCGGTCGACCCGGAACTCGAGCTAAGAATTCGTGCGCAGATCATGACAGTAGAAGGAATCCTGGATACGCATGAGTTGCGCACACGGCGCATGGGGCCGAAGATACTCGCTGATGTGCATATCCGTGTGGATCCCAGGATCACCGTCTCGGAAGGGCACAGAATCGGCGACGAGGTAATAAGTCGACTAAAAGATACTTTTGTAGAGTTAGATGATGTCGTCGTTCATGTTGATCCGGAAGACGACACTCAGGCTCTGCCGACTGTATTCCTGCCGTTGCGACCCGTGATAGAGGGAAAAGTGTCCAAGTGCTTGTCGGATCTCCAGGTCGAATTTGGCTCAGGACCTTCACTACGACCATTGAACCTGGTGTTACATTATCTCAATGGCAAATATCATCTTGAGATCTGGCTCGCTATGCCGGACAACAGCTCTGTTGAGAGCACGCAGACTTTCTCACAAGAAGTCGCTCAGAGGATCTTGTCTATCGAGGAGGTCTCGAACGTGTGCGTTCTTTTTTCGAGCGACCCGTCACTCCATGAACGGCCCCATCCAGACCTTCTTAAGTCTTAAGATCGGAGCCGGTGGGACTCCAGTCACGGGCTCGCTCGGGAGGTTGACTGATGCTGGTCAAAACATCCGGTGCTTTTAATTTCAGGGCACTTCACTACTCGCTGGCAATTCGTCCAGGCGCCTGATGACCACTTCATGAATGCGACGCTTGGAGGCACTCTTTACTACAACCTCAAGGTCATCAAGGACGAAGTTCTCGCCACTGTTGGGAATTCGTTCCGTATGATCCAGTAGCCAGCGATTCACTGTATCCGTTGCCTTCCCAGGAAGATCAACCTGAAAGAATTCCTCCACCAGCCTGATCTCTGCGGCACCGTCAACGCTGATTTTGTCCGGATCCAACTGCACGAATTCGTCAGGCCGCTGGTCACTCTCATCGTAGATCTCTCCAACCAGCTCCTCGAGGAGATCTTCAATCGTGACCACTCCCTGCATCGTCCCATGCTCGTCCACCACGATCGCCAAATGCTGCTGTTCCCTTCTGAATGCGGCTATCGTGTCTGTTACAGGTTGAGCATCTGGCACGAACTTGGGTTCGCGGCCCAGTGTATTAAGACTAACTTGCGTACCGCCATCGGCAACGACCGTGAGTAACTCTCTAACATACAAGACCCGTACCACGTCATCGGGATCATCTTCATGCAGAGGAATCCGGCTGAACGGAGTACTACGCAGATCACCCAGTGCCTCCGCAACGGATCGTCGCCCATCGTAACTAAATACCTTGTGGCGCGGCGTCATGACGTCGGCCACCGTCAAGTCCGAAAACGCGAATGCCCGTTCGATCAACTGCCGCTCTCCTTGCTCAATGGTGCCCTCTTCCTCTCCGTACCCGATCATGCTGATCAGTTCAGATTCAGTTACGGTTGGGTCGTCCTCGGATGACAGTGCGACTCTACCTGCCATCTCCGTTATCCTCTGAAATAACCAGACCAGCGGATTCACAAACCTCTGGAAAACAAAGATCGTTGGCGCCACCAGGAGCGAGATTCTTTCCGAGTATCGTGTCGCCAGACTTTTTGGTGTAATTTCTCCAAAAATCAGAATGATAATGGTCAACACACCAACCGCAATGCCGGGACCCATGGCGCCAAATAATTCGGTCGCAATCAGGGTCGCAATCGCTGCAGCGCTGATATTCACGACGTTATTACCGATCAAAATTGCGATCAGCATCCTCTGAGGTTGATTTTTCAGCACATAAAGGGCTCGAGCGCCCCTGCGCCGCTCCTTCAACAGTGCCTTCGCCCGACCCTTGGACAGGGCGATCAAAGCAGTTTCCGATGCCGAGAAAAAGGCCGAAAGCAACAAAAGGACGACAAGTAGGATGAATCCGGTCACGGCGGGCAATCACCCAACGCTATGGAGATTCGAGGAGACGGAGGTTCCGGTTCAGCTTGCATCGAATTAATTCATCTTTCTGAGTCAGACCCTGGTGGTCGAGCGCCTACTGCGCAATCTAAGCAGCCGAGTGAACGGGCTCATTGTTCCTCTGGCAAAACCAGGGTAGCCGCATATATTGAAATCAGCTTGATTTCCTCAACGGTTATCGTAAACGGTGGATAGTAAGGATCGGCTTCGGACCACTTGTCGTAGCCGGCCATGCGAACAAACACGGGGTGCGGCCGCCGTGCATAGAAAGAGCCGAACCGCTCCCGCCAATCGTCGGTCTTGACCATCCACTGAAATGACGGGGCATTACCAATCCCACCAAGTCGGTTGTACTCGCCAATGACATGGCACCTGGCGCAAAGTTCCCGGGCAAGGTCAAATCCCTGCAGTACACGATCATCTGCCAATGCGCTTGTTGCGAGCGTGTAGTAAAGATAGCCACCAAACAGGCAACGAAACATCGTTGAAATGGTTCCACCTTGACCAGCAATATAGTCACTGCTGCCAATCATCCGTAACGAGTACCTGTCGAACAGAGATCATCAGTAGAAATCTTCTCAGATGGTCGATCTGCAGGCAATACCCGGGTTATCAAACACCCTACCTATCAGTCGATCGCTGTCATCCATTGGTGCCTGTCGTCGAGTTCGCCGTGCTGAATACCCAGAATCTGGTCATATAAAGCCGGGCATAGGTCATCATTTGATGCTTCCGGCAGGCAGATATCATTGCCTAGATAATTGATTCGGCCGATAGGTACCACCACCGACGCCGTACCGGCCCCAAAGGATTCCTGGAGTGTCCCTGCTGCTTCAGCGTCGACCAGTTCCTCCATCAAAACCCGCCGTTCCTGGCAGGGAATGCCTTGTTCCTTGAGCAGTGTTAGAACACTGTCTCGAGTGACCCCGGGCAAGATGGTACCTCCGAGTTCGGGTGTTACGACTGTTCCTCCCAGGCGGAAAAAGATATTCATCTGCCCGGCTTCCTCTACAAAGCGGTGTGACTGGCCATCTAGCCAGAGTATTTGATCGTATCCCTGATTGACACTGTCATTTATTGGCCGCAATGTCACAGCGTAGTTGCTGGCCGTTTTTGCATACCCTGTCCCGCCCGGCGCCGCGCGGGTAAAGCGCTCCTCTGCCTTTAGATACAGTCTCGATCTCGACTGGGCAAAGTATTCGCAAACCGGAGAGGTAAAGACGACTAGCATATAGGATGCAGAAGGTCGAACCGCCAGATGGCCCTCGGTTGCGATCACAATGGGTCTGACGTATAGCGCCTCACCGCGATTCGAAGGCGCCCACTCCTGATCCAGTTTCACCAACTCGGTGATAGCATCGATAAATATCTCCCTGTCAGGAGCCGGAATACACAGTCTCTCGCAGGAATCCTGGAGTCGATCAGCATTCTTGTCCATCCGGAATAATCGTACCCTGCCATCTTTGGTGCCCCGAAAGGCCTTCAGGCCCTCGAACACGGTCTGCCCATAATGCAACGCCAACGATGCCGGGCTCATTGGAATAGGTGCAAACGGCCCGATTATTGGCTCACTCCAGTTGCCCTTTTCGAACTTGCAGGTAACCATGTGGTCAGAAAACACGTCGCCGAATCCCAGATTCATAAAATCAGCGTTCGGCAACCGGCTCTCAGCTACTTTTTCAACTTGCATATTCTGCCTCGTGACTTTTCGCTACTGGTTGATGTTCACTTAGCCCGAAATGTTTGAGCGTATCGCTTCGATTAACGTGCTCAGTTCGTCGGCAGACAATGCTCCACCTTTGCTGAAAATCAGCCGTCCGTCCGAATCGAATGCCAGCACGTGGTAGCTTTGGTCGAGCAATCCCCAGGCATTGACCAGCAGTTTGTCTGCGTCTCTGACATATATCGTCTTCGGGTATTTTTTCTGCTTCTTCTTCAGCATGGTGTCGATGACAAAATTCGGCTTCCATGAGGCACCCAGGTTAATCATTGCAATAGACTTCAATTTATCGACCGGAAAGGCGGCCTCCTTCAAAGCCACCTCCACGTGCTCATTCTCCTTCACCTCGTCGGGGTCTACATACATCAATATATGCACGACCCCCGTCAGCTCTGCACTACTCCAAGGGCTACCATCGACCCGGCCACCGGCGGCCCCCGATAATTCGACCACTGGTGGTCGCTGGTTGAGCATGATCTCGGCGGCACTCGCTATCCCTGACCCGAACAGAACGAGCAGTGAAATAAGGGTTTTCATGTCCACTCCGATTTTTGCAAAAGCACTAGCTTCTTGATTTCATATCTCGAGCCACTGATTTTCACCGTCTACTATCCCCGATTACCGAAGCATCTTTATCCTGCTAAAATCATTCGGCCCACTTTCCCATTTCATTCGAAAGCACAGCATAGCGACTCAGCCTTTCGCACCCATCTTAACATTCAGACTGTTAACCGAACATTTCGGCGCTTTTGGCCGCACTTTCGTATACAAACCGGGTTGGCACCGTTTTCCCAGGCAGCTCTGTAGACACTGATAAAGGGCTCCTCTGTAAGGATCGCCTCCAGTGGTCTTTGAAGAATATTGTGCTTCTCCATTCGCTTAGCGGCGCGAAAGTACATCTGCTTTTCATCATCAGAGCCTTGAATCCAGCAACAGGCCGATACACTGCCGTCGGCGACTATATAGGGTCGGTTCTGGATCGCAGACTTACATTCGATACCGTTGACATTCAAAGGGTTCTGCTTTTCGAAGCGTGACACGGTACTGACTTCTTCACCCGATTGAGCCGTGTTCCATTTCAACTCAACTGCCGGGATGCTGGACGGTTCGAGGTACCGAATATTACCGTCTGGCGTCTGGTATTCAAATCGTTTCCCTTTCCCAAACCGGATGGTATCGATCAGCTTGAAATTACTGAAACCCAACTGTCGACTCATTGTTACGGCTTCTTCCACTTGGTGCTGGTTGTGCCTGAAAACAATAAAATGCCATTCACCTGTTGCGCCGCTGTCGAGGTAGTGCCGCGCATTTTCCATGATTTTGGAAAATCGTGTATTGACTCGATAAAGGTGGTTGGTATCTTTCAGTCCATCGATATGGAACTCCACGAACGAGTCGTTTCTTCTGAATATCTCGCCCAACTGCCGCCACCACCTGGCGTTTCGCAGTCCGCCATTGGTCGAGAGAGTGACCATCACACCCTGTGACACGAAGTACTCACAGATCTCCAGACACTGACTCGCGGCAGCTGGATCACCCAACCCACCACAGAGATCAATCTGCAGAATTCGGCGACAGATCTTCGGCGTGAAGGCCTTACGAATGTCGTCGAAAGTGAGTTCGATATTCTTCACTTTTGTCCTGTCAGGTCTGCAGCGATCAGCCGGCTGAGTCCGGCCACACATCGGGCAGGCTGCATTGCACTTGTCAGTTAGCTCGAGATGGAAGAGCAAAGTTCGATCAAGATCGAACATAGACCGTTCGAGCGTTAACGCCCTATCGAATTGCCTCAATGCCATCTGAATGGAGTGTCCTATCTGCTGGCAAGGCCAGGCTTTTTCCGGTACACATAGTAACGCCCCTCCCGAACGCCCTCCGGGAGGTCGCACTTTTGCCAGTCCGATACTTCAAAACACTGATCACTCAGGACAACACCATGATCAGCCATCAGACCAGAAATCTTGGGGCCTATGTCTTTGGCCAGAGCCTGATCTGCGATCGGGTGGCCACTGCCTATGTCACAGTGAACCAGGACCGCTGTGCCGGAAAGTCGGGCCGCAATCTGCCCGAGAGTCTCCGAAAAGTCACCAACGATCATAAAACTTCCCGGTGGCTGGCTGTCTGGATGAGCAGCAACCTTTCGGTCAAAGACAAAAATATCTCTGTCGGGTGCTGCTTGTCGCAGATGATCGTAGGTTCGGCCGTTACCCAAGCCGAGTTCAAGGAACGGTCCTGGCATGTGCTCAACAAGTCGCAAAGCCTGGTCAATGCAGCTGCGCTGTGCATTCAATCGTCTGATGAAACTGTCCAGTCGACTCACTACAGGCTTCTTAACCAGAGTTCGTGCAGAGTAGAAGCTAGCAGAGGCAACACAGGGGTCGGACTTTCGATTAGATATGCTGGGGGGGGTAATGGTCGGGGCGAGAGGATTTGAACCTCCGACCACCGCAACCCCATTGCGGTGCGCTACCAGACTGCGCTACGCCCCGTGTCGCAAGTTCAATGTCTTCAAGGCCCTAAGAGCCCGGAAATCTCACTCAACTCGCTGATGATTTTCTCGTACATCTCTTTATTATCGTCTGTGCTACGTTTTCCCTTTTCCTCCTTCAACCGATTGCAGGCACCCCCGATAGTGTAACCTTCCATATAGAGCAGTCGTCTGATCGTCCTGATCAACTCAACCTCGTGGCGCTGGTAGTAGCGTCGATTGCCGCGCCGTTTGACGGGTTGCAGTTGTGGAAATTCCTGCTCCCAGTAACGGAGGACATGAGGTTTAACCGAACACAACTCGCTGACCTCGCCAATGGTGAAATAACGTTTTCCCGGGATGGGTGGTAGCTCATCAGCGTTCGGATCAAGCATCGTCATGATCGAACTGCCGTTCCACCCGGTCTGTATTTCGAGTTGTTATTTGAAGCGATCTTTGCCTTGACTTTCTGGCTGGCCTTGTAGGTTACGACTCGCCTCGGCGACACCGCTACTTCCTCGCCGGTCTTCGGATTTCGTCCGGGTCTGCTTCGCTTATCCCGAACACTGAAGCCACCGAAGCCCGATAGTTTGACACTTTCCCCTTTTTCGAGCGACTCACGGATCTTCTCAAAAAAGAGCTCTACTAGTTCCTTGGCTTCTCTTTTGTTCAAACCCAACTGTTCGTACAATGTGTTCGCGAGGTCTGCCTTCGTGACCGTCATCGTACCCATCCTTCATTGGCTGATCGTTCTATTGTGTCCTGAGCTCACAGCCCAGTTTATTTTTCAGGTAGTCGAGTACACGTTGGATAATCCGCTCAACATCCTGATCGTTAAGATTGCGTGAAGATGCCTGTAAGGTCAAGCCAAAAGAAAGAGATTTTTTGCCTTTTTCAACACCATTACCCTCATATATGTCAAATAACGTGACCCCGGTGAGCATCTGCCCCGCAGAACTGTCGATCGCCTGACGAACCGCAGCAGCGGGCACAGCCTTGTCGACCACCAGAGAAAGGTCCCGGTTCACCACCGGATAACGGGAGATAGCGTCAAATGTCGGTAAATTCCAGATGCTGAGAGCGTCGAGATCCAGTTCGAAAACATAAACCGGCTGCTCAATCGAAAAATTCATCTGCACCGCAGGGTGAAGCCTTCCTATCCAGCCAATGGTTCTTCTTTTCCTGAAAATCCTCGCTGACTGAGTCGGGTGTAGAGCCGGGTGTTGTTCCGCCTCAAGAACACCATCAAGGGTTTGTCCGGTTAAATGGAATAATCCCTCGACCTGTCCTTTGACATCAAAAAAATCTACTGTACGCCCTGGTGCGTCCCACTGTTGTCCCGCCAGAGCACCTGTTATCACGCCGGCAACACGAGAAATCTGGCGCTGTTTGCGAGCACTGCCGTGAAATACGTTACCTACTTCAAACAATCGTATTCGACGCCATTGGCGACGATAATTGGTCGTCAAGCTTTGCAGCAACCCTGGCAATAGGCTGGTGCGCATCACAGACATATTTGATGCAATAGGGTTAACCAGGGGGATCGGCCTTACCTCCGGATCGAGCAACTTCTGAGTACCGGCATCGATAAAACTGTAGGTCATCACCTCCTGGTAATCGCAATCCACCAGGTAGTCTACGATTCGATCGGGATCAATCTGTGTTTCGTTCCGGGAGGCCCAGTTCACGACATTCACCGGGCTCCTAATCGGGACTGAATCATAGCCGTTGATTCGTGCGACCTCTTCCACCAGGTCATGCTCGGCGCGAACATCCACACGGTAACTCGGTGGTGTTACTTTCCAGCCGCCCGTTCCAGAACTCACCGCCATGCCTAGCGAACGCAGAATTCTGGTGACCGACCGCGCAGGAACATCCTGGCCCAACATTCTTCTGAGCCTTTCACGTCGCAACGGAATCGAGATAATTTTCGGAAGCGCCTTTTTGTCGAGCTCCTCAAACACTGGGCCTGGACTTCCACCGCTGACATCCAGCAGCAACCTGGTCGCCCGCTCTATCGCGGTTTTCTGAAGATCGGGGTCGACGGTCCTTTCAAAACGGTAGGACGCCTCCGTCTGTAGATCGTAAGCTCGGGCTTTAGCCGCGATAATCCCGGGTCTGAAAAATGCTGCTTCCAGCATGACCGACCTGGTCTCTCGGCCAATGCCACTTCCTAAGCCACCCATTATTCCAGCCAGGCCAATGGGTCTTTTGGAATCCGCGATCAACAGCGTGCCCGGAACTAAAGGTATGTTGCTACCATCAAGCAGCGCCAGGGATTCGTTACGCCGGGAATGACGGACAACGACTTTTCCCGTGATCTTTTCTCTGTCAAATGCGTGTAAAGGCTGGCCCAATTCCATCATCACGTAGTTGGTAATATCAACCATTGTATCTATGCTTCTGATACCGCTACGCCGGAGCCTTTCACGGATCCAATCCGGGGTTCTTCCTTGAGGGGAAATACCCTCAATTACGCGGCCGACATAACGAGGAGCGTCCTGCGGGGCCTGGATCATGAGTGGCACTTTTTCCTTGATGGTTGGCTGCACACGACCCAATTCAGGGCCTTGAAGTTTCGTTCTGGTCACTGCAGCGACTTCACGCGCGACACCTCGCACACTGAGGCAATCTCCGCGGTTGGGTGTGAGTTCAATATCGATCAGGTAGTCATCCAGCACCAGGTGATGATTTAGTGCAATACCCTTTGTGGTGTCCGGATCCAGTTCAAGGATCCCATCCGACCCATCGTTGAGCTCAAGTTCATCGGCTGAGCAGAGCATTCCAGATGATTTGAATCCAGCAATCTCAGTGATTCGGATGATTTCTCCACTTGGCAGTCGACTGCCCGGAGTCGCGACCGCCACGCACATATCGGGTCGCAGATCTTTTGCACTGCAGACAATACTCAAAGTACGTGAGCGACCGACATCCACTTTGCAGATTTTAAGCTTGCCGGATTCAGGATGGGGTCGCACTGATCTTATCGAACCTACCTTGATCTTTGGCGATACAGGACTAACCCTTGATACCGATCCAACCTCAAGCCCTATGGTTGTCAACTTACTGGCTAACTCCTGAGGATCAAGATCAAAATCGATCCACTCCTGAAGCCAGTTCAAACTAATAATCATCGGTATCCTACTTCTGCTCTACTAACGAAACTGGTTGAGAAATGCCAGTTCATTATCGAAAAAAAGACGTAAGTCATCGACCCCATAACGAAGCATGGTGAGCCTTTCTATACCCATCCCGAACGCATAACCGGTATATTTTTCACTGTCGATTTTGACATGGCGAAAAACTTCCGGGTGAACCATCCCACAACCCAGAATCTCTAACCACCCGGTATGTTGGCAGACTCGGCATCCTTTACCGTCGCAGAACACACAGCCCATATCGACCTCCGCTGAAGGCTCTGTAAAGGGAAAGTACGACGGTCGGAATCGAACAGGAAGATCTTGTTCAAAGAACTCACGTACAAAATAGATAAGAATACCCTTTAGATCCGAGAACGCAACGTCTGTGCCAACAGCCAACCCTTCTACCTGATTGAACATGGGTGTATGGGTTACGTCAGAATCACAGCGATAAACCCGCCCCGGCGCGATCACCCGGAGCGGAAGATCATGCGTCTTCATATAGCGGACCTGCACTGGAGAAGTATGCGTCCTCAATACCAAGTCGCTTGTGACGTAGAAGGTATCGTGCATCGCGCGGGCCGGGTGATCCTCCGGGATGTTTAAGGCACCGAAGTTGTGGAAATCATCCTCAATCTCCGGTCCGTCCGCAACATCAAACCCTAGGCGTCCAAATATTTCCTTGATTCGCCTGACGGAACGAGTAACCGGGTGAATGCTTCCCTGATTGGCGTTCCGACCCGGAAGAGTGACATCGATCGCACCCTCATTGAGTTCCTCATCCCGAGCCCGTTTCCCGAGCTGCGCGGCCCTGGTTTCGATAGCCGCCAAAATCGAAGTCTTGGCCTCGTTTACTTTCTGTCCAAATGCTTTCCGTTGAGCCGGCGGCAGCCCCCCAATCTGCTTGAGTCGTCCTGTGACGGAACCTCGTCGGCCAAGATACGAGACACGGAGTGCCTCGAGTTCACGATTGCTGGCCACCTTGGCGATCGCGGCAAGCGCCCCGTCGATTTCCTCTGCAAGATCAGGATCGGGATTATTGTCTTTCAAAGTTACGCCTGCTGTTACAAAAAAGGGAAAGGTCGAACGCCTTTCCCTGAGATTTAACGATCCCCCGAGCCGGGGTAATAGTCAACCCTGGCACCTATTTCACGCAGCCAGTGCTTCCTTTGCGCGTTCAGCCAATGAAGCGAACCCGGGTTTGTCATGTACAGCCATATCCGATAGGATCTTTCGATCGATTTCTACCGAGGCCATGTTCAGACCGTGAATCATCTGACTGTAGCTCAGTCCCGATTGCCGGGCGGCGGCATTGATTCGTACGATCCATAGTGCTCTGAACTGCCGTTTACGCTGTCGTCGGTCCCTGTAGGCGTACTGGCCCGCTTTCATCACGGCCTGCTTTGCGACCTTAAAAACGTTTTTGCGTGCGCCACGATAACCCTTGGCACTGCTGAGCACCTTACGGTGCCTGGCTCGTGCTGTCACACTACGCTTGACCCTTGGCATGTTCTTACCTTTCTAAGTATTATCGCGGTTTAACTGTATGGCAGCATTCGCTTGATGGCAGGTTGGTCGGAAGCAGCAACAAGCAATGGGCTTCGCAAGTGCCGTTTACGCTTTGTCGATTTCTTCGTCAACATATGACTCATATATGATTGAGACCGCTTGAACCGACCACTGGCTGTGGTCTTAAACCGTTTTGCGGCCCCTCGGTTTGTCTTCATTTTCGGCATTATAGATTCTCCGTGGTCATCTCCGACTCACCTTCGGGGTGCCAGCACCATGACCATCTGTCGCCCTTCCATCTTGGGCATCTGTTCCACGACTGCAATCTCAGCGAGGTCGTCCCTGACCCGCTCCAGCATATCCATTCCGAGTTCCTGGTGTGCAAGCTCGCGACCACGGAATCGCAAGGTGACTTTAACTTTGTTTCCGGCATCCAGAAACCGGGTCAGATTCCTGACCTTGATATCGTAATCGCCGATATCCGTTCCTGGGCGAAACTTGATCTCCTTGACCGTGATCTGTTTCTGCTTCTTCCGTGATTCCTGCTTTTTCTTCGCTGCAGAGTACAGGAACTTCCCATAATCCATCAAACGACAAACAGGAGGCTCTGCGTTTGGCGAGATCTCTACCAGATCCAAGTCCCGCGCTTCGGCCATCTCCTTGGCCTCAGACACCGAAACAATACCCAGTTGCCCTCCACTGTCGTCGACCAGTCGGATATTCTCGCCCGTTATATCCTCGTTGACGCGCTGCTTTTTTGCTACGACTATGTTATCAATCCTCCAAAGTATGAATGCCGTGCCCCGCGGACAGGCCAGGCAACGTATCAGTGATCTCGCGGAGCGGGATCATTCCGAGGTCCTGGCCATCCTGCGTTCGCACGGCAACAGACTCCCCCGCCGTTTCCTTGTCCCCTACGATCAATAGGTAGGGAATGCGGCGCAGGGTCGCTTGGCGAATTTTATAGCCGATCTTCTCGTTTCTCAAGTCAGATTCAACCCTTACGCCCTTGTTTTTGAGGTGCTTTTCGAGTTTCGCCAGGTATTCATGCTGTTTTGGACTGATATTCAGCAGAATGACCTGCACCGGAGCCAGCCAGGGTGGCAACTTCCCCTCTGTGTCTTCTATCAGGATACCAATGAATCTTTCAAGAGAACCCAGAATCGCCCGGTGAATCATCACTGGCGTTTGGCGGGCGCCATCTTCGGCGACAAATTCGGCTCCCAGTAGGCCTGGCATAGAAAAATCAAGCTGGATAGTGCCACACTGCCACTTTCGCCCGATGGAATCGCGCAGCACGAATTCATGCTTGGGCCCGTAAAACGCACCCTCACCCTCCTGGACGGTGTAAGCAATTCCCTTTTCTTCGAGGGCCGAGGCGAGTGCCGCCTCTGCTCTGTCCCAGAGATCATCTTCGCCGACCCGATTCTCCGGTCGGGTAGATAGTGCAACATCGATATCCGTAAATCCAAAATCCTCATACATGCGGTAGGTCAGGTCGATCAGAGTCGAGACTTCATCGTGCATCTGCTCCTCGGTACAGAACACGTGGGCGTCGTCCTGAGTAAAACGTCTGGCTCGCATCAGTCCATGAAGCGTACCGGAGGGTTCGTTTCTATGACAGATTCCAAACTCAGAGATTCGCATCGGCAGATCCCGATAACTCTTTAATCCCTGCTTGAAAATCATCACGTGTCCGGGGCAGTTCATCGGCTTGATCGCGTAATCGTGGTCCTCTACATGGGTTGTGAACATATTTTCGCGGAATTTGTCCCAGTGTCCCGAACGTTCCCACAAAGTCCGATCAAGCACTTGTGGAGTATGGACCTCCTCATAACCGTATTCATCCAGCAGATTCCGCACATAGGTTTCAACCCGCCTGAATAACAACCAGCCGTTCTGGTGCCAGAAAGCCATCCCTGGAGCTTCTTCCTGAAAATGAAAATACCCTAGCTGTCTGCCAAGCTTGCGATGATCTCTCTTCTCAGCTTCTTCGACCCGAACTAAATATGCTTTCAGCTGCTTCTGATCGGGCCATGCCGTACCGTAGATCCGCTGAAGCATCTCGTTGGAGGAATCTCCTCGCCAGTATGCGCCAGCGAGCTTGCTTAACTTGAACGCCTTCAGCCGACCTGTAGAAGGCACATGTGGTCCCCGGCACAGATCGGTGAAATCTCCCTGAGTGTAGAGCGAGATACTCTCCCCTTCGGGAATGTCGCGTATGAGTTCAGCCTTATAGGCCTCGCCAGTGCCGATGAACATCTTCACAGCCGTATCTCGCTCAACCTCGTTACGCGTTACCGATAGATCAGCCTTCGCCAGTTCGCCCATCCTGACCTCGATCTTCTCCAGATCATCCTCACTGATGCGGTCCGGAAAGGCAAAGTCGTAATAAAAGCCATCCTCGACCACTGGTCCAATCGTGACCTGCGCATCAGGAAAAAGCTGCTTGACTGCCTGAGCCATTAAATGAGCGCAGGAATGCCTGATAACTTCGAGTCCTTCGGGATCCTTACCGGTGATGATCCGAACGCTGGCATCGTTCTGGATTTCGAAATAAATATCGACCAGCCGATCGTCAACAACGCCAGCCAAAGCTGAGCGCCCAAGGCCAGAGTGAATATCTGCGGCTATCTCGGCTACGCTAATCGATCCCGGATAGTTCCGGATCGTTCCATCTGGCAGAGAAATATTTGGCATCGAAGGCTAATCAGTTATCTACACTTCGCGATTAGAAGGGGAAGCCACCGAACGGGAAAAGCCACATTGATCGCAATGTGGCATTCTCGCTTGGTCATTTTATGGTAGGCGCGAGTGGGATCGAACCACCGACCACTTGCGTGTCGAGCAAGTGCTC
>CAZVVN010000041.1:0-27563 GCA_964630665.1 uncultured Acidiferrobacteraceae bacterium | reverse complement strand
CTTCCTTGGACGCATCGGCATCGATGTTGTAGGTCACCTTGATGCCATCACAACCGGTGCGCCCATCGCTGTCGATGCCGAGGATCCCCTGGACGTCCATACCACCTTCAAGTGTCGCCGACACGGAATTCAGCTGTATTTCGCGGTTCTGGGCAACAGCTGCAACACCGGCGGTCAGACAACTGGCCAGTCCGGCGAGCACGAGCTCGACCGGTGTCGCACCATTGTCTTCTGACGCAAAGATTTCAGGATGGTCAGCATCAAAGCTGAACTCAGTTCTATGTTTCTGCTCCTCACCGAGCCCGAAAAACCCTTCAACACTGGTCCTGCTATGGGTACCGTTGACCCAATCGCATGTTGCACGCCAAGTGAACTGGGCGGCTTCGGGCGCCTCGGTCAGCGCTTCACGCGCGTCCAGTAGTGCCTGGACATTCACTCCGTTATCGACTTTTTGATCACTCATGGTTTTCTCCTCACGTTGTAAGTTGGAAATTCAAAGGATAACCCGCCAGTACATGAGATTCCACCATTCAAGGGGTTAACCTGGCTGATAGCAACTTGGAGGGAGACAACAATTCCGATCTTTAAGGGCTCTTTGAATGCAGGAAAAGACACCAGGATTCGGCAGCAGGATTCCAAAGACCGTGGGTCTATCTTCAACCGATTCCCAGCTGCCTTCAGGTCATAGGTGCCCACCGTTTCACTCATGAAGACTGCGACCCCAGCACTGACAAGTTATCTGAGAGACTGACGATCTGCTGCCAGGTTTTCTCTGGCAACGAAATACCGGATTCTTTAGTGCGTTGGCGATGCTCCCGCTCTCGTTCTCCGGGTACTTCAACCTTTTCAAAGCCCGGTGCGGGCGGGCAATGACGCAGCTCTTCGAGCAGTTCTTCTGCCGCTGTCTGCATGGCACACGGTTCGCGAAACCTGCTTGCATCGAGCGTGATCATCAGCCAATTGCCCTCGGTGGTGACCGGACCCAGCATGGCCTCGGCGATCATCTCTGCGACAAGTGCAAGCGCGTAGCCCTTGGCACCCCCGGCCGGCATGATCGCACCACCGCGAAAATAATCCTCTGGATCGCGTGTGACATTACCATCGGAGTCCATCAGAGCGTTGTCAGGCAAAAGTGCACCCGCGCTTCGTGCGGCATAGATCCACCCACCTGCGATTTTCGATGTTGCAAAATCGAGCACCACCGGCCCTCTGTCACCTCCGGGAATACCGATGCTATAGGGATTGGTCGGCAGCATGGCACATCGGCCACCGTAAGGTGCGACCTGACGCCACCTCTGCCGCCCGCCACCACCGATCACAATACACAAACAGCCGCTTTGCGCCGCCGTCTCGGTGAATTCTCCGAGCCTGCCGGTGTGTCCGACATTCCGAATGGCGAGTGCTGACATACTCTGTTTTCGAGCGACTTCACAGCTGTGCTCGACCGCCATCTTCATCGCCGGGATGCCAATACCATGGCAACCGTCGACTTCGGTGACGCCCCGCGGAGTTGTTCTTATCCGTGGCTCTACATCGGCACGCATTTGGCCGGTTTCGAATTGTTCCGCATACTGAAGGGTTCGCATGAGGCCATGGGACTCCATTCCACAGAGATTCGAATTGGCCAGGTGTGCGGCGACGGTCTGAGCGATATCTGCCGAACACCCAATATGTCTGAATATCCCGTCTACCATACTCACTGCTTCTTGGACCGCGATAGTGACTCGATCGCCCTGCAGTTCGAGTTTGCTGCGCACCTGTTGGCGATCTGGCATCGGACATCTCCTCACAATTACAAGGCTGTTTTGGAATGTTGTCTAACGTGGCGAGGACATTTTGCATAAAGTGGTCAGGCTTGGCACACAATGAACCGATGTCGGAGCCACTCTACTGCGAGCAGTTCCAAAGAAGAACGCATCTGCTCTCAATGTACCCATTCAACGACCTGACAGATCGAATGTTTCGTCTGGGAAGTATTTCTTCAGGCGATCGTCTCCTGACAAGGCGTGGCCCTCCATACCTTCAGTCCGTGAAATTCTTGCACTTACTGCGCCCACGTCCCGATTTGCCTCACGGGTCATTCGCTGCCAGGTGACAGTCTTGATGAACTTGGCGACACTCAGGCCACCGGTGTAACGCGCCGCCCCCTTGGTTGGCAGAATATGATTGGGTCCGGATGCCTTGTCTCCATAGGTGACTGTGGTCTCTTCACCGAGAAAGAGAGACCCGTAGTTGCTCAGATTTTCCAACCACCAATCCAGCGCCTGTGCATGAACCTCCAGATGTTCAGGCGCATATCGATCGCTCTGCGCCACAGCAGCTTCACGGCTGTCGACCAGGACTACCTCGCCATAGTCCTGCCATGCCGATTCCGCGGCTGACCGGTTGGGTTCCTGGAGACGATCGATACAATGAGGGATCCGGTCCATCACGGCTTCTGCCAGCCCCCGCGAGGTCGTGATCAACCAGGCCGGTGAATCAGGCCCGTGTTCAGCCTGCCCGGCAAGATCGGAAGCAACAAGATCGGGATCAGCTGTTTCATCGGCAATGATCGCGATCTCAGTGGGTCCTGCAAAAAGATCAATTCCGACCCGTCCATAAAGAATTTGCTTCGCTTCAGCAACAAAACGATTACCAGGTCCCACAAGGATATCTGCCGAGTACCCGGTGAATAAACCAAAGGCCAGCGCTGCAACGCCCTGCACCCCACCAAGCGCCAGTATGGTATCGGCACCAGCCAGATTGGCTGCATAGAGAATAGAAGCGTGGACACCTTCAGTACCCCTGGTCGGCGAACACACAATCACGTTGCTGACTCCCGCCACTTTCGCTGTGGTGACGCTCATCAGCGCAGAAGCGATGTGGGCGTAGCGCCCTCCGGGTATATAGCAACCCGCAGTCTGGACGGGTACCAGTCGCTGACCCGCAATCAGCCCTGGCGACAGTTCGGTCTCAAACTCACTCAAACTCGCAAGTTGTGCTTCAGCAAACCGCCGTACCCTTTCGTGAGCAAACTGGATGTCATCTTTCGCCTGTTGCGACAGCTGTGCAGTTGCCTTTTCGATGGTATCCGAGGTTATGACGATATCCCCCGTCCACCCATCTAGCGTTTCTGCGTAATACCGTACTTTCTTTTCGCCTTCTGTCTCGATTTCACGGAGCATCTCAGCCACGACCACGTGGGTATGCTCTTCCTCGCTGAACGGCGTTTTCCGGGCAGTCTTCAGATGTTCAATCATTGTGCAGTGGTTGTCGAATTTTCACCCATCGGACCGCTTCTCAGTGACTCAAATGGATAACCACAGGTTCGTCCGCTAACGCGGTCCCTACCTTTGAGATCAGAATCCCTTATTCAGGTCCGAACAGCAGTCTCCAGATATCCCGAGCTTTCATTCTCTGCGGTCACCTCGGCGACGGACTCAGCAATAATTTCTCCAATAAGACGACAGTCGTCCAGACTGAAAGTGAGCGGTACGCGCATATCCAGGAGCTTTGAAAGAATTACGTCGCTGTTGGGTAGCGACTGACGATCCATGTAGCGCCAGCTGTCATGACGGCTGGTGTACCCTGTGGGATCTTCGGCTCCAAACCACTTCAATTCCACGCCGCGTTCCCGACACCTGGCAATCACTGCCTGGATCTGGCTCGTTATCATTTGATTAAGAAAGAACTGGATCGAGCTGCCGACGTACTCCTCCGCATTCGGTCGGTCCGGAAGCGTGACACCTGCCACCGTTGAAAGCTGTGCCTCAAGCAACTGGTAGCGCTCGTTCCACCGGGTTCGATTGTTGTTCAGCATCTTTAACTGCGGCCTCAGAATGGCAGCACGCAGATTATCCATACGACCACTGCAGTTCGGATTGTCCAAACGAATGTCCACAAAAACGTCGTGATCAGGTGCTGCATCGTGCTGGTCATACAACATGTATGATCCTGAGCGAATCACTGCACGGGCTATGAGATCCGGGTCATCAGTCGTCAGGAACCCACCTTCACCCGAATTGATGTGCTTGTAGGTCTGGCTGCTGAAACAGGCTGCCAGCCCAAAGCTGCCGCTCCGCTGCCGGTTCCACTTAGCGCCCATAGTGTGGGCACAATCTTCGATCAGGCTGACTTCCTTTGCCCGCAGAAGATCGCATAACTGACCCATATCAGCGATGTGACCGCGCATATGCGACAGGAGAAGCACCCGCGCACCGCTGCTATCGATCTTGCCTTCCAGATCATCGAGGTCGATGACCAGCTGGTCGGTCGTCTCGACAAGAACCGGCCGACCTCCCACATTGTGAATCGCGCCCGGCACCGGTGACAAGGTGAACGCATTGGTCAACACAGGCTGACCGTGCTTGAGGCCACAACTCGCCAATGCAACCTGCATGGCGTAACCCCCCGAAGCACATGCTAGGCAAAATTTTGCACCCTGGTATTGGGCAAACTCGGATTCGAGAAGACTGGTTTCAGAAACCTCACCTTCCACCACGTTGTAGCGGTGTAGTCGACCCGATCGCATCACTTCGATGGCCTGCGCTATCGCAGAATCGGGGATCGGCTCCTGTTGGGTGAAATTTCCTTTGAATACTTTCATCGACGAACTCGCGGATCAGGAGAACGGCGCCCTCAGAACTTCTCCGTTATTGACGCTGGTACGCTTTCCGGCACAAATCGTCTGACGGCCATTCACGAAAACATGCTCGATTCCTTTCGGATAGCTCCGGGGCTCTTTGAATGTCCAGGTGCTTCGAATCGAACCGGTATCGAATACAACAATATCCGCCTTCATGCTCTCTTTCAGCGTTCCTCTGTCTTTGATGCCCAGTCGTTCTGCTGGAAGGCTCGTCATGCGGCGAATCCCTTCTTGGATGGAAATGATGCTTTTACCATTGACATAATTACCCAGTAATTCCGAGGTCCAGCCATATCCACTCAGTGAACCGACTTTCTTCTCAAGCGGGCCGTCCGGTGCCAGCGCCAAAGTATCCGATATCACAGCGCACTCATTCTGCTCCAGGCAAAGATCTAGATCTGACTGACTGAACGCATTTGAAGTCCATAAGAGCTGGTGCATGGCCGGGCCCTCTTCCAATAGAAGATCAAACACTAAATCGTAGGGATCTATGCCTCTCATTCGCGCTATATCTGAGAACTTTTCCCCGATAAGATCTACGTTCTCGATCGAATTCAGCAGGACGATCTTGGACCAGACACGGTCCGCCACAAGCAGCCACATCGGATTTCTGTTCTTTTTGATTCGTTCACGACAGGCCTGGTCCTTCAATCGTTCAATGATCTTCTCGACCCCACCCTCCAACGCCCATTTCGGGAGGATCGCCATAATCAGAGTGTGGTTCCAGTCATGAGGAATCACATCGAACGCCACGTCAAGGCCATACCCCCGGTTGGTATGGATCATTTCCAAAGTGTGCTCCATCGCATAGTCAGGAGCACCATATTTCGGTTGAATATGCGAGATTTGCAGCCGGCAGCCAGCCGATCGGGCAGTCGCCATCGCCTCACCGAATCCAAGGTCGTAATATCGATCACGATTGCGTACATGAGTCGCGTAAAGTCGATCATGCCTGGCAGCGACCTGACACAACGGCTCAACATGATCGGGAGTCGATTGGCTGCCCGGCCAGTATTCCAACCCGGTCGAGAATCCGGCCGCACCCTCTTCAATAGACTGCTCGACCAGTAATGCCATTTGGTCGACTTCTTCTGGCTCCGGCAACCGAAGGTCGTCTCCCATAACAGCGTGGTGAACCGTCCCGTGTCCCACAAAGGCCGCCACGTTGACACCTAATTCCTGAGCCTCCAGTGTCTCGAGATACTCTGCAAAACTCTTCCAGCCTTTTATCTTGGAACCGGCAACAAACCCAATAGCTCTTTTAGCAATTTCATCATGATGACACACTGGCGCCACACTGTGCCCACACTGCCCGATGACCTCTGTAGTGACCCCCTGATGAACCTGACTCTCTGCACTGCCATCAACGATCAGCGTGAAATCGGAATGGGTGTGTAGATCGATAAACCCCGGTCCAACAGCAAGGCCCTGTACATCGATTCTCTGCGCAGTCTCGACCCCTTCCAGATTACCAATTTGTTTTATCTTGTCGCCGACGATACCGATATCAGCAATCCGTCCGGGACTGCCTGTCCCATCATATACAGTACCATTTCCCAAAATGGTATCGAATGAGTTCTTTCCCATCAGTGCTTCCTCTTATTCAAGCTAGACAGTTTCAAAATGGCAGGCTTCCCAGTGCCCTGGATATTTTTCAGTAAGCTCTGGCTCTACACTCCTGCAAACGTCCTCAACATAACGGCAGCGCGTGTGAAAACGGCAGCCAGTCGGTTTATTGATCGGATTGGGAATATCCCCTTCCAACCGAATGCGCTCCGTCCTCTTGCTTTCCTGATTCTGCAGCACCGCCGAAAGCAGTGCTTTGGTGTAGGGGTGACGCGGCTCGTTAAACAACTGTCGCCGATTTGTCTTCTCTACAATCGTCCCCAAATACATCACAGCGATTTCATCGCAAACGTGCTGAATCACAGCCAGGTCGTGGGATATGAAGAGGTAAGTCAGATTAAGCTCGTCCTGCAACTTACAGAGTAAATTCAGGACCTGGGCCTGGATAGCTACGTCCAGAGCAGAAACTGGCTCGTCACAGACTATGAATTCCGGATTCAAAGCGAGCGCTCGGGCGATACAGATTCGTTGTCTCTGTCCACCGGAAAATTGATGCGGGTACAGCTCTTTCTGATTCTGGCGCAATCCGACCAGGGAAAAGAGTTCCGATACCCGCTCTTTGCGTTCTTCCGGAGTGCCCACCTGATGAATTGTCAGGGGATCGGCCACGATGTCGCCAGCGGTCTGTCTTGGATTGAGTGAGGAATAGGGATCCTGAAAAATGATCTGCATCCTTTTGCGGATGGGAAACATCTGCTCAGCGTTTAAAGAAGTCAGGTCGATCCCATCGAATAAGAGCTTTCCATGACTTGGATTTACGAGTCCCAGCAATGCCAGGCCAGACGTTGATTTTCCACACCCACTCTCACCCACCAGACCGAGGGTTTTCCCTCTTTCGATAACAAAACTGACGCCATCCACAGCATGCAGAACGGGCTGTGCGCTCAGAAAGTTTTCCCGTTTCAACTTGAAGTGAACTTTCAAGTTCTCTACTTCGAGCAAAGCCGCCTGATTGGAACGCTCACTCACGCGACATTCTCTTGCTGAGCATGCCAACACTTGACCGATCGGCTTTCACCCATGTCATAGGTTTGCGGCATCTGCAGGCATTTGGCCATCGCGAATGAACATCGCGGACCGAAAGGACAGCCCTCTTGCCGATTAATTAGATCAGGTACTGCACCGGGTATCTCGGGTAACGGCTCTCGGTATTCTTTCGGATCCGACTTGATTTCAGGCATAGACTGCAGCAGACCTCGGGTATAAGGATGCTTAGCTTCATCGGTAATCTGACCGAGTGTCCCTTCCTCGATTTTGTGACCCGCATACATCACCAGAACTCGGTCCGCCATTTCAGTCACTGCACTGAAATCATGGGTTATAAGAATAATGCTTGTTCCGTTTGTTTCTTGAATCTCTTTGAGTAAATCAAATATTTGCGCCTGTACGGTGACATCCAGTGCCGTTGTTGGTTCATCCGCCACCAGAACTTTTGGGCTACAGGCCAACGCCATTGCTATCATCACTCTCTGGCGCATTCCTCCCGATAGTTGGTGAGGGTATTCGTTAATGCGTCGGTCGGGTGCAGGTATTTGAACCATACGAAGAAGCTCAATAGCTGCTTCTAGCGCTTCAGGGCGGCTTACCGGTTTATGTCGGCGGATCGTCTCAACTATCTGGTTTCCTACGGTATAGACTGGGTTCAATGAAGACATGGGCTCCTGAAATATCATTGAAATTTCTTTCCCACGAATACTATTAATTCTATTCTTCGTCGCCGTCAGCAAATTTTCATCATTTAAAAGAACTTTCCCGCCGGTGATGCGACCCGGTGGCGAGGGAATCATGCGTAAAAGCGCTAAGGCTGTCATGCTTTTCCCGCAACCGCTTTCTCCAATAATTCCCAGCGTTTCCCCACTATTTAGTTCAAAGCTTATCTCCGACAAAATATTTACCGACTTTCCCTTTACATCAAAGTCAACCGTCAGACCTTCGACGCTTAAAACCCTCGATTCATTCTTTTTCAACGCAACGTTCATATCAGCCCATTTATCTTCCGCGCAATTTCGGGTTGAAGGCGTCGTTTAACCCATCTCCAATCAGGGCAATACAGAGAACAATCAAAAGTATGGCGACGCCTGGAAAAGTCACTGACCACCAGGCATCAAAGAAGAAATCCCTAGACAGACCGATCATCTTGCCCCACGTCATAATATCCGGATCGGTCAGCCCTAAAAAGCTCAGAGCTGCCTCGTAAATTATGGTGACACCAACTCTTAAAGTTATAGCGATTATGAGTGGCGGCATAGCGTTAGGGAGGATCACCTTGGTGATCAATCTTATATTTTTTGCGCCAATAGCGCGGGCCGACATCACATATTCTCGTTCCTTTATCTTTAAAAATTCGGCTCGTGTTAGCCGCGCCTCAGGAGTCCACGTCGTGATTGCTATGGCAAGGATCACCACCACAATATCTGTAGAAAACACAGCCACAATTACCATCGTAAAAACCAACGGCGGTAGCACTTGAAAAAACTCTGTAATCCTCATCAAAATGTTATCGATTATCCCACCGTAAAAGCCGGCTACCGCTCCTAGCGTAATGCCAATCAAGACAGTCACTAAAGTTGCTATCGTGGCGATCACTAAAGTAGGCCGAGTGCCATAGATGATGCCTATAAAGACATCGCGACCCATATAATCGGATCCAAAAATTACGCCAGCGCCGGGCGCACTTAATGGAGTCGCAACCATTTCAAAAGGATCTGCAGGAAAAACAAGTGAGCCAAACAGGCCAACGAAGACAAACACTGAAACCATGATTAGGCCCAGCAGTGCCATTCTGTTCTGACAGAAGACTCGAAACGTTTCCCGCCACTTGACTTCAGGCTCTGGGATTACTTCCTCAAAACTGAATGGAGACGCCTCATTTGCGATTTTGTCTTTCATCAGGTGATCGACTGGATTCTTGGATCCATCCACTTGTACACCATGTCAGTAATGATATTCGCGACAATGGTGGTCGCCGCAGCACCGAACAGTACGCCCAAGATGACAGGATAGTCACGACGCATGATTGATTCATATAGTAATGGGCCAAGACCAGGAAGACTGAAAACCGTTTCGACTAAAACGGCGCCGGAAAATATATGACCCAGCTGGAGGCCAGCCATTGTCACAACCGGTAAAGCAGCATTTTTTAAAGCATGTTTAAAGATGACCTTAAACTCCGACAACCCTTTCGTCCTTGCGGTACGAATATAGTCCGCACCCAAGACATCAAGCATCGACGCACGGGACAAGCGGCTGTAATTGGCAAGATATAGAATTGCGAGCGTAAATACGGGCAGGACCAGATGGTTGATTAAGTCTAATACGCGATCAAACAAATGCTCAGGCTCTGGTATGGAACGGATACCAAACGCCGGAAATAAAGGAAGATAGAGCGCAAATACCAACAAGATAATCATGCCTAGCCAAAAAACGGGAGTAGCGTATCCCAATAGAGAGAAAACCGTAACGAAGTTACTAAATATTCCCCTCGGTTTAATCGCCGCGTAGACACCAAATAATGTTCCAACGCCGACGGCCACAACCAAAGCTGATAAGGTCAGCATCAAAGTAGTTGGTAAATGTCCCAATATCAGCGTCGCCACCGAGTCGTCGTAATAAAACGAATAACCTAGATCGCCCGTGAGCACCTGACCCAAATACTTGAATAACTGTATATAAACTGGCTGGTCAAGCCCGTAGGCCGCTCGAAGTTTGGCTGCAAGAACAGGGTCTCCGCCGCCCCCTTCCGCTAACATGGCGTCAACTACATCACCGGGCGCTAACTGCAACAAAAGAAAATTTAAGACAATAACGGCAATCAACAAAAAGAATCCTAAAAGGATCCGCTGGATTATCGCTGTCTTCATTTCCAATAAAACTCTTACGACTTAAACGAAATCAATTACGCATAGATCCGCATTCTGTTGTGAATCTCTCAACTCATCACCTGCACTGCTATCAGTTAAACGAAACGCCTTAAATCCGGCGAACAAATTCAAAATTTGATAATTGGTTTAGCAGACAGCATCTCCACAATCAAATTGGGCCCATCACAAGATGGGCCCAATTTATCAACTCTGTCTTAAGAACGTCGCAACTAATCAGTTTTGTGCTTTCATCCAGCCCATGACAGCCCAGTCCTCCGCAGTACCGTAAGCCGGAAAAAAGAGCTCCTTGTGGTGAAAGAACATACTTGGTGTATCAAATAACCAGAGCATTGGCATCTCATCCAACAGAATATCCTGAACTTCATGGTAGAGCGCCGTCCGTTTTTCATAGTTTGATTCCAGAGCTGCCTCTGCAAAAATCCTATCGACTTCTTTGTCACAATACCCAGAGGTATTTGTATACGCCTGATTCTTTATATTGTCGCAAACATAAAGCCGGCTAATACCAATGGCTGGGTCTGTTTTGTCACCCGGCCAGTTTATTGACATATCAAAATCCCACGCCGCGCTTGTTTTAGCCCAACCTGCAAAGCCTTGTTGCGGCTCTAGGCGGACTTTAATACCGACCTTCTTCAAAGCTGCAGCAATATATTCAGACGGCAACTGGTTAAAGTCAGGCATGAACGGAGGTGCTATAAAGATGAGCCCTAACTCAAACCTAATACCATCATCGTCTTTTGCATACCCCGCCTCATCGAGCAGTGCATTGGCTTTTTCCAGATCGAAAGGATAGCCCTGCAGCTTTTCATTGAAAAAGACGTTTGTTGCTGGAAAAGGAGATCGTGACTGCTTTGTATATCCGCCGTGCAAGACATCCGCAATGTGAGACCTATTGATTGCATAGGCTAATGCCTGGCGAACTTTCTTGTTATTAAGTGGCTCTCTACGGTTATTAAATTCCAGAACGATTGCACCACCAGAAATGCCCTTATATTCAGTAAATTGTAGATGTTCAACCTTTTTAAATTCTTTGATATCACTGAAACGCATCACCGAATCGGTTCGTGCTAATTGAAATTGATTTTTCCTCAGACCAATTCTCTTTGCAGTCTTATCTTGAACGTTCTGATAAATGATTTTGTCTAGATACGGCAACCCTGCAACAAAATGATCTTCGTTTCTGTCGATGCTGACATACTCATCTGTTTTTCTATCGCCAATAATAAATGGCCCCGAACCCACCGGATTTTTATGTGCCTCTTGTTTCATAAAATCATCTGCAGAGCCATACACGTGCTTTGGCATGATGGGCATCTGTCTGGGTGTGGTTGCGGCTAGGAGAAGTGGGCCATGAGGTTCCGAGAGATGAACAATCAGCGTCTTTGGGTCTGGATACTCATAACTCGTAATAGGCCCAAACATCTGTGGCCCGAACCGATGATGTTTCTTGACAATATCAAACGAAAACGCAAGGTCTTCAGAAGTAACTGGCTTTCCGTCATGGAAATTGGCGTTTTTTGCGATATGGAAGGTATAAGTTTTACCGCCGTTGGAAATCTCCCAAGATTCAGCTACATATGGGGATATTTCGTTGTTCTCGTTCATCCTGGTGAGGCTGGCAAAAATCTGTGAGGTCACTAAACCCACTTCATATGCAGAATGCAGGGGATTTAAACTAGGAATCTTACTCGACAGATAAACCACAGTACCGCCCGTGACCGGCGTCGCAGCATGTGCCAGGGGTATGGCAATAACAAGCATCACCAGAGCCAGGACCCTGGATATCGCGTTTTTCAGAATTAACATTAACGTCTTCCTCTGGTAGGGGTTGTCCAACTAATTTCAAGTTAACAGCAGAACAGGATGGGAAACCGGCACCTGATAACTGTTAAAACTAATATATGAGTCGTAACCCATTAATGTCAATCGATTTCTTGAAAACCCGACCGGGTGTTAGCGCTGTGGCAAATAATTCCGAGAACTATCTCTACCCATTAGAGAGAAAGCCGTTGTCCAATCTACTGATTCGCCAACAACCTGAGTGTCGCCCGATTGGTCAAGACCTCACAGCTGTATGTGCCTCAAGGCCAGATATTCGAAGATATTGCCCCATCAACTGTGATTCAGTGCCGCTCCAGTCAACTGCGCTCATAGGCATAGCCACCGTTTAGAAAACGTAAGATCTGACCCGTTCGGTCTCGAATGAAGGCAATAGACAACCCTTCATCGGTACTCATGAACGAGTCGGGGCCAACCTGGACGGTCGATATTGCAAGCGGTCGTCCTTCCAGCCGGGACGGGGCATGAATGAGTAGGCCACCATCGACTGCTTCGACTCTGGCCGTTCCGGAGCGAAAGACATATTCACCTTCATACTCAGCCAATTCCTTCGCTTTTTGTTTGGGATGGCGGGTTACAAACGGCAGCGATTGATCGGTGGATTCACGCCACACGGTACCCCGCAAATTGTTCATCAAATGCTCAGCAAGGAAAAATGCCGGACGGTCTCCACGATTGGTGAGCACCACGATTCCGCTTCTCTCGGACGGGATCATCATCGAGTAGGTCGAGATACCCGGCAGACCCCCGGAGTGGCCAACCACCTTGACATCGCCCGACCAGAACACCCAGTACCCCAGACCGTATCCCCAGCCCGTGTCCCCGAACGGGTGCTGAACACTCTGCATTTGGTCGAGTGAACCGACCGTGAGGTCCAAAGGAGAGCCGTCATAATTCATCGAAGCGATCTGGTATAGGGCGAGATCATGGGCTGAACTCACGATACCTCCGGTAGAAAGGAAGGTCTGATAATCGTCATTGAGCCGTATCACAGTGTATTCACCGTGTCGCTCACCGCTATCGAACGGATCCCCCACCGCCCTGGAGTAGGCAAAAGTCCGATCGGTGGCATTCTTCCAATCCATAAAATGCACTGAAGAATCCCGCATGCCCACCCGATCGAATATTCCCCGCTGGAAGTACTCTTCGAGAGTGACGCCCGCGATAGTTTCTATCGCATACCCCACTGTGGCGAACCCTTCGTTGCAATACGAAAAAGCCGCTCCTGGAGCCGACTGCAGGGTCGCCGAATCGAGAGCATCAACCAGGGCCTTACGCGTGGGATACGGGTTTACCTGTTCTTCCCGGGTACGATCCTGGTGGCCGGTTCGCCCCAGTCCACTGCTGTGTGTCAGAAAAAGACGGCTGGTGATACGTTCGCTCGCTGCAGTGTCGCTGATCCGGAAACCGGGCAGATAGGTCTGTACCGGTGTGTCGAGCAGGAGCTTTTGGGATTCGACAAGCTGCATCGCTGCTACGGCAGTGAACGACTTGGTTAGAGAACAGATCGGCCAGACTGTGTGTGCGGTCGCAGGCAAGGCACGGTCCACGTCGGCCAGACCGAAACCACCTTCAGCAACAATTGTACTGCCACGGACTATCGCAACAGCGGCACCTGGAATGTCATACACATCCAGAAAATCCCGAACTATACGGTCCTGCTTCAGAGTAAACACCATCTGTTGTTTTACTCGAGCTGTAGCCGGTTCATTACGAACAAGGGAAAGGGGTGAGATCAGCGGAAAGCCAATGGCGCCAGGTAGCGTTTCTCCAACGCACGGAAGATCTGGGTTGCGGTAACTGCAATCGTGATGTAGAGCACTGCTGCAGTGACGAAGCCCTCATAAGCAAGGTAGTATGAAGCATTGAACTTGCGGCCTGCACCGAGTATGTCGATCACAGTAATCGTACTGGCAACGGCGGTGCTGTGCATCACAAAAATAAACTCGTTCGAGAGCGCCGGAAGCGAACGCCGTAAAGCGATAGGACACTCCACCAGAAAAAATGTCTTGGCCCTGCTGAGTCCCAGAGAACGGGAGGCCTCTATGGTAGACCGTGGGATCTCGCGAAGCGCGCCCTGGAGTATTTCAGTCAGGTAAGCCGTATTGTTCAGGATCAGCCCGAGCGCAATACAGAAGGACGCCTCGCTGAGAAACAGCCACAGAATGCTTGACCGTACCAGTTCGAACTGACCCAGACCATAATAAATAATATAGACCTGCAACAGCAGCGGGGTGCCGCGCATGAGGTAGGTATAGCCGCGGATCGGGTGCCGTAAAACGGACGTGTCCGAAGATCGGAACACCGCCAGCCCCAGGGCAAACACCAGACTGATGGCAAATACGATTATCAACAGGGCCAGCGTGACCTTGACGCCATTGAGGAACAGTGTCCAGTGCTCGAAGATCAGATCGAAATGCATGGTCAGATCGAAGTCCAGCCGCGTTGTATACGGCGAAGCGTAGTCGAGAAGAACCGTTCCGAGAGTAATGTAAATCCCAGATACACCATCGCTGCGAGCATCAGGAAATAAAACGGCTTGTGCGTGGCGCTCGCGGCACCCTTGGCCCGCCAGACCAGGTCATGCACCCCGACAACGGACGCAAACGCCGTTGTCTTGAGAATCACCAGCCAGTTGTTGCGAAACGCGGGAAGCACATGCACCAGGAACTGCGGCCAGACAATGACCCACAAGTACGCCCAATGATTGAGGCCTATCGATTGGGCAGCATCTTTCTGCCCTTTGGGTATGGCGAGGTAAGCACCCCGAAACGCCTCCGACATATAGGCACCAAAGATAAAACCGATTGCGAATATCGAGGACGTCAGGGCATCCACGTCGACGTGGCTGAACCAGCCCGTCAATTCAGCCAGATCGTTGAGCAGCATCTGGCCACCAAAGAAAATCAAGAGCATGAGCACCAGTTCGGGTACACCCCTGATGACGCTGACGTAGGTATGAGCCAGGATTGTCAGGAACCAGTTCGACGACAGACGCGCAGCCGTGGTGAATACACCGAACAGGCAAGACAGTATTAAGCTGCCAATACTCAGGACGATCGTCAGCTTGACCCCCGCCAGGACGTAAGGTACGTAGGACAGGGTGTCACTCATAGCATTTGATGGATGTCCTGAAGGAAAAACCGGCCCAAGCTAGGGCTTGGGCCGGTTTCACAACAGGTGTCAGATTGCGCCGGACCCTGACCGGGCGCACGGGCTTTCTGGACTCAGTCCATTCCCCATATATCGAACGAGAAATACTTATCGTTAATCTTCTTGTACGTACCGTTTTCCCTCAACGTCTTGATCGCTGCATTGAAACGGTCCCGAAGGGCAGTATCTTCCTTGCGAACGGGGATACCTGTGCCGATGCCATTGATTTCATCGTCCCAGTGCGTTCCACCAAAGAATTCAAAATCCTTGCCCGCATCTTTGGAGAGAAAACCCTTCTCAACCGCCGATCCCGCAGCCAGTCCGATTTCAACCCGGCCCGCAGCCAGATCAAGGTAGACCTCATCCTGGGTGGGATAACCCTTGATCACCGCATCGGGAAAATGTTTTACGAGGTAATCTTCAAACGTCGTCGCTCGCAAGATCCCGATCTTCTTGCCCGCAAGCCCAGCAGGCGTATCGGCCAATCCGGAGCCTTTCCTAGCATAGAACTTCGAGGGTTCCTTGTAATACGGCCCGGCAAAGTCCACCACTTTCCGCCGTTTCGGCGTAATACTCATCGAGGCAATGATGGCATCGTACTTCTTTGCCAGCAGCCCCGGAATCAAGCCGTCCCAGTCCTGTTCGATGATTTCACATTCAGCACCCATGACGTCGCACAGGGCATAGGTGATATCAATGTCGAAGCCGACCAATGTGCCGTCCGCGGCCTTGTATGCAAAGGGCTCATAAAACGCCTCTGTGGCGATCTTGAGCTTGTCAGCCAGAGAAACGGATACCAGTCCGCCACCCAGAACCAATACCAGCAACCATCTTGAAAGTCTGCTCATCTTTGTCTCCCTTGGGTTATGCCCTGGCACGGGCTTGCTTTTTTCGGTACTTGATATCATCCAGTAATATATTAGCTTGTCTCAAGAACTGTCAATCACTGCAGACTGGACCCGGGTGCGAACCACAGTTCAGGTAATGGCTGAAGAACGGTGATCGGTTTCTGTCTGATCCGGGCCCTTCGGTGCCCTGGGCTTTCCGTCACCTGCCCAACGCATAAAGCGTCCGCCGGGGATCCGCCGCACCGCCGAGTACACGGCCTGACTGGACCGGTGCCTGCAGGTCTGAAACCAATGCGGTACCGCTTGCGTCAAACTCATAGTCCGGCCAGACACTGACCTTGTGGCCCCGCTCGACCAATGAATGTCTGACTGACTCCGGTATTCGGGATTCGATGTGCAGACGCCCGGGATCATGAACATGGGGAAAGAATGAGTCCGGAAAACTCAGTGTCGCGATTCGTGGCGCCTCAACAGCCTGCTGCAGCGACAACCCGGCCTCGACCACGTTCAGAAACATCTGCAGAATGCCCTGCGGAATCACGTCTCCGCCACATGCCGACAGTGCCATGATTTCAGGCTCGGTATTCTCCTTAAACCGCAAGGCCAGAGCCGGCGCGGGAGTCAACCGGGGCCGCTTGCCGGCTGCGAGGCAGGCGGGATGACCGGGGATCGTGCGAGACTGTATTCCTCTGGGCGACACCATGAACCCAAGTCCCGGGACGATCGGGTTGCCGTCAATCGTATCACTGGGCGCACAGCTGAAAGCGTTGCCGTCCTGATCAACGATACAGAAATTAGTGGTATCCCTTCTTCTGGTTCTGCCGACCGCGGGTGTGTCTATGGAAGCCTGCAACGTAGCGAGGTCGGGAAGCACGCCGTCCATTCTGATCAAACGCCGCAGCTCGTCAGCGTGCTCCAGTGTCAGCAGCTGTTCTGCTGAGCGACCAGTGAATTTAGGGTCACCGTAATATTTCTCCCGATCCGAAAACGCGAGTTTCAACGATTCGATCACCAGGTGCAGATAGTCTGCACCGTTGTGTTCCAGTCGAGACAACTCGAAACCTGAAAGAATAGCGAGCGCCTGCAACAACACCGGTCCCTGACAGTAGATGTCACCGGTGTGCACATCCCAATCCCGGTAACGACAGGTTTGAGCAACCACCACCTCGTTACGAAAGCCCCTCATATCCTCAAGCGTCATCCAGCCGCCGCCGCTTTGGACCCAATCCACTACCTTCGTCGCAATGTCGCCTTCGTAGAAGGCGGATCTGGCATTCTCGAGCGCATCCTCCCGGCTCGATCCAATTTCAGAATCCACCACTTTCTTGAGCGTACCGGCGAGATCTGTTTGATGGAGTCGGTCCCCTTCTCTTGGCGGCCTTCCAGACGGCCAGTAGATCTCAAGCGAACTCGGCCAGGCCCCGAATCCATTACCCATAAGTTCGTAAGCCAAGGCTGTTCTTCTGTCGAGCACAAAGCCATTTTCCGCATAGTCAATTGCTTCAGAAGCGACCGCCGAGAACGACCAGGTGCCGAAACGTCGCAGCGCCGTGATCCAGGCATCCATCGCAGCCGGCACCACACTGCAGGGTGCGCCTTCCGGCATATCGTTCGGATAGCGCTGCCGGTATTTCTCAACGGTGACATTCCCGCCCCATACGCCGACGCCGCCTATGCTCCACACCGTGTCGGAGCCCGCGGTGCGCAGAACAATCGGCGCAACACCGCCCAGGTTACACATATCGGCCTGAATAACATTGCTGGCAAGACCGGCGGCTACGCCGGCATCAATGGCATTCCCACCCGCCTCGAGTACCTGCGATGCGATTCTCGCCACCAGCGGATGACCCGCGACGACCATGTACTTCTCACCTACCAGGGTGGGTCGCATCGAATCCGGCGGCGGAAACAATTCCGGCAACGGCGCCGTGTAGTTGCGCATGCCGCCTTTGGTTTCGGATTTATCGCTGGTCAATGCTAACCTGCCGCTGTCTAGACACTAATTGATACAGGGTACGGGCCAAAGGGTTTGCTCCGGTGTGATGTCGTGCGCCGTACGTCGCCGTCAACCAGCCATTGCCTCAGGTGACCGATGCCCCGCTTAAGACAGCCCCTCCATCACACCGGCTAGAGTTCGGTCAAATGCGTCAAACAGCTCGTCGATTTCACTCCGGGTGACGATAAAGGGCGGTGCAAAAATTACCGCACTGGCTATGGGCCGGATGACAATGCCTTCCTGGTAGCCCTGCATCGCAATCCGTTCTGAGACTTCAAGCCCGGGATCAAATGCCGCTTTGAGTGCTTTGTCCGCAACGATTTCGATCGCCCCGGTGAGTCCGATACCCCGCACCTCGCCAACGTGATCATGGTCGGCAAAAGCCTGTAAACGCTCCTGAAAATACGGGGCGACGTCAACCAGATTATTGAACACGCCGTCGTTGACGATTCGGTTCACGGCCGCGATACCGATTGCACAGCCGACCGGGTTACCTGCTGTGGTAAACCCATGGGGGAACTCGTCCATTGCATCGGAGGCAGCATCCAGCTCTGACGTGATTCCACCTGATGGCAGCACCGCTCCCACTGGGTAGTATCCGGCTGTTACGCACTTGGAGGTGGTAATGATGTCCGGGGCAATGTCAAATGTCTGGGTGCCCCATAAATTTCCAGTACGGCCCAGTCCCGTAATTACTTCATCGGCGATCAGAAGTATCCCGTAATCACTCAGCACCTCCCGGATCCTCGGGAAATATCCTGTGGGTGGCAGGATCACTCCACCAGCACCCATGAGCGGTTCCGCAATGAGAGCTGCTATCGTCTCGGGTCCTTCCAGCTCGATCAACTGCTTAAGACTTCCGACGATGCGGTCGAGAAACTGGGCTTCAGTCTCGCCGACGCTCCCATAGCGCCAGTAGTGCGGGCAATCGGTAAACCGTACTTCACCAAATGGCATACCAAACACGCGGTTGTAGTCCCGTCCTGTCAGGTTGGCAGCCATCACCGTCGTGCCGTGGTATCCACCGCGGCGGGCGATGATCTTGCGCCGCCCGGATTCCCCTCGGGCCTTCTGAATCATCCACGCCATCTTGACAGCGGTATCGTTGGCCTCTGATCCCGAGTTGGTGAAAAATACTCTGCCGCCAGCGAGCGGGGATGTATCAACCAGCAACTCTGCCAGCTCTATTCCAGCCACCGAATTGCGGCCGAAGAATGTGTGGTAGGCCGAGATTTCCTCGAACTGATTCCGTGCGGCCTCCAGGACGACCTCATCGCTGAATCCGAGAACGGCGTTCCAAAGACCCGAATTCGCTTCCAGGTAACGCCGACCATCGGCATCAAAAACATAAACGCCTTCGCCCCTGACCATGACCTGTGGACCATGTTCTCGTATCTGGCTCAGGCTAGAGAAGCCGTGAAGAAATGCGTGGAGATCCTTGTCTTTCAGTTGTGCGCTCATTCAGATCCTCTTCTTGTTGTATGACCTACAGTCATCAGTTGATACGACCGGTCTGTCATTCATTTAATCTATTTACCACCGTTGTTCGCCTGCCCACTCCAATTCTGTCTACTAGGCGCCGACAACAGGAGAAACTACGTCAGCCCGCGGGCAGTTCCCGATCGCCCTCGATGGCTCTTTGCCTGAACCGTGATGGCGGTACCGATCCGCCCTGCAGCCACTGAGGTAGTCTCTGGGTGGCAAAAATACTGTCAAGTGTCTCCGCGGCACGGACCAGGCCGACCTCTTTCCTGTTAACCATCACAGTGGCCGGCCGTGGGATCCAGTTTAGCTGATGCGAATCCGATTCGGCGTACATACCTGCATCAAGGATGACGATGAGGTCTCCGTTATCTAGATCGGGAAGAGGACAGTCAGAGCGCAAAACACTGGGTATGCACAGCGGGCCGACGACGTCGGCTTTGAGCACTATGGGTTCATGCATCCGTGTTGCAGCCAGAATATGATTGTGTGTGCCTTCGATAGCCGCACCCAGCAACGGCATGATGTTTGTGCTCGCGTCAGCATAAAACCAGTGATGGCCGTCTTCCGTTTTGATCGTTTCAACGGTTGTCAGCAAAACGCCCGCGTTGCCTGCAATGTAACGGCCAGGTTCCAACCAAAGGTCAGGAAGCGGCATACCCACTTTATCGAATTCACTCGCTAGAGCACGACAGGCGGCTTCTGCATACTCTTCTATGGAGTGAGGGTTTGGCTCCATTCGCCCCGATTCTGGATCTCGCTCGCGAGGCCACCCGCCACCCAGGTCGATCACCCCGGGTACAAACCCGGTATGAACAAACAGGTTACCCACTACCCGTCCAAACTCCCGGTCATACGCAGCGCGATCCTCGACCTTCTGCGAGAGCCTTCCCAGGTGGGTGTGAAAACCCGTAAATTCTAGATGCGGATAGCTGGAGCGGTTTTTGAGAATCCTGCAAGCTGTCTCCTCGTTCACACCCCATTTAAGGCGCTTCAGTTCGTCCCGAAAATCACCTTTGAAATTCATCAGATCGCTCTGATAATCCTGATACTCCGGTGGGACAATTTTCAGGCGAATGTTCACGCGGGCAGATCGTGACAAGGAGGCCGCAACAGACTCGACCTGCCCTGCCTCGGACTCAGAATCCATATTGATGGTGATCCCAAGTTCAATCGCTCGTGCGATCACTTGGTCATTTTTGTTCGAGCCATTCAGGGCGATTTTGTCTGGATCGGCCCCGCCGGCGAATGTGGCCTCAAGCTCTCCTATACCAAAGCAGTCACCACCAGCGCCTTCCTCATAAACGACCGCCCGAACAGCGAAGTTCGGATTGCATTTGATCGCGTACATGACGTTGACACGGCCCGCCCAGTTTTGCTCAAAAGCCCCTTGTATTCGCCGCACATTCTGGCGAAGGGTACTGTCAGAGAGCACGAATAACGGTGAACCGAATTGCGAAACCAGATCAGGAGCTGCGCAACCCTCGATCAGAAGTTCACCGCCCGCATTGACTGACAGGCAATCCGATGATGTACAGACTCTCTCAAGTACGGTTTTTGGCGTCTGGGCCTCGAAATTCATCAGACAAAGTCTCGTGAGTCCGGAATCTTCATTACAGTTTAGTCATAAATCGCGGTAGATATCCAGCACGACACGCATCCCACAAGCACGGAAAATCGATGGCAACAACTATTGTGCGACCCGTCGGCGATACCTTATGTTACTGCAGGAACTCTGAACGTTCTCCCGATATCGGTTATCATATTTCGGCCACTCGCCCCGTTAAAGAATTACTGACTATTTATGGCAGATTTCATTCTTATTGACGCCCACGTCCATCTCTACCGAACCCAGGAAGAAGGACACAGAGAAAAAACAGGCTACCAGGTCTGGGAATACGGTGATCAGACCGATGTTCACGAGACAGACTGCGTCGGAACTGTCGATGAACTGCTGGTCCAGATGGAAGCGACCGGTATTTCCAAAGCAGTTGTTGTCAATCTGTTTTCAGCCCAGGTCAACCGGCAGATCGCAGTCGAGGCGCTTCCGGACAAGTTGACCGAAAGCGAACGGGATCGGCACCTGGCTGACATCGATGCGGGCATTAGAGAAGAAATCATCTCGTTTAATCGCTGGAACTGCGATACCGCGATACAGAACCCGGGACTGGTGCCCTTCGTCGCGGCTGATGTCAATGCACTGCCAGGACCACTGTGCGCACGACATGTCCGGGATATGATCGAAAATCACGCTGCCGCCGGGGTCAAACTACACGGTGCCTTTCAGGGATTTGACATGTCCGACGAGCGCCTTTGGTCCACTTATGAGGTCTGCCAGGAACTCGGGGTTCCGATCATCGCCCACTCCGGACCCGACCGGGACAATAAGGGATTCGCCGAACCTCGGGCTTTTGCGAAGATGCTCCGCTCCTTTCCCCAGATTCACATGGTTGTCGCACATCTCGGTGGTGGCAGCTGGAACCAGACACTCGAGATTGCCGAAACATTCGACAATGCCTACTTCGACTGCTGCGAGATCATCGAATGGACCCGCAGTAGCAACGGTCCCAGCGATCAGCAACTGGCCCAGATGATTGTGGACATCGGTCCCGACCGCGTCATGATGGGCTCGGATTTTCCCTGGTATGACCTGGATCACTCGATTGACCGCGTATTCAGCCTGCCGCTTCTGTCAATGGAGGAGAAGGAACGAATCGTCGGCGCCAACGCCGTTAATATTCTGGGCCTGTAGGACATCCTGTCGAACAGATCCCAGTCGTGCCACCGGCTTCAGGGCATGACACTGCCGCCATTTACACCGATACCCTGTCCGGTGATAAAGGTCGATCCGGGTCCTGCGAGAAATACGGCGAGTTCTGAAATCTCTTCGGGCTGACCGATGCGTTTCAGAGGGATATCTGATTCCTTAGCACGCCATTCCGGGCTCATGTTCTCGAGGTTGAGCATGTCGGTGTCTATCGGACCTGGACAGATACTGTTGACCAGGATATCCGGGGCAAATTCCCTCGCCCAGGACTTAGTCAGGGAGAGCACGGCTGCCTTGGACGCGCAGTAAACCGAAAACTGCTCCCGGCCAATATAGGCCAGATCTGACGCGATATTGATGACTCGACCGCCCGACCCTTGTTTCACCATATGCCGGATCCCCTCCCTGCCCATCAGAAACGTGCCCCGGGCGTTAGTGCCCATCACCCACTCAAAATCTGAAACGTCTGTCTCCAGCAGTGGTCTTTCAAGCTGTACACCCGCATTGTTGACTAGAACATTTAAACTGTTGAAGTCGCGCAACACATCTTTGAAAAGCTTGTTGACCTGATCCTGATCTGACACGTCTGCCACGTATGATTTGGCATCCCCACCGGCTCGGGTAATAGACTCGCACACTTCGCTCGAATCCGAATCGGCCACCAAGGCAACCCTGGCGCCGGCCTTTGCCATGGCGACTGCGATAGCCTCGCCAATACCTCGGGATGCACCGGTGACAATCGTGCAGCTTCCGGACAGTGAGGTCATCCTCCAATCACCGAAAGTGATCTATCTGATTTCAAGGGCAAGACCGGACGCGGGCCAGCCGCCCAAGTACAGTGAGTGCGGACCATTGGCAAATCCTTGAGCAACTCAAATTAAATGAATACGCACCGCAACACTATGCAACAAACCCACCTCAGGCCAATAGCTCACCGCGATCGACACTAAGTGCCTGCCCGGTAATATTACTTGCATGGTCTGATGCCAGGAACAAATAGGTCGACGCCATGTCGTTCGGCTCCATCAGTCCGCTGATCGCCTGGGCAGACAGTATGTCTGTAAGGCAATCTTCCTCGTTGCGATTTTCATTGTCCGCCATGATCGAAAGCGAACGCATCGCCGCATCGGTTTTGACCCACCCCGGGCACACAGCGTTCACTGTAATTCCGCGGGGTCCCAGTTCATCTGCCAAAGCCCGCATGAATCCTATATTTGCATGCTTGGTTGCACAGTAGGCACTGAACCCGCCCATACCGGTCTTGCCCCAAACGGAAGCGGTGATCACGATACGAGAGCCAGCACCCATTTTTTGAACGGCCTCTCTGGTGACGTAATAGGTCCCAAGAATATTGACATCAACAATACGCCGAAATACGTCTTCGACTTCACTGCCATCTTGCAGAATCGGTGTGAGACGTTCATATCCCGCATTATTGACCAGGACGTCGATCGCGCCGAGTTGGCCGACCGTTCTGGACACCGCGTTCCTGTCTGCGATATCACAAACAATGCCTTCAACCACGTTACCTGTCTCCCCAGACAGCATGTCCGCGGTTTCATGGACCTTGTCGTTTGTACCAATAATTGAAAGATCTGCGTGGGCATTGGCGAATCCACGGGCAACACCAAGTCCTATGCCACGGCTCGCACCGGTAATCAGCACCTTTTTGCTGGAAAAGTCAAAACCGTTGACCTTCATACGCGACCTCCTTCGACACCCTGAATGATGTCCATTTCCGCCAACTCCCGAGTGCGGTTCGCCTCGTTACGCATCAGATCTCGAATATGATTGCGCAACTCAAAGAACGACTGCGTCTCCTTTACGGAAATATCCCGATCGGCAGCAATGTGCTGGGAGACCTCAATGATCTCTATCACACCCGCGGGCCTCGCGGAAAACATGAAAATCCGGTCTGCCAGGACGATCGACTCGTCGACGTCATGGGTGACGAATATCGTAGTCTTTCGTTCCCTCCGGTTTATCTCCAGCAACTGACCCTGAAGAAACTCCCGGGTCTGTGCATCCAACGCCCCGAACGGCTCATCCATCAGCAGGACATCCGGGTCGGCAGCCAGAGTTCTAGCAATTGCAACACGTTGCCGCATACCCCCGGAAATCCTATTGACGTAATAGTGTGAAAAATCATTGAGCCCGACCAGTTGCAGGTAATGATCTGCAACTTCTTCCTTGGTTTTCTTGTCGATATCGTTTCTGTAGCGGGTGCCAAAACGAACGTTCGCCTGTACAGTCAGCCAGGGAAACGACGTGTACGCCTGAAACACCATTCCCTTTTTCCGATCAGGCCCAGTCACCTTCTCACCCCCAAGAAGAACCTCTCCAGATTCACAGGTCTCCAGACCACCGACTATTCGCATCAATGTCGTTTTGCCACAACCGGACGGGCCGAGGAACACCACAAACTCTCCTGCAGATATCTCCATGGTCACGCCGTCGATTACGGGCGTCAATTCACCGTCGTCCGAGACAAACGATTTTCTTATCCCGTTCAGCTTCAGGAAGGGTTCACGCTGTTCCATGAGTCGGCCTTAAAGGTAACGGAACCAGCGACGGTGGGCGTACCGGATCAGTTGATCGGTCAGCAACCCGATGACGCCAACGGTGAGTATTCCCGCCATGACTTCCGGCGTTTTTACGAACCGTCTGGCAGACCAGATAGCATGACCGATCCCGGCGTTTGACGCGACGATCTCCGCAATGATGATATAGGTCCAGCACCAGCCCAGGGTAATACGCAGGTTATCGACAATATTAGGCAACATGGACCGGAACACGATGTGCCAGGTGATTTGCCTAGGTCGAGCACCAACCGTAAATCCGGTTTCGATGAACTCCTTAGGCACCCTCTTGGTATCGTCCCCGATGAGCAGGACCAGCTGGAAAAACGTCCCCATCCAGAGCACCGCTAACTTGGAGCTTTCACCGATGCCAAACCAGATGATCAGCAGCGGCACGAGCGCCGGCACTGGCAGGTAACGAATAAAGTCAACGATCGGTTCTGTGAGCGTACCGACGATCCTGTAACTGGACATCCAGATCCCGATAGGAATGGCCATGACTGCCGACATGAGAAAAGCGCCCCACACCCGGGCAACACTGATCCAGATATCCTCCAGAAAATTATGCTCAACCAGCATGGTGTACAGCGCCATCAGGACTTTCCACGGAGTCGGCAGGAACCTCTGGGACACAAATTCCAACTCGGCTGCTGAATACCAGAATCCGATCAGGCCAACAAATGCAAGGATGGCCAGAACAACATCAGCACGTGTACTGCTCTTTCCCCGGTAGGCAAAAAGCCAGTGATTCTTCAATTTACTTTTTTCTCTGAGCGGGGCTCAAAACAACAAACCGGGCGGCTGTTTCAAGCCACCCGGTTCGGGTTTACCACAAGCCTCGTGTTTTTCTAACGTTTGTGCCCATCAAAAAGACCATCGGTGAGCGTCGGATCAACCATAACCTCATAGGCAATCGGTGCATCCATCAGATCGAGCTCGATATTGATGTCGGTCAGTCCGTCAACCACCTCTTTGAGTTTTGACTTTCTGCCGCCAATACCAAAGAACTCCAAGGCGTCTTCGTAGGTCGTGTAATAGACGCCGCCAAGATCGCCTTTCATGATATCGGGCGTGACATCATAAGTCGGGGCCGCCGTCTTCAGGAATTTGTCGGGGTCAGAGTTATACAGATCAATCGCCCGGTAAATTCCGCGCATCATCTTTGCATATTTTTCCCGATTATTCTCATAACTGGACTTGTTGGCGATGACCACGTCAGTGATCAAACCGTTGAAGTCTTTGGATGACAGCAGGATCTTGGATCCTTTGCGGGAAGTGTTGGCGACAATTTCGCTCATCATCGGTTCCCATGTTGCCAGAGCCGCGACTTCAGGATCTTCAAAAACAGCCTGTCCGTCATCCGTTGCAATAAGCCTCAGGTCAACATCGCTCAGACTGTGGCCCGCCTGTTTCAGCGCATAAGCAGTCATCACAGTTCCCGGGTGATTGATCTCGCCTGCGAACACCTTTCCAACCAAATCAGTAACAGAATTGATCCCAGGCGCACCAATCACACCATCTGCCCCTACGGATACGTCGATCACACCGATGACAACCAGATTGGAGTCAGCGGTCAATGGTCTCGACATGTGTTCACCGATGGTGCGCATCGTGCAGTCTATATCGCCACCGTGCAACCCAGGATAAACATTGGCTCGGTCGTTTTCGAACACCCAGGTCACCTCCAGACCTTCTTCTTCAAAGTAACCGAGATTCTGTGCAACATGTGTGGGCGCAAATCCGAACCAGTAGGGATAGGCGCAGTTGATGACGTCCCCCGCATGGGCGGTCGTCCAACTCAACATAATTACGGCAACGCCCAGGATGGCCTTGCTGACGGAAATCAAACAACCTGCGATTCGCTTTTTCATTTCAGCTTCTCCGATGTTCTCTAGTGATTTAATTACACGCGTCTCAGTTCATCAACAGGTTGAGCAGGATAATGCCCTGCCCGTTTGGCCGCGACACGTCGTTTTCTTTTATTTAGACGACTTGGCGATACGTTTGCGATATCTATCGAATGGAAATCTCCAAACTTTTGATGGTGATGTAATATATTACCTATTTTCCGGAGTGACATGCCACCTGCGTCTCATAGGCAGAATAGATGCGCACCACCCCATAGCACACGACATCCGCTGACCGGGCACGAACTTGAGCCCGAAAACTGATATCGGCGCGGCCATAATGGTACTGTATGCCAAGTAGCGATAGTCGTGAGATTATCTATTGAAATTTGGTGAAAAGAACCGGCTCGCGGGTTTGCCACGTTCAGAGCACTGCAGCCGCGATCTCTGAAGCACATCACAGGAGATAAAGTATGGATGTTCAGGAATGGGAAATTCGCTTTACAGTCTACCTTGTCGAGCGTGATACCGAGACGACAGTGACCGGCAGTGTTTCTCGGTGGACAGCAACAGAAGAAGAGGCGGAGGAACTGTTTCTATCCCAGTGGAAACGTACTTACCGCAAGAACAAAGACTGGTTCGCCGACCTTGTCAGCCAGGCTACTGCGATCAGTGAAGCCAAAGTGCCAGATCTCAGGAAGACCAACAAGAGTCCTGATATCGATATCATCGAGATCAAACCGGCGGCGTCTTAAACAACAAGGCCAGAACAGTCTAAAACGATCAAGCACCTATAGAGACCGGCCTGCCCTCAGATCAATTCACTTACAAAGCAATGGTCGGGACCATGAGAAAAGCATCGGATTCAGGGGATGTTCACTGGCCCCGTTGGCGTCCTGCCTCACCGCGTGCCATGAGATC
>CAZVVN010000040.1:14767-27698 GCA_964630665.1 uncultured Acidiferrobacteraceae bacterium | reverse complement strand
GTAAAGGCGTAGATCATCAATCCATGTCATCGCCCGCGCCATTAATGATTCTGACCCCGGGGTAATTAACGCCACGTCACCATTGCTCGCGACGGTGAGCAGTGTCGGGCGGCCAAATTCCAACCCGAGATCACCCCAATAGGCCGAAAAATAGTAGATCGAATCAATATTGGTGATGATCAGCATATCAATGCCTTCATCTTTAAGACGGCGTTGAAGTTCCTGCGTGCGCTTTTGAAAGAGCGGCAACATTTCACTTTCAGCACCCATCAAATGCGGTTGGCTAGACATGTCATGATCTCCAGGCTTGGTAGTGGCTAAGCTAAATAATAGCTTTATATAGCTGTTCGAAAATAGATTTTGAAGCACACCTTAGCCGGCTGTCAATCATGCTTGGATCCAGAGCGAAAAGGCAGGTTGTCCCTCCCAGGTGATTGCTCCTCCAGGATTCGCTTTCTCTTGTTTTTCAAGTATTTACTATTCTCTTTCTTCATTACTATTGTCCTCTTTCGAAATGAGTCCGATGATAGGGGCGGGCAATGAAAGCCATGGTGCTCGACAGGTGCTGCAATAATTTACAATGCGCCTATAACGAGCTATATATAGCTTACCCATAGACCTTAATTGAACCGTCCTGATCGGAGAAGACAGCCATGACCGACTCAATCGATACCCCGATACTTGAAATCTGTTCACCCCCTCGCGATGTACTCTATGACGAAGGCACCCACTCTCGCGCCTTGCTCGGTTTCATTGTTCTTTCGATGGATCTGGTCATGGAGGAGAATATTTTTCGCTTGTGCCCGCAAGGAGTGGGCCCCAGTGTCACCCGGCTGGATAGCACCAACGATTGCAACATGGCTACGCTAGCGGCCCAGATAGATAGGATGGCCGAGGCAGCTTCGATGCTACAGCCCCAGGCACGCCCAGCTGTCGTCTGCTATGCATGTACATCAGGGTCTATCGTGATCGGTGAGGACCGGGTGTGCGAGGAAATCCGCCGCGGTGCCCCCTGGGCTAAACCCTCGACTCTGGTGACCGGCGCCGTCAATGGACTTCGCCGCGTCGATGCGCACAAGATAGTAGTCGCTACGCCCTATCTCGACGAAATCAATACTGCGGAAGCTGTATTCCTTCAACAGAAGGGCTTTGATGTACTCGATATTCAAGGATTAAACGTCGAAGATAATGAAGCGATGGGTCGAATCAAGCCATCGTACATCCGGGACTTTGCACTCAGCATAGATCAGCCCGATGCGGATGCGATCTTTATCAGTTGTGGCGGCATTCGTACCATTGATGTACTGCAGGAGATCGAGGACACGGCCGGCAAGCCTGTAATATCCTCCAACCAGGCGATGATGTGGGATTGCCTGCGTCGAGCTGGTATTGACGACAAGATTGCAGGTTACGGCCAGCTCTTTCGACTGGATTGGGGAAAATCTCTCTGAGTCCCGATGAAGAACGGCACCGATTACTAGTTTGACGATTCTCGCAACATGGCAGAAACACCAGCGAAAGTAACGGCACGCCGACGCGAAAGTCAGGCAGAACGTTTTGACCGCATCTACAGGGAGATTCGCCAACGCATATGTCTGCTCGAATGCCAGCCCGGTACGTTGCTCAACGAGGGCTTACTCGCTGAAGAATTTGGCGTCAGCCGCACGCCAGTTCGAAATGTACTTTTGCGCCTGAGATATGAAGGCTTGGTCGAGACCCGTAATGGGGTCGGAACCATTGTGAGCGAAGTAGACATCAAAACCTTCAAAGATATCTACGAGCTGCGCATGCGTCTGGCCGAGATGATGGGCGACCTGGCTGCTATCAGTCCGAGCGTAACAACAATTGAGGCACTAAAGCATTTGCGCAATCGTGCTGAAGCCCTTGTTGAGGCTCCTAGAGATGTGAAAGTGTATGCGCGCCTGTGCAACGAGTTACATGAGTTGATCATTGCCCAAATCGGCAATTCGGCGCTTCGGGAAATGACCGATTTGCTGTACTACCGCGCTGCGCGTACCTGGCTGAGCTACCTGGGTAATCTCGAGTGGCAGGAAGAAGTACAGATTCTGCACCACGAATGCTCTGAGATTTTGCTCGCAATGGAGATTGGGGACATGCGTGGGGTCGGCAATGCCCGCCGCCAATTCCTTTACATGACGTTGACGAGAATCAGTCGCTATCTCGTAAACGTATGATTGATATCGTCAGGCTGTTTGCGGCTGTAATAAGCTCAGACCTCCCCTGTCTTGTGTCACAATATTGCTCAGATACTCGCCCATCGAAACTGATGCAAGCGCAAAATGTCCTGTATCCTGTCCGTAGAAAAGGCAGTGAGAAAACCCTATAAATCTGGCACTTATTAATGGCCCTGCTGATCACTGATGAATGCATCAACTGCGACGTTTGCGAGCCGGAGTGCCCTAACGAGGCAATCTACCAGGGCGAGGAGATCTACGAAATTGACCCGCTGCGATGCACCGAGTGCGTCGGCCATTTCGAAGAGTCACAGTGTGTGGTGGTGTGCCCGGTGGAATGCATTGTTGTCGATTCCGGGCGGAACGAGACACCCGAAATTCTGCTCAAACGATACCACGCCCTGACCCGCACCGAACGCTCGACCGCAGACTGATCAACTGGACGGCAAATCGATGTCGAGACTCCGCCAAAGATACCAGGTCGCGACAGTTCGGTAAGGCCGCCAGCGACGCCCGGCCCGCTCCAGCTTGTCCGGTTCTGGAAGCGTTTTGAATCCACGAAGGTACTGATAGCCCCGGCGAACGCCCAGATCACCGGATGGCAGTACGTCAGGCCTCCCCAGGTAGAAGATCAGAAGCATCTGGGCCGTCCAGGGACCGATCCCCCGGACCACGGTCAGGGCTGAGATGATGTCCGCATCGCTCATCTGACGGAGTTTTCGGGCAGTGGGCAGTTCACCAGCGACTGCCCGGGCGGCGAGGTCCCTCAAAGCGAGACACTTCCCCCTGGAAAGCCCCGCCCCCCGAAGGGCCTGATCGGATAACACCAGTAATCTATCGGCAATGATTCGCCGGCCTGAAAACAAATTCTGCAAACGGCCATGGATCGTACCGGCAGCCTTACCACTCAACTGCTGGTAGACAATGCTTCTGGCGAGATATTCAAAAACCGACCGGTTGCGATTGGCAGACAGGTCGAGGGATCCGACTCGTTCAATCAACCGGCCCATTCCCTGGTCCACATCCCTCAGGTGGGCCAGCGCGGTCGCAGAGTCAAACTCAAACCGGGTCTTCACCCCGGTTCACCGACCGCGAGTCTGGATATCAACCCGGGCGGGTCCAGGTTCCAGACATCGATCTCGTCATTGGCCTGCTTGTACGCCTTCAGGCACTCAGTAGAAAAGCAGCCACTCAGTTTGGCCTTCAGGGCCATGTTCACGTATTGGTGCCCAACCAGCAGGATGACCTCCTTTGAGGACCGCAGCCACTCGACTAGCGGCGTCACCCGTGCTGCCACGTCATCAATGCTTTCCCCCCCTGGGGCAGGTACCTGCATCATCGAGGCCCGCCACCGATCGTAGCCAGCGCCCATCGAGACCTTCACATCGGATTCGTAACGTCCTTCGTAGTGACCGAGATCGAGTTCGGCCAGAGTCGGTTCGACCCGGACCTGGATATCACTGCCGGCGAGCAATATCCGGGCCGTCTCGAGCGCCCGGTCAAGTGGTGATGACAGCGCCGCAGTGAAGTCGACCTGTCGCCGGACCAGTTCCTGCCTCAGATTCTCAGCTTGACCACGGCCCGTGTCGTTCATCGGCACATCACTCCTGGATTGCCACCTGCCCCGCAGGTTCCAGTCGGTCTGCCCGTGCCTTGCGAAATAGAGGGTCACAGCGTCAGGATAATGTAATCCACAGGGTAAGGCCAGGATACGCCAGACCCAGCGTCGGGTGTCTGTCGATCAGCCAAAGTCGTGGATCCAAAGCCGCCCCGGCGCATGACACCACTGACAGACAAACGATCCATAGTCAGGTCTGAATTGACAGGTTATCGTGCCAAAGGTAAGATATATCTAGGACTCGGAATTCATTTATTCTCAAAATCCTCCTCCTTTAATTGGCCCGCCGCGCCCTCCGCGACGGGTTTTTTTTGCCTTTCAGGTTAAGCCTGCCAGGCATTTCAAGCTGACTCAATGTCCCACAGCCGGCGGCTTTCTGACCGTTCTGTACGTTGATCTGGCAGCACTGAGATCTGCCTGATCACTGTATTTCCCCGGAGCGTCGATCCACGACGACCAGCTACTCACACTCGACGGGCCTACCCATAGGAGCCGACGACTGGACCTTGCGACAACTGACTGAAGTCCAGGATGCCTATGCTCATCATCTCGTACTGATCACTCCGCGACGAAGAGCCTCGATAACGCGTAAAATCCGCAGCACCAGGCCTTTGCTAAATAGAATTTTAGTTCCCACTGAGTTCCCACACAGTAGCTCTAGACCCACGATGCCAGACAGCGACACAGCAATAAAAGACGGGGAACGAAAAACACTTTTCCTTTTCCCCGGCCAGGGCTCCCAGTACCGCGGCATGGGCAGTGATCTGTACGAGGACTATGCCTGTGTCAGGGAGATCTACCAGGAAGCGACTGATGTCCTGGGCTATGACATGGCTGAATTGTCGTTCCTGGACCCAGATGAGCAGATCCACCTGACTCGCTACACGCAACCCGCGCTTTTGACACATTCCATCGCCTGTCTTAAGGCGTACGAGGAACAGGCCACTCGGCGCGTCATCCCTCAGGTTAGTGCCGGACACAGCCTGGGAGAGTACTGCGCTCTGCTCACGGCAGGGGCACTGGATTTCCGCACCGCGCTGTCCCTGGTCAGCCGCCGGGGAGAGTTGATGGGCCAGTACGGCGAAGGAGAAATGGAAGCGCTGCCCCTCCGGCTCGAAGAGGCGATACCGCTCGCTCAAAAGCATCTGTGCAGTATCGCGGCCTGCAACATGCCTGACCAGACAGTCGTCGGCGGTCGGCCCCCGGATCTCGATGCGCTGGTCGTCGAATTCACTGAACAATACCCGAAGAAGAGATCTGCCAGGCTCAAGACCGAAGGTGCATTTCATACCTATTACATGGTGGAGGCAGCCCGACATTTTCGCAGTGTCCTGGATCAGGCAACGATCCATTCACCGGACCTGCAGGTTCTGTCAAACTACACCGGCACTTTTCACGACCCGGATAGTCGCACCATCAAGTCATGCCTGTTCTGGCAGTTATTCCACCCGGTACTGTGGAACGACAACCTCACGACTGCAGTAGAAGGTGGCATCAACACGATCGTCGAGTTCGGTGGTGGCATCGGTCAAGGTGAAACACCGGCCGAGAAAAAGCCTAACCTCGCTGGCATCGTCAGAAAAACCTTCAGGCGAGCAACGCGCCCACCGGTGTACCACGCCGTGATCAATTCCGAAACATTGGCTGAAACGGCCGAAGCACTTTCCAGTTAGCCGGCACAGTCGGGCGCGCAACCACAACGCTTCGGGGCTCAGACCTACGTGCGGTCTAACTGAGGCGCTCTCCCCCGGACGCTGCTGCAAGGCTCACAGCCCCCTGACCTTCACACTGCTTTGCTCGAGAGCATTACCCGCCGCCGGTCCAGCCAGACAATCGCACACAAGGCAATTCCAATTGCAGGGAGAACCGCGTAGTTGATCGCGATCCATCCAAATCTGTCGTGCAGGAATCCCGAACTCACGGCAGTCATGGCTACGGTGCTGAATATCAGAAAATCATTCAACCCCTGGGCCTTGGCCTTCTCCGCCGGTTGGTAGGCTTCGGTCAGCAGGGTCGTACCGCCGACAAACAAGAAGTTCCAGCCCACGCCAAGCAAAACCAGTGCACAAGTGAAATGGATAATTGTGGTTCCGTTCAGGTTGATCAGAATACAAAACACCAGCAGGACCGGACCACAGGCCATAATCCGGGTCACTCCAAAGGATCTGATCAGGTGACCGGTAACGAACGAGGGCAAAAACATGGCCACAATGTGCCATTTAATCACACTAGCCGAACTCAGCAGATCAAACCTGCAGCCTTTCATTTGCAGCGGCGTGGCTACCATGATCAGGTTCATGGTACCGTAAGCGACCAGCGCACTGACCACTGCGACCAGGAATTTCGGCTGTGAAACGACCTGCGAGAGTGGCCGAGCCGGACCAGATTTTTCCTCCTGGGAAGGTCTTGGGATTTTTGCGAAAAAGATCAGCATCATCGATACGATGTAAAGTACCAGCAGGCTCACATAACTGCCGGCATACGGTGCGCTCGTGAACAGATCCCAGGTCCATGTCGCAATTCCTGGTCCCAGAAAAGCGGCCACGATCCCACCGGCCATGACCCAGGAGATGGCCCGCCCCCGGTAAGCTTCACTTGCTACGTCTGCCGCCGCAAAGCGGTAATACTGGCCGAAGCCGTTGATCACGCCGATCAGCAGCAACCCGCCACAGAACAACATAAAACTGCGTTCAAGAATAGCGAACGTCGCCAACAGAGAGCCTCCAACACCAACCGCCAGCCCGAATGCGAAACCTGCCCGCCGGCCGATGCGTTTCATCAACATGGATGCCGGGTAGGTAATGACCAGCATGCCAAAGAACACACAGGCCAACGGCAGCGTAGCCCACTGCGGGCCTGGGGCGAGAACGAGCCCGACCAGGGCCGAAGTGACTATGATGAGAGCACTTCCAGACATCATCAGAGCCTGGCAGGATGCCAGTATCATGACGTTGGCAGGCATTCGCTGAGCAGGCAGGTTCAAGGTGCACTCCAGTGGATCTGGCCGGGTCGACGCTGTACGGCAAAAAGTACGACTCAGGTCGGGAATAACTGCTTTTCGAGGTTTCCTGCAGTTCCTGCGCTGGAACGGTTACATGTTGCGCCGATACTTGCCGCCGACTTCGAACAGGGTCTCCGTGATTTGGCCAAGGGAACAGACCCGCACGGCATTCATCAGTTCAGCAAAAACGTTGGCACCTGTCAGGGCTGCACGCTGTACAGCCTCGAGCGCATTTTCGGCAACATTCACATGCATTGCCTGGAATTCAGCGAGGCGCTTCAGTTGTCCTTGTTTTTCTGACTCGGTGCCACGGGCAAGTTCGACCACCCCCTGCGCCTCGGTCTCGTCCCCTAGAAACGTGTTGACACCAACGATAGGGTGACTGCCGTCATGTTTGCGTTGCTCATAGTAGAGCGATTCTTCCTGGATCTTGCCCCGCTGGTATCCGGTCTCCATGGCACCCAGAACCCCACCTCGTTCAGTTATACGATCGAACTCCGCGAGGACAGCCTCCTCGACAAGTTCAGTCAGTTCGTCAATCACAAAGCTGCCCTGATTGGGATTTTCGTTTCTGGCCAGTCCCCACTCCCGATTGATGACCATCTGAATGGCGAGCGCCCGGCGCACGGAGCTTTCACCGGGGGTGGTGACCGCTTCATCGTGGGCATTGGTGTGCAGGCTGTTACAGTTATCGTAAACCGCGATCAGTGCCTGCAGGGTAGTTCGGATATCATTGAAACTCATTTCCTGAGCGTGAAGAGAGCGGCCCGATGTCTGGATGTGGTATTTGAGTTTCTGGCTGCGTGCTCCTGCACCATAGTAGTCACGCATCGCCACGGCCCAGATCCGTCGTGCAACCCGACCCATCACCGTGTACTCCGGGTCCATACCGTTGGAGAAGAAAAATGAGAAATTTGGCACAAAATCGTCGATATCCATTCCACGGGCCAGATAAGCCTCCACATAGGTGAATCCGTTAGCCATCGTCAGGGCGAGTTGAGTGATGGGATTGGCCCCGGCCTCGGCAATGTGATAACCCGAGATAGAAACAGAGTAGAAATTGCGGACGTTGTGGGCAATGAAATACTGCTGGATATCACCCATCATCCGCAGACTGAAATCGGTTGAGAACAAACAGGTGTTCTGTCCCTGATCCTCCTTCAGGATATCTGCCTGCACGGTTCCACGCACATTTTCAAGCGCATAGGCTCGAAGGTTGCCGTGTTCAGAAGGGTCAGGCTCACGACCGTTTTCCTCTCTAAATCGCTCAATCTGCTGATCGATCGCCGTGTTCAGAAAAAACGCCAGCACCGTCGGTGCAGGCCCGTTGATCGTCATCGAGACCGATGTCTGGGGACTGCACAGATCGAAACCCGCGTAAAGCGTCTTCATGTCACCCAGCGTCGCAATAGACACGCCAGAGGTACCCACTTTCCCATAGATGTCCGGACGTTCGGCAGGATCTGCGCCGTACAGCGTTACCGAATCAAAAGCCGTCGACAGCCGTTTCGCACTGGCGTCCCTGGACAGGTAGTGAAACCGCTGGTTGGTCCGGAATGCATCGCCCTCACCGGCAAACATCCGGGTCGGATCCTCGCCTTCGCGCTTGAACGGAAAGACCCCTGCCGTGTAGGGAAACTCGCCGGGAACATTCTCCAGCATCAGCCATTGGAGTAGGTCTCCGTCGTCGCTGAAGCGTGGCAAACTGACCCGCGACAGCCGAGTCCCTGACAGGGACGTGTAAGCCAGAGGCTGACTGACTTCACGATTCCGTACCGTGTAGGACAACGATTCGCCGCTGTAACGCTCGCGCAACCGGGGATAGCCCGCAAGAACTGATCGAGCACCTTCGCTCAGCTTGGCCTCGTGCGCATCGACAAGCGACATCAGGCTCTGCGAATCAAGTCCTTGTTCTTCAAGCATGCGGGCGCTGGCGTGCAGCTGCTGACACTCTCGTGCTATTCGGGACTCAGCACAGGCTAACTGCTTGTAAGCACGGACGGCATCAGCAACTTCAGACAGGTAACGCTGGCGCGCGGCGGGCAGGATGCCGCGCTGCTCTGGCCGGGTCGGTGGTCTCTTTTCCTGGCTCTGTAGTCTTGCAGGCAGTCCACAGGGCTCGAGGAGGTCGCACAATCGGTGGTAAAGCGCGGTTACACCTGGGTCGTTAAAGTTTGACGCCATCGTCGCGAAGACCGGCAACGCATTAGGATCAGTGGCAAAGTCCTGGTGGTTTCGCTGAATCTGCTTGCGGACATCGCGCAATGCATCCTGTGCGCCCTTGCGGTCAAATTTATTGATCGCAACCAGGTCCGCATAATCCAGCATGTCGATTTTCTCGAGTTGGCTGGCCGCACCGAATTCTGGCGTCATCACGTATAGGGACCGGTCGACCAACGGGACAATCGCCGAGTCGCCCTGGCCGATGCCCGGTGTTTCGACCAGGATCAGGCCGTATCCAGCCAGCTTGACCGCAGCGATGATCTCGGACAGGTATTTCGGTAACTCGGAACCCGAATCCCGCGTCGCGAGAGATCGCATGAAGACCTGATCTCCATCGATCGCATTCATCCGGATCCGGTCACCGAGCAGCGCACCGCCCGTCTTTCGTCGTGATGGGTCGATCGCAATCACGGCAATCTTAAGCTGTCCGCCGAAATCCAGTCGCGCGCGCAGAATCAGCTCGTCAGTGAGTGAAGATTTTCCGGAACCACCGGTGCCCGTTATGCCGAGCACAGGGACCGGAGGAGCAGTGGCCGGAGTGCCGGACTTGAGTACCTGGATCAACGACTGTGCAGCAGTACCGTTTTCAAGCGCGGTGATCAACCGTGCCAGGTCGGCCGGTCGGGCGTTGCCGATCTCCTCAACCTGATCGAGAGCACCGGTGCCGGGGTAGAAATCCGCCTGCTCGATCATGTCGTCGATCATCCCCTGCAGACCCATCCGCTGACCATCCTGTGGGGAGTAGATTCGACAGACGCCATACTCATGCAGTTCGGTTATCTCGGCAGAGACGATGACGCCACCGCCGCCGCCAAAGACCCGGATATCAGGGCGGCCGTTTTCCCGCAGCATGTCGATCATGTACTTGAAGAATTCGGTATGACCGCCTTGATAGGAGCTGACCGCAATGCCCTGTGCGTCTTCTTCAACAGCTGTGTCGACGATTTCACGCACCGACCGGTTATGACCCAGGTGGATAACTTCCACACCGGACGCCTGCAGGATACGCCGCATGATGTTGATCGACGCATCGTGACCGTCAAACAGGCTGGCGGCCGTCACAAAACGAACACGGTAATCCGGTGCTGCGGAAAGCTGTGCTGATCGACGGGTCGAGACGGCAGACTGACTCATAAGAACGTTATCGATCTTTGCGGGGAGCGCAACATTTTAATTTCCGTTTACGTAAACGTCAATTTAACAGTATAATCCAGCCATGCTCCAGGGCACTGAAATTCACCTCACACCGGGAGATTCTGGTCAGGAACAGTTCTCCATATCCGATCTCTCGCAGGAATTCGAGGTGACAACCCGGGCGATACGCTTTTATGAAGACGAGGGATTGCTTGAACCACGGCGGAAGGGCCGGCGACGCGTCTATACGGTTCGTGATCGGGTACGACTCAAGCTGATTCTCCGCGGCAAGCGGTTGGGGTTCTCCCTGAGCGAGATAGGCGACATCATCACCATGTATGATTCAGAACCCGGAGAGGCGGGGCAACTACACTATTTCATTAACAAAATCAGCGCGCGGCGTACAGTGCTCAAGCAACAGCGAGACGACATCGACGTGACCCTAAACGAACTGGATGCAATCGAGAAGCAGTGCCGCAAGACGCTGGCACGCCTGCCCTGACGGCTGCCGACGTTACGGTCGTGATCACCAGAGGCCGTGCCCCTGGCCAGCCCTCGCCTCTTTCCCACAGCAACTAGTCAACAGCAGCCGATTGCAGTGAGTTCAGCCAATTTTCTCAGTTCTGGAACCCGTGTGCTGCTGGTGCTGGCCTCGCTCGTCATCGTGATCGCCGGGATCAAGGCGGCAAGCGAAATCGTCATTCCGCTGCTACTCGCGATGTTTGTCGCCCTGATCATGACACCGCCAATGCTATGGCTTCAGCGACGCAAGCTACCGGCGTGGGCTGCCCTGGGACTGATCCTGCTCGCGCTAGTCCTTTTCATTGTGACCATCGGGTCACTGATCGGATCATCTATCGACCAGTTCAGCTCTCTGCTACCCGCCTATGAACTGAAACTGCGGGCCATGGTCAACGGTCTATCTGACTGGACCCAAAGGCACGATCTTCCGATCCTGCCCGCGGTCGACCACAGCTTGATCGACCCGCAGGCGGCTGTCAGGGTCCTCGGTCGACTTCTCCGCAGCATCGGGAGAATCCTTGGCGACGGCCTCCTGATCACCCTGACTGTTTTGTTCCTGCTGGTCGAGGCATCAACTATTCCGAAAAAACTGCAGGCAATTCTTCCCGATCCCGAACAGACCCTGCAACGATTTTCCGGATTCCTGGAGTCAGTCAAGCAGTACCTGGTCATCAAGGCCGTGATGAGCCTGATCACAGGCAGCGCTGTCACCGCCTTGTTATTTCTCCTGGGTGTCGACTTTGCCGTTCTCTGGGGCTCGCTCGCTTTCTTCATGAACTTTGTACCTTACGTCGGTTCGGTTATCGCGGCGGTCCCCGTCATCTTTCTCGCCTTCCTGGACACTGGCAGTCAGACCGCGCTGTTGGTCACGGGCAGTTATCTGATCGTTAACCTGGTTGTCAGTAATGTTCTCGAGCCTCGCTACATGGGCAGTGGCCTGGGACTGTCGACGCTGGTGGTGTTTGTCTCCCTGGTTTTCTGGGGCTGGGTACTGGGTCCAGTTGGCATGTTCCTGTCGGCACCATTGACCATGCTGGTCAAGATTGCCCTTGAGAGTGATCCTCGGAGCCAGTGGATCGCGGTACTGTTGAGTGCCGGCGCACCCAGAAAGGTTTGAAGCGACCTGTCAGCGCATTCCCCCAGAGTAGTTTGCCACTCATCGCTCATACACCTTCACCTACGACAGCCAGCCGTCTGAGCCCGTGATCCCGAGGAGATACCAGCCGCAGGGCCCCAAATGATGTGGATGGAACATGGTTCTGACCTTCTGAAACGGGGGGGCGAAGCCTGAACCTCCAAGCCTTAAGGTCAAGACCTTACCGACGTTTCTGGCTCGGCTCGATCGGATCCACCGGTGCCACACAGATGTACTTCGTTGCGATGGCATGGCTGGTATTCAAGTTGAGCGGTTCTGCGTTTGACCTTGGCCTGCTGGGGGCCGCAACCGCCCTGCCGACCATTGCAGCCACGCTGGCAGGTGGTCTGGTAGCTGATCGCTTCAATCGACGAAACGTTCTAATCGTGACCAACCTGCTGGCCGCCGCGCTTTTGGCAGCACTCGCGCTACTCGATGCAACGGGCGTCGTCAGGGTCTGGCACGTTCTGGCTGTCGCCGGACTGCTCGGCATGGTCCACGGTTTTGACCTGCCGGCCCGTATCTCGATCTTCACGGCACTGATCGAACCGCACCAGATGATGAGTGCGGTCGCGCTCAACTCCATCTTGTGGCAAGCCACTCGCATGGTTCTACCGGCACTGGGTGGGATCCTCATCGCCGTTGGCGGTACGGCTGTCGTCTTCATGCTCTGCAGTACCGGATTTATCGTCATGATACTGGTCCTGGTTCCACTGGCGGTACCACACAAAACTGGAACCCGAAGCAACACGTGGCACGATTTCATAGACGGGGCTCGTTTCATTGGGCAGAACCGACTCTTCTATCTACTGATTGCACTGACCTGGATCATGATGTTCTTCGGTACATCGTATGTTCAGATCATGCCGATATTCGTCGACATTATGGGCAGCGAAGAACGCGGCTACGGCATCCTGATTTCGGCAACCGGCGTAGGATCTGTCTTGGGAACCATCATCATCAGTCGTTTTCAGCAGAGCCAGAATCTGGGGCGGATCATGCTCGGCGGTGCTCTACTGGCCGCCCTCTCGCTCTACGGTTTCGCCGCGAATGCCGGTTTTGCCGGCAACTCATCCTATGTTTTCATAGTCGCCAGTGGGTTT
>CAZVVN010000040.1:0-14757 GCA_964630665.1 uncultured Acidiferrobacteraceae bacterium | reverse complement strand
GCGCAGTCTCCGCGTTCTATCTGATCAGGTCGAGGACCATACTACAACTCAAGGTACCCGATGAACTGCGCGGCCGGGTGATGGGGATACACAGCATAACGTTCAGCCTGATTGCACTGGGTGGTCTGTCGGCAGGCTCTCTGGCTGCCATGGTCTCTGCTCCATTTGCAGTTGCGGCTGGTGCGACTGTTCTGCTGGTGTCGACCGGATGGATGATGTTGAGATTCAACACGGTCCGACAACTCGATGGCCGCACACTTTGAACCGCCCCCCCGGCCAGGCCGCGCAATCGGGAACAGAAAACAGGCACCAGTGTGTTAGTATTCTGTAGCCCGATGCTGTTCCCCGCGATCCGATGCCCCACCCAAACCGTCATTCGCAGCACTCGTCTCCACTGACGGCGCTGTCACCGCTAGACGGCCGCTATGCCGGAAAACTGGCCCCGCTGCGATCACTGTTCAGCGAGTACGGCCTGATCCGGCACCGCCTGGTAGTCGAAGTACGGTGGCTCGAACAGTTGTCTCGCTCAGCGGCAGTCCCGGAAGTCGCGCAACTCTCCGAGAAGGCACATGCGTATCTCGACCGCTTGCTCATCGATTTCTCTGAAGCCGACGCTGAAGAAGTTAAGGCCATTGAAGCCAGGACCAATCATGATGTCAAAGCTGTCGAGTATTTTCTCAAAGATGCGGTCGCGACCGAACCGGAACTCGCGGCAGTCGCCGAATTCATCCACTTTGCCTGTACTTCGGAGGACATCAACAACCTCGCCTATGCTCTGATGCTCAAGAGCGCACGGCATGACCTGCTGACACCAGGTACTGACCAGTTGATCGCCGATTTGTCAGAGCTGGCAGGGACCACCACGGACCTGCCCATGCTGGCACGGACGCACGGGCAACCAGCGAGCCCGACGACCCTGGGCAAGGAGATCACCAACGTGATCGCACGCCTGCGCAGGGCCAGGCGCTCACTGACTGAGGTCGTTCTTTTCGGAAAGATGAACGGTGCGGTCGGAAACTTCAACGCCCATCTGGCAGCCTACCCGGAGGCCGACTGGCCGGACATTTCCAGATCATTTGTCAATAGCCTCGGAATCGACAACCAACCGATGACCACCCAGATCGAACCGCACGACTGCATCGCCGAGTTCTGTCACGCTCTGATCCGACTGAACCTGATTGTGCTCGACCTGGACCGGGATCTCTGGCTCTATATCTCTCTCGGGTACTTCGAACAGCACCCGACCGACGGTGAGGTGGGCTCCAGTACCATGCCGCACAAGGTCAACCCAATTGACTTCGAGAACGCCGAGGGCAACATCGGTCTTGCCAATGCACTGCTCGGGCACCTGGCAGAGAAACTGCCGGTCAGCCGCTGGCAAAGAGACTTGAGCGACTCTACCGCTTTGCGCAATCTCGGCAGTGCCCTGGGCCACACGATCCTGGCTCTGGAATCGACACGCAAGGGGCTGTCGAAACTGGCCGTCAACACTGATCGCCTAGGTGAAGACTTGGACAACGCATGGGAGGTTCTGGCCGAAGCAGTTCAGACCGTCATGCGCCGATACGGCCTGCCGCAACCCTACGAACAGCTCAAGGCGCTGACCCGGGGAAAGTCTGGCATAACGGCCGAAACGCTGCACCGGTTCATCGACGGCCTGGCACTGCCCGACGACGCTCGCCAACGACTGCGAAGTCTCACACCCGCCCGGTACACTGGTAACGCCGAGTCGCTGGCTGAGCAGTTCCTGGAAGACAACTGCCCCAAGCAATGACCCAGGCAGGTCGGCTACGCAGGAGATGACCGGGGTCCGGCTGTCCAAGCTGATGGCCCAGCGCGGAATGTGCTCCCGGCGTGAGGCCGACCGCCTGATCGAACGCGGCCACGTAATGGTTGACGGGCAGGCGGTGACACGGCTCGGCACCCGCATCGACCCGGTATCTGAGATTACTGTCGTTCCGGCAGCACGGGCCAACCAGCAGGCACTGCTGACGGTTTTGCTCAACAAGCCGCCCGGGGTGGTCTCGAATCAGCCCGAGAAAGAATACCGGGAAGCCGTATCGCTCATCACCCGGGCCAACTGGAGCGGCGCGTCAATACACGAGGGCCGCCCTCCTCCAGATCATCGAACCCTGCATGTCGCCGGCCGACTCGACATAGACTCCAGCGGGCTGCTGGTCCTGACCCAGGACGGGCGTATCGCCCGTCAGCTGATCGGGCCCGACAGCAAGGTCGAAAAGGAGTATGCCGTCCGCGTGGAAGGAGAACTTCCGGAAAACACGCTGAGCCGGTTAAACGGCGACATGGCCCTGGACGGGCGGCGTCTCAAGCCCGTAGAGGTGGTAAGAACGGGCGAGCAGACCCTGCGTTTTGTACTGATCGAAGGCAGAAAACGGCAGATCCGACGGATGTGTGACCTGGTTGGGCTATCCATAGTGTCTCTGACCCGGATCCGGATCGGACGGGTGAGACTCGGCGGGCTCCGCCGGGGGCAGTGGCGCTACCTTCGGGCGGGTGAGCACTTCTGACCCATGAACACGTACCGGGCCATCCGACCGCTGCTGTTCTCGCTGAACCCCGAAACCAGCCACGAGTTCGTGCTCGCCTGTCTCAGCGTTGTGGGTCGCCTTGGACCCGTGCAGCAGCACTTGACCGGTGCGATCGGTGGTCGTCTGCCACGCTGCCCTGTGGAGGTCATGGGTATCCGATTCTCCAATCCGGTCGGCCTCGCGGCCGGGCTGGACAAACACGCACGGGCGGTGGATGGCCTGGCCGCCCTCGGCTTCGGCTTTATGGAGCTGGGCACCGTCACGCCTCTGCCCCAGCCCGGTAACCCCCGACCAAGGCTCTTCCGTCTGAACCGGGCACAGGGACTGATCAACCGCAACGGATTCAACAGCGTCGGTCTGGGCCGCTTCCTGTCCAATCTGGCTCGGCGCCGCACTGCTATTCCAATCGGCATCAATATCGGCAAGAACGCTGCGACGCCACTGGCTGAGGCAGAGGCGGATTACCGCGCAGGTCTGCGGGCCGTATACGGCATTGCCGACTACATTACGGTCAATCTGTCGTCCCCCAATACGCCGGGACTGCGTGACCTGCAGGGCGAGCTGGCTCTGGACCGGTTGCTTGCCGGTCTCAAGGCCGAGCAGACCCGGCAGGCTGACCGCCACGGCCGCTACACACCGCTGGCCGTCAAGATCTCCCCAGACCTGGAACGCCACGACATCGACCGCATCGCACGGACCCTGATCCGCCAGCGCATGGATGGAGTCATCGCTACCAATACGACCATCACTCGCCCTAACTCGACAAGCAGCGAGCCGGCATCCGGGGAGACGGGCGGATTGAGCGGAGCACCTTTGGCCTCGCTGTCGACCGACACGATCGCCCGGTTGGCGCAGACGCTGGACGGCAGCCTACCGATCATCGGCGTGGGCGGTATCCTGAGCGGGCCAGATGCCCGGGAGAAATTCCAGGCTGGAGCGAGCCTGGTCCAGCTGTATACCGGCCTGATCTACCAGGGGCCGGTACTGATTCGCCGAATCCTCGAAGACCTTGACGCCTCCCTGACGGCCAGCCCATCTGGCGTTGCTACAGGGACAGCGGTGTGCTCTTCGGATCGAGACTGATCGGCTACTATGAGACGGGTTACAATCTCAAACTCGACACTGCCCGGCGTGGTTGATACTGCCGGGTCGGAATTTCTGTTCGAAGTCCTGGAGTAAGCGAACACGTGCGGACCAGATCCTCCAGCAGCACACCCGTCTCGGCGTCCCTGAATCGCCGAACAACCGAGCCCAGGTTCCAAGTGGCCGACTATGCGGTGCTGATGAAGCCCAGGGTCATGTCACTGGTGGTGTTCACCGCTCTGGTCGGGTTGCTACTGGCACCCGGCAGCATCGATCCCTGGACCGGAACTGCGGCGATCGTCTTCATCGCCTTTGGCGCTGGCGCAGCCGGGGCCATTAACATGTGGTACGACCGCGATATCGACGCACAGATGCGACGGACCATGCAGCGACCCCTGCCGGCCGGACGCATGCGGCCGGGCTCTGCCCTGGTGTTCGGTATTCTGATGGCAGCAGGCTCGGTGCTCGCCATGGGGTTCTACGTCAACACGGTATCGGCCGCCCTGCTGCTGACCACCATTGGTTACTATGTTCTTGTCTACACCGTCTGGCTCAAGCGCATCACCCCCCAGAACGTGGTCATCGGCGGCGTCTCCGGGGCCCTGCCCCCAGTGGTGGGCTGGGCTGCCGTCAGCGCTGATATCGGCCTTGGGGCCATCGCGCTTTTCCTGATCATCTTCCTGTGGACCCCGCCGCACTCCTGGGCCCTGGCTCTGTTTCGCCGGGGCGATTACCAGGCTGCTGGGGTACCCATGCTGCCAGTGGTAGCCGGTGAGCGCGCTACCCAGCGGCAGATGATCGCCTACACCGCCCTACTGCTGCCGGCCTCCCTGCTACCGGTAGCCATTGGCCTGTCCGGGATTCTTTATGCCGGGGTTGCCGTACTGTTTGGTATCGGCTTCGCCTTTTATACCGTACGACTGTGGCAGGCTGGCCAGACTCCGGACAAGACTCCGGACACGGATCATCCTGCCCGCAGGCTGTTCTTTTTCTCCATCCAGTATCTGTTCGCTCTCTACCTCGCCCTGCTGATCGATCAGATGGTTTTCTATCCCCTGACCTGACAGACCCTGACCAGAAATTGGCCGGTAAGTCAGCCGCTCAGTCCCCTAACCTGACTGGCACCCCTACACCACGAGGCTCACCAGACACGGGCCGCTCAGGCCGCCAGGCAACGCCGTAAACAATCTCCCAGGTTGACGGCAGCCTGCCGTCGGCGCCGCGAAACGATTCATACGCGGTCTGGAGGCGTTCAGCCCGGCGCCTGCCGGTTAGGGTGCGGCGACGCGCGTACAACGCGTTCGAGCCACCAGTTGCCCGAAGCTCGTCTAAAAGACCGCTCAGCGTATCGTAAGTCACAGTTAGGACCTCGGTATCCATCACCGGCTCAGCGAACCCTGCCGCCAGAAGCCTATCCCCGAGGTTGTGCATATCTATAAAGGTGTGTACGTGCGGCGTGTCGTCGACGATCGACCAGGCACGCTTCAGTTCCTTGAGGGTATCGGGCCCAAGACTCGAAAAGACGAACACACCGGCCGGACGCAGCACCCGATACACCTCGCCAAACAGATTGGCTGGCTCACACCAGGGCAGCAGCAGGTTTGAAACCACCAGATCGAAACTCTGCTCTACCAGCGGCAACAACTCGGCATCACCTGCCACGCGGCCAGCCCTGGCCTGGAGCATTGAGCTGTGCGTGAGCATGGCGAAGGAGAGGTCCAGCCCGACCAGCTGGGTTTGCGGGAAACGTTCAGCCAGCAGAGCAGTACAGAAGCCCGTCGCACAGCCAAGATCCAATGCCGCTGCCGGTGACAGGCGGACATACTGCAGTCGATCGACAAGCTCCCCAGCCACCCTCTGGTGGACCAAGGCCGCGGAATCAAAAAATGCTGCAGCCTCTGAAAAGTGGCGCTTTATCGATGAACGCTCGAGCTGATCTGACGATTCAGTCATCTTTCCATTTTCTTCCACGCGATCTGAGGTCTTGACTGTGACGCTATCTTCAAAAACCACGGACTATTGTCCACCAGATGACTGGCTGGCGCGACCCGCAAGAGCCGCCTGGGGTGTCTGCGACCTACCACCTCGCGCGAGGGTCTTCAGCCATTGTGCGGTTTCTCACAGCAATCCGCGGAAACATTAGGCTCAATGGGGCCATTCAGTCATCCCTAGCCAGTCACCCAATTAGAAGATGAGTACCGTGTCTAAGGAAAACCCCTGCAATCGGCCCTGATCCGGGCAATCACCCGGCTGATGCCCTCGAGTTGCCTGCTCTGCGATGACAAGGTTGAGTGGCAACATGGTCTTTGTGAAGAATGCTGGAGGACATTGCCGTGGAACACCAGACCCTGCATGATCTGCGCGCTGCCCCTGACTGGTGGCCGGCTGTGCGGGGCGTGTCAGACCCGCCCGAGAGCTTTCGAAAATGTTGTTGCTCCGTTGATTTACCGTAAACCCCTCGACCGCATCGTCTGCGAGCTCAAGTATCGGGAACGCCTACCCTGGGCACGGACCGCCTCCGAATTGATCGTCGAGATAATCCGCGAGCGGGGTGAAGCTATGCCTGACTTCCTGGTACCGGTCCCGATGACCCTGCGCGCCGTGCGCAGGCGCGGCTTGAACCAATCAGCCTATCTTGCTCGACTGGTCGGAAGACGCCTGAAAATCAGGACACGGAGCAGCCTGATCGTCAAGCAGCGGGAGACCCAGCGCCAGTCCAGTCTCTCACATCGGGAGCGACAGTCGAACCTCAGCGGGGTATTCGAAGTAGTGGAGCAGCCGATCGGCCAGAAGATTGCCCTGATCGATGATGTCGTCACCACCGGCAACACAGCAAACGAACTGGCCAGGGTCCTGAGAACGGCCGGCGCCACGGAGGTCAGGGTCTGGGCCGTCGCACGAACCTCGAGCAATTCCGGATAATGTGTTGTCCCGCCCCTGCACCCCGAGTGGTTCAACTCAGGCCACTACGCTATATGTGGCCCACTAAGCGGCGGGCCCTGCCGCTCCCCGATTTTTGGAACGAAGACCGGGGTCGCAGCTATAAACCGACAACAGCTCGAATAAAATACTTAAGGTTGACCCTGGCATATAGTGGGTAACTGATTATCTTTAATTACAGAGGCTTCACACAACCAGGAGATCGAGCCACCCTCGTCTGACGCCGTTAATGTAATTGTCTCGCCGGAGTGGACGCCACTGCCAAACGAGATCGTTATTACATTCGAGTTAACCTCCACGGAATTCACATACGTACCTACGTGATTGGCCTTGGGATCAATTCCAGCTAGGGTGTTGTTGGTCGGCCAGGCGTTATTCATATTCTGGTATTCGGCCACCCCAGTTTTGGCCGCTGAGGCAATCGCCATGGCTTCGGTAGACTGCGCCCGGGCGGTGTAGTTCTGGTACTGGGGGATGGCGATGGCTGCCAGAATACCAATAATCGCAACCACGATCATCAGTTCGATCAGTGTAAAACCCTTTTGTATCTTTCGCATTGCCCTGTCTCCTTGGACTGTGTCGGTTACTGTAAATATGATCCTAGTCACTTTCCCTGCTGCAGCTAGAGGCTAACGATAACATGAATAAGAAATCTAGGGAGCAGTCTCATCCGATCCGTAGCAAATCGTCGGTAGCTGGCTCCCTGGAATCGCGCTCGCTGCACAAAGCCAGGAGATCGAGCCACCCTCGTCTGACGCCGTTAATGTAATTGTCTCGCCGGAGTGGACGCCACTGCCAAACGAGATCGTTATTACATTCGAGTTAACCTCCACGGAATTCACATACGTACCTACGTGATTGGCCTTGGGATCAATTCCAGCTAGGGTGTTGTTGGTCGGCCAGGTGCCGTTGTTGTCCTGGTATTCGATCATCGCGGTCTTGGTTGCACTTGCCAAGGTCAGTCCCTCGGTAGACTGCGACCGGGCGGTGTAGTTCCGGTATTGGGGAACCGCGATAGCCGCCAGAATAGCTATGATCGCAACCACGATCATCAATTCGATCAAGGTAAAACCCTTTTGTATCTCTGGCATTGCCCTGTCTCTTTGCGTCCGTCTCGGTCATGAAATTCTTGACAGTTTTGCTCTTAGGAGCAGTTGTTCTGTCTCGGAGACTATTGACAAGCGATACTTGTTACTCAGCCATCGGGCGATATTTAGCAGGATGTGCCAACCAAATCAACCTCTAGGAATCGCATTGGATGGTACGCTTTTGGCAGATTATAACAGGACTTCTGGTCCTTTAACTAACTGATTTAACAATATTTATAGAAAGGAGAGAAGGGAATTCCGGTGCCTATTGCAGTACAGAGTTTTACTGGTTGCTCGGGCAAGATCGAGTCGTTCAAAGAGCACAACGGGCAGGGCGCAAGTGAAGCCCGGGCTCCAGTCGCCTTGCACGAGCGTGCTCACTCGGCCAGGAAGCCCCATTGACCATCGCTATTTGGCGCTATACTCGTGCTTCGATCGACAATAAATCATAGATAACGCTAGATATGGCGAGCACACAACCCGATTATGCTATCTCGGAGCGGGGACCGGCCCTCGGCGGGCTTGCGCGCCGCATGATCGAGCAGGATCTGATCAACCGCGAACAGGCCGAGACTATACTGGACGAAGCCGAAAAAAACGGTCACAGCTTCCTCGCCCAGATTCTTCAGAATGGCGTTGCGAATCGAGAACGGATCTATCACTGCGCTTCCGAGGAATTCGGCATGCCGTTTCTGGACCTGCGCTCATTCGATCTGGAAACCTGCCCAGACGGACTGGTTGACAACAAATTCATCGAGACCCACAGGGTTTTGCCGCTTTATAAACGTGGCACCAAAGTGTTCCTGGCAACCACCGACCCATCGGATAGTGCCGGGCTTGACGCGTTCAAGTTTCAGACTGGACTCGGCGTCGAAGCCATCCTGGTCGACTCGGCAATCCTGGCCCGATCCATCGAACAAAGCAATACCGGAGTCTCGGCCGGACTGGCCGAATTGTCCGACGATGGCCTCGAAGAACTGGAGATTAGCGCCGGCGATGAAGACGACCTCGATGACCCGACTGCGACGGAGGTCGACACGCCCGTCGTTCGCTTCGTAAATAAGATTTTCATGGACGCCATCCGGCAGGGTGCATCCGATATCCATATCGAACCCTACGAAGAAAAACTGCGTATTCGGAACCGCCAGGACGGTGTACTGCAGGAAATCGGCTCAGCACCCTCAGTGCTCGGTCCCCGAATCGTTGCCCGGATCAAGATCCTGTCAAACCTGAACATTGCCGAGCGGCGAATTCCGCAAGACGGCCGCATGAAATTGAAACTGTCCAAGCAACAGGACATAGATTTTCGTGTGAGCACACTCCCGACCCAGTTCGGAGAAAAAGTTGTCATCCGTATCCTTGACGGCAGCGGGGCTGCGCTCGGTCTCGAAGTACTCGGACTGGAGTCCGACCAGTTCCGTCTCTACGAGGAAGCCATCAGGCGACCGTACGGCATGATCCTCGTAACCGGCCCGACAGGCAGTGGTAAAACCGTTTCGCTGTATTCAGCTCTGAACGTGCTAAACACCCCAGATATCAACATCTCCAGCGTTGAAGACCCTGTCGAAATCAGTGTTCCAGGTATTAACCAGGTCGCCATCAATGAGAAAGCCAATCTCGATTTCTCGATGGCGCTGCGTGCGTTCCTTCGTCAGGATCCCGACATCATCATGGTCGGTGAGATCCGGGACCTTGAAACGGCAGACATCGCGATCAAGGCATCCCAGACCGGGCACCTTGTTCTGTCCACGCTGCATACAAACGATGCACCTGCCACAATTACTCGACTGCTCAACATGGGGGTAGAACCGTTCAATGTAGCGTCTTCGGTTCATCTGATCATGGCTCAGAGATTGGTCCGGCGGCTGTGCACAAAGTGTCGCCAGGAGGCCGAACACCCACCGGAGGTCCTGCTCTCAGCAGGTTTTGACGAAAGCGACCTTGAGGATCTGACCGTCTACAAACCGGTCGGTTGTGACGAATGTGTTGCCGGTTACAAAGGACGAACTGGAATCTACCAGGTCCTGCCAATTACCGAGGCCATGATTGGATTAATCATTCGCGGTGCCGAACAGGATCGGATCGAACAACAGTCTACTGATGAAGGCGTGAGTACCCTCCGACAATCAGGCCTGAAGAAGATCAAGGCCGGTATAACCAGTCTGGAAGAAATCCTTCGGGTCACCAACCTCTGAGGTTTTCGTGGCTAGTCGAAAAGAAAAGCCAATGGCCACCTACGTGTGGACCGGTTCTGATCGCCAGGGCAATCTGACCGGCGGAGAACTGGAATTCTCAAGTGCTGCCGAAGCACGGTCCACCCTCAGGCGCCAGGGTATACGGGTTAAGGGCCTTAAGAAGAAATCTAAGCCACTTTTCGGTCAGAAGAAGCTCAAAGGCAAAGACATTGCGATCGCGACCCGGCAGCTCGCGGTCATGCTGAATGCAGGAATTCCAATCGCGACCTCCTATGGGACTATCGCCAGCGGTACCGATCACCCGAGAATACGCGAGATCTTCACTGCCATCCGCTCAGACGTCGAAGGGGGCACTGCCCTTAGTGAGGCACTGGCTCGTTTCCCTCGACAGTTCGACAACCTGTACACCAACCTGGTAGCTGTCGGTGAACGCTCAGGTAACCTCGACAATCTTATGGTAGAGATTGCCAACTACATGGAGAATCTGGAGGAGATTAAGGCCAAGATCAAGGGGGCTCTGTTCTATCCTGCTGCAGTTTTGGTGGTCGGGATTGGCGTCAGCGTTTTGTTGCTACTGTTCGTGGTCCCCCAGTTTGAGGCACTTTTTACGGGCTTTGGCGCCAGCCTGCCGGCCCTCACCGCTGGAATTGTTGCTGCGTCCGTCTTCGTTCAGGACTACTGGCTGGGTGTATTCTCAGTTCTGGCCATCGTTATTGTTGCTGTCGTCATGTCCTACCGACGCTCGATCGGATTTCAACGGGCGGTCGACCGACTCAGCCTCAGAATGCCGGTTTTTGGCAACCTGCTCCGCAAGGCATCGATCTCCCGTTACGCCCGCACCCTGGCGACCATGTTTGGCTCGGGTGTGCCACTGGTTGAAGCGCTCACGTCGGTATCCGGTGCCACCGGCAGCAGCGTCTACCAAGACGCCTGCCTGGAAATTCGAGAAGCTGTCAGTACCGGGCGTTCCCTGTCGGCTTCAATGGCAGATACCGGTCTTTTCCCGACGATGGTGATCCAGATGACTAACACCGGCGAAGATTCTGGCTCAATCGAGGAGATGCTCAACAAGGCAGCCGACTTCTACGAGAGTGAAGTTCGCGAGATGGTCGACAACATGAGCAAACTGATCGAACCGCTGATGATGGTGGTGCTGGGCGGCCTTGTTGGGACCCTGGTGGTCGGTATGTACCTGCCAATCTTCAAAATGGGCTCGGTCGTCTGAAAAGTATCGGACTGCCTGGGCCACCTACAACAACAAGGTGGATGTGATTCCGCTTGTGCACGGTACTCCTGCTGCTGTACTGTTGCTGATCGCTGTAGTGGGTCTCGCCGTCGGCAGTTTTCTCAACGTCGTGATTCTGCGCCTGCCGCCGCGACTGGCCTGGCAGTGGCAGACTTCCGCAGGGTCGCCTGACACAGTAGGAGACCCGGCCAAGCCGCCTCCGGGTCTGGTTCGGCCTGGTTCACGATGCCCGACCTGCAAGCAGTCGATCCACTGGTGGGAAAACATCCCGGTGCTGAGTTACGTCCTGCTGCGGGGCAGATGCTCGCACTGTGATGCTCATATCTCGCTCCGCTATCCCGCGGTGGAGGCACTGACTGCCCTGTTGTCAATCACAGTCGTCTGGGTCCTGGGTCTGGACTGGCAGCTTGCCGCTGCACTCATTCTGACCTGGGGACTGATTGTTCTCAGTTTCGTTGACCTAGACCACATGCTGCTCCCCGATGTCATCACCCTGCCATTATTGTGGCTCGGGCTGCTGGTTAACCTGGCCGGGGGATTCTGTGACCTCGGGTCTGCGGTGATCGGAGCCGTCTCCGGTTACCTGGTGCTGTGGATCATCTTTCACGTGTACCGGATGATCAGCGGACGCGAAGGTTTCGGTTATGGTGACTTCAAACTACTGGCCGTACTAGGCGCCTGGCTTGGCTGGCAGATGTTACCACTGGTTCTGCTGTTCGCCTCACTGTGCGGTGCAGTCATCGGAATCACATTGATCCTGTTGACTCCACGTGAGGCGCGGCAACCTCTTCCCTTCGGACCTTACCTTGCCGTGGCCGGCTGGATCGCGCTTCTGTGGGGCGACACCTTGCTGGCTGCCTACCTGCAGTTCGCCGCCATCAGTTTCTGAAAACGTGCTGAAGGTCGCACTCACTGGAGGCATCGGCTCGGGTAAGACAACCGTCACAAACCGTTTTCGTGAGCTGAGCGTACCGGTGTTCGACGCAGACGAAGTCTCCCGCGAAATAACGCGAACTGGAGAGCCTGCGGTCAATCGTATCGCCAAGCAATTTGGTGACAGCTTAATCCTTTCCGACGGCAGCCTTGATCGTTCGGCATTAAGAGAGATCATATTCAAGAACCGCGGTGCCCGCCGGCGACTGGAGGCTATTCTTCATCCGGAGATTCGCAAACGGATGAATCATGCCGCAGCACGTACGAGTGCTCCGTATGGCGTATTCTCGATACCCCTTCTGATAGAGACCGGCCAGCAGGACAGTTTCGACCGTGTGCTGGTGATTGAAGCGACGCAGGCGCGGCGCCGACAATGGATTCGCGACCGAAGCAGTCTGACACACAGCCAGATCAATGCAATTTTCCGATCCCAGGCATCATCGCAGGTAAGACGCCAGTCGGCAGATGACCTGCTGATGAACAATGGCTCGATCCCCGAACTGTATCGGCAGGTCGATACACTGCACAGCCGGTACCTGATGCTGGCCAAAGCACTTCATTCATAAGAACAAGCAGTAAGAGCAAATGCTGCTGGTCCGATCGCGGACCTGGAGCCAGCGCCCTGAGTTCAGTCGCCTCAACCCACCAATAGGGCGCCGGCGTTATCGCCTGACAAACAGAAATATTCCAATTGGCCTGCACCCTTGACAGGTAGTGACCGGTGCTGATCGCAACCATACTCCTGAACAACAGGACCAATTGCTCAACTACGGTACTCGGCGTTGATCCGGATGTACTCGTGCGTCAGATCGCAGGTCCAGACCCGTGCCCGGCCACGACCAAGCCCAAGGTCAACGGCGATCTGGATATCCGTGCCCTTGAGGTGCTGTTCGACGTCGGACTCGAGAAAGCTCTCGATCCGTTCTCCGGCCTGGGCAATCATTACGCCACCGATAGACACGGTCAGTAAACTCTGGTCTACACGGGCTCCGGACTTGCCGACAGCCATCACGATACGTCCCCAGTTAGCGTCTTCGCCGGCCATCGCTGTCTTGACCAACGGAGAATTTGCGATGGCCAACCCGACTGCGCGTGCCGCTGTACGCGAACTGGCACCGGAGACATCCACCGTAATAAACTTGCTCGCACCTTCGCCGTCCTTAACAACCTGAGTCGCCAAATCGACGTAAAGCGAGAGCAGCGCCTTCCTAAAATCCTTCAGAATTGGATCGGAAGCCTTCGAGGGTCGCTGGTTCATCGCCTTGCCGGTAGCCGACAGTACGACACTGTCGCTGGTCGAGGTGTCACTGTCTACGGTAATACAGTTAAATGACTGGCCTACAGCAGCATTGTGCAACGATTGGAGGATGTCGGCTGAAATCCTCGCATCCGTAAACACAAAGACCAGCATGGTCGCCATATCCGGGGCAATCATACCGGACCCCTTAGCGATTCCCGAGAGGGTCACCTTCTGGCCTGCGATCTGGCAGACTCGGGAAACCCCCTTCGAAAAAGTATCGGTTGTGGTGATCGCCCGCGCCGCGTCCGACCATCCATCGCGCCCCAGACGATCGACAAGCTTTGGCAGTGCAGCATGTATACGCTCAATCGGCAGCGGTTCGCCAATGACCCCTGTAGAGGCGATCAACACGTCCGACGGACGGCACGCCAGCCTCTGAGCGACAGCCCCAGCCGCCCACCTGACAACCTGAACACCCTGCTGTCCGGTAAATGCGTTGGCATTGCCGCTGTTGACCAGCAGAGCCCGCACTCGCCCCCGGGGAACCCGTTTCCGGCACCAGGCTACCGGTGCAGAAGCGGTACTCGAGCGCGTAAACGAGCCGGCAACAGTGGTACCCGGATCCAGTGCAGCCAGCAGTATGTCAGGTCGACCCTGGTACTTGATGCCTGCCGAGTACACAGCCAGACGAACACCTTCAACCGCAGGCATGCGGGGAAAGCGTGCTGGAGCAAACGGCGATCTGGTCACATTTGGCACGTTATCCGTCTACCATCCCGACGCTGCCTGGGGTCAGAGTTTTCCGTGACAGTGCTTGTACTTCTTCCCGGAGCCACAGGGGCACGGGGCATTACGGCCCACCTTCGGCTGGCTGCGGACAAACGGCTGCACAGCCTGATCCGCCGCCGCATCAGGCAGTACGCCAGAGCCCGCTAGACCGGCAGCGGCTTGGACCGGCACTTCGGCCCCGGCCTGTGGCCGTTCCAGCGCCGCCTCCGGGTGGAGGTATTCCCGTGCTCTGTTATCCTGCTCACGCCGTTGCACCTCCAGTTGCTCCACCTCCGCCTCGGTCTGGATCTGGACCTTGGAAAGAATCGATATCGTTTCGTGCTTCACACGGTTCAGGACATCGGTGAACATCTCAAAGGCTTCCCGCTTGTATTCCTGCTTCGGATTTTTCTGGGCGTAGCCTCGCAGCCCGATCCCCTGACGCAAATGGTCCATCTGGGCAAGGTGCTCCTTCCACTGCTCGTCCAGAACACGGAGCATGACCGCTTTTTCCAGGTGACGCATGACCGGCTCTCCGACCGAATCCCCTTTCTGGGTGTAAGCCGTGCCGATCTGGTCTTCGACTCGCCGGCGAAGAGATTCTTCATGCAGATCGTTGTCCTTATCAAGCCACTCGGCCACCGGCATTGACAGGCCGAAGTTTGTCTGAAGATCACTTTCCAGGCCTTTGATATCCCATTGTTCTTCAAGACTC
>CAZVVN010000039.1:0-28023 GCA_964630665.1 uncultured Acidiferrobacteraceae bacterium | reverse complement strand
ATTTGGTTGCCAGGCACATGAAAACCGTTGTTGAATAGAGACGCTGAGCGCTATGACTGACAACGCCTATCTGTCGCAAATCCATGCTGAAGAACTGGACAAGTTTGTTGTTTATGGCGACCTTAACTGTCCTTTTTGCTTTGCGCTGCATGAACGTTTTGCTGCCTGGGAGTTGTTGGATAAGATCGAATGGCGCTTGATCGTCCACGCTCCTGAGTTATCCGATACTTTTTTCAGCCTCGAAGATGAAAGTCTTCTCGCTAACGAAGTCTTTGCCATACACCATCGAGCGCCAGATGTGTCAGTCTCGCTCCCACGCACGCGACCAGAGAGCAGTCTGGCAACTCGGCTTGTCATGGCCATTGATAAGTATGACCGCAAGCAAGTTTCTGATCTTCGTCTGGAACTTTATCGAGCCCTCTGGCAAGAGGGCCTGAACCTAGGAGATCCCGCAGTTCTAGAAACGATTCTGGCCAAAGTAGGGTTGGGAAATTATGTCGACTCCAGCGTTCGGCAAAAAGAGGATGGAAGTTTGGAAGCTTTGTCACTTTTGGAATTCTGGCGGTTGTTAGGTCCGGAACCTCAGGATTTGATCGAGTGGCAGGAAAGATGGGAAACCGATGTAAATTTTGATCGTCGAATACCAATTATTGAGAACCGTTCGAACAACGCTCTTTTACGGGGACTGCCGACTGAAGAAGCTCTTTATCAATACCTGGTTGGGCGGCGCGCGCACTTTGTCAATGACGACGTATGCGTGTTTCAGCCTCGGCCGATAACCATTGTCTTCGGTTGGATGGACCACCTGTGGCCGTTGGTGAAAATTCTCCGTGAGACATGCGAAGTCCTCCATTATTCCGAACTCGCAAGTTGCCGGCAGATGCTGGTAGACAACGAAGAGATTGATTTTTTGATCATCGAAGATGAGTTCATAGACGATGATGGGCTGAGTGAATTTGCCGAACTGCTAAAGACCAGAGGAGTATCTTGGGTGCTTGCTGCTCAACAGCCCACTGAGGAGGCTGAGCTTCGATCTCTGCGTAATGGGGCTGTAGAGCACATGTCGGTTGACAGCAGTGAGGTATTACACAGAGCTCGGATTGCGAAACTTGTAGCCGATCGACGGCGGATTACATCGATGGAAAGGGACGCTCGGTTTGACGGCATGACTCAAGTAGCGAACCGCAGGGAGTTTCAGTATCGGATCGAGCAGGAATGGCAACGCATCGCCGAAAGGGGAAGTGGCTCCCTTTCACTGTTAATGATCGACCTTGATTACTTCAAGCCATATAACGATACCTATGGACATCTTGCGGGCGATATCTGTCTGAAAAAGGCGGCATCCGTATTGAAAAGCAAGGTTAAACGATCATCCGATCTCGTTGCTCGTTATGGTGGCGAAGAGTTTGCTGTTCTGCTTCCGGAGACCGTCCTGGAGCAAGCGATCCAAGTGGCGGAAAGACTGCGCCAGGCTCTCATAGAAGAAGAACTCGAACACAAGGCTTCCCCATTCCATGACTTCGTGACGGCGAGCATCGGGGTTGCAACTGTGGAGCCCGGGGTCCAGGGAAGCGTGGGAGATCTGATAAAAGCAGCCGACGACAATCTCTATAGCGCAAAGTCAGGTGGGCGCAATCAAGTCGCCTCAAATCAACACTAAGAAGAAGGCAGGCCTTAGCGTCTTTTCTGGGTGTGGTTTCTCGCTGTGCCCAGACAAATTGTCACCGACTGCCAAACAACCACTCGAACTGAGCACAACAAGCTGTCCGAAGTAACTGAAAAGGCGTCATAAATAGGATTTCGGGGACACCTTCCCGTTGCGGTAACACGAAAAAGAAGAACTGGGATGCATTAAATAACTCCAAAAGAGAGAAAGTTGACACATAGACCGAAATTCGCTATTTTCACTACCTTGAAGCTGTTGAAATCTTGCCGCTCTCAGCCCAATGCTCCGCGATAGATTATTCAAAAAGCTCTTTCGGTCAGTCCCTATGACAGAGCGTTTGCCTGAATTCGATGTACTGAACCATGTCGATCAAGGCGTCACTTTGTTTGATCGAAATTTGAATCTTGTTGCCTCCAATCCGATTTTCCTGAGCCTGATGCAATTGCCCCCCAGTTTGGCTCGATCCGGGACTTCTATAGAAAAGATGTACTGGTATATCGCTGAGAAAGGTGAATATGGTGAAGGCGATGTCGAAAAGCTGGTTAGGGAACGAATAGATCTTGCCAGAAAATTCGAGCCTCATGATTTCGAGCAGGAGAGGTCGGATGGCAGAGTGATTCGGATTGTCGGGCGCCCTATATCGGCTGGGCGCGATGGGTTTGTAACGGTATATACGGATGTTACGGATGAGCGACGAACGACACTGGAGAGAGAACAAAGAATTCAACAGCTCGCAGAGGAACTCGACAATAGAACGGGATATGAAGCGTTGTCAGAAATCGATACGGGGATTCTCCTCCTCGACTCGAACCTAGACGTGTTGTTCGCAAATCAGGCGTGGACAAGACTAAGCGTTGTTGCAAACCAGGACTTGTTGAAACCGGGTGTTCCGTTTAAGTCGATCATACGGGTGGCGGCTGAGGAAGGAATGTACGGTCCGGGCGAAATAGAAACGATAGTCGATGAGCGTATCAAGTTGCTCGGACGGCGTGAGTCTTATGATCTTGTAAGAGAAACAAAACCTGGTCTATTTGTGGAGATTCGAGTTCGCCCACTCCCTGCCGGTGGCTTTTTGTTCTTGAATGTTGACGTTACGGAAAGCCAAAGAAAGGTTCGTGAGCAGAACCAGAGGGTCGATCAGCTGGAAAGAGGGGGATTGACAGAATTGTTGGATCAACTCGGTATCGGCGTGGCGATATACGATGAAAAGGCTCGATTGATTCGATCAAATCAGCACTTTCGAACTATATTTGAATACCCCGAAGAGTTGACCCGACCCGGCACGCCGAATGAGGCAATTATTCGTTATGACGCAGAGCATGGCCTATATGGTGAGGTTGACGATATTGAGGCGTTTGTCACACAGCGTATGGAAGTGGTCAAAGCTCAATCGCAAGAGGCAGGCTCAATACATGTTATCGACCAAACCTTACCAGACGGTCGAATTATTGAGATCCGAATGCATGCGATTGGTAACGGTGATCAGGTCGATGTCATAGTAGATGTTACGAATGCCAGGCGCCGGGAAGCGAAAAAAGAACAGAAGTTCGCCGAAGAGCGTTTGCTTGAAATCAGACAAATCCATGATGCATCCCTCGATGGTGTGGTAACTATAGATTCCGAAAGCATCATTCAGTCAGCCAATCCGGCAGCCGAAACAATCTTTGGTTACGACTCGTCAGAGCTTGTTGGCCAGTCAGTCGATATTTTGATGGGCAGTGACGATCTTGCTGAGAAGCACCACCAAGGTGTGGAGCGATATCTCAGAACGGGAGAGAAAAGAGTACTTGGCCAGGTGGTCGAAGTAACAGGGATGAGAAAGGATGGAGAGGTTATTCCGATTGAGCTACTGGTCGTGGAGTCTTCCTCAAGTGACTACGGCAAGTTCACCGCCAGTATCAGGGATCTCACGGATCTTCGGGACAAAGAGGATAAAATTGAAGAGCTGGAAAATCGCATGGGTCTTGATACCCTCGACTATCTTGATGTCGGAATCTCCATCATCGACAGCGATCTTAAGATCGTTCATTTGAATCCCGCTGCCAACGCACTCTACGGGCTTGAAGATTGGCCCTGGAAAGTGGGTGATTCGTTCAAGATCATACTTAAGCGATTGGCAGAGATGGGGGTATACGATCGTTTGTACGGCAAAGAAAATCCGGAAGAGCATGTGTCGAGAATCGTGACATCTCTGAAAGGTGACTGGAAAGAGTGGCGCGGCGATCTTGAGTTAGCGGACGGTCGGGTGATCGATGTACGGACACATAAGCTTGCTGGCGGAGGTTTGGCGTATCTACATACCGATGTAACGGCTGAACGGCAAAAGGAGAAAAGACTCACTTTAACAGACAGACTGACGGGGCTCCCGAACCTGGAGCACCTTGAACAGCTTGGCCGGACTGCGATGCGAGAAGCTGAGCAGTCGGGCAAAGAAATATACGTGATTCGAGTCAGGATTGACCGGTTTCAATCGGTCAATCAGCTTTACGGAACGGAAGTGGGTAATGGCCTTATAAAGGATGTGGCCGCCAGGTTGAGAGAATCGGTTCCCGACGAGGTCGTGCTGGGTCGCGGCCAGGGGAACGAATATTTTGTGGCAGAGTTGTGCGCAAATTCCCGAGAAGAATCTGAGACAACGACCACATTACTTCAGGAAGCAATGAGGTTTCCGTTCCAGATTAGTGATTATGGAAGAGGTGCGGCGGAAGATCTAACCTTTACATTGAGTGCGGGGATTGCTCTTTACCCCAAGGATGGGAAAAGTCTTGGAAGTTTGTTGAAGAAATCTCAACTGGCTTTGCAATATGCGTCCGAGGAAAGCGATACCTTCCACTATTTTGATTGGAGAGCGGCCCGTAGGAAAGGGTCTGGAGAAAGATTCAGACTCGAGAACGATCTGAGAGTCGCGCTACAGGAGTCGCAGTTTGAACTGCATTACCAGCCTCAGATCGATCTGCAGTCTGGGCAGTTAACGGGCACTGAAGCGTTGCTTCGCTGGTCCAGGCCAGGTAGTGGTAATAAGCCTGAGAGCCAACCAATTTCTCCAGCAGAATTCATTCCGGTCGCCGAGGAGAGCGGGCTTATCATCCCGATTGGGAAATGGGTCCTAGAAGAGGCCAGCCGGCAGGCTAAGCACTGGCAGGACGAGGGCTACGCCCCTGTGACTATGTCAGTAAACGTTTCGGTGGTGCAGTTCCGCCAACCGGATCTTATTGAGCAGGTTCGCGAAGTGCTTTCCCGCACAGGGCTCTCGCCAGAGTGGCTTGAGCTCGAGATAACTGAATCCATTGTCGTTGAGGACATCGATTGGATCATCAAGACGCTAGGTGAACTCAAGGCCCTCGGCATCAAGATTGCGATAGATGATTTTGGTACCGGTTATTCCAGTCTTTCCTATTTGGCCCGGCTGCCGTTTGATAAGCTCAAGATAGATCAATCGTTTGTCCGCAACACTGATCGTCAGAACTGGGCGATTGTACGAGCGGTAGTTCAACTGGCGCGCAGTCTTGAACTAATGATAGTGGCAGAAGGCGTTGAGACAAAAGATAGCATGCAGCATCTTCGCGATCTGGGCTGCCATATTGGCCAAGGGTTCTATTTTAGTAGGCCCGTGTTGGCCCAGGATTTCACCGAGTTCTTCAAGCAACAGGATAACCCGTACGTCTATGTCCCACCGTGTGCGGAACAGGCGCTTCATGTAGGCCTGCCAACAGATTATGGGTTAGCGTATTTGAATGATCAATTGGCTGAGTTTCGTGAAAAGAATACCGATGTTCCCATTGTGGTCCGGTGTGATTTGAGTGATCTGCTTGTGGAGAGTCTTGTTCTAGGCGAGCTAGACACTGCGATAGCTATTGTGCGGGAGGGCAGTGAAAATTGGCTGTCCGAGACCTGGGAAATAGACCCGGTCTGGGCAGTCGCGTCGGATTTTGTACTGCGCGACGAGGAGGCTGTGCCATTGGTTGTACATCCGGAAGGGTGCGAATACCGTAGCCGAGTAGTCGAGAGCCTGAATGCTGTCGGGCGCAACTGGTATGTGGTATACCAGAGCCCCGATATTTCTGGACTGCAGGAAGCAGTCGTCCAAGGTCTGGGGATTAGTGCGCTGACCCAGCCGACACTGGTTTCGGGGATGAGGGTGCTTGAATCAGGGATCGATTTGCCCCACATGAGGTCAATCAACGTAGGGTTGTACCAGACTCAGAACGTTCGCTCAGAAAAGGCGATGTTGCTCGATAGCTGGCTAAGGGAAGCCCTTGGGCGGCGGGAGTTTCCTGAATGACAAGGCACCAATGGTCGCCTTTCAATTGGAGTGGATCGATAGCTGAATCTGGTTGATCTGGTTTTTCAGCCGCCTGCAATTAAATGAAGAGGCTTTTTCGACTACCGGTCACTACTCCTTGATTTGTTATCGTTTATGCTTGCGCCGTTCTAGTCCCTGTGCATTCGGAGGCAGTTGCTTGAGTTCTTCTGGAAGATTGTCGTGAATAGAGGCCATGATAATCCAGCTTCGAATGGGCTCACGATAGTGTCGTGGCAGGCCTGCCCAAGCTCGAGCGAGAGCCAAGGCCTCCTCTGGCAGATCTGGTCTCACCGCTTGGGTAGAACCGGCGTGGCGAGGGCCGTTACCAGCTGCCAGCCACTCGACGTTGACACGAAGCCAATCGGCAATTCGTTCAAGGCGGTGGCGTCTGGGGAAAGCAAGGCCCTCGAGATATTTTCTGGCAGTCGTCAGACTCCTTGCTCCCGCCTCCCGTCGAAGTGGCTCGATCTCTACTGGTATGCGGGACCAGCTGCCTCGTCGAGCCCCGTAACCCGCTTCATTCATAGCCTCAATCAGTCTTGTGGCAAAATCAAGGTAAGGTGGGTCGGTTCGCATAGGGGTGTAGGCGGATGAGACCTGGAAGCTTCGACGCGATGGCGGTCAGTAGTTAGGGAATCGGGTCTCAATATCACTTTAGGGGTGTAAGTATACACTTTAAAAGTCATTCATAGGGATAGAAGGCCAATATTTTAGGCAAATTTATTGGTTTAACTTTTTCTCTTATAGACCTGGTTAATACAACAAGGTTAAGTGACTACCGATAGAAATGAGGGCGAGATGAACCAAGGAAAGATGGCCACACCGACTGTTCCAGCCGATCACAGTACCCGGCGACGACTTCGCCTCGGTGAAGTCCTGGTCAGCGAAGGGCTCGCGACCGAGACTGAAATCCAGGTGGCTCTGAAACAACAAAAGAGAGAAGAAGGCAAGCGCCTCGGTGAGGTGCTTGTCGAGATGGGTGTCGTTGACGAGGCCAGTGTTGCCAAGGTGTTGGCTGACCGCCTGGGCCTGCGTTTCATTGATCTCGATATTGAAAAAATTGATTCTGCTGCATTGAAAGATGTGCCTGCTCAGATAATTCGTGAGCACCAGGTGTATCCCATCCGAACGGATAACGCGTCCGTAACGATTGCTATCGGGGATCCATTAGATACGGATGCTACCGACGCGGTGCAGTTTGCCTGCCGAAAGCGTGTTGTCGAAGTCGTAGCAAACCCCGAACAGATCAATTACAAAATTCATGAATTATTCATGAATCAGGAGATCAGTGAGGATTTTGGAGCCTTCCTTCGTTCCCTGGGTGGTCGGCCTGACCTGGGTGACGTCCAGGGTAATGACGCAATTGTAGTCAAGCTGGTTAACCGTTTTATCATCGACGCGATTCGTGAACGGGCCTCGGACATACATTTTGAACCTTATGGTGATCGTGAGGAGTTTGTAATTCGCTTTCGGATCGATGGTCAGCTGCGTCCCTATCGCCGGATTCCATCAGAATATCGCGAAACAATCGTCGCACGATTGAAAATTATGGCCCGTCTCAATATTGCAGAACGCCGATTGCCGCAGGACGGAAAAATCCGATTTGCGTTTGGAGAGAGGGAGATCGAACTGCGAATGGTGACCCTGCCAACCTCTGGAGAGAACGAAGATGTCGTACTGAGAATTCTGGCAGGACATGGTGCACTGCCGTTGGTGGAAATGGGTCTGAATAAAAACAACCTCAAAGGTATAGAAAAATTGGTGCGCATGCCGTACGGGCTGGTATTGGCGGTTGGACCGACTGGGTCAGGCAAGACCACCACTTTGCATTCGATGCTCGCTGATATCAATGATGTCAGAAAGAAAATCTGGACAGTAGAAGATCCGGTCGAAATCACGCAGCCTGGGCTGCGACAGCTTCAGGTACAGCCTCAAATAGGGCTTTCTTTTGCAGCAGCGATGCGCTCGTTTCTCCGTGCTGACCCAGACATCATCATGGTCGGGGAAATGCGTGATCAAGAAACAGCGCACATGGCGGTCGAGGCTTCATTGACCGGGCACCTGGTGCTGTCTACCTTGCACACCAATACGGCACCTGAAACTATTACCCGGTTGATTGACATGGGGTTGGACCCTTTTTCTTTCTCGGATGCGTTGCTGGGTATCCTGTCACAGCGACTGGCGAGACGTTTGTGCACCCGTTGTCGCGAGGAGCACAAGCCAACAGGGCCAGAGTACGAAGAACTCGTCGGGCATCTTGGGCAGGAAATTGTAGATACAGCGAGTCGTCTCGGCAGGTTGAAGCTTTGGCGGTCAAACGGGTGCAGGTTCTGCGAACGAACGGGTTACCGGGGGCGACTGGCCTTGCATGAGCTCTTGGTCAATGATGATGATATTCGCGGTGCTATGCAGCGCAAGGCCACCACGGCTGAGATACGGTCAATTGCTCAGAATGCTGGAATGCGCACACTGTTACATGACGGCTTTGAAAAGTGTCTGAACGGTGATACCGATCTGCAACAGGTATTGTCGGTCTGCAGTCGTTGAGTATAGTTTTCCTTATAAAGGTCTCCATACTCAGTGTGCACCGATCATAGATGACGTTCTGGACAGCTTTGGCTAAACTTGCAATATCCGCATATATTTAAACATTATTTTGGAGTTAGGCAAATGAAAGCGACTATTATTTTCGCTATTCTTTTTCTTGTCTCAGTTGGCAGTGTTGCCGATGATATCTCGGCAGAAGACAAGGCGAAAGCGCAACTGACCCTTGCCCAATGGATGAAGGCGCGGGCCGATGATACGGGCCGTTTTGTGTTCGTAGATCGGCAATCCAACGAATTGGTTGGAGGGTACAGTGCCAACGTCCACCCGATGATAGTACCTTATAAAGATGGTGCGGTTTTTGTTTGTTCTGAGGTTGTTACAGAAAAAGGTGATCGAATAACAGCAGATTTTCTCACTGTCAAAGTGGGGGATAAATACGAGGTTGTCGAAGTTATTATGAACAACCGAGCCAGCGTCAAGAAGATGATGGGGATGGAATAGTTCCTATAAAGGGATAATATTTCGACCTGCGGTAGGTGGGAAAAGACGTTCGTCTTTTCAGTCTTCTATCATCATGAAACTGGGAATCTTTCTCAAGTTTGTATTGTTCTTTGTGCTTCTCGCTATTGTGCTGGGTGCCGGTGGCCTCTATGTTTATAAAAAATATCGACAGGGCCATTACGAAGCCGTGGCATCTGCTCAGTTGGCAACGGCGGTGGTGGGTAGTGCAGGGATTTTGGATCAGGCCCTGACCACCGGTGGCAAGGCTGCCGGTGAGGCGCTTGCCCTTTATTCGATGTTTCCTTTCGTGTTATGTGTCGAGTTAACTAGCGGCGAGGATACATCTGTGCGTTGGCCACCACTCCCCTGCGACATAATCAAGGAAGAGAAATATCCGCTCGATTACTCTGGCGTTCTGGCACATGGTGGGTCCTTGCGAATTTATGTCAGTCGCCAGTGGGTCAAGGAGCAGGTGGATTCAGAAGTTGAAATCGGGTTTGTTGCACTGTCGATTTTTCTTGTTTTGTTTGTCGTCGGTAGTGGGTTCGTGTTTCATCGGATAGTAGGATATCCCGTTTCATTCTTAATTCGGAATCTTCATAATGTATCGCAGGACCTCAGTAAGCAAGAATCGATCAAGAAGCTTACGCGAGATGAGATTGGAGAACTGACAGACGCGCTGAACGGGTTGCTGCAGCGAATTCGCGGCTATCAGGTTGAACTTGTACGATTAGCTAATACCGACGGTCTGACTGGAATCTATAACCGGCGCACTTTCTTTGCCAAGGGGGAGGAACTACTTGAAACGCCCGGTGCACGATATTTTTTCATTCTCATCGATCTCGATTATTTCAAAAGTGTTAATGACAGTTATGGACATGCTGTTGGGGACGTCGTTCTTGAGTTGGTCGGCCAAATGCTACAAGGTGCGGTAAGGACCGGCGGGACTCGACTGTCGGACGTTGTCGGGCGGCTAGGCGGGGAGGAATTTGGTGTGCTGCTGGTGGCCGGTGACATAGAGACCGCGATGAATATCGCAGAGCGCGTCCGTGAAACATTGCAGAATATGGTAGTGGAAACCGGGGGTGACCCGTTAACGATTACCGGATCGTTTGGGGTGGCGGAACTGGTCCCTGGCGAGAGTCTTGACGCTCTTTATCAACGTGCCGACCAGGCGTGTTACCAGGCGAAGGACCAGGGCCGCAACCGAGTTGAAGTGGCATCTACCTGAGTTGTGGCAACTCAATTGTTTCTAATGGTGAGTGGCATTTGCCAAAATATTACACAGGGTAGCCTGTTGGCAACGTTCTGGGGCTTTACGATGCTCTTCAACGACAACTGCCTAAACGATGAACGACTTAGAGACCACCAGACCCAGCCAACTGGGTAATCAATTCCCTCTCAATCAATCGACCGCCATGGCGCAATAGTCCTTTAACACGTTCAAACAATCCGGGCGAGATGGTTGTGAAGGTTAGAGTAGCGAGAGGGTTTGCAGGACCAAGACACTCTAAGGTAGTCAGAGAATGCGTCCCTAATCTTAAGATGGGCACTCCAGATGGGTCTTTTTCTTGGGGCAAAATTTTGGGATAAATGGATTACTTGCGCCCCCTGCAAAATTCTTCCAGCAGCATGTCCAGGTGATGGACCCACCCTGCGAGGATGGTCTCCAGAACATCTTGGCCCCGCGTCCCCAGGTATCAGGTTTTGGCTCTAACCGAAGAAGAATTCCGGGTTCGCTCCAACCCCCAAATGTTCTTATTTTGACTTTCTTTACATAGGTTCCTTTTATATCGTTGTGATGGGGAATTCCGGCTTCGCTATTGCTGGTTGGAAATACACCGTTGATCCCATGGTGCTCGACCATAGCCTTCTTCGCGGATTCGACCAACGATAAGGCTTCCGAGATTCTCGCCCGTTCTACGTAACTGGTGTAGATCGGAAGCGCTATGTAAGCGAGGACCCCAAGGATCGCCACGCCGATCATCAATTCAATCAACGTAAGGCCTTGCTGCAATGACTTGGATCCTGGTCCTATCTTTGCTGATTTAATGCTCACTGGCCACACCAAACACCCGGGGTTCCAGGTGGTTTTCTAGACTGCATAGGGCAAGCCACCCGTGGAAGAAACTGCAGGTACGGGTTCTTTCTTTCGATGGAAGGCGATGTCAATACTGTCGGTGGATAAATCAACTTCTTCTCATTGATGTATGCTTACCTAGAGTGATCTTTGAGTCCAATTGTTGATCGCTAGAATCCTTTGTAATCTTTGACGGGCGGATTCATTTGCCAATACAGAAACATATTGGAGTGAGAAGTGACGTCGGCCCATGGATTGACGCCGGAAAAGTCTAATTTGATTCTGCGATGATTGAAAGTCTAAATTTGTGATGAAAAGGATAACGAGAATGAGCGAAAAGCAATCGACCTGGTCCAGGCCAAGTCGCCTTATACTGACTAGGCTATAGCCTCGCTGTTTTGCCCTGACTACGGAACAGTCGGCTAAAATTGGCCGATTGGACTTGCGATATAGAAAATGAACTATCTCTAATCCTCCATGAGCACTCGTGAGAAACTGATCGATTCGCCTCCTGGAAACACCTGCCTGCTGGATGGTGAATCGTTCCTTGATAGCGTCCGTGATGGGCGCGAAGTCTGGTATGACGGAGAGAAGGTTCGGGATGTAACCACCCATCCGGCATTTCGCAACAGTGCAAAAAACGTTGCCCGCCTGTACGATGCCCTGCACCATCCCGATTTTTCTTCAGCGTTGACGTGTATGGATCGGAACGGGATTCATACTCACCGTTTTTTCACACCCAGTTACTCGGCTGCCGAGCTGCTTGCGGCGCGGGATGCGATCGCTATCTGGCAGCGCATGACCTACGGCTGGATGGGGCGTACGCCGGACTACAAGGCTGCCTTCATGGCGCAGCTGGCAGAGGGGTACGATTTTTACGAACCTTTCGGTGAGAACGCACTCAACTGGTATCGTAAGTATGCTGCTCAGGGTCTATTTCTTAATCACGTGCTTGTTGACCCACCGGTTGATCGCAACCGTCCCCATCACCAAGGGACGGATGTTTTCGTCAACGTCACTCACGACGATGACCGGGGGATCTATGTGAGCGGGGCCAAAATGGCGGCGACGGGTTCTGTACTGACCCATGCGACCTTTGTCGCGCCGAATAGCGGTACAGCCTCACGTATGGAAGAAGGTAAAGACGAGGCCTTCGCGCTGGTGTTTATTGTCGATATGGATACGCCGGGTTTGAAACTAATCGGCCGGCCATCCTACGAGTTGAAATCACACAGTCCGTTCGAAGCGCCGCTGGCGAGCCGCTTTGACGAGAATGACTCGGTGCTGGTGTTCCACGAGGCGTTCATACCTTGGGAAAATGTTCTGGTCTATCGTGACGTAGAGAAAGCCAAGGGGTTTTACGCATCATCCGGGTTTTTTAACCGGTTTAATCTTCAGTCGGCAACGCGCCTCGCAGTCAAACTCGAGTTTGCCTGTGGGTTACTGATTAAAGGTACAGAGGCCTCCGGGACAGCATCGTTCAGAGGGGTACAGACTGAAGTAGGTGAGCTGGTTGCGATGAGCAACCTGGTTTGGGCACTGAGTTCAGCTATGGCGTTGGACCCCGAACCTGGTGTCGGTGAATCGGTGGTGCCTCGTTTGCAGACGGCCGCGGCCGCAAGGGTGTACATGACCTCGGCCTGGCAAAGAGTGCGTGAGATCTTTGAAAAAATTCTGGCTGGTGGCCCGATTGTGACCGTTTCTTCGTTAAAAGACCTCCAGTCGCCGGAACTTGATCCGATCATTGAACGCTATTTTCGGGGCACCGGGTTACCTGCTCATGACAGGATCAAGCTCTTCAAGCTGATCTGGGACGCGTTGTATTCGGAGTTCGCCGGCCGCCATGCATTGTACGAACGAAACTATGCCGGCAATCATGAGCAGCAGCGTCTCGATGCCCTGCGCTGGTCGGATGCTCGCGGAGACAGCGACCGTTATAGGCAAATGGTTGACGACTGCCTCGGAGATTATGACCTGAACGGCTGGTGCGCGGATTACCTGCTCAGTGATTGATACACGGCGGCAAGGATAACGCAATTGCTGGCAGACCCCTGGCCGTGTGGACCAATATCGCGGCGGAACCCCGTAGGTTGACCAGGATGGCCAGCTGGCAGGGGTGCTCAGCACCGTAAATCCGAATCTTGGGAAAGTGGAATCTCTTATGGCAGAGGACAATGCGCTGTGGGACTGGGTGGTCGCGACCTATCAACGCCAAGGAGTTGCAGAGCGATGTCTTTGGTTCCAGAACGAGCGTGCAGCCGATGTGCCGCTGATGTTGTTCATCTGCTGGGTGGTGACCCGGGGCGGGGCATTGGATCACACGCTGTTATCACGGGCCCGGCAGGCGGCCACTCTGTGGCACAAGGATGTCGTGGTGCCGCTCCGCCAACTGCGCCGGCTACTCAAGATCGACAGCAAAGGTGTACCGGCGGAATCTGCCAGGCGGTTCCGGGAAGAAATCAAGTCCGTTGAGTTGCAGGCGGAGCGGGTGGAACTGGCTGCGCTGGGTGTGCTTGTCGAAGGCCCGGGATCAGTCGACGTTGACCCACAAGCGCTTCGAGAATTGATGTTCGACGGGTTGGCACGGTACCTGGATGGGTTGCCTTTCAGCGCCGGTGAGCTGGATCATGATCGCCTGAATCAGTTGGTCGTTGCCATAAACGGTTGATCGTCGAAAATTGGTTCTGCCTGGCACAGCCATAACCATTGTTTTTCCTTCAAGGTTAGGCAGGGGAGGCTCTGTAGTCATAAGGACTGCTTGATTAAGGCTTGAACAGGGTTTGTAGCGAAAGACCTTTCGCCGGTCGCCATGAGCGGTTAAATTGCTCTGATCCAGATCACCTCAAACGGATGAATGTGATGGCAGACGGTCGAATTGTAGCGCACGCGATCACGCCACATACCCCACGAATGGCCGACCCGGATTGTGCTCCGGACTTCCTGGCGGGTGTGATGGCCGGCTCCAGGGAACTCGGTGAAGCGATCCGGGCCGATGAGCCCGATCTTTGGGTGATCCATTCCGCCCACTGGGTAACTACTTTTAACTGGTATGTTACCCACCAGCCGGTGCACGAGGGTCTATGCGTTGGTGAGGAGTGTCCGGACCTGATTCCCGGCATCAACTACAAGATCCAGGGCGACCCGGGGTTCTCCGCGGCGTTGTCCCACGCGATTGACGAGGCGGGACTGCCGAGCAGCCGGAGTGAGACCCGGAACCATCGATTTGACTACGGTTCTTATGTTCCTCTGGTGTATCTTGATCCAATGTTCTCAGTGCCGGTTGTTCTCCTTGGATGCTGCGTTATGGCCGATCTGGAGGAGTGCATGATGGTCGGTTCGGCCGTGGCTAAAGCTGCGGAGATCAGTGGTCGCAGGGTCGCATTCGTGGCCAGCACGGCGCTCGCCCACCAGCTGGTCAGAGGACCGGACTGCTGGCCGTCGGAGGATAATCAGGCGAGGGACAGGGCTTACCTCGACCTGTTGTGTGGGGGCAAGATCGGTGAAGCCAAGCGTGAGTTTCCGGACTATGCCCGAACCGTCACGGCAGAGATGGGTGGTCGAATTCTGGCGACCTTTCTGGGGACGATGGACGATGACCGAGGTTACCAAGGCTGCCAGTTTGGAGCCTATGGGCAGTCATCAGGCAGCGGTAATGCCAGTGTGTTGTTGACCGAGAGGCCTTGAATTGGGTTGCAGGGAGCGGGCCAGGGCCACGGCGGTACGAAGCCCCTTCTCGGATTCGCTTATCGTGAAGGTCTTGGCAACACATACGCCGGCTCAACCTGCTGGCGGGCAACGGCCGAAAATATCTCACGCAATGCACTGATTACACCCTGAGTCGGTACCGGGCAGTCATGCCGGATGGCGGCATGCAGGCCCGGCAGGGCGTGAAATGGCACCATCCGATACATGTGGTGCTCGACGTGGTAGTTCATGTTCCAATAGATGAACTGCAGAATCGGATTAATGTACATAGTGCGGGTCGTTACCCTGTAGTCGTGGACACCCTGGGCGAGTCCCGTGTGCTGGGTTGCGAGTATGATTCCATGGACCGGTGCACCTGCGACCCTGGGGAGAAAAAACATCAGAATCGGCCACCAGCTCCAGATCGCCAGGGCCCACAGGGCGATGAAGCAATAAACCAGCAGGAAACTGCGGGCCTCCCAGGTGGCTCTGGTCAGAGCTCCCTTGCTGAGACACGCTTTGTGATTCTGATCCGGGTACCCGACCGCCAGCTGGACAACGCTACGGGCGTAATACCCGATACTGTTCAGATCGGCCAGTTGCCTGAATAGGAAGCCGGTCCAATCCATCGGATTGGTCAGTACGATTTCCACATCCTTACCCACGATAGAGGTCTGATTGTGGTGCCGCAAGTGGGTCCAACGCAGGCCAGTCGGTGTCTGTTGGACCATCATGCCTGCAAGGTAAAGCACCATTTCGTTCAGTAGCCGGGTTCTGAAAGCGGTGCCATGGCATGTTTCGTGGGCAATTGAGGTTGCGAAGACCCAGACGCCGCCATAAAGCATAAAAGCCGGAAGAGCCCATCCGCTTCCGATCGACAGGGCAGCCAGCAAACCGCTGGCTCCAAGCAGGGCACTAAAGCCGAGAAGATACAGCAGTCCGGTTCGGTTGTCGGTCTGGGTCAGGTGTTTGAGCTCGGCTCGCTTAATCGGTGTCCGGTACCACTTCGGCCGTGGTTTGAAAGCGGTGCCCAAGGTATGCTCTTGTGTTCGGGGTTTGGCGTGTGGCCAGTCGTCAGACCTTGAGACAGATGTTCTGCAGTTCCGTGTAGAACTCCATGGAATACTCACCGCCTTCACGGCCGATGCCTGATTTCTTGGCCCCGCCAAACGGCGTGCGCAGGTCGCGCAAAAACCAGCAGTTGACCCAGGTGATTCCGCTTTCCATTCGGGCGGCGACCAGGTTGGCTTTCCTGACATCCTGAGTCCAGATTGTAGAGGCCAGGCCGTACTCGGTATCATTGGCCATCATCACGACCTCGTCGATCTCATCAAAGGGCGAGATGTGGCAGCAAGGGCCGAATATCTCCTCCCGGACGATCGAGCTCGTCTCTTCAAGGCCCGTCCAGATGGTGGGTTCTATCCACCAACCTTCGTCCAGGCCATTGGGCATTTCCGGTGTGCCGCCACCGGCCATGACCCGGGCACCGAGGTCTCTGGCCTGCTGATAGTAGCCGAGCACCTTGTGACGATGAGAGTTGCTGATCAATGGGCCGATGGTTGTGTCTTCATTGTAGGGATCCCCTGGAATCAGCTTTTTGGCACGAGCGACAAGGGATTCGGTGAATCGTTCGAAAATCGGCCGTTCAACATAGAGCCTCTCGGTACTCAGGCAGACCTGGCCACAGTTCGCGAAGACCGAGCGCGCCGTGCCTTCCACGGCCTGATCGAAGTCGGCATCGGCAAAGACGATACCTGGATTTTTCCCACCCAGCTCAAAGGAAACGTCCTTGATGTCATCGGCAACACATTTCATGATTGCCGCGCCGGTCGATGTTTCACCGGTAAAAGTGACTGCGGCAATGTCGGGATGCCGGGAAAGGTGCTCTCCAGCCGAATCCGGCCCGAAGCCGTGGACGACGTTGTAGACCCCCGCAGGAATGCCAGCTTCGTTCATCACTTCACCAAGCAACGTCGCAGTCGCCGGGGTCTCTTCAGAAGGTTTGACGACAACCGCATTACCACAGGCGAGGGCCGGTGCCACCTTCCAGGTCATCAACAGCAGTGGCAGGTTCCACGGGCAGATGACGGCAACCACGCCTTTGGGCTTTCGCACCGTATAGTTGATCGCCTCCCCGCCGTCCGGCGTCTGCATGCGGAAACTCTCTTCAGAGAGGTTCTTGACGACATCGGCGAACACCCTGAAGTTGGCCGCACCGCGTGGGATGTCTATGTGGCCGGCCAGGCTCGCAGGTTTGCCGGTGTCGGTGATCTCGGCGCGGAGAAACTCTTCACGCCGAGAATCGATGAGGTCGGCAACACGGTGGAGTACCCTAGCCCGGTTGTCACTATCGATCCTCGACCATTCACCATTCAAAGCTGAGCCGGCAGCAGCTACGGCATGGTCTATGTCGTCGGCGTTGGCTTCAAGCACATCGAAACTGAGGCTGCCGTCGATCGGGTTGACGTTGGGGTAGGTCGGGCGCCCGGTCGGTGCAAGATAGTCTCCGTTAATAAAAAAGGGTAGCGGATTCCGGGTGAGGGTGGTCATCTTCTCTTCCTGTGGTCGATAGGGGTTGGATGTCAGAAGATGCCGACTTCAGGATTAGGTGTCCTGCGGCGACCGCTCATCAAAGATCTTATTGATCATTTCGGCGGCCAGGTTGAATGCCGGCAATCCTCTGAACAGGAAAGCGAGACCGGCTACCGCATGGAGTTCCTCCTTTGTGGCGCCAGCACGAACTGCACCCCGGGCATGGTATTCAGATGCGGGTGAGATGTGCGAGATAAGCACAGCAAACAGGATCAACTGTGCAGTCTTGGTGTCGAAACACTCAGGATACATGGCCTTCTCCCTGACTTTCTCGACGACCTCGAGAAGTTCCGGGTCTGTATCCAGGCCAACCCGAATTCGGTGTTGTATGCGTGGGGGCACGAAGCCGATGAGTTCTTCATAAATAGCGGAATAGGGATCGTTAGCTGGCATATGAGGCCTCCGTCGCTGGCAATGGTTGATCCTGGGTGGTACTACGGTGTGTTATGAGTGCGTCGGAACGAGTTTCTGAATCGGAACATTATCAGACTGCAGTCGGTTAAACCAAGAGTCCTTCCCTGGTTGGCAATGTGGTCACAAGGCAGTCTGTCAACTGTGGCAGCAGCCGACTAAACTAGCACGATTCATTTTTCTATTGAGGCACGGCAGATGATATCAAGGACCTTGTCCGACAAGGCTACCCCACGGGGCACCTATCCGCATATCCGGCGGGCCGGCGACTTTCTGTTTGTCTCGGGAATCAGTTCCCGTCGACCCGATAATTCTATAGCTGGCGCGATCGTTGACGAGCAGGGCACCACCCACCTGGATATTCGAGTCCAGACCCGTGCCGTGATCGAGAACATCCGGGATATTCTGCACTCAATGGACTGTGATCTGGTGGACCTGGTCGATGTGACTGCCTTCCTGGTGAACATGAATGATTTCGCTGGGTACAACGAGGTGTACGCCGAGTTCTTCAGTGAAGGGGGACCCGCCCGGACAACGGTAGCGGTGCACCAGCTACCGCATCCGTACCTTGTCATTGAGATGAAGGCGACAGTCCACAGACCCCTTTGACAGGCAGGCAAAGGCTGCCCTCAGGGCCGCAGCAGCCCGTCACTAGATTCGACTAGCGGGGGTCGGATCCTCTGATTTTCAGGCAGTCGTAGCAATCGAGGCCCACGAGTTATGGCCGATAGGCGCTGCACAGTATCCCGTTCGACTATCTGAGTTTGTCCTGGAGCATGGGCAGAGACAGCTTTCCTGCACAATTATGATGGTTTAGTATTGCCCAGGTCTCCCGGGATCTCTGCGCCCGGCAGCCGATGTTGACAACAATCTGGCAGGTTAAAGGAGGTATTGTTATGAGTATTCTCGCTAAAGCCCTGATATCGACTCTGGCGCTGGTATTTGGGCTGGCTTCGACTGCTGAGGCCGCCAAAGTACGCATTGGAGTGGTATTGCCCTATACCGGCGGTGCAGCGCAGTTCGGTCAGCAGATCGATCGGGGTATGAATCTGTACCTTTCATTGCACGGAGATCAGTTCGGCGGGCATGAACTGGAGCTGATTAAACGTGATTCGAAACGTCCCGGCGGCGACATTGCCAAGACCGCGGTCCAGGAGTTGATCACCCGTGAGAAGGTGAGCCTACTCACCGGATTCGTGTTTTCACCCAATGCAATGGCCAGTGCGCAGCTGGTGACGCAAGGCAAAGTGCCGATGGTGATCATGAACGCAGGGACGGCGTGGATACCGAACCTTTCTCCGTATATCGCCCGGGTGTCTTTTACCATGTGGCAGGCAGGCACCCCGTTGGGCAGGTATGCCAAGGACACCCTGGGTTGCGACTCGGCAGCCAGTGGCTACACCGACTACCCGCCAGGCAAGGACAGCGTGGCTGCTTTCAAGTTTGGATTCGAAGGGGCGGGCGGCAAGGTGGTCGATTCGATCCCGATGGGCGGGCCGCGTGAGGTTCCGGACTTCACACCATTTTTCCAACGCGTGAAGGATGCCAAGCCAGATTGTTTTTATGTTTTCGTGCCTGCCGGAAACCATGCGAGTGCCGTGGTCAAGACGTTTGCTGACCTGGACCTGGCTGGTGCAGGGATCCGGTTGATAGGTCCCGGCGATATCACCCAGGACACCAAGCTACAGGGTATGGGCGACCCGGCAGTCGGCATGATCACCGTGCACCACTATTCGGCTGACTACGAGACCCCCGAAAACAAGACCTTTGTTGCGGCCTGGAAAGATGCCTACGGTGCTGACACAACGCCGGACTTCATGGGGGTGGCCGGTTATGACGGTATGGCAGCCATCGCCCACGTGATCCGGACCATGGATGGCAACATCACGGCCGAAGGCGCGATGGATGCGCTGAAGGGATGGACGTTTGCCAGTCCACGAGGGCCGATCATGATCGATCCTGAGACCCGTGACATTGTCCAGGATCAGCATGTGCACGAGGTGGTGAAATCCGGAGATCGGCTCAAGATCAAAGTGTTGATGTCGATCCCGCAGGTGAAGGACCCCTGCAAGGCCAACCAACTCGGCAAGTGTGCCAGTAACTGACGTCTGAAAACTCCCGCCGGAGCGCGACAGGCCGGCGGGAGTCGAGGCGTGTTAATCCGCCTGAACAGCCTGGCCGGGTGATATCTGACACTCGGCTGGAAAATCGACGGTCTTCCTTTCCCACATCCCTGTGAGCCAGCTATCTAACGTCGTCGTCAGCATCATTTTTGATGGGCTGGCTTACGCGATGATCCTTTTCATCATATCGGTTGGGCTTTCGGTGACGATGGGGCTGATGGGTTTTGTGAACCTGGCGCACGGTGTTTTTGCGATGGCCGGCGGTTATTTCATGACCAGCCTTATGTCCCAGATCGGGGTTCCTTTTATCCCGGCGCTGTTGTTTGCTGCAATCGCCGTCGGGATCGTAAGCGTGGTCTTTGAACGGGTGTTTTATGCACCGCTATATAAGGCAGGAGAGCTAGACCAGGTTCTTTTGTGTATCGGCTTGGTGTTCATGGCGACCGCCAGCTTCACCTATGTTTTTGGCCCTGATCCTGTCACCATCAAGGTGCCGGAGGAACTGCGCGGGCAGTTGGATCTGGGATTCCGCCGGTTTCCCACCTATCGGGTGTTCATGATCGGTACTGGCCTGTTGATGGCCCTGGGCATCTGGTACGGTTTCGAGAAAACCATGATCGGGGCGCGGGTCCGGGCTGCTGTCGACAATCCCATGATGGCGCAGTCGGTCGGTATCAATGTCGATGGGCTTTTCCGTTTCACGTTTGCATTGGGAAGTGGCCTGGCTGCACTGGGTGGTGGCCTCGCTGTCGATATCCTTGGGCTGAGCCCCAGTTTTGCGATCCAGTACCTGGTGCTTTTTCTCATTGTGGTGGCTGTCGGGGGGCTGGGCACCATCAAGGGTGCCTTTGTGGCAGCACTTATCCTTGGTGTTATCGATAACGGCGGAAAATACCTGTGGCCTGAGGGGGGAGCGTTTTTTATCTATGTAATCGCTATTGTCGTCCTCCTGCTCCGCCCGAATGGCCTCTACGGGCGTCATGGCTGAGCACCGGACTGTGGCAGCGAACAGTACACGAGGATTCTTCCGTTCTCGTCAGCGTCTGAAGTGGTGGGAGGGTCTGCCCTGGGTGCTCGCAGTCTCGGCTTTCTTCTTGTTACCCGACTACATGGCTTTTGGTACCCAGGTATTGATCACCATTATCTTTGCACTGTCCCTTGATCTGATCGTGGGATTCGCAGGAGTGGTGACACTGGGACACGCGGCGTATTTCGGGGTCGGTGCCTACGTGGCTGGCATGGTATCAGCCCACCTCGGCTGGACTGAGCCGATATCGGCGTTGTTGCTGGCCGGTGTGATCGCCGCACTGGTGGGACTGGTATCGGGCGCGGTCCTGCTTCGTTATCATGGCCTGACTTTGCTCATGCTGACCCTGGCGACCGCCATCTGCCTGCAGGAGTTTGCCAATGTCAACGAAGACGTCACTGGTGGTTTCGACGGGCTGATCGGTATCAGCTTTAAACCGCTCCTGGGGATGTTCGAGTATGACCTTTGGGGGCACACTTACTACTGGTACTCCCTGGTTGTCCTGTTCTTGGTGTTTGCTGTGGTACGGGTCGTAATGAACTCACCGTTTGGCATGTCTCTGATCGGCATTCGGGAAAACACTGATCGGATGCACGCGATCGGCACACCGGTGTACAAGCGTCTCGTCACGGTGTACACACTTTCGGCAGGTCTTGCCGGTGTTGCAGGCGCCCTGTTCGCCGAATCAAATGCCTACGTAACGCTGGATGTGCTGAGCTTTGCGCGTTCAGGCACCATCTTGATTATTCTGATTCTGGGCGGAGTGGGGCGTCTGTACGGTGCGTTTGTCGGGGCAGTGGTCTACATGGTGCTGGAGGATGAACTGGCCAAGATGAGCCCGGAGTTCTGGGAGTTTGGGGTTGGCCTGGTCCTTGTCTTGACGGTGATGTTTGCACAAGGCGGCCTGATCGGGCTGTTTGATCGGTTGAGAAAGTATATTGGGGGTGCCTCCACATGAGTGAAGCGGTACTCCAGACGGTGGGCCTGCACAAGCATTTTGGTGCTCTTAAAGTCGCGCACAATATTCATTTCAGTCTAGAACGAGGTGCCCGACATGCGCTGATAGGCCCCAATGGCGCCGGCAAGACGACGTTTATCAACCTGATTACCGGGGTTCTGTCACCTACAAGCGGGCGGATCTCACTCGAAGGTGAAGACATCACAGACCTCGGCCAGGCTGAGCGCAGTCGCCTCGGTATCGCTCGGACGTTCCAGATTAACCAGTTGTTCCGTGGGCTAACCGTGCTGGAGAACGTTTCTCTGGCTATTGCTGAAAGGATGGGAATAGCCGGCGCCATGTTCAAGCCCTTGTCGGCCTACAGCAACGTAACCGATGAGGCCATTGCTCTGCTGGAAGACTTCGATCTGGGAAGCGAGGCGCTGCGGCGTATCGAAGAGTTGCCTTATGGACGCCAGCGCCTGGTAGAGATTGTCATTGCACTGGGGCAGAAACCCAGCGTGTTGTTACTCGATGAGCCGGCTGCAGGGATTCCGTCGTCAGAGAGTCAGCATATCCTAGACGCGGCCAATGCTCTGTCCGGTGACATCACGGTATTGGTCATAGAACATGATATGGAGATTGTTTTCCGCATCGCCGACTACATCACCGTCATGGTGTCAGGGGAAATCTTTACCCAGGGGACGCCCGCCGAGGTCGCTGCAGATGAAAGGGTCCGCGCTGTCTATCTTGGACAGGCCCATCATGTCTGAAGTTGCTCTCAGTCTGGAAAACGTCAATGCCGGCTATGGTCAGACCGTGGCCATCGAAGATGTCAGCCTGGAGATTTCAGGAGGCGAGGTACTCAGCATTATCGGTCGAAACGGAGTTGGCAAGTCGACTCTGCTCTCTACTGTCATGGGCCACACTTCCATGCACGGTGGCTCGATCAGGTTGAAGGGAGATGAGATCAGCAAAGACAAACCGTACCGGCGGGTCTGTGCCGGCTTGGGGTTTGTGCCGCAGGAGCGGCTTATATTTCCTTCTCTCTCGGTTGAGGAGAATCTCGCTGTGGCATTTCGGCCGGGCAAGTGGTCCGGTGAACAGGTTCTGGCCCTTTTCCCTCAATTAAAAGACCGCCTTTACCATCTAGGTAACCAGCTGTCGGGTGGCGAGCAGCAGATGCTGGCCATTGGCCGAGCACTGGTCGGAAACCCGGAGGTGCTGTTGATGGATGAGCCCTCTGAAGGGCTGGCTCCGGTTATCGTCGAAGAGCTTCAGTCAGTAATGACCCGGCTTCGTGACGAGGAGTCGATGGCGATCATACTGGTCGAACAGAACAGCCGGGTTGCGCTGGGTTTCGCAGAGCGCTGTGTTGTCATGAACCGGGGCAGGATCGTGCGCGACGGCCCGAGTGCTGAGTTGAGAGAAGACCAGGCGTTGCTGGAACGTCTGATGGGGATCGACGCCACTTCGGACGGCCGCTCGGTCAATGGCGGGGCTTGAAATAGCACCAGAAGCCGGTGTTACGGCAAGGTCAAGCTGCCGGTTCAGCCTCGATCGGGTTCGCCAGTACGCCGATGTCGCTGATCTCGACTTCCACGCGGTCACCGGGTTTCATGAAGACCTGGGGGTCACGCTTAAAGCCGACGCCGCCGGGGGTTCCACTGACAATCACGTCACCAGGTTCAAGGCGGGTAAACCTGGAGATGTAGTTAATCAGTACCGGTATGGTGAAAATGAGCAGGTCCGTCGTAGCGTGCTGCATCACTTCTCCGTTCAAGCGTGTGGTCAACGTCAGCCTGGAGGGATCGGGTATCTCGTCGGAGGTCACCAGCCAGGGACCAAACGGTCCCGAATGGAGAAAGTTCTTACCCGGTGTAAATTGGCTGGTGTGGCGTTGCCAGTCTCTGACCGAAGCATCGTTGTAGCACGCATAGCCGGCGACGTGGTCAAGGGCTGAGTTCTCGGGGATCTTCCATCCGCCCTGGCCGATGACGACAGCCAGTTCGCCTTCGTAATCCAGGCTGGTCGACTCAGTCGGTCGCCAGATCGGCTGTTCGTGGCCGATCTGGGTGTTGGCAAATCGGGTGAACAGGGTCGGAAACGAGACCTCGGGTCGGCCGGTCTCTTTGCGGTGGCTTTCATAATTGAGGCCAACGCAAATGATTTTGCCGGGATTGGTGATGGGTGGCAGCAACTGGACCTTGGCAAGTGGCTGGCGGCTGGCTTTCTGCCGGGCGCTAGCGACTATCTGGTGAACATCACCAGCGATCAGTGCTTTCAGATCCGGGTATTCACCGTTAACTTCCTGACCGATGTCGACGACTTCGTCGCCATCGACCAAGCCGATACTCTCTGTGTTTGAATGTCGATATGTGATCAGTCTCATCAGTGTTCTCCTAACTGCGTAAATATCCGGGTCCCCAAAGGTTCAGCGCTTTTTCGCCGTGGGGCCATGTTCGCAGGGTTCTGTCGTCTGTCAGTTGTTCCAGTTCCGCCGAGATCTCGACCCAGTTCTTGTCCGGGTCATGTACCATGAAAAACAGGTTGTTGCCAGGCCCATGTCGGCCGGGGCCCCAGACAATCGGGACAGCCAGAGTCGCCATGTGGTCGGCCCAGTCTCGAATCAGTCCCCATTCGCCGACCTCATAGGCATGGTGGTCGAGCCTCTTTTCGACAGCTTTAAAGAAAGCAAAGCTGTGGTGCTCTAGGTCGCTGTTGAAAAAGCAGGCCCGCAGGTCACCCGTGTCGTCCTCGACTTTATCAATCATACGGAAGCCCAAACAAGAGGTATAAAAATCGACCATGGGTGCCATCTCATCGGTAGCCAGAACCAGGTGCTGAAGCCTCGCCGGGCGGGTCTTGTCCGGAATGTCCGAATCTGAAACTCCGAACACAATCCGGTTTCTGTCGGGGTCAAAGACCGAGAAGGCAGAATCGTCGAACAGTGGACTCGGGGAGGGTTCTATAGTCGAGCCCCGGTCTTCGAGTGTCGTTCGAAATCGTTTGAGCGAAGCATCGCTGCTGAACGAATAGGCGCCGAAGCCTAGTGTCTTTGACGGACCGCTATCGATGAGCAGCTTTCGGCCAGCACCCTGAAGAAGAATCGGTGTACCGCCGGTAGTCGCTTTCATGCACAGGGCATTCTGATAGAACGCCGCTAAACGGGCGGGCTCTGCCGAGAGGAGCATGACGTGGTCCAGTCGGACCGGGTCGTTCTTCCAGTCTATGGTCATGAAGCGGCGCTGCGACCAACAACTTTTGTCGACGCTGCAGCATCATGTTCAAAGCGCCGGAGATTTACCGGACCGGATTTTGCAGTTTTGCTCTGGCCGGTGTTGATTCGCCGCACCCAGTCCATAGAAAGATAACCTCAGTCGACTCGGGATTCGTCCCGGTACATGACGTGATGTCGGTGCTCACGGATCCAGGTATCGATCTGGTCGTCGGTGGGGAACAGCGCCGGGTCGAAACGGTCCCAGTGCAGGATCTGTTCAAGTTTCTTTTTCCACCGCTTATATGGGACCTTGAGCGGAGGACCGAAACACATGATATCGATGATGTCCAGTTCGTCGGGTACGGCGAGGACTGGTTTGAGTTCCTGCTGGATCGCCTGTTGCCCGATGGCGGTCACCCACCATACGGCGTAGCCCAGTGCAGAAGCAGCAAGGTGAGCTGACATCACTGAGGCGGCGACGCTTTGCAGCAGTATCCGTTCGGCATTCTGTCGGTACATCCGGTCGATCTCCGAATCATCGTTGAGAACTGGAAAGGCCTTTACATAACGGAAATCAGCGACAACGACGACCAAGCCTGGTGCTGAACGGATACCTTCATAGTTGGGTGTTGGGAATTTCATCTTTGCCAGTGCCCGGGCCTTCTGCTCGGCCTTGAAGCGCTCTGCCAGCAGATCCTTGGTCTTGCTCTCGGTGACTACGATGTAGTGCCAGGGCTGCGCATTGGCCCCTGAAGGTGCATGCCGAGCGGCTTCGAGAATCAACTCGTAATGCGAGTTGGGTATCTCACAATCAGGATCAAAGGCCCGGCTGGTCATTCGATCGCGAACAACTGACATCAAGCTGTTGTATCGGTCGGGCGCTACTGCCATCGGGAGGGGTCCTTGTTAAGCAGAGGTTTTGGTCTTGAGCTTGACCGGTCCCTGCCAGCGAGCAAACAGATCTTCCGGCAATTCGATGTCGAACTGGTCCAGCACGCGGTTGACCGTCTGGTTGACGAGGTCGTCGATAGTCAGGGGACGGTGATAGAAGGCCGGCATTGCAGGCAGGAGCGTAGCTCCTATCTCAATGGCCTGCGACATCAAACGGGTGTGGCCCAGGTGAAGTGGCGTCTCGCGTAGAACCAGAACCAGTTTTCGCTGCTCTTTGAGCACAACGTCGGCTGCCCGGACCAGCAGGTTATCAGCGTAGCTCTGGGCGACGCCGGATAGTGTCTTGATTGAGCAGGGGATGATGGCCATTCCCAGGGTCTGATAGGAGCCGGATGAGACGCAGGCTGCGATGTCATTGAACCCGAACACCTGGTCTGCGAGACCTTCCACCTGTTGCAGCGCATGATCCGTCTCGAGCAGGATCGTGCGTTTGGCGGCGTGACTGACCACAAGGTGGGTTTCTATCCCGGCCAGTCCTTGCAGGACCTCGAGCAATCGTATGCCGTAAATTGCACCGCTTGCCCCCGAAATGCCGACGATCAGGCGCCTGTTCATCACCGGACCAGGCCGATCCGCACCCTGGGTCGTACCTCACTGTGATCTCGCTCATGGCCGCTTGCTTGAATGGCGGACCCGCGGTTCGCCGCATGCTGTCGGGTGAAGCGCATGTCAGCTGCGATCCGTCTGCCAAGCGGTGGTGGGCCGCTGTGTGAGATGCTGGCCCGGAAATCTGCAGCAATCCGCTCTTTGAGTGTGGGCCGAGATAGACGCTGCATCGTGAGGCGCATGTCCGCTGCAATACGTTCCCGAAGCGGGCGTTCGTCAGCCTGAGGTAACGATGTGATTTCCGGAATCTCGATATGGTAACTGTCGATATCAACTGCCTTGTAAGCCGCTCGATCGTACTCTGCCGTGTGCGGAAAGGGTCGACAGCAGTCAAAGCCAACCTTGGTACCCAGGTAATCCGTAAAGGTCGGGTTCAAGCCATGGCCGAAACTGTTATCGACCGTGAGTATCCCCGTTGCCGCATCCAGTCGGGTTGCCATCGCCCACTCAACATCGGTCGAGCTACGGATGTCGACGTCTTCGTCGACTACTGTGACCATCTTCAGTGGTGGGAATGCGCTGAAGGTCGCCAGGATAGCCTGCTTCGACCAGCCACGGCGTTTTTGCTCGAGTTGCACGACGGCGTGATAGAAGCCGCAGCCGCCATGGCTGAAATAGACATCGCGTGTGCCGGGTACTTGGCGCTGCAGCGTTGACAGCACATTTGCTTCACCCAGAAGCCCGACAGAATTCCACACTTCACTGCCGGAGATTATGGTTTGAAAAACCGGGTCGGGACGGGCGTGTATGGCCCGAACATGGACCACTGGGCGGGGCTCTCGATTGGCGTAATAGCCGGTGACCTCCGCGAAGGGTCCTTCTTCACCGACTTCTCCTGGAAACATTTCACATTCCAGTGCATACATGGCATTGGCCACCAGCTGTACGGGTAATGTTTTACCTTCGACGAGTTCCAGTGGTGCAGCGTGGAATTCACTGGCGATGCCCAGTTCGTCGGTATCCGGCGGAGCAGCTTCAGCCGGTGTTGCGGCAGCGAAATGAAGACCGGGCCCAACACCGCAGTTGAGGGAGAACCTCAACGGCTCGTTACGGTTTTTCGCTTTCTCCAGGTAGAGTCCCAGGTGACGGCCAGCGTCAATATTGATGTGCAGAGTCGTGTTGTCGACGACCATAAACCGCTGGATAGATGCGTTTCGCACACCGCTGTCAGGATCCCTGGCAATCACGACCCCGGCATCGAAATAAGGACCACCATCTTTCAACGCATGAACGGGAATCGGCATGGCCGACAGGTTCAGGGGGTGTGGGTTGCCTTCATAGATAGGGCCGTGTTCGACTATGATCGGCGCAACCGGTTGCCGTTGCCAGTTCTGAATACAGCTGGCCACAAAGCCAGGTAGAGCCGGTTCATCCT
>CAZVVN010000038.1:0-29420 GCA_964630665.1 uncultured Acidiferrobacteraceae bacterium | reverse complement strand
GCCAGGCTGTAGTGGACGTTGATGGGGAATGTTATGAACTGCCATATGCAGATATGGAACGGGCAAAGCTGGTGTCTGAGTACGAGATAGGTCATTCGCGTGGATAATTCGAAGATTGTGAGGGCAGTGGTATGACAAAAGACGACGTGCTGATGATGGCAGATGTGCTCTCTAAGGAAAAGGAATTGGAAGAGTCCGTGGTTTTCGAGGCGATCGAAGCTGCTCTAGCGACAGCTACCCGAAAACGTAACCGTGAGGACATAGAGGTTCGTGTCTCCATAGATCGGCAAACGGGTGACTACGAAGCATTCCGACAATGGGAAATCGTCGACGACGATGTAGATCTGGAAGCTCCTTCGAGCCAGATGACGCTGGCCGCTGCTGAGATCAGTTATCCGGAAGCTACCCACGAGGTTGGGGGTGTCGTAGAGGAACCGCTCGAGGTCGTGGCGACGTTCGGCCGGATAGAAGCCCAGGCCGCCAAGCAGGTCATCAACCAGAAGGTCCGGGAAGCCGAGCGATTGAGGATCTATGAAACCTTCAAGGATCGTGTGAACGAAATGGTCCAGGGGGTCGTCAAGAGGGTCGGCCACCGCGAGGCAATAGTCGATATCGAAAACGTAGAGGCATCCCTTCCCAGGCCAGCGTGGATCGACAGGGAAGCGCTGCGCAACGGTGATCGCATAAAAAGTATTCTCACCGAGGTTAGGTCAGAAGCCAGGGGCCCGCAGTTGATTCTGGATCGCAGAAGCCCCGAGCTAGTGATAAAACTGTTCCAGCTTGAAGTCCCGGAAGTCGGACAGGGCATCATAGAGGTCCTGGGTGCATCTCGGGATCCAGGCTCTCGCGCCAAGATTGCCGTGAAATCACACGACCCAAAGATCGATCCGGTGGGGGCTTGTGTGGGTATTCGGGGTGCCAGGGTCCAAAGTGTTTCCAATGAACTGAACCTCGAACGAATCGATATCATTACCTGGACAGAGTCTCCGGCGGAATTTGTTATCAAGGCCTTGCAGCCGGCCGAGGTCGATTCGATCATTATTGACGAGGATTCTCAGACGATGGATGTCGTGGTGGATGAAAACCAGTTGTCTCTTGCGATTGGTCGGGGAGGACAGAATGTCCGGCTGGCGTCAGAACTGACCGGCTGGGAGCTCAACATCATGACCGATGAAGCCGCAGCGGAGAAAGCAGAGCTGGAAGCGCAGGAGACCGCTCAACGACTGATGGAGCAGCTGAATATCGATAGTGATGTGGCCGAAGTGTTGGTCGAGGAAGGCTTCCTGACTCCAGACGAAGTTGCCTATGTGCCGATCCAGGAGTTGATCGATATAGAAGGGTTCGACGAAGAACTTGTCGATCAGCTAAGACAGCGGGCTAAAGATTACCTTGACATTCGGGAAATCATGGAACTCGAGCAAACACGGCCCGAAGACGATCTGCTTTCCTTGGATGGCATGGATGAAGAGACAGCAAAACTCTTTGCTTTGAATGGGGTTAGATCGATGGAAGAATTGGCGGATTGCGCAACCGATGAACTGGTAGAGTTGAGTGGCATCGAAGAGGAGCGGGCAGCGGAGTTGATTATGACTGCACGTGCACCGTGGTTCGCCGAAGCGCAGTAAACAAGTAGGGCAGGCAATTATGGCAGCAGTCACCGTAAAAAAGTTCGCTGAGCAGATTGGTGTAAGCTCAGAGAGGCTTCTCCAACAGCTTGAAGCAGCCGGCATTTCCACAAAAAATGCTGAAGGAGATCTCGATGACAAGGAAAAGGAAACTCTGCTTGCATATCTTCGCGGAGGCGACGCTTCGATAGCTGCCGACCCGCAGCGCAGCATCACGTTGAAACGGCGGACCACGAGCGCTGTTCGCCAGACCTCCCGGACCGGTGGGGCACGGACGGTACACGTCGAAGTCAAGAAGCGCCGAACTTACGTTAAACGTGGGGATCTTCAGCGCCAGCAGCAGGTCGCTCGGGAGGCTGCTGAGGCAGAGAAAGCCGCACGACTGGCGGCGGAAGAGCAAGCCAAAGCGAAAGCCGAGGCTGAAAAGAAAGCTGTAGAAGAAGCCGCTGCACAAGCGGCCGAAGCCGAAGCCAAAGCAAAAGAACAGTCCGACCAGCTGTCTCAGGCCGATACACCGACGGTAGCAGCACCGGAGTTGGCTGTCATTCCACCAGGTGATGCCAAGCCTTCCGGGCGCCGGGAGGACAAGCCACGTAAGAAGAAGGGGAAAGATAGATCGACCGGTGAAGAAGAACTGCATCTCGCCGGTGGCAAGCGAGGGCGCCGGAAAAGCCGATCGACGACTAAACCCAGGAAACTTACATCGGCAACTGCAGGTCAGCATGCTTTTGAACGACCTACTGAACCGATTCAACGAATGGTGGATGTTCCTGAGACCATTACGGTCGCTGAACTTGCGCAGGCGATGTCGATCAAGGCTGCCGAGGTGATCAAAGTCCTGATGGACATGGGTAGTATGGTTACCATAAACCAGGTGCTCGACCAGGATACGGCGATCCTGGTGGTCGAGGAGATGGGACACAGTGCCCGGGCGGCAACCACTGAAGATCCCGAATCACTGCTGCTTAAGGACGATGAAGGCGATTTTGCCCTTCATCCCAGAGCGCCGGTTGTTACCGTGATGGGACACGTGGACCATGGGAAGACGTCACTGCTGGATTACCTGCGCAAAACCAAGGTCGCCGCTGGTGAAGCCGGAGGGATCACGCAGCATATTGGTGCCTACCGGGTCCCAACCGACAGGGGCACGATCACTTTCCTGGATACGCCAGGTCACGAGGCTTTCAGTGCTATGCGTTCCCGTGGAGCCGAAGTTACCGATCTTGTGGTATTGATCGTAGCGGCGGATGATGGGGTCAAGCCGCAGACTGTAGAGGCGATCAATCATGCCCGCACAGCAGATGTGCCGATGATTGTTGCAATCAACAAAATCGATCGGGAGGATGCAGATGTCGAGCGGGTCAAACAGGAACTCACCGCACAGGAAGTGGTGCCCGAGGAATGGGGAGGAGACGTGTTGGTCAACGAAGTCTCCGCCGCTACCGGCCAAGGGGTCGACGAGTTGCTCGAATCGATACTCCTTCAGTCTGAACTGCTTGATCTGAATGCACCTGTTGACGGCCCAGCAAGCGGTACGGTTATTGAAGCGCGCCTGGACAGGGGTCGAGGTGCTGTTGCGACCATATTGGTCCGAAATGGCACCCTGCGAAAAGGAGATGTCCTGTTGGTCGGTAGAGAATACGGACGGATCCGGGTTATGAACAGCGATTCGGGGAGGACAATCGCCGAAGCGGGGCCGTCTACACCAGTTGAGGTGCAGGGCCTGGCCGGGGTTCCAGAGTCCGGCGACGAAGCCAACGTGGTGCCCGATGAACGGAAAGCGCGCGAGATTGGCACCTACCGGCAGAGCAGGTTCAAGGAAGTCAAGCTTGCCAAGCAGCAAAAATTCAAACTCGAGAGCATGTTCGAGCAGATGGAGGAAGGCGAGAAATCGATTCTTAATCTGATAATCAAGGCGGATGTTCAAGGGTCTGTAGAGGCGCTCAGTGACACTCTGGAGGGACTTTCTGGCGACAAGGCAGGTGTTCACGTTATCCATGGAATGGTGGGTGGGATCAATGAGTCAGATGTCAATCTGGCAACCGCTTCTTCCGCCATGATCATCGGGTTCAACGTGAGAGCCGATGCGACTGCCCGCAAGCTGATTGAAAGCGAAGGGGTGGAGGTTCACTATTACAATGTGATCTACAACGCGGTCGATGACATCAAGGGCGTGCTGACCGGCATGATGGCGCCGGTACTGAGAGAGCAGACCATCGGGTTGGCTGAGGTAAGGGAGGTTTTTCGGGTTTCCAAACTCGGCGCTATTGCAGGCTGTCGTGTGGTCGATGGTGAGGTGAGGAGAAGCCTGCCAGTCCGCGTTTTGAGGGATAACGTAGTGATCTATGAGGGACAAATAGATTCTTTACGCAGATTCAAAGATGACGTGAATGAAGTTAAAGCAGGTTTCGAATGCGGGATCGGCGTTAAGAACTACAACGATGTTAAACAAGGCGACCAGATCGAGATCTACGAAACCATAGAAGAGCGGCCGACTCTGTAGCGATTGACCGGTCATTTTCCAATCAATGCAAGGTGTCGACAGAGTTCGAAGGGTCGCGGAATTAGTTCGCAGAGAACTTTCCCAATTCATCATCCGAGAACTTACTGACTATGGTGTCGGCATTGTTTCAATCACTGCTGTGGATATGACACGAGATCTTCGGAAGGCGACAGTGTATGTCACCGCGTTCGATGGCAGCCACGATAAAGAGAAGGTCATCAGTATTCTGAACGAGAGTGTCTCGGTTATGCGTAAAACACTTGCCAGCCGGCTTGAGCTCAGACGGGTGCCTGAACTGAAATTTCATTATGATTTCAGTGTTGAGCGAGGCATGCGCCTGAGCAAGATGATCGATCAGCTTGCGGCAGGCGGGGATACCGGTGATGAGTCCTAGACGCGGCCACCAGCGCGGTCGGGATCTGTCGGGTATGCTGTTGTTGGATAAGCCATGGGGTCTGACCTCCAACGCTGCTCTACAGAAAGCAAAGCAGTTGCTGGGCGCCCGAAAAGCCGGGCATACCGGCAGCCTCGATCCAATTGCGACAGGTCTGTTGCCATTGTGTTTCGGTGAATCGACAAAGCTGTCCGGTCTTTTCCTCGGTGCAGATAAGACCTACTGGACGCGGATACGTCTCGGTGAGAAGACAGCGACAGGTGATTGTGAGGGGGACGTCATCGAAACAAAACCGGTGGCTGTCAATCAGTCAGCACTGGAAGTGGCGCTATCGCAGTTCCGTGGCAGGATTCAACAGACACCACCCATGTATTCTGCAGTCAAAGTAAATGGCCAGCCTCTCTACAAGTTGGCCAGGGAAGGCATCGAGGTCGAACGGCAGCCAAGAACGGTTAACGTGTATGAGCTGGAATTGAAATCGTTTGACGGGCAGGATCTCGAGCTGGAGCTCAAATGCTCACACGGATTCTACGTCCGGGGCTTGGCGCAGGATTTGGGTGATCAACTGGGTTGCGGCGGACACGTGACGTCCCTGCGGCGACTCGTGGTGGCTGATCTTCATGTTGGCGACTCGGTTAGTCTAGAAGATCTGGAAAGTGCGCCCGTTGGTGGTGGTAGGGAAAAAATGCTGATTTCAATCGACCACGGGCTAGCCCATCTTCCTCAGATCGATCTGTCGATAGATGCGGCCTTTTATCTTTGCCGTGGGCAGGCGGTTCGAGCGAGTGGTCTGCCTAAAGAGGGGCCAGTGCGACTTTACGCCCAGGAAGCAGGTTTTCTAGGCATCGGTGTGGTCACAGACGACGGCCGAGTCGCACCGCGGCGCCTGATGCAGGCGACGGAAAGAAAAGCCTGATTCTGTTGAGTGAACGAACCGGTGCGAGTAGACTACCCGCCTTCCGATTACACAGAGCGCCTACAGAGCCCTACGGCACAGTATTCAGTACTGGACAAAGGCCGCCCGCCCACTCGGAATAACCGTCCGAACATCAAATACTCGAATTAAAGACAGAGGGAATCACATGTCCATTAGCGCCGAATCCAAGGCATCCATAATTCGCGAACATGCATTGGCGGAAGGCGATACTGGATCACCAGAAGTCCAGGTTGCGTTACTGACGAACAGAATAAAGGATCTTTCCGAACATTTCCGGACCCACATTCACGATCATCACTCCCGACAGGGGTTGCTTCGTATGGTCAATCGTCGACGCAAGCTGCTCGATTATCTCAAAAGCCGCAACGTGGAACGCTATCAGTCATTGATCGCTCGTCTTGGCCTGCGCCGCTAGGCTGATAAACCCAAAACAGGAGTAAGAACGTGAAAGAAGCAGTTCAGCGTTTCACCTATGGTCAGCACGAGGTGATCTTGGAAACCGGGCGAATTGCCCGCCAGGCATCAGGTGCCGTCCTGGCAGCCATGGGAGACACCCGGGTGCTGGTGACTGTAGTCGCTTCCCAGCGCGCCAGTGATCGGGATTTCTTCCCCCTGACGGTTGATTACGAAGAACGAACATACTCGGCTGGGCGAATTCCCGGAGGGTTTTTCAAGCGTGAAGGTCGTCCTTCAGAAAAAGCCATCCTCACCTGCCGACTGATTGACAGACCCATTCGTCCTTTATTTCCAGATGGCTTTAGGAATGAGGTTCAGGTTATTTGCACGGTAATGTCCGTGGACCCTGAAATCGACCCGGATATTGTCGCCATGCTTGGGGCGTCAGCAGCACTTTCAATATCCGGTGTACCGTTTAACGGCCCTGTCGGAGCCGCTCGGGTCGGGTATGCTGACGGGGATTACGTACTTAATCCGGACGCCAGCCATTTGGCCGACTCACGCCTCAATCTTGTGGTTGCAGGCACTGAAAATGCGGTCCTGATGGTCGAGTCGGAGGCCGGTGAGTTGAGCGAAGAGCAGATGCTTGGTGCTGTTATGTTTGGCCATGAGCAGATGCAGTCCGCGATTCGGGCGATCCGCGCGCTGGCCGATGAAGCCGGTTTCGAGCGCTGGGAGTGGGCCGCGCCAGAGGTAGACCAGGAACTGAACGATAAAGTTCTGTCGCTGGCCCAGTCCAGGGTGGAAGAGGCTTACCAGGTTGCCGACAAGGTAGATCGCCAGGAGGCGTTAGCCAAGGTCAAGAACTTCGTGGTCGAGGAACTGTCTACTGAGGAATCACCCAAGGAAGAGATTGAGGCAGTAAAGGATGCTGTGAAGCAGCTCGAGAAGCAGATTGTTCGCGGCCGTATTCTCGCCAAACAGCCACGCATCGATGGCCGCGATCTAGAGACTGTCCGACCCATCAGTATTGAAACAGGCCTATTCCCACGTACTCACGGTTCAGTGATGTTCACCCGCGGCGAGACCCAGGCGCTGGTGATCACAACACTTGGTACGGAACGCGACTCCCAGATCATTGATGCCATAGAAGGAGAACGACGCGACCATTTTATGCTGCACTATAACTTTCCACCTTTCTGTGTTGGAGAGACGGGACGAGTCGGGTCGCCGAAGCGAAGAGAAATCGGTCATGGGCGTCTGGCTAAACGTGCGATTCTGGCTGTCTTGCCGGCAGCCGAAGATTTCCCCTATGTTCTGCGGGTCGTTTCAGAGATCACGGAATCCAATGGCTCCAGTTCTATGGCGACGGTCTGTGGAACCAGTCTTTCCTTGATGGATGCCGGGGTGAACATTAAAGCTCCAGTAGCAGGAGTGGCCATGGGGCTGATTAAGGAGGGTGAAAACTTCGCCGTCCTGACCGACATCCTGGGTGATGAGGATCATCTGGGTGACATGGATTTCAAGGTTGCCGGGACTCGAGAAGGGGTGACCGCTCTGCAGATGGATATCAAGATTGAAGGGATTAACCGGGAAATCATGGAGCAAGCGCTGAGCCAGGCCCGTGGGGGTCGGCTTCACATATTGGCGGAGATGGAAAAGGCCTTGCCGGGTCCCAGACCGGAGATGTCGCAGTATGCGCCCAGGATCACGACAATGCGTATCCCGACGGAGAAAATCAGGGACGTCATCGGTAAGGGTGGAGTAACGATTCGGGCCATTTCGGAAAGCACCGGAGCGACTATCGATATAGAAGACGATGGAACCATAAAAATAGCGAGCGCGGACCTGTCAGCTGCCGAGGCGGCCCGCAAGCGTATTGAGCAGATCACCGCTGATGTCGAGGTTGGCACGATATACGAAGGTAAAGTGGTTCGGCTCATGGATTTTGGGGCTTTCGTAAATATACTGCCCGGCCGCGACGGTCTGGTGCATATCTCCCAGATTTCCACCGAACGCGTGGCCAACGTCAGCGATAAGCTGTCCGAAGGAGATGTCGTCAAGGTCAAGGTCCTTGAAGTCGATAAACAAGGTCGAATTCGACTCAGTATCAAGGCGATCGAAGAGGCTGCCTGAAGCCGAAGAATAACCCGGAGCGCGGTGCCTCGGGCGGCACAGTTTCGGCACCTAGTTGGTGCGCGGAGGACCGTGAAAGATGCAGTCCGGCAACCTGGTGTGGATGGATCTGGAAATGACCGGTTTGGAGCCGGACAAGGACCGGATCCTGGAGATGGCGACAATTGTCACAGACGCCGAGCTCAACGTCATTGAAGAGGGGCCGGTTCTAGCTATACACCAGGCCGAGCCAGTGCTCCTCGGCATGGACGAATGGAACCAGACGGTACATTCAGCGAGCGGCCTGATCGACCGGGTACGAGATTCCACCTTTGACGAATCTGCAGCGGAGCAGATGACCCTAGAATTTCTGTGCAGAACGGTTGTAGAAGGTCGGTCGCCGTTGTGCGGCAATAGCATCTGCCAGGATCGCCGGTTTCTCTATCGGTACATGCCGCTTTTAACCCGCTACTTGCATTATCGCAACGTTGATGTCAGCACCATTAAGGAATTGATGGTCAGATGGTGTCCCGAACGCCTGCAGGGGTTTGAGAAAAAGGGTTCGCATCGAGCACTGGATGACATTCGTGAGTCAATCGAAGAACTCAAATTCTATAGAAGGGTTTTTGTCAGGCTGGATGCTGCGGATTCTGGATAACCGGTTCGCCGGTCAATTGCTGCAGGGCCCAGTCTATGTGCTCGGTCAGCATCCGGGTGGCCCCCCTTCGTTTCAGTCGTAATTCCCGTACTACCTGATCGTTGGGTCGGCCATTGCCCAGTGCAACGGCGATGTTTCTCAGCCATCTCTGGTGTCCGATTCTGCGGATTGGACTGCCTTCGAGTCGGTGAAGAAATTCAGCTTCCGACCAACTAAAAAGCTCGAGTAGGTTCGGCCGGTCAAGGTTGTGCCGGGGCTGGAAATCAGGGCCGGTTACCGGTGTAGAAAATCGGTTCCACGGACAGACCAGTTGGCAGTCGTCACAGCCAAAGATTCTGTTCCCGATCAGATGTCGGAGTTCAACTGGAATTGATCCTGCCAATTCGATGGTGAGATAGGATATACAACGCCGGGCGTCCAAGTGATACGGGTGATCTATGGCACCAGTTGGGCAGGTTTCGATACACCGAGTGCACTCACCGCAGTGGTCGGACTGCGGTGCGTCAACCGGTAACGGCAGGTCGGTATAGAGCTCCCCCAGAAAGAACCACGAGCCCGAGTACCGGTCGATGAGATTAGTGTGCTTGCCGAGCCATCCCAATCCTGCTTGTGCTGCCAGGGGTTTTTCCAGTACAGGCGCACTGTCTGCGAATGCCCTGTAGCTGAAAGGCCCGATTTCCTCGGTGATCCGATCGGCGAGACGCTGTAGTTTTCGACGTACCAGTTTGTGATAGTCGCGGCCAAGTGCGTAGCGGGAGAGATAGCCGGCTGCTTTGTCGGACAATACGGACATCGCGGGTGCCGCATCGCTGGGCAGGTAGTCCATACGAAAACTGATTACCCGGATCGTGCCCGGAACCAGCTTCGAGGGGGTGCTCCGGAGGTCCCCATGGCGGGCCATATAACTCATCTCACCATGGCAACCATCGGTCAGCCAGGTCAACAGTCGGTCCTGCGCTTCAGTCAGATCGTCTCCGCTGACGCCCATATTCTGGAAGCCAAGGGCTTCCGCCCACTTTCGAATTCGTGATTTCAATTGGGCGGGACGGATTACTGGCAATTCCAGGTTGGGCATGGTACGGCTATCATACCGGTATGACAGATGTTGAAAAACGTCTCTATGGACGATCCGGCGCCCGGCAACTCGATCGAGTCGCTACAAGTGGGCATGGGTTGGGCAGTGGCGAGTTGATGGACCGCGCAGGTGCTGCGGCATTTCGGGCATTTCGTCGGAGATGGCCTGAGGCTAAGTCGATCATGGTCGTGTGTGGATCGGGAAACAACGGCGGAGATGGTTATGTTATAGGCCGCCTGGCACATTCGAGCGGACTCATGACCAATGTTGTTGTCGTGGCAGCTCCGTCTACCGATGAGGCACTCCATGCACGTGCCGAGGCCGAACGGGCAGGGGTACCCATGGAGCAGTTTTCCGGTAGTGAATTACCGGACGCAGACCTGGTTATCGACTGCATTCTTGGTACCGGGATGAGTCGCCCGCCGGCCGGTGGCATTGCGGGGACCATTGAGGCGCTCAACAGGCTCGACCGACCGGTCATGGCAGTGGATATTCCTTCCGGCCTCGACGCGGATTCCGGTTCGGCCCCCGGGAAGGTGGTGTACGCAGAACTGACGGTGACCTTTATCGGTCTGAAACTGGGGCTTTATATGGGTCGAGGTCCGGATGTGTCCGGCGAGATCGTTTATGAAGGTATTTCGGTCCCACAAGACGTGCACGAGGCTGTCCCGGCATTGGCGAGGCTTATAACCGGCAAGTCGGTGGTTGCCAGTCTTCCTCCCAGACGAAAGACGATGCACAAGGGTGAGTCGGGACAGTTGTTGATTGTCGGCGGAGATGCTGGAATGAGCGGTGCCGTACGTCTAGCCGGAGAAGCTGCTTTGCGTTCGGGGGCGGGACTGGTCACGGTTGCAACCCGGAGTGCCCACGCAGCGGTCATCAATTCAACACGGCCGGAATTGATGTGCCATGGGGTCGAGGATGGTTTCGGTATTGAACAGGTCCTACAGGGTAAAGACTGCGTTGTGATAGGGCCTGGATTGGGTACCGGTGAATGGGGCAGGATGCTGCTGAAGAGCGTGATCGACTCGGGCTTGCCTTTGGTGATCGATGCTGACGGGTTGAATATGATCGCTGGTAGTCAGCTTTGTGTTCCGCAAAGCATACTGACGCCCCACCCCGGAGAGGCCGCCCGCCTGCTGGGTTGTGATACAGACGAGATCCAGACGCAGCGACACCTATCGGCTCGCAGAATACAGGATCGGTACGGTGGGGTTTGTGTACTTAAAGGACCGGGTACGCTGATCTGTCTGAATGGCGGTGAGCTATGGTTGTGCGATCGTGGAAACCCCGGAATGGCTACGGCTGGGATGGGTGATGTGCTCTCTGGAGTGATCGGTGGGCTTCTTGCCCAGGGCCTGTCGGTAGAATCTGCGGCCAAGTCTGGTGCCTGGCTGCACTCAGCAGCGGCCGACCTGGCGGTGCTGGCGGCAGGCGAACGGGGGTTGCTGGCGTCGGACCTGGCGCCCTGGCTACGTCGACTGGTGAACGATCCCCTTCAGGCTGATGAGTGACAACGGGTGGCTGGTGGATGAAAGGCAATTACTTCAATTAGCTCGAGGTGTTGCACCGCAGCTTCGACGAGGCGATCTGATCTTCCTTTCGGGTGATCTCGGGACAGGAAAGACGACATTTGCGCGTGCGACTATTCAGGAACTGGGGTTTAAAGGGGTGGTAAGCAGTCCCACCTTTACCTTGGTTGAAACTTATCAGACAAGATCGGGTCCGGTGGTTCATATGGATCTGTACCGGCTAGAAACCGAAGCAGAGCTGGAGACGATTGGGATTCGAGATCATCTGGATGGTGAGTCTATCTGTCTGATTGAGTGGCCGCAGAAAGGAGCCGGGTTGTTGCCTGTGCCGGATATTATGATCCGACTTGAATATGCCGATTCCAACCGGCGTGTGACGGTGACCGGGCGACCTGGCCGCGTCCTCAACCTGGGAATTAATGAGTGAAGAGGCTTCCGCGGCAACTGCTTCTGTTTTTCTTGATTTTGCTACATCCGCCTGGCTACGCGGATACGGTGATAGCCGGTCTCCGGGTCTGGCACCCTCCACAGAGCACTCGCCTGGTCTTCGACCTATCTGGCCCGGTGGAGTTTGAATTGTTTGATCTATCTGATCCGAAACGGTTGGTTGTTGACCTGCGCCAGGCGCTGGTGCTGGGTAACCTGCCAGAGTCGTCAGCCTTGGGACCCTACATGGGCGGGATCCGGTACGGTTCTCCAAAATCTGAGACGTTGCGATTTGTATTCGATCTCAAACAATCTGTTGGCTACGACGCTTTCCTGCTGCCCCCGGGGGGAAGCTATGGGCACCGGCTGGTGGTCGATATCAGCCCGCTGGAGGTCGAATTGGTCGAGCGTAATCCGCTAAAACCTGAGAAGAGAACCCGATCCTTCGTCATTGTGGTCGACCCGGGGCATGGCGGAGAAGATCCTGGTGCCACGGGGCGCCGGCGCACTCAAGAAAAAGACGTGGTTCTATCCGTTTCCAAGCGCCTGGCTAGGTTGATCAATGAGGAAGGTGGTATGCGGGCCCGACTGACTCGAGATCGAGATTACTACGTCAGCCTTCGAAGGCGGATCGATATCGCTGTACGGGAAAAGGCTGACCTGTTTGTCTCGGTTCACGCGGACGCTGCCAGGCGAAGATCTGCAAAGGGTGCCTCGGTCTATATACTGTCAAATAAAGGGGCAACCAGTGAGATTGCCCGTCAACTCGCTCGGCGAGAGAATGCTTCGGACCTGGTTGGCGGTGTGCAGTTGAAAGATCGGGAGGTCAGTGTGCGTGAGATGATGCTGGACATGGAGATCGACTGGAAAATCAGGGAAAGCCGTGATTTTGCCAGTGCCGTATTGAAGGAACTTGGCATGATCGGTCCACTGCACAGCCGGAAGATTCACCAGGCTGGATTTGTTGTACTCAAGGCGATCGAGATTCCAGCGATCTTGGTCGAAACGGGTTACATCACCAACGATCAGGAAGAGCAAAAGCTGGGAAACAGTTTGCATCAGGAACGGTTGGCCGCTGCGATCTTTCGGGGCATAAAGGAATACTGTCGGCAGCAACGGGATTGTCCGATGGTCGATCATTCGACGGCACTCTATACCGTCAAAAAGGCTGATTCCCTGTCTTTAATAGCCGCACGTTACGGCTTCACGGTTCAACAGTTAAGGTCCAAGAATGCCCTTTCGAGTGACCGCTTACAGGTTGGTCAAAAGCTGATTCTTCCAGAGCGTTAAGCCACGCAGAGACAAGACAATGTGTGATACGCGATCAACAACGATACGCCGACTGGATGACAGGTTGATCAACCAGATCGCGGCTGGGGAGGTGATCGAAAGGCCTTCATCGGTCGTGAAGGAACTCATGGAAAATGCTCTGGATGCAGGGGCCAGCGAGATTCAGGTGGTCATCGAGCGCGGTGGCGTCAAGCTGATCTCGGTCACCGATAACGGTTACGGAATGTCCGAACGAGACCTGGTGTTGTCAGTGTCGAGGCACGCCACCAGTAAAATCGCCGAGTTCGATGATCTGTCCCGAGTGACCAGCCTTGGCTTCAGGGGAGAAGCGTTGCCCAGTATTGCTTCAGTGTCGAGGCTCACCATCGATTCCAGAACCGGTTGGGAGGAGTCCGGCTGGAAGATCTCGGGTTTGGGCGGAGACTTCGACGAGCCCCGGCCTGTATCGTGCCCAATCGGCACTCGTGTGATGATGGAGGATCTGTTTTTCAATACGCCCGTTCGTCGAAAATTTCTTCGAACAGAAAGAACTGAAAGAGGGCACATAGAACGGGTCATCAAATGCCTGGCTCTGGCTCGGCCCCAGACTGGTTTCTCCTTAACTGCGGATGGGCGTCAGTCGTTCTCAGTCCCTGTCGAGGTAACTCCAGACCAGCCTCAGCGGGTGGCATCCATCCTCGGTCGAGTGTTCTCCGAGAACAGTATTCGGATAGATAGCGAAGCCATCGGAATGACCTTATACGGCTGGCTCGGATCACCAGCTTTTTCGAGAAGCCAGTCGGATATGCAGTACTGTTTCGTCAACGGCCGTGCCGTTAAAGATGTCTCTCTATCGCATGCGGTGCGGCGTGCTTTCAGCGATGTAATGTACAGAGGTAGACAACCGGCCTATGTGCTTTACCTTTCGGTGGCGCCGGATACAGTCGACGTCAATGTTCATCCGACCAAAAATGAAGTGCGCTTCATAGACGCGAGGACGGTACATGATTTTGTTTACCGGGCCGCCAGTCGTGTTGTCGCCGAGAGCGGTCCCCAAGAGCAGTTAAGTGGTGGTCAAGGTCTCCACTCGGTCGAATCTTCTCCGCATACCGGATACCTGGGTCGCGGATCGGCCGCCTACTTCGGGCAGAACCGGCTGGTATTCCCCGAAAGACGAGAGGAGACCAATCCTGGGACCGCAGTAGCCGGTGACGTGGTGCGCATCAAGTCCACTTCCGGAGAGCCGCAACCGATAGGGATAGAGTCGGAAGGTTCCCCACCGCTCGGGTTTGCGTTGGCGCAGTTCAAGAGTGCCTACATTCTCTCAGAGAACTCGACCGGCTTGGTGCTGGTCGACATGCACGCAGCGCACGAAAGAATCAACTATGAGCGCCTTAAAATAAGACTGGTCGATCAGGTGCCGGCCTCGCAGCCGCTGGTCGTTCCAATCATGTTAGATATCGCGAGTTCTGAAGCAGATCTTTTTGAACAACATGAGGAGCTCTTCACGCAACTCGGATTCTCTGTCTCTCGAGCTGGTCAAACGGTACTGGCGATTCGAGCAGTTCCCGAGATCCTGAAGACAACTGACACCGCCAGCCTGGTCAGAGACGTCCTGGCCGACCTTGTACAACTGGGCCGATCAGATCGGATTTCAGAGCACATTGAAGTGGTGCTGTCCACCATGGCCTGCCATGGGTCTATACGGGAGAATCGGCAGCTCAGTGTTGCGGAGATGAATGCTCTTCTGCGCCAGATGGAGAAGACCGAACGTTCCGGGCAATGTAATCATGGCCGTCCAACCTGGAGGGAGATCAGCCTGGCTGAGTTCGACAGATGGTTTCACCGGGGCCGATGATGGAAACGCACATTTGGCATGTGCCTGAATGGTGAAGAATCAGAAGGGCGTAGCGCCTGTTCACCAGATTGTAGTTATTTCCGGCCCGACAGCGGTTGGTAAAACGAACCTCGCCATTGGGTTGGCACGTCGGTTTCCGGTAAGTCTGATCAGTGTCGACTCCGGGCAGGTTTACCGGGAGCTCGATATTGGCACGGCTAAACCCGACGGTCATGTGCTACGCGAGTTTCCACATGCCATGATCAACCTGCGAAGCGTGAGGGAGCCGTACTCGGTCTCTGAGTACTGCTGGAAAGCGTCCGAGGTCATACGCCAGTCGATCGCCGCAGGCCAGATCCCTCTACTGGTTGGTGGAGCCATGTTTTACCTGTCATCACTGCTTAACGGACTGGTTGACCTGCCGCCAGCCGATGCCAGTCTTAGACAGGCATTATCGAGACAAGGTCGGGCCATCGGTTGGCAGGCGATGCACAAGACTTTGAGCTCCATCGACCCCCAGGCGGCCGCCCGAATTAACCCTCACGACCAACAGAGAATTCAAAGGGCGTTGGAGATCAATCATTTGACTGGCCGGAGAATAAGCTCAAACTCGAGCCGAACGACGTTTCTACCTGAGGGGGTCAGAGTTTGTCGACTAGTCGCCTCGATGACCGATCGGGAGGAGCTGCACCAGAGAATAGCAGTACGGTTCGACCAGATGATTGACCGCGGATTGATTGAAGAAGTCAGCGTTCTGATGAACGACTCTACCGTAGGTGAGGAATTTCCAGCGATGAAAAATGTCGGTTATCGACAGGTCTGGCAATATCTGGATGGCCGTATGGATCGCTCCACGATGCGTGAACAGGCGATTGCTGCGAGTCGAAAACTTGCCAAACGGCAGTTGACCTGGCTGCGCAACACTTCAGGAAACGTTTGGCTGGATGCGGCGCAGCCGGGGTTGCTGGATACCGTTTCGCGTTACCTTCATCAGCTGATGCCGCAAATCTGACCGTACCCAACATATGGTTGAAAAAGTCCAGTCTGGACCCTACATTATACGTTCGGGTACACAATTCCCGTCTGTTGCTGTGTGATTCAGGGTCTGACCATTGATTGAAAAAAGACGCATTTATCCAACACGAAGTAGTTTTTATTTCCGTTTACGGCTGCTTGAGTATAAGACTGCGTCTGATACGATCGAATAAGACGTTCATTGCCAGTAGAGAAATTTCTATTCCATAATCTGAAAAACAGGAGAAGTGACGATGGCTCAACATAAAGGGGCGGCTTTACAAGATCCCTTCCTCAATATCTTAAGAAAAGAGAGAATACCCGTATCGATTTATCTGGTGAATGGGATCAAACTTCAAGGACAGGTTGAGTCATTTGATCCGTTTGTGGTTCTGTTACGAAACACAGTCAGCCAGATGATTTATAAACATGCAATCTCCACTATTGTGCCATCGAGGGCTGTCCGGATTCCGTTTGATGCGCCTGGTCAAAATCACGTGCATGAAATAGACGATGAAGACCATTGACTGAAGGACAAGCCGGTAGCATCTCGCTGGTCGAGTTGACAGGGAAGAGATGTGGCAACTGAGGTAACGGTCTGACCGGCCAGCATAACAACGCGCCAGTACATTACGTTGACGAGCGTACGGGTATGCCCGCGCCGCCGGAACGAGTGGTTCTGGTGCACCAGGATAAACGCCGCTCGATTACCAGTTCAGAGTTCGCGGAACTGGAAGGCCTGGCACTTGCCGCTGGTGCCGATGTAATCGCCAGGGTAACTGCTGTTCGGCGGGTGCCTCATCCAGCGACGTTCGTCGGTTCCGGTAAAGCTAGGGAAATTGCCGGTTTCGTTCGGTCAAGCAATGCTGATCTGGTGATTCTTGATCAAGCGGTTACGCCGGTGCAGGAAAGAAACCTCGAGTCGGTGGTGCAGTGTCGGGTCATTGATCGGGCTCGACTGATCCTCGATATCTTCGCCCTGAGAGCAAGGACCAGTGAAGGCAAACTGCAAGTCGAGCTCGCGCAACTTACCCATCTGGCGACCCGCCTGGTGCGCGGTTGGACCCACCTGGAAAGGCAAAGAGGTGGCATTGGTCTCAGAGGCCCTGGTGAAACCCAACTCGAGACAGATCGACGGTTGATCGGAAAGCGCATCCGGTCACTTCGAAGCCGGATCGGTAAGGTCCGTTCTCAACGGCAACTGCGCCGCACCCGGCGGGAAAGACAGTCAGTGCCGACGGTCACGCTGGTGGGTTATACCAATTCAGGAAAGACATCTATTTTCAATGAGCTGACGAATTCCGGGGCGCTCGTTGCGGACCAGCTTTTTGCAACGCTGGACCCGATGATGAGAAAGCTTAGGCTGGATGATTTCGGGTGGGTAATTCTTTCCGATACGGTGGGGTTTGTGTCAGGTCTGCCGCATTCGCTGGTCGATGCATTCCACTCTACACTTGAGGAGGTTGCTTCATCCCGCCTGCTTCTGCATGTCATCGATTCATCGCAACCTGATGTCGAAGGCCGAATTCGCCAGGTAGAGGACGTTCTGTCGGAAATCGGGGCAGAACAGGTGCCGAGGCTCAATGTCTATAACAAAACCGATCTGGAGTCTGAAGATGGATTCGGAATCCCTGCTCGGGCTCATTTTGACCGTGGTGTCAGGGTATCCGCCAGGACAGGGGTCGGGATCGACCAATTGTGTCTAATGGTCTCACAATTCCTCGGTCAGGACCGGGTGCAGCGTACGCTCAGAATCCCGCCCGACTGTGGTCGTCTCAGAGCACGCGCCTACCAGATCGCTCAGGTCACCAGTGAAGACATTGATGAGGAAGGCAACTGGTGGTTGCAAGTCGTTGTTGACGGTGCCGCGGTCGGGAAACTCGAGGCGCAGGATCAGTTTCACTCCGGACTATGGAGTTGATCGTTCGCCGGACAAACCCGTTGTTGCAGAAAAGGAAATTCGTATGCCTGACGTGTTGGGTTCGGCTTCATGATAAAATTACAGCCTGTGAAGGTTAAACTTGTATGTGTGAGGTAATCCGTTATGGCGTGGAATGAGCCAGGTTCTGATAATCGGGATCCTTGGGGCCAAGGAAACGGCCAGAAAGGCCCACCAGACCTAGACGATCTGATCAGGGATCTGCAGAAGAAGTTCGCTGGTATTCTGGGTGGTGGAGGTAAGAAATCCGGTGGCGGTGGCCCTGGCAGGGTTCGTTCTATAGGCGGCAAATCGTTGCTGTTCATTGTGCTGATTGTGATCGGACTTTGGGCGGCGACTGGATTTTACGTCGTGGAACAGGGCGAGCAGGGTGTCGAACTGAGATTTGGCCGGTACCTGCAGGTTACGGAGGCTGGTTTGAGATGGCACGCACCGTACCCTATTGAGACGGTGCTGATTGAAAACGTTCAGAAAATCAGAACTGTGGAGGTGGGCTATCGAACGAACGCCCGGTCCAATCAAGCGGCAAATGTACCTCGCGAGGCACTGATGCTGACTGAGGATGAGAACATCATCGACATACAGTTTGCTGTCCAATATGACATTAAAGACCCTCGCGATCTGATTTTCAACGTCAGTGAGTCGGACGAGACGGTGGTCAGGCAGGCGACGGAAAGCGCCGTGAGGGAGATCGTCGGTGGCAACACCATGGATTTTGCGATTACCGGGGGGCGCGCAGAGATTGCTCAAGAGACCCTCCTGCTGCTGCAGAACATCTTAGACAGATATTCGACTGGTATCAATGTGAAGGCGGTGGAGATGCAGAATGCCCAGCCTCCTGCCGAGGTCAAAGGAGCATTCGACGACGCAGTTAAGGCGCGCGAAGACGAAGAAAAATTCAAGAACGAAGCCCAGGCCTATGCCAACGACATCATTCCCCGGGCGCGGGGAAAAGCGGCCAGGATCGTGCAGGAATCACGAGCGTATCGAGCGACTGTCGTGGCAGCAGCTCAAGGTGAGGCCTCCAGGTTCATCCAGGTACTGGACGAATATAACAAAGCCCCACTCGTGACCCGCGATCGGCTCTATCTCGACGCTATGGAGCATGTGCTCAGCAAATCGACAAAGTTGTTGATCGATCAGGGCAGTAGTGGAAACAACGTCATGTATCTACCGCTCGATCAGTTGATCCGAAAACGAAACGAGACTGCTGCGCGAAATGGCAGCCCCGGCTTCGAAGGCGCCGGGAGTATTGCCGAGTCTCTAGCAGAACGCGACAGCCGCCGGGTTGGGCGTGACAGCCGGGTGGGGAGGATCAGCGAATGAGCAGCAAGAGCATGCTTGGGATTGTCATCATCGTGATCCTTGGGGTGTTGGGATCCTCTGCAGTCTACGTCGTCGATGAACGGGAGAAAGCAATCGTCTTCCAGTTCGGGGAGATCGTTTCATCGAGCGAGAAGGCGGGTTTGTATTTCAAGCTTCCCGTGATCAATAACGTGAGTTTCTTCGATGCTCGAATTCAGACCATGGACGCAGATCCCCAGCTCTTCCTAACCAAGGAAAAGAAAAACCTGGTAGTCGATTCGTTCGTTAAGTGGCGGGTTCGCAATGCCCGGGATTTCTACACCAAACTGGGAGGCCTTGCTGCCAATGCGCGGAACCGTCTGGCACAGAGAGTCAATGATGCACTCCGTCAGGAATTTGGCAATCGGTCAGTGCAACAGGTTATATCCGGTGATCGTGCCGAGATCATGAATACCGTGCGAAAGAATATCGATTCGGAGATCAATTCACTGGGGATAGAAGTCGTTGATGTCCGATTGAAACGGGTTGACCTTGACCCGGATATCAGTGAGCGTGTTTACCAGCGTATGGAAGCCGAGCGCTCAAGGGTCGCCAAGGATCTTCGTGCCCGCGGGGCGGAGGAGGCCGAGCGGATTCGGGCAGACGCGGATCGGGAGCGTGCAGTAACTCTGGCGAACGCCAACCGGGAGGCAGAAGAAATACGCGGGCAGGGTGATGCCCAGGCAACGGGCATCTATGCTGAAGCCTATCAGCGAGACCGGGAGTTTTACCGACTCTATCGCAGTCTCAATGCTTACCGGGCCACTTTTGATAGTGCCGATAACCTTCTCGTGATCGAGCCAAACTCGGAGTTCTTCCAGTATTTTAAGCAGGCTAAACCTGTTCAAGGTGACTGATCCGGTTCCTGATGAACTGGCAGGAGTTGCTCGCCGCACTGGCTCTGGTCCTGGTATTCGAAGGGCTTGTGCCCTTCGCCAGTCCCGGGCGGTATAGAAAACTGGTGGAACTGCTCAGTAGCGTGGGTGATGGACAACTACGGGCTGTCGGCGGTGTATGTATGCTTGCGGGTTTATTGTTGCTTTACAGTGTGCATTAGAAAACCCCCATTCTGGCCGGACCATACTTTTCCTTATTGAGATTGTGTCTTCTCGGGTGACCGGAGGATTTTGGCATGGGTGCAAATATCGTCGTTCTGGGTGTTCAGTGGGGAGACGAGGGGAAAGGCAAAATAGTCGACCTTCTGACCGGGCACGCCGGTGTCGTAGTACGATTCCAAGGGGGGCATAACGCTGGGCATACGCTGGTCGTAAACGGCCACAAGACCGTACTACACCTTTTGCCCTCTGGCATCCTTCGGCAAAAGGTCCGATGCTTTATTGGTAATGGCGTGGTAGTGTCGCCACAAGCGTTACTGGACGAAATCGGTAAGATGGGCGAAACCGTGGCCGATATACCGCAGCGTCTCAAGGTCAGTGCGGCCTGTCCGGTGATACTTCACTATCACCAGCTTCTTGATCAACTTCGTGAGCAGGCCCGGGGTGCAAACGCCATTGGCACGACGGGCCGTGGGATCGGACCGGCCTATGAAGACAAGGTGGCTCGCAGAGGTATTCGGCTCGGTGACCTTCTGAATGAGTCAACCTGTACAAAGCGCGTCGAGGAAGCGGCCGGTTATCAGAATCTGATTCTTCAGAGGATTTATGGCGCACAGCCGGTTGACATAGCTAGACTGGTGGATGAGTGCCTGATGTATGGCCAGCAGCTGGGCCCAATGATTGCAGATGTTAGAAGAGAGATCCATGAGTGTATGGCGCAGGGAGAGTCGATCCTTTTTGAGGGAGCTCAAGGCGCATTGTTGGACATAGATCATGGCACCTATCCTTTTGTAACGTCCTCCAACACAACGGCCGGTGCGGCTGCATCGGGGAGCGGTATAGGGCCGATGCAGATTGACGGGGTCCTCGGAATTGTGAAGGCTTACACGACTCGTGTCGGCAGTGGGCCGTTTCCTACCGAATTATTTGATGAGATCGGCAAGAAGTTAGCAACAGATGGTCGAGAACTTGGATCGACGACAGGACGGCCAAGGCGGTGTGGCTGGTTCGATGCGGTCACTGCCCGCTGGGCTTGCCAAGTAAACGGTATCAGTTCTTTGTGTGTCACCAAGCTGGATGTGCTGGATGGTTTGCCAGAAATCAAGATCTGTATCGGATACCGGATCGACGGTGAAGAAAGGACTGATCCACCGATTCAGACGGATCTTTTGACGCGTTGCGATCCGGTCTATGAAACCTTGCCGGGCTGGTCCGAATCAACTTCCGGAGTCCAACAGATGGAAATGCTGCCAGAGGGTGCCAGGAATTACTTGGTAAGACTGGAGGCGTTGACCGGTTGTCCGATAGGAATCGTGTCTACGGGTCCGGATCGCAAAGATACGATCATCCTGGACAATCCGTTTGATTGAATAAGCGAATTTATTCTGAAACGGCAGTATGGTACCGAGGAGAGGACTTGAACCTCCACGGGGTTGCCCCCACTAGCACCTGAAGCTAGCGCGTCTACCAATTCCGCCACCTCGGCACGATGTTCAACGTTGGAAACCTAGCCGGGCAGAGTCAGAAGCATGCCCGGCGGTAGACTGAGGGCGCGAACCATAACGCGCGTCCAAAGGGTTGTCAAACCACCTATCGGATCGGCGGGGCTAACCGGCAATCAAGGCCTGAACCGCGCGCAGGTGCAACACTCAATTAGGGAAATACCTGCCTGCTGGACAGGGCATTTGTCTCGGAAATCGAAAAATATCACAGGCCATATTGGCCAGAACAACGAAAATGGTAAAGACAAAACAAGTGAAAAACATAGAGGAAAAGAAGTCGACTTCTCCTTTGCTTACGGAGACCGATGTCGCAATTGTAAAACATGGCCTTGAATCTGAATGGCCAGACGGCATGGTCGCCGAGTTGGCCGGGAATGAGGACGTACAAGCCGTGTTCAGGCGAGAAGGTCGACTAGATCTGAGCGAACTGCCTTTGGTGACGATCGATGGTGCGGACGCGATGGATTTCGACGATGCGGTAGCTGCGCGTGAGGAGCGGGATGGCTGGACCCTGTGGGTAGCGATTGCTGATGTCAGTCATTATGTGCGGATCGGCTCATTGCTGGATCAGGCTGCGTCTGAAAGAGGCACGTCTGTCTATTTTCCGGACCGGGTCATACCCATGTTGCCGGAAAGCCTGTCTAATGATCTGTGCTCTCTTCTCCCGGGAAAACACCGCCTGGCGTTGATTGCGGTCATCGATGTTTCACGCGAGGGAGAAGTCAGGGGCTGGCGGTTCGAGCGCGGAATGATGCGATCCCATGCCCGCCTGACTTATGAGGAGGTCGGGAGCTACCTGGCCTCGGTCCAGCAGGCGGCACCCCCGAACTGGTCAGAAAAAGTCAGGAAGGCTGTGGACGATCTCGCCGATATTGCAGTGACGCTGAGAGCCTTCCGCGACCGGCAAGGTACGATCGAATTTAACTTTTCGGAGGCATCGATCGATCTTTCAGGCCAAGGTAATGTCAAGTCAATCTCGATAAGAGAGCGAAATCCTGCAACAAAATTGATCGAGGAGTGCATGCTGGCGGCAAACGTTTGTGCGGCGCGCTCCCTTCAAGCGCTGGGGGAGGCGATCTATCGGGTACACGATGCCCCTTCAGCGGAAGATGTCAGTCACTTGCGGGGTGCACTCGGTGTGGTCGGCTTGAAGCTCCCAGGGAGGCAGCATCCGTCGGTAAAGGATATGCAGAGTGCTCTGGATGGTGCCCGAAAGAAGATTGGCCAGGACAAGTGGGTTCAGATGCTTCTACTGCGCAGCCTTAAGCAGGCCTGTTACGTTTCAAGCCCAGGCGGCCACTTTGCCCTGGGGTTCTCGCTTTACACACACTTCACCTCGCCGATAAGACGATATCCTGATCTGATCGTGCACAGACTTCTCAAGGCCATTCACCAGTGGGAAGGCGGCGCCTTGTATGATCAGCCGGACGGGTTGCTTGGCGATATCGCCGAACGGTGTTCAATGACGGAGCGCCAGAGTGAAGATGCCGTTCGCGAGGTGACCGCTCAGCTCAAAGCGCGATATATGCGAGGCAAGATAGGAGATGAGTTCAGTAGTATGATTACGAGTGTGACGGAGTTTGGTGTTTTCGTTGAACTGGACGAGCTGCCAGTGGATGGGTTGGTTCATGTCTCTCAACTGGGTAGAGACTATTATCGATTCGAGCCCGAGAAAATGCAGCTGATAGGTGAGCGAACGGCCAAGCGATTTCGACCAGGTGATGCTTTGCGCGTGGTCGTTGCCGGCGTTGATATCTCGGCGGGTCAGGTCAGCTTTTCGCTAACAGGTGTGAGAAAATCGGACCCGTCTCGATCAGGAAGAAAAGACAAGAGATCCAAAAAGCGACACTGATAAAGTATCCAACCTGGAGCAAGGGTTACAACCGAGCGGGTAAGGCACAGTTAAGGGTATGAAACAATCCCCCTTGCGGACTCGAGCTGATGCCTTACTTCTGTCTTCATTTGTGGTCAATTGAGAAATGACTGTTTTGTGTAGAACGAAGTTAACGGTCTGATCGATGACGGGACCGACAGGGCTTTTCTGTGGTTTCCACGCGGCCGAAAATGCGTTGCGGTCCGACAGTTCGGCCGATCAACTGCTCTATGATGGACGGCGTGAGGATGCCCGACTGGTTTCTCTTCTGGAGTTGGCTGAGCGGAAGGGCGTATCGGCCCGACTGGTTGACCGGCAGGAACTGGATCACCTGGCCGGGGGGGTGCGGCACCAAGGCGTTATAGTCCTGTCAGCACGGCGAGCGGCACCGAGCACAGTGAGCCTGGTGGGGTGTCTCGACGCATTACCAGAGCCACCGTTGTTGCTGGTCCTTGACGCAATACAGGATCCCCATAATCTGGGTGCGTGCCTGCGCAGCGCGGCCGCAGCGGCCGTACATGGCGTCATTCTCCCCCGGCACAAAGGCTGTAGCCTGACCCCGGCAGCCGTTCGAGTAGCTGCTGGTGGCGTAAGCCATTTACAGGTGTTCGAGGAATCTAACTGGAGTCGGGTACTCCAGACCCTCAAAAAGCGGGGCCTGTGGCTCGTTGGTACCGATGAATCGGCTGACCAGGCTATTTATGACATCGACCTTACCGAACCTGTTGCGATCATCGTAGGTTCCGAGGACGCTGGCTTGCGCCCGGTAACCCGAAATCAGTGTGACCGGTTTGCCCGCATCCCTTCGCCAGGTCTGATTGGCAGCCTGAATGTTTCAGTTGCGACGGGCATTGTGCTCTTCGAAGCGCTGCGTCAACGAGCAGCAGATCAGCCAGGCCTGGCTGGCTCCTAGTCTTGCCAAAGGCGAATTTAGGGTTATTCCGCGGGATCAGATGTTTTCCCTCGATAGTCACAAAGATCATTGATAGCGCATTCATGACACTGTGGTACGCGCGCAATGCAGGTGTAGCGACCATGAAGGATGAGCAGGTGGTGTGCAGTCTTGAGAAAACGTTCCGGGGTGACTCGCAGGAGTTTCTTCTCGACCTGTAATGCGTTTTTGCCAGGGGCCAGGCCGGTTCGGTTAGAAACCCTGAAAATGTGAGTATCTACGGCGATGGTGGGTTGCCCAAAAGCTGTGTTCAGGATGACGTTCGCTGTTTTCCGACCCACTCCAGGGAGAGCTTCAAGAGCCTCTCGCTCCGAGGGTACCCGGCTGTTGTGTTTTTCAATGAGTATCCGGCAGGTCTTTAGGATATTTGCCGCCTTGGTATTGAACAGTCCAATAGTTCGAATATGCCGCTTGAGCCGACCAGCACCCATATCGAGTACCGCCTGTGGCGTTCTGGCTTCTCGGTAAAGAGCACGGGTGGCTTTGTTTACGGATATGTCGGTGGCCTGGGCAGACAGGATGACGGCAACCAGCAGTTCAAAGTGCGAACGGTATTTGAGTTCGGTCGTGGGTTCCTCGATGACCCTTGACAGCCGTCGGAATAACTCTTCCCGCGTGGTTGGATTCATCGGCCTATGGTCTGAAGAGCGGTCAACCGGTGGGGTTCCTAGAAGGTACGCTGTTTCGCCGGTCCCTGACCCGCTTGACGCTTTCCCGGATGCCCTGGCGCAGGTGTTCACGATTGGCTGGCAACGGCCGTTGGGAGTCGCTTGAGGTCTGGCAAAGCCGCTGGTTTCTTGCCCGAGTGCGCTGCCTGGCTCGTTCGACGTCCCGTGCCGAATAACCCGCCCACGGACTAGGCTCGCCAACGGCTTGTTCAGTACAAGACAACAGTTCTATACAGTCGACAGGGCAGGGTTCTACACAGAGTTCGCAGCCAGTGCACTCAGCAGTGATGACAGTGTGCATCCGTTTGGCGGTGCCACAGATCGCATCGACGGGGCACGCCTGGATACAGAGCGTGCAGCCAATACAATGATCTTCGGCGATCATGGCGGTGGTTCGCTTGCGCGGCACACCACATTCTGTATCCAAGGGAATTATCGTGTTAGCGGTGAGATGTGACAGGGCTTTGATCGTGATGTCACCCCCAGGGGGGCAGCGATTGATCAAGCTTTCGCCCCTGGAGATTGCTTTAGCATAGTCGTAGCAACTGGGCAGGCCGCACTGGCGGCACTGAATCTGGGGAAGGCACTGGTCGATCTGAAACGGGCTCACTGGAGAGGTCATGCTCTGGTGCACCAGGTCATCGGGAAATCCGCCCAGCTGTCTGGGGACGGAGACCCCGAAAGACCAAGGAATTGTTCAATGGCAGTCAACGCACGCGCATACCGGGTTCGGCTCCCTCGTTGGGTTGGATCACGAATATCCCGTTGCTGTCGTCGCTACCGGACGCGGCTAGGATCATGCCTTCCGATTCTCCAAAACGCATCTTTCGCGAGGCAAGATTGGCGACCATGATGACGTTTTTCCCAATCAAGGCTGAAGGCTCATAGTCTGACTTAATACCGGCAAATACGTTACGCGTTTCACCACCGAGATCAAGCGTCAGGCGAAGCAGTTTATCCGCACCGTCAACGAGATTGGCCTCGACGACCTGGGCCACCCTCAGGTCGATCTTGGAAAAGTCCTCGATGGTGATTTCGGGACCAAGCGGTTCATCCTTCAGATGGCCCGGTACGTCTGTTGTATCGGCTTCAATGGAGTCGGAAATCATCTGCTCTACGTCCTTGCGATCAATTCGGCTGAGAAGGTGGGTGTATGGGCGAATCGAGTGACCTAGCAAAGGTTGGTCCAAAGCCTTCCAGGCACCAGGGGTGTTCAGTTGGCAGTTCAGAAACTGACTGGCCTGTCCTGCAACGACCGGTAGAACGGGACTTAACCAGGTCAGCAGGATACGGAACAGATTAATCCCCTGAGTACAGATCGCCTGAAGTTCGGCCTCACCGTTTTCCTGTCTCGCGACGATCCAGGGCTGCCGGGCGTTGATGTACTGGTTAGCCTCATCCGCAAGGGTCATGACTTCACGCATCGCCCGACTGAACTCGCGATTCTGGTAAGCAGTTGCAATCGAATCTCCGGCTTCAACGAACCGTTGGTACATTGCTGGATCGTCAAGCTCGTTACCGATCCGGTCTTCGAATTGCTTGTTGATAAAGCCGGCACAGCGGGCTGCGATGTTGACCACTTTCCCGACCAGGTCGGAGTTTACTCGCTGGATAAAATCATCAAGATTCAGGTCGATATCTTCGACCCGGTTGTTCAACTTGGCGGCGTAGTAATAACGCAGATACTCTGGATTCAGGTGTTGCAGATAGGTCTGGGCAGTAATGTAAGTGCCCCTGGATTTGGACATTTTCTCGCCATCCACTGTCACAAAACCATGTACAAATACTGCCGTCGGCGTACGGAAACTAGCGCCATACAGAAGGGCCGGCCAGAACAGCACATGGAAGTAAACAATGTCTTTGCCGATAAAGTGATACAACTCAGCTTCTGAGTCCGGGGACCAGTACTCATCGAAATCAAGTCCGGTTTCCGTACACAACGCGCGAAAGCTCGCCATATAGCCAATAGGGGCATCAAGCCAGACATAAAAGTACTTGCCGGTGAGGCCGGGAATTTCAAAACCAAAGTAGGGTGCATCACGGGAAATATCCCATTCGCGGAGGCCGGATTCGAACCATTCCGCCAGTTTGTTCACCACTTCAGGTTGCAGTCGGCCTGAACTGGTCCAACCCTGAAGCATCGATTCGAAGTCCGCCAACCTGAAGAACTGGTGTTCGGATTCCCGCTCGATGGGAACGGCTCCTGAAATAGTCGAAACCGGATTTTTCAGCTCGCCTGGGGAATAGGTGGAGCCGCAGGCTTCGCAGTTGTCACCGAACTGATCCGCAGCCCCACATCGCGGGCACTCGCCGCGTATGAATCGATCCGGCAGGAACATTGACGCTTCCGGATCATAGGCCTGCGTAATCACCTTGGTGCTGATGTGCCCAGAGTCATTCAGTCGGTTGTAGATGGTCTCAGAAAAGTATCGATTTTCGTCCGAATGGGTCGTGTGGTAGTAATCGAATCCAATTTGAAAGCCGGCAAAGTCTTTTTTGTGCTCGACCAGAGTCGATGTGATCAACGACTCGGGGGTGATATCTTCCGATCGAGCCTTCAGCATGATCGGTGTGCCGTGCGCGTCATCGGCACAGACGTAGTGCACATCATGGCCTAGAATTCTCTGAAAACGGCACCAGATGTCCGCCTGGATAACCTCAAGGATGTGGCCAAGGTGGATCGGGCCATTAGCGTAAGGCAGGGCGCTGGTGACCAGCATTTTTTTCTTGGGCAATGTCATTGTGCCATCTGCTTGGAAGTCGCGTGATTCTTTGAGTCGTAGCGGTGGTCCGTCGCAGATCCTGAAGACGCCCGCCTAAACCTGTCAATCTGAGAGAGATATTCTAGCCGAAGGATCCGTCCTGCCGACCCTGTGTTAGCATTGCCGGCTTTCCCGGGGTGTATGCCCTCCTGTTTCTAGGTTATGGACAGCCAGTTTATCTGGCCAGGCAGCAGACGATGACTTCGCTATCAAGAGAAAACATAGAAAAGGCACTGAGTACGATCGTTGACCCGCACACCACCATGAGTCTGGTTGATGAGGGCTCGATCGCGGATATTGAAATCAGCGACATGGCGGTTTCGGTCGGTGTGACACTCGGTTATCCTGCCCGCGGCTGGCATGAGCAGTTGAGGGAACAGGTTACAGAAGCCATTCTGGCACAGGCTGGAGTGGAGTCAGTCGAGGTGTCTATAAAGACTAAAGTGGTGGCCCATGAGGTTCAAAAAGGCGTAACACCGATCAAGGGTGTGCGCAACATGATTGCTGTTGCCTCAGGAAAAGGGGGGGTTGGCAAATCAACTCTGTCGGTCAATCTTGCCCTGGCCCTGTCTGCTGAGGGGGCCAGTGTAGGTCTGCTTGATGCAGACATCTATGGGCCGAGCCAGCCTCGTATGTTGGGGATCAAAGGCAGGCCTGAATCCAAGGACGGCAAAAGCCTGGAACCCTTGAACAGCTATCACCTGCAGGCGATGTCCATCGGGTTCTTGATAGATGAAGATACTCCGATGATCTGGCGGGGCCCAATGGTTACCCAGGCACTGGAACAGTTGTTACAGGATACATGCTGGCGTGACCTGGATTACCTGATTATTGACCTGCCACCTGGAACCGGTGATACCCAGCTTACACTGGCTCAGAAGGTTCCGGTCTCTGGTGCGGTGATTGTCACAACACCACAGGATATTGCGTTGCTGGATGTTCGCAAGGCGATCAAAATGTTCGAAAAGGTTGAAATTCCAGTACTGGGCATCGTTGACAACATGAGTACACATATCTGCAGCAATTGTGGTCACGAAGAACATATCTTTGGTGAAGGGGGCGGTAAAACGATAGCCCTGGAATATGGCATTGATCATCTGGGTGAGATTCCACTTGATGGGCGGATCCGTGCTGATGTCGATGGGGGGCGCCCGACAGTGGTCGCTGACCCTGACGGTTGCTTAGCCCAAGCCTACCGGGATATTGCCCGGCAAGCTGCCGGGCGCCTGGCAGCCCGCAAGCGGGATTACAGTGACGTTTTCCCATCGATTGTCATCCAGAACAACTAACGTGGTGGGTCTTGAACTCGGGTGTCCATAAAATCAGACAACTGGATTCGACGGATGGCGCTGGAGCACCAGATGATAGAGCCGTTCGAACCAACGCAGATTTCAAGTTCCGGTTCGGAACGGATTATTTCCTATGGGACCTCGAGCTATGGTTACGATATTCGTTGTTCCAGGGAATTCAAGATATTCACGAATATCAACTCAGCAGTCGTTGACCCCAAACAGTTTGATGAGAGCAGTTTCGTTGAATATTGT
>CAZVVN010000037.1:0-30179 GCA_964630665.1 uncultured Acidiferrobacteraceae bacterium | reverse complement strand
ATGCCCGGGTGATCGGCATCACCGGCCCGCCCGGGGCCGGCAAGTCAACGCTGATTAACGCTCTGATTGGCGCGCTTCGGGCCTGTGGGCAGAAAGTCGCGGTCCTGGCAGTCGACCCTTCCAGCCCGATCAGCGGCGGTGCGATCCTCGGCGACCGGCTGCGTATGACAGCACACACCGGTGATGACGGTGTGTTCATCCGCTCGCTGGCCGCCCGGGGCCACCTCGGTGGCCTGACAGCGAGCGTCCACGCTGTGATCGACATCCTCGATGCTGGTGGCTACCAGCAGATCATCCTGGAGACCGTCGGCACCGGCCAGTCGGAGGTTGAGATCAGAGAGGTCGCAGACATCCGTGTGGTGGTCTGCACACCCGGCATGGGTGACGATATCCAGGCCATCAAGGCAGGCCTGTTCGAGATCGCCGACATCCTGGTGGTCAACAAAGCCGACCAGGACGGCGCCGACCAGACGGTCCGTCACCTCGAGTCAATGCTCGCCCTGCGCGGCCCGGATCACGTCCGGGCAGCTGTCCTGAAGACGACAGCAACCAACGCCGGCGGCGTGGACGAACTCTTGGCCGCCATAGACCGCCACTCAAACACGATCAATCCGGATCCGGACCAGCGGCGACGTGACCGCACCCGCCGCCTGCTCGCAAGCCGGGCCGGCGCCTTGTTGCGTGAGCACCTGCTGCGACACGACAACGGCAAGCTCAGTGCGATCTGCGACGCACTCGAGCGCGGCGAACGGACGCTCGAGGACAGTGCCAACGACGTACTCAAGTTAAAATATCCCTGAGATGCTGACTCAGCAGATGCTGATCGGGACCGCCCCCGGGACTTATGTTGCCGAGCCGGCGGATAAATTCCAAGCGACGGAGCGGCGAAACAAGTGACAAATTTGAACAAGACAAGCCGAATGATATTGAAAGCTGGCAGGCCACGATGAGCGGCCCGCTTGCTGGAATTCGTGTGTTCGATCTGACGCGCGTTTTGGCCGGACCAAGTTGTACTCAGATCCTGGGCGATCTCGGCGCCGATATTATCAAGGTCGAACGGCCGGGAAGTGGTGACGATACCCGAAAATACGGCCCGCCCTTCGTGCTTGGTGAAGACGGCAAGGAAACCACCGAAAGCGGCTATTACCTCTCCGCCAACCGCAACAAACGCTCGGTAACACTGGACCTCACCGGTACCGAAGGCCAGAACCTGGCCAGAAGAATGATAAACCAATGCCAGGTACTGACTGAGAATTTCAAGGTCGGAAATCTTGCCAAATTTGGGCTCGATTACCCGACCCTGAAGACGGAAAATCCGGGGCTCGTTTATTGTTCTATCACCGGATTTGGTCAAACCGGACCCAAGGCTGAACGACCGGGCTATGATTTCATGGCACAAGGCCTGGGCGGCATCATGAGTATTACCGGGCCACCTGGCGGAGAGCCGCATCGTGTAGGCGTCCCCATAGCCGATTTGACAGCGGGCCTGTGGGCAACCTTATCTATCAATGCGGCGTTGCGACACCGCGAAGTCACTGGCGAAGGTCAGCACCTTGATATCAGCCTGCTGGACACACAGGTGTCTTTGCTGTCGATCCAGGGCCTGAATTACCTGACCTCGGGAGAAGCCCCGGGACTGCTGGGTAACGCGCACCCAAATATCGTGCCTTACCAGGTCTTCCCCACGGCCGACGGCAACATCATTGTCGCTGTCGGCAATGATGATCAGTTCAAACGTTTTTGCGAGTTTGCCAGTGTCCCGGAACTGATCAGTGATGAACGCTTTGTCACCAATAAAGCACGTGTGCAGAACCGCGAAGCGTTGACTCAGATCCTCAACAACGTGATGCGGCAGAAACCATCGACGTATTGGCTGGAAGCCTTGGAAAAAATCAAAATCACCTGTGGTCCTATCAATACCATCGACCAGGTCTTTGCTGATGACCAGGTCGTGGCCCGTGACATGCGAATCGAGATGGAGCATCCCGCCGCCGGCGGTAAACCGGTCAGTCTGATCGGCAATCCAGCGAAAATGTCGGCGACCCAGGTATCCTATCGGCACGCACCACCCACGCTGGGTCAGCACACTGATCAGGTGCTTGAGGAACTGTTGGGTCTCGATGTGGCCGAACGCGATCGGCTTCGTGAACAGGGCGTGATCTAGGGTTGTGGTTCTAGATCGGCTTGCGGGAATACCCGGCCAACCGGATCAAGGCACCAGCGAACGACCCCAACGGGTTGCACGCCGCTGCGCTGGACGAGAACAGCCGAATCGGCCGCACCGTCAGAGCTCTTCCCAGGGAAAACTGTCCAATCGCTCGACACCGCCGGGTTTCACCACCACCTGGGTCTCGAGTTTGATGCACTCGGTGCCCTCAGCACCAATCAGGCTCTCCACGCACAACACCATGTTCTCTTCAAACACCCCGTCATAGGCGTAATCGACATCGGGATGAGTCGGGATCGCCGGCCACTCGTCGCACAGACCAACACCGTGCAGGGCCACGGTATAACGGCGTTCGACGTAGCGTTCGGGAATCCGCCATGACTGGTCGTTGAACTCCAGGAAACCGAGGCCCGGGCGGATCAGCTCCAGGTTGTGGTCGATCTGCTGAAGCGCCGCTGCGTACAGTGTGCGCTGTTCGCTGTTCAATTTGTGGTGCCCGCAGACCCAGCTGCGTGAGATATCGGCACAGTAGCCGTAAGGCCCGATGAGATCGGTGTCCACCGAGATGATGTCACCATCCTGGCAGACGTAGTCCGAACACTCGCTGTACCAGGGGTTGGTGTGTGGCCCGGCGGTACACAACCGTGTCTCCAGCCACTCACCTCCGGAACGGATGTTCTCGTAATGCAACTCGGCCCAGATCTGCTGTTCAGTGCGTCCCGGCAGTGAGCATTCGTACATGCGAGCCAGCCCGGCCTCGCAGACCCGGACCGTCCAGCGCATGAGCTCCAGTTCGTCCTCACTCTTGATCGAACGGGCGCGCTCGGTTAGTTCCTGCCCTTCGACACAGCTGATGCCGAGTTTTTCCAGCGCTTTCAGGCCTGGTGGTTCGACTTTGTCAATTGCCAGGCGCCGGTTGCCGCCACTGTAGTCGTGCAGCAGGTCGTCGATCTCGGCGGCCCAGACCGTGACCCGCTCGGCCTGGTGCTGGGCGGCAGACATGTAGATCCAGCTCACAGCCGGCCGGACCTCATCGACGATCGAGACCGCAGTGCCTAGGTGTTTTGCCTCCTTGAACTCGAACAGCACAGCCGGCCCCTCGGCGAACACCAGCGCATAACGTACCGCGTTGTGCAGTGTCCACAGCTGCATGTTGGCCACGTCCAGCGCGTAGCGGATATTGATCGGGTCGTAAAGCAGGATGGCCGCACAGTCGTGACGCACGAGCTGTTCTCGCAAGCGGCTCAAGCGGTAACGGCGGGCCGCCTCCAGAACAGAATCCGGCAGCGGGCTTCTGAGCGGCTTATCGGTCCCGGCCGGGTTGAGATAAGCCTGCTTGCGGGGATCCTTGAATACCGGGATCATCAATGGTTCTCCGTCTGTGGCCGCCAGTCAACTGGCATCCGCGAAGCGCATTAGCCGGGCAGTCGGCGATTACGCTTCACGACCGTAGAACCCGCGCTGCTCAGCACCGCTGAAACGGACGCCTGGCGTCTCATAGTAGGACAACGTTGCGACGATGCGGCTGCAACCACTGACCGGCGTGACCCGGTGCAACGTGTTGGTACCGCGGAACACAGTCAGCGTACCAGCCGTGATCACCAGGGTACGCACTGCGGGATCCTGACCGGCCAATACCTGGGCAACAGCGTCGTAATTGGGGTCGTGCGGAGCGCGCACTTCAGCCCGGTACTGAAACGCACCGCCGGATTCAGCCGCCTGCAGTAATAGCGTGATCGTGAACTCGGATCGGTCGAAGTGCCAATCGAGCGCCGATTCACAGTCCCGATACTCCATGACGTTGACGGACGCCAGAGGATCGGCCATCGGGTACAGGGCCGGCTTGTCCATCACCTGCGCCAGGAACTCGGCCAGAGGCGGCCAGGCATAAACCTCGCATAACACGCTGCCCTGGATCTGATCGGCACACAACGTGTGATTGGTGGTCTGGAGCTTTCCCAGGGCGGGATGGTCGGTCGCCAGGCCGGGAACGGAGTCCTCGAAGTAGACGTTGTGCGTACGGCTGTGGGTAAACGACGCGCTGGCCAGCAAAGGCCTGGCGTGGGCCAGGCTGCGCCGGATCGCTTCAGGCCGCAACAGACCTGGAAGGTCGAACATGCCCTGACGGGCTAGCGTCTGGCGACAGCGTTCGACCATTGCCAGACCAAGCGGTGACTCCAGCTGGTCCAGAGGATAGCGCTCAAGGTCGAGCAGTGTATGCATGAACGGGTCAAAGCTCGGTGTACTTGGCAGCCAGGCCGCGGGCCTTCTCGACCGGGTACTTGCGGCGGTTCTGCGCCATCTTATCCCGCGTGGCCACCTCGAGATCCAGGCCAAGCCTTTCGGCTACCATGATCGTGTAGATCAGGATGTCGGCCAGTTCTTCAGCGACCGCGGCACGCTTGTCCCGGGGCAGATCATCACTCTGGTCGGCCGTCAGCCACTGGAAATGTTCAACCAGTTCCGCGGCTTCCACACTGAGAGCCATGGAGAGGTTCTTGGGAGTGTGGAATTGCTGCCAGTCCCGATCCTCGACAAACCGGTTGACCTCCTCGACCAGTTGCTGAAGAAAGGTGTCGGCCATGATTTCATGCCCATCCTGGTAATGGTTGATCGGCCCGGGTCAAATGGGCCGGCGCCTGAAGGCGCCCGGGTACTCGCCGGGTCCGTGGCGCATGCCCTCGGGCCAGATCGCATTAAAGCAGATGTAGCCACGGGGCGAAACGTCTGCCCGGCCGACTGAACGCCTGGACGTAACCGTCGGCTCTGACACAGACGATCCTCATCACTCGCCCTGCAGCTTCGCTGACACTAGAATAAGCCGCCACCCCGAACACGGGCCTTTTTCTAGACCGGTGCCTGCCGGCACACGACAAGCGCAGGAGAAACCCTATGAGCGAATGCCCTGTATGCGGCGCCGAAATCACACTGGCTTCCGACACCGTCGTGGGCGAACTCCTGGAGTGTCCCGACTGCGGTTCAGAGCTGGAAGTGACAGCGCTGGAACCGCCCGCCCTGGCAGAGGCCCCTGAAACCGAAGAGGACTGGGGCGAGTGAGAATCGGCTTTCTGCACTCGCTGATCAGGAAGGAGGAAAAGCTCCTGATCGACGAGTTCGGTCAGCGCGGCGTCGAGTTGGTGATGCTCGATGACCGCAAACTGATCTTCGACCTGGACACAGGGCTGGAAGTCGATCTGGTCCTGGAACGCTGCATCAACCACTCGCGCGCCATGCACGGACTGCGGCTGCTCGAAAGTGCTGGCGTTCACTGTATCAACTCCTCTGAAGTGTCTCGCGTGTGCGGTGACAAGATCCTGACGTCACTGGCCTTGAAGGAAGCCTCTGTGCCCCAGCCGCCCGTGCGTATCGCTTTCACCGAGGAATCGGCTCTGGAGGCGATCGACCAGCTGGGCTACCCGGTGGTGCTGAAACCGGCGGTCGGTTCCTGGGGTCGATTGTTGTCCAAGGTCAACGATCGCGAGGCCGCAGAGTCGATCCTCGAGCACAAATCGATCCTCGGCAGCTACCACCACTCGATCTTCTACATCCAGAAATATGTCGAGAAACAGGGTCGGGACATCCGCAGTTTCGTGGTCGGTGACGAGTGTGTTGCGGCCATCTACCGGACTTCACCACACTGGATCACCAACACGGCCCGCGGCGCAGTGGCTACTGGCTGCCCCGTCAACGATGAACTCAGCAGGGTCTCGCTGGCTGCAGCCCGGGCAGTCGGTGGTGGCGTGCTGGCCGTGGACCTTTTCGAGACAGGCGAGGGTCTGCTGGTCAACGAAGTCAACTACACCATGGAATTCCGTAACAGTATCGATACTACCGGCGTGAACATTCCCGCCCTGGTGGTCGACTATGCGCTGGAGAATGCCCGGTGATCCGGGTAGCCATCGTCGGCGGCTCGGGCTACACAGGGGGCGAACTGCTGCGGCTGCTGCTGTTTCACCCAGAGTGCCAGGTCGAGCAAGTCACCTCGGAGCGCTTTGCCGGCAAGTTCGTCCACAATGCCCACCCGAACCTGCGCGGCGTGACACGCCTTAAGTTCTGTGCCGTCAGCGAACTGGCGGCCTGTGACGTGCTGTTCCTGTGCCTGCCGCACGGCCGCACCATGGGCAGCATCGATGACTTCCAGGCACTGGCGCCGCGACTGATCGATCTCAGTGCAGATTTCAGGATGAACAGCGCCCAAAGTTACCAGCGCTGGTACGGCAGCGAACACGCGCGACCTGAACTGCTGGGTACTTTTGTCTACGGCGTGCCGGAACTGCACCGCGATGCCATCCGCACGGCTGATCATGTTGCTTGCGCTGGCTGTAACGCTACCGCCAGTACGCTGGCCGTGCGACCACTCACCCGTCGCGAGCTGGTCGAGTCTGTCGTGATCGAGGTCAAGGCCGGGTCCAGCGAAGGTGGCAATGCCGCCAGCGACGCCAGTCATCACCCGGAGCGCAGTGGGGTGGTGCGCTCTTACCGGCCCACCGGCCACCGGCATGTGGGAGAGATGCATCAGTCACTCGGCGACCTGCCCATCCACTTTTCAGCGACCTCCATAGAGATGGTGCGGGGCATCCTCGCAACCTGCCACGTTTTTCTCACCGAACCCCTAGATGAGAAGGCGGTGTGGAAGATCTATCGCGAGGACTACGCCGCTGAACCGTTCGTGCGGATCGTCAAAGAACGCAGCGGCATCCACCGTTACCCGGAACCAAAACTGCTCGCCGGAACCAACTACTGCGACATCGGCTTTGAGCGCGACACCGCCAGCAACCGCCTGGTGGTGATGAGCGCCATCGACAACCTGATGAAGGGCGCTGCGGGCCAGGCCGTGCAGTGCTTGAACATCATGCACGGTTTCCACGAAACCTCGGGGCTGGCGTTTCCAGGCCTGCACCCGGTCTGAGCGGTCCTGATGTGTCGACTACTGTGGGTGCGCGCCGAGCACCCGTTCCAGATCACCGCACACCTGGACCGGTTCGCTGTCCTGTCACAGGCGAGCACCGAGTACCAGGGGCACGGTTGGGGTTGCGCCTGGCTTGAAGACGGCCTTTGGCAGGTCTACCGTGACATCCGACCCGTCTGGGAAGACGACCTGTCACGGTTCAGTACCACGACCTTGCTGGTGGCCCATGCCCGCAGTGCGTTCCGCGACGAGGGCATCCGGGTGGAGAACAACATGCCGTTTTTCGATGGCCAACAGGTGTTCATCTTCAACGGCGAACTGCAGGGTGTGCGTATCCGAGAGGCCGGCCGGATCGGTGCTGAGAAAATCTTCAACTTCATCAAGCGGTTCGACCGTGACGGTCGTCTGCCGGCACTTGAGAGAGGCGTGGCCGTGATCGAGAAGCGGACCCGCTACGTGCGAGCCATGAACATGATCATCGCCAGTCGCGATTCATCCGAGCTTGCAACCCTTTACAACGAAAACCCGGCATACTTCCAGATGTATCGCAGCCAGCAGGCCGCTGCGGACATCGTCTGTTCCGAACCTTATCCCGGTGAAACCGGCTGGCGGCCGATTGACAACCGGACGATCCAGACACTCTGAACCGCGGACACTGCTCATGTACATCATCAAGATCGGGGGTGGTAACCAAATCAACCTACCTGGTATCGTCGCAGATCTTGCCGGGCTTGAGACGCAGTATCTCGTGGTTCTGGGCGCCAACGCGCTGCGCGACGACCTGGGCGCCAGGCTGGGTCTTGAGAAACAGGAGCTGACATCCGTCTCGGGCTACAGCAGTGTCTACTCGGACGAAAGCGCCATCGATCTGATCATGATGGCCTATGCAGGTTTGCGCAATCGGCGTTTTGTCGAGTTGTGCCAACGCCACGACATTAATGCCGTCGGTCTCACGGGTCTCGATGGGCGGTTGATCCTGGGCCAGCGCAACCGCGGAATCCGGGTCCGGGAAGGCGGCAAAACGCTCATGAAACGCGATTTCTCGGGTAAACCCCGGTCAGTCAACACAGCGCTGCTGGAACTGTTGCTGAGCCAGGGATATCGGCCGGTACTCAGCATTCCGATCATCGATGAGCAGGGCTTCGCAATCAATTCGGAGAACGATGATATTGTGAACACTCTGCAGGAGGCGCTGCACGCCGAGCGGATTGTGCAGTTGATCGAGGCGCCCGGCTTTCTCGAGAATCGGGACGACCCGGACAGTGTGGTGGATCAGATGACAAGATCGGAACTTCAACAACGCGAACAGCAGGTCGAGGGTCGTATGAAACGCAAGATGCTGGCCCTGCGCCGGCTTTTTGACACCGGTGCAGGGGAGGTCGTCATCGCTGACGGGCGGGTCGACCACCCGGTGCGCGATGCACTGGCAGGTCGCGGGACGATCATTCGATGACCGCTCGAGAACTCGAAGAGCGCCACGCCCTGGAGGTCTACCCGCGGCGCGGGATCAGTATCGTTCGGGGCGAAGATGCCAGGCTGTGGGATGACCAGGGCAACGAGTATCTCGACTGCGCTGCCGGGGTGGGAGTAGCCAGCGCCGGGCATGCCAACCCCGCTGTTGCCGCGGCCCTTGCCCATCAGGCCAAGATCCTGGTGACCTGTCCTGGAATTTTCTACAACGACCAGCGCGGACAGTTGATGGAAAAACTAGCCGACCTTGCTCCGGATGGACTGGAACGGGTATTCCTGTGCAATTCCGGCTCAGAAAGCACTGAAGCGGCGATCAAACTGGCCCGCAAAACGACTGGCCGAAGCGGAATGGTCACAGCGATGCGCGGCTTTCACGGCCGCACGCTGGGTTCGCTCAGTGCAACCTTCAAGTACCGTGACGCCTTCGAACCACTGCTGCCGGGCTGTACTTTTGTACCGCTCAACAATATCGACAAGTTGGACAGCGCGATCGGCGAAGACACGGCCGCAGTGATGCTGGAGACGGTCCAGGGCGAGGGGGGCGTCCGGCCTGCCGACCCGGATTACCTGGCAGCAGCCAGACGCCTTTGTGATGAGCGCGGTGCGCTGTTGATCATCGACGAGGTCCAGACCGGTTTTTGCCGGACTGGCACCTTCTTCTCCTGTGAGCAGTTCGACCTCGTACCAGACATCTTGTGCCTGGCCAAAGGCATCGCCGGTGGTGTACCCATGGGTGCTGTGCTGTGTTCTGATCGGGTTGAAGCCGGCATCGGAGTACACGGCTCGACCTTTGGCGGCAACCCGCTGGCCTGCGCCGCTGCGCTCGCGGCCATCGACTTTCTGCTGGAACATGACCTGGCCGCCAGGGCCGGCGAAAGGGGAGGTTACTTTCTACGCCGTTTCACCGACGAGTTGCCCGCCCGGGTCCGGGACGTGCGGCAGATCGGCCTGATGATCGGAATCGAACTGAAAGAAAAAGCCACCCCCTACCTGCAGGCTCTCCTGCAACGTCGTGTGCTGGCCCTGCCGGCTGGCCCTACGGTGATTCGCCTACTGCCACCACTGGTCATCAGTGAATCGCAGCTGGACACGGTGGTCGACGCCCTGCACAACGTGCTGTCAGACTGATCTGCCTTCAACCGTCGGCTTGCAGTCCGGCGAGGGTACGAGTCGGGGAAATGCTGTCCGGGTCATGGGCGATCTCGATCAGAGCCGGAAGCGGCTCGGCCAGTGCCCGGCCGAGCGCCGGCAGAAATTCTCCGGTTTGTTGGACCCGCTCAGCATGTGCGCCATAAGCGCGGGCCAGGGCACAGAAATCCGGGTTCACCAGCTCGGTACCGATTACATGTCCGGGAAAGCGCCGTTCCTGGTGCATCCGGATAGTGCCGAACATATTGTTGTTGACCACGATGATCACGATTGCGAGGTGGTACTGCACGGCAGTGGCCAGTTCCTGGCCCGTCATCAGGAAGCAGCCGTCGCCAGCGAACACGACTACCGTTCTTTGCGGGTACAGCAGCTTGGCCGTCACGGCTGCCGGTAAGCCATAACCCATCGAGCCCGCGGTCGGCGCCAGCTGGCTGCCCAGTGCCCGGTAACGGTGAAATCGGTGCACCCAGGCCGTGTAGTTGCCGGCGCCATTGGCTATGATGGCATCAGCCGGCAACGCTTCGCGCAGCATACAGACCACCTCCGACAGGTTGACCGCGGCTGGGCCTGGCAGTGGCGTGGTCCAGTCCAGGTAGCCCTGGCGCAAAATCCTGGAGGACTCAGACCAGGGCCGATCGGCCGGTGCTGGACCCACAGCACTCAGTGCCCCGGCAAACTGGCCGGTCGAAGCATTCACTGCCAGTGCCGGATAATAGACGCTACCGAGTTCCTCCATGCCTGGATAGACATGAACCAGCGGCTGGCGGGGTTGCGGGCTATCGATCAGGCTGTAGCCGGCGGTCGTCAATTCGCCGAGCCGGACACCGACGGCTATCACAAGGTCGGACTCCTGGATCGCGGCAGTCAGGTCCGGGTTGGTTCCCAGACCCAGTTCGCCCACATACTGTTCATGTTCGTTGTCAAAACAGTCCTGGAAACGAAACCCGGCCACGACCGGCAACTGCCAGTCGGCGGCAAACCGCTGCAGGCCTTCGCGGGTCGGGGTTGTCCAACCACGCCCGCCGACGATCATCACCGGCCGCGACGCCTGGTGCAGCATCTCGGAAAACCGACCCATAGCGGCTGCTGTTGGTGCCGGTTCCACAGCATGAAAAGATGCCAGCGGCTCGGCAGCTGTCTGCTGGCGAAGAATGTCTTCGGGCAGGGCGATCACTACCGGCCCGGCGCGGCCGTTGACAGCGGTGTGAAAGGCCCGGCTCACGACTTCGGGAATGCGTGCCGGATCGACGACCTGCTCAACACGCTTTGCAGTGTGGCCGTACATCGCCGCATAGTCGATCTCCTGGAAAGCCTCCCGGCCGATGGTTTTGCTTGCGATCTGCCCGACGATCATCACCAGTGGTGTCGAATCCTGGGCAGCGATATGGATGCCGGATGCGGCATTACTCGCTCCGGGGCCGCGACTGACAAAACAGACTCCGGGGCGGTGGGTCAGCTTGCCGTAGGCATCGGCCATCATGGCAGCGCCGCCTTCCTGGCGGCAGACCACGGTGCGGATCGCCTGATCACCGTGAAGCCCGTCCAATGCGACCAGGAAACTTTCCCCCGGCACACAGAAGACATGGTCGGTACCCTGCGCACGCAGGGCCTCGATCAGCAGATGGCCACCGCTTCTCATCTGGGCCATAGAAAGGTTTTCCTTGACAGGTTCAGCGGTCGGTGCGGTTGATCGGGAGAGACGCGATGCATGGTTCAAATAATAAAGAATGCAGCCACACCGCTGCAATCACCCAGTACGGTACCTCTTCAGCGCGATTCGAGATCTTCAGATCCCGCGGTTGGTCACCCCGTATTCTGTCATGGACGTTTGGAGACCTTCAGCCACAGAGCTTTCAGACCCATTTCCCGCAGTTGACGGTTGGCTTTTTCCAAGCCTTTCACCGTGTTGAACGGACCCACCTGGACCCGGTAAAAGTGTCCCTGGCCCTGGATCGTGACACGCTGGATGCTCGGCTCGAAACCACCCAGAGCCAACCGCGCCTTCATCCGGTCCGCCTTGGACTGCTGATTGTAGGACGCCACCTGCAGCATGTAGTGGCCCGAAGAAGACTCCGTTTGAACCGGCTGTGCGGCCGGCGTTGCGGCTGAAGAGTCAGGCTCGGCCAGATCATCCTCCGGGATAACACGTTCGATCTCTGGCAGTACGGTATAGAAATCAAAACTCGTGCGCACCGGCTGGTCCTCGGAATCCGCGACAGCGGCTGCCGGCTGCGGATTGGCTGCCTGTTCGCGAGAGGCCGCCACCAGCTGCTTGAGCCCTGACCCGATGCGGTCAGGATCGCCGCTTTGCATGCCGTTGTACAGCAGTGTGGCCGCCGAACCGACCACCATGCCCACGAGCAAAATCACAAAGCCGGACATTGACCGGCCGCGCCGGTTCGCCGATTGTCTGCGCCGTGAACCCATCATGTTTCTACATACTTTCCGGGGCACTTACACCCAGAAGGTCCAGCGCATTGGCGAGCACTACCCGGGTGGCCGCAATCAGGGACAAACGGGCGTTGCGCAACGATTCGTCGGCAGCGATAAAAGGATGGGCGTTGTAGTAAGTGTGAAAATCGTTGGCCAGGTCGCGCAGATAGTACGCGACCAGGTGTGGTTCATAACTGCGCGCCGCCGTCTCCACCACTTCCGGGTAACGCGAGAGTTCACGCAGAAGATCCAATTCGCGCACCTCGCTGAGCAGGCTGTGATCAGCACTTTCCAACTCCGGGGTGATTCCCTTTTCATCCAGCTGGCGGAAGACACTGCAGATCCGGGCATGGGCGTACTGGATGTAATAGACCGGGTTGTCGCTGGACTGCGACCTCGCCAGATCCAGGTCGAAGTCCATGTGCTGCTCTGGCTTGCGCAGGGCATAGAAATACCTGGCAGCATCTGCGCCGACTTCCTGGCGCAGCTCCCGCAGGGTCACGAACTGACCGCTGCGCGTGGACATTGGAATCTTCTCGGCACCGCGATACAACGTCGCGAACTGCACGAGCAACACCGTCAGTGCGTCCGGGTCACGACCAAGAGCCGCGAGCGAGGCCTTGACCCGCTTGATGTATCCGTGGTGATCCGCACCCCAGATATTGATTACGTGCTCGAACCCTCGCTCGAACTTGTCCAGGTGGTAGGCGATGTCGGTCGCAAAATAAGTGTGATTGCCGTTGGCCCGCAGCACGACACGATCTTTTTCATCCCCGAATTCGGTCGTCCGCAGCCACCAGGCCCCGTCTTTCAGGTACATGTGTCGACTGTCCTTCAATGTCTGTACGACGCGCTCCACAGCACCATCGGCAACCAGGTGGTTCTCCGAAAACCAGTGGTCAAACTGGACCCCGAACCGGACCAGGTCGTTGCGAATATCGTCCACCAGTGTGTCGTTTCCGAGTGCGTGGAGCTGATTAAACCCATCCGTACCCAGTTGATTTTTTGCTCGACTGATCAGAGTGTCGAGTAGCTGGTCGGCGTCGACCGGCAGTGAATCCATCAGATCGGCTGCCGGCTGTTGAAAATCCGCACCATGATCACGATGCAGGGTAGCAGCGATGTCGAAAACATAATCGCCCTGATAGGCGCTGGGAGGAAAGTCGATCTCTTCTCCACACAGCTCCAGATAACGCAGCCAGACACTGACAGCCAGGATGTCCATTTGGCGGCCCGCATCGTTGATGTAGTACTCGCTGGCGGCCGCATAACCGGCAGCTCGCAGCACCCTGACCAGCGCATCACCGTAAGCTGCCCCGCGGCCGTGACCAACGTGCAGCGGTCCGGTCGGATTGGCCGACACGAACTCAACCATAATCGGCCGACCACCACCGACGTCGCTCCTGCCGTAAGCTGCACCGGCCTGACGTACCGTAGTGATCAGGTGGTAGTAAGCCTCTCGGGCCAGGAAAATATTAATAAAGCCAGGTCCTGCAATCTCGGTTTTGTCGATCAGTTCAGAGGCTGGCAGTCGAGCCTGCAGCTGGGCTGCCAGGTCACGGGGTTTCATTCGCGCCGCCTTCGCCAGGACCATCGCGACGTTGCAGGCGAAATCCCCATGCTCCGGCTGGCGGGTCCGCTCGAGCTGAATATCGACTTCGCTGGCGACCGGGATCACCCCATCATCGGCCAGTGCCGAAACGGCAACAGCCAACAGGTCGCGGAGCTCGTGACGCATTCTGGGTTTGAAACCTGGAGAGTGAAAAGCCTTCGGCGGAGTCCGGCACGTTCTGTCGGTGGTCCGCCAGCAAATCAAGATTCTAACCGTAGTGAGTCTGTGACCAAAGTGCCGGCCCGCGCGCTGTAGTACTCTTGGTCTTCAGAACAGCCGTTTGCCGAGCACCCGAGCGTATGGACCATCTGCAGCGCAGCCGATTGAATTTGTTTTCCAGTCGGACCCTGGACCGGGCTACCTTTCTGCGCCCCGCCGAGGCACAACTGGCCGATATCATCAACAGCCCCAGCTGTCGCTTTGTGCCGGTCCTGGACACAAACGTGCTGGTCAACCAGGATGAAACCCGCTGCAGGGCGGAACTGCTCGGACCGGCGGAACTGCACGAATGCTTTGGTCACTGCGACGAACACGTCTATCTCGGGCAGGGTGGCGGCAACCACTATTTCGCTGCGATCGTGGGCAAACCGTCGAGCAGGGCCGGTGAGTTCGCAGACCTGCGTAACTATGCTGCAGTCCTTGACGAGGATCAGGCCGCACTTTTGAGTTACGCCCGGGCAATGGTCATCTGGCGACACAACCATCGTTACTGTGGTGCTTGCGGTGCTCCCACTCGGCCCCGCTTGGGCGGTCATGTGCTTGAGTGCAGTCAGATCGACTGTGGTCGCGAACACTACCCGCGTACCGACCCCGCCATCATCGTGCTGGTCGAAAAGGGCGAGCAGGCGTTGTTCGGGCGCAAAGCCGAGTGGCCAGAAAACCGTTACTCGACCATCGCCGGCTTTGTTGAGCCCGGTGAAAGCGCCGAGCAGGCCGTGGTCCGGGAGGTCGCCGAAGAAACCGGTGTTGAAGTGACTGCCATGCACTATCACTCCTCACAGCCGTGGCCTTTCCCCGGCTCCCTGATGCTCGGTTACACGGCCACTGCCGGCAGCGACGCGATCTCCCTGAACGACAACGAACTCGAAGATGCCCGCTGGCTGACCCGTGACCAGATCATTGAAAAACTGACACTGGGTGAGTTCCAACTGCCGACCAGTATTTCGATTTCATCCCGCCTGATCGAAGACTGGTTCAACAAAAAAAGCGACCTGGCACTCAGAACCCTGCGCGAACGCTACCAGCGGATCGGCTGAATAAATATTTGCGTTCAAACGCAAGGTCGTTACAATGCAGCGCAGGGCAGCAGGATCTACCGATCTGCACGCCTGGTTTTGAAGTAACCTAGTTTGGAGGAGTTATGTCGGAACGACATGTAGGAACCGTCAAGTGGTTCAATGAGCGCAAGGGCTATGGTTTTATTGCGCAGGAAAACGGGGACGATGTTTTCGTTCACTACCGCGAAATCCGGGGTGAAGGTTTCAAGACTCTGACCGAAGGTCAGCGAGTTGAATTCAGCCTAACCACCCGAGACAAAGGCCCAGCCGCTGAAGACGTCGCACCAGCGGACTGACTGATCGTCCGCCGACCGTACCGGTCGGCTGGCTGTTACCCGTCTCGATCTGGGTTTTGCATGCTGTGCTGTCAGCACGGCAACGGTGTCGCGTGGCTGCACTCTGGTCAACGCCGTTGAAGTTTCTGCCGTGGCTGTTTCTACTCGGCGGGGTGCTGCTTTCGGGCATAGCCTCCGGCCTGGTCATCCTGAAGATCTCCGGGGGGGACGGGATTGTTCTGCCGGTCCCCGCATTCTCAGCCGTACTGTCTATTCTGGTCTTCGCCCAGGTTCTGGGGCTGACGGGAGCCCTGGGTCTGGCGAGAAGGTCGCTGACCGCACCGGTTCAGTCTTTTCAGCCGGCGGCACAACCCGGCTGGCGGAGTCCGGCACTTCACCTCAGCGCGCTGGGCCTCTACGCCGGCCTGCCACTGGGTCAACTGTGGCTGCCGTTACTGCTGTGGCAACGCTGGGGTCGGCGATCACCACGGCTGGACGCCGACGGGCGCGCGGCGCTCAACTTTGCATTGAGCACAACACTTTATTTTCTGGTCGCGATGCTACTGGTTCTGGTGCTGGTCGGATTTGTTTTGCTGGTGATTCTCGTGCTGTTCCACATTGCAATGGTCGTAAACAACACGCGGCGCGCCTGGCGCGGCGAGCCACCGCGTTATTTTCTATGCTTCAATTTTCTCGGCTGATTGAGAGCAGGACCTGGCCTGCCGCTTCGATCGTCCTTTGGATCTCGGTGTCGCTGTGGGCATCTGAGACGAAACCGGCCTCGAACGCCGAAGGAGCCAGGTAAATCCCCGAACGCAGCATGCCGTGAAAGAACCGACCGAAACGCTCGCTGTCACACGCCATCACTTCACTGAAGCGGGTGACCGATTCGGCGGCAGTAAAAAACAGGCCAAACATCGCACCAACACGGTTGGTGGTCAACCCCACCCCGGCCGCCGCGGCTACGCCGCGCAGCCCGCTGACCAGCGACTCAGTCCTGGCACCGAGGCGTTCAAAGAACCCGTCCACCAACACCTTGCGTAAGGTTGCGAGACCGGCGGCCATGGCCAGCGGGTTACCGGATAACGTGCCGGCCTGGTAGACCGCACCCATGGGTGCGAGGTGAGCCATGATGTCCGCACGACCACCGAACGCACCGACCGGCATCCCGCCACCGACCACCTTGCCCAACGTGGTGAGATCAGGTGTTACGCCGTACAAGGCCTGAGCGCCGCCGGCGGCGACCCGAAAGCCGGTCATCACCTCGTCGAAGATCAGTAGCGCGCCGGAGTTGGTACACAGATCCCTCAGCCCCTCAAGAAACCCCGCTACGGGCGGGACACAGTTCATGTTACCAGCCACCGGTTCGACGATTACCGCCGCCAGCTGGTCACCGAACACGGCAAACGCCTCAGTAACCTGCTCGAGGTTGTTGTATTCAAGCGTCAGCGTGTGCTCAGCCATACTGGCCGGCACCCCGGGGGAAGTGGGTACGCCCAGGGTCAGAGCTCCGGAACCGGCCTTGACCAGCAGTCCGTCTGCGTGACCGTGATAACAACCTTCGAACTTGATCACCTTGTCCCGGCCAGTAAACCCGCGCGCCAGGCGGATCGCACTCATCGTGGCTTCGGTGCCGGAATTGACCATTCGGACCTGTTCTACCGACGCCACACTGGCGCATACGAGTTCAGCCAGCTCCGTTTCCATCGTCGTCGGCGTGCCGAAACTCAGACCCCTGGCGGCCGCTTCGCGGACTGCTGCCACCACTTCTGAGTCAGCGTGGCCCAGAATCATCGGGCCCCAGGACCCGACATAGTCAATGTAGGGATTGCCATCGGTGTCATAGATCAAAGGCCCCTGGGCACGTTCAATAAATACCGGCGCTCCGCCCACCGCCTTGAAGGCGCGGACCGGCGAATTGACACCGCCGGGAATGGATTTCAAAGCTCTATCGAACAGCTGCTGGTTGGCATTTTTCATCTACTCGCTCCGTATCTGAAGTCTTATAACCTTAGCATCGCTGGCAACATTGAATCACTTTCTTTGTGTATTTGCGATGATCCCTATGCGTTAGAATGCCGCGCTTTATGGCCTGAGAAAAACCCGGCATGGAATTCAAGACCTTTATGTGTGTCATCTGTGGCTTTATTTACGACGAGCAAGCCGGACTACCGGAAGAGGGTCTTGCCCCGGGGACCCGCTGGCAGGAGATCCCCGACACCTGGCAGTGCCCGGACTGCGACGCCACCAAGGTCGACTTCGAAATGATCGAGATCTGAGTGACGCAATGCTCAACTTCGCTGAAATTGACCGGCGTAGTGATCGAGTTCGCTAGCTGTCAACACCAGGACTGCTGACTCATCGTGCGCCGACGCCAGCCAGGTGAACGGTACTACTGGCCAGGTACCCTCGAGTGCAGCTGCAGCGCTGCCAACCTCGACCACCAATGTACCGTGGTCCGTAAGATGCTGCCGAGCCTTCGACAGCAGTCGTCGTACTATGTCAAGCCCGTCACTGCCTGCCGCAAACGCCTGGGCCGGCTCATGCTGGTATTCGGCCGGCAGGTCTGCCATCAGTTTGTCACTGACGTAGGGTGGGTTACAGACAATGAGGTCGTACATCCTGTCTTCCAGTCGATCGAACAGATCAGAGCGCACCAGTCGCACCCGGTCATGAACCTCGTGACGCGCGACGTTGATCAACGCGACCTCGAGCGCCGCGGCCGACAGATCCACGGCATCCACACGCGAGTCGGGAAAAGCCAGGGCGAGTGCCACTGCAATACAGCCACTGCCGGTGCAAAGATCAAGTACCCGATAGACCGCGGTCGGGTCGAGCCAAGGCTCGAATCGCTCCGGTAGCCATTCACCGATGTGCGAACGCGGTATGATGGCCCGTTCATCGATATAGAACTCATGGCCGGCAAACCAGGCGCGGTTCACCAGATATGCCAGAGGTCGACGGCTGCTGATTCTCTTTTCTACCAGTTTCCAGACTTTTTCTAGCTGAGCTTGAACCAGAGTCTGCTGCCAGTCGTCCTCGAAACTCCCGACATCGATACCCGATGCCATCATGACCAGCCAGGCAGCCTCGTCATGCTCGTTGTCCGTACCGTGCCCGAAGTACAGACCGGCCTGATGAAGCTGCTGTTCGATGGCAGTCACACACGCCTCCAGTGACATCTCCCGGTCAGTCGGACAGGGCATCGCGTATGGCCTGCACCATCTCTTCGACAGTCGGTCTTTGCATCAACCCCTGAACGAGGCCGTCTGGACCGATCAGGTATATCGTCGCTGAGTGGTCCATGGTGTAGTCCAACACACCGTTGTCACTAGCGGCTTTCTGGTACGGAGTAAAGTACCGCTTGGCTATGGCCGAGATATCCGCGCTGCTGCCAGTCAGCCCGATGATCCGTTCGTGGAAGAAGGTGGCATAGTCACTCACCTTCTCCGGAGTATCCCGTTCGGTGTCCACGCTGACAAAAATCCCAAAGACCTGTTCGGCTTCTCTTTGTGTCAGATCATCGAAGGCGGCCCGCATTTTAGCGAGCTCGGTCGGGCACACATCCGGGCAGTGGGTGTAGCCAAAGAACAGCAGCACGACCTTGCCAGTGAACGCCGACAGCGAAACGGGTCCGGTTTTCGAGGCCAGTGTGAAGTCACCGCCAATGTGCGCATACGGGTTTTCCGCGTCCCGACCCTGCTGCCGGGACCATAAACCGGCGGCCAGGCCGACCATTGCGGCCACCACCAGTACTGCTATTGGGATCAACAGTTTTCGAGTGTTCAAACGAACTCCTGTCGGACGACGCCAACCATCAGTCACCGGAGTTAACGTGAAAGACGACTTCGAGAATGGTGCTGTGGACCCTCGTCTGTTGTCGAACCAGGCCCGCCAGTACCCGGTGCAGGCCAGCAGTGTGATTATGCAGCATCAGCCAGAAGGCACCGTGGCTTGTACCGCCGGCAAGCCCCGGCGAGCCGTAGTACGGTCAGGGCACAAACCAGCCGGGTTGCGGCCACAACGTTCCAGCATGAACGGGTGCTTGATCACCACCCGGCTGCGCTTACCCCGGGTCGAGACCCAGCCCCTGACGGCGATCTCTGCCCGGTCGAGACTGCAGGGGGGATAGTCAAAATAGCGCGTCCAGTCGGCACGCGGTACCAGGATCACGAAGTGTTTCGCCAGAGTGAACACGAACCACCGGTCGCTGATCTCGATCCGCTGAACCTCGCCGAAAACGAAAGTGTAACCACCTCGACTGGCGGCTTTTGATCCTGCCGCCCGGGCGCGATAGTAAGGCAGGCCCCAAATGCCGCGCTTTTCAGTCAGCGCATTGCTCTCTGCCTCAGCATAGTCTCGCAGGTGGCGCAGGTTGGGAGACACTGCGACTGCACTGGCGAGACCTTCGCGGAGCAGCTGGGCCTGGATACTTCGGCCGTCGGTCGTCGCCAGGTATGCCAACGTACGGCCGTGACGGTCCTCTCGCTCCGTCGCCTCCTCGAGTACCACAGTGCCCTCACCGACCAGCGCGCGCAGTGCCGTGGTTGCTTCTGCGGCCAGCGGCTGGTCCGGCTGACCAGCGTGTCCCAGCTCCGGTGTGTTGATCCCTGCCAGACGGATTGTCTCGCCACTGTCCAGAACCAAGGTATCGCCGTCGATCACATAACGTACCTGCACCTGCCGGCTATCGGCAGACAGTGAGAGGCTGGACCAGCAGGCAAAAAACAGGCACAGCGCGAGCTGTGTCCTGTGAGAACCGTTGCAGCCCTCAGATCGCCGGGCCGGAGCGTTGGGGAATTGCGGCAAAGACCTAGAAGGTCTGGTAGTTACCTGCCGTACTTCTTCTGGAATTTACCGACCCGGCCCGCTGTGTCGATGATCTTCTGTTGGCCGGTATAAAACGGGTGACAGGCCGAACAGATCTCGACGTGCAGATCACTGCCCAGCGTCGAGCGTGTCGAGAATGTGTTGCCACACTGGCAGGTGACTTCGATAGCCTCGTAGGCAGGATGGGTGTCAGCCTTCATGTCACTGATCTCCGAAATGTTACAGAGCGCGGATCGGGGGCGCGATAATATTCGAATCACCAGCGCCCGGCAAGCCGGCTCAGCGGTTCATCGATTTGAAAAACTCCGCGTTGTTCTTGGTGGCGCGCAGCTTGTCGAGCAGAAATTCGATGGCCTCCAGATCATCCATCGGGTGCAGCAGCTTCAGCAGCAGCCAGATCTTCTGCAGTTCAGTTGGATCAGTCAGCAATTCTTCGCGACGGGTCCCTGACCGGCTGATGATGATAGCCGGGTAAACCCGTTTCTCAGCGATCCGGCGATCCAGGTGAATCTCCATGTTGCCGGTACCCTTGAACTCCTCGTAAATGACATCGTCCATCTTCGAGCCGGTGTCAATAAGGGCCGTCGCAATGATGGTCAGGCTTCCACCTTCTTCGATGTTTCGTGCAGCACCGAAAAAACGTTTTGGCTTCTGCAGTGCATTTGCGTCCACACCGCCGGTCAGCACCTTGCCCGATGCCGGCTGCACAGTGTTGTAAGCCCGGGCCAATCGGGTGATGGAATCAAGCAGGATGACGACGTTTTTCTTGTGCTCCACCAGCCGCTTGGCTTTTTCAATCACCATCTCAGCCACCTGGACGTGGCGCGAGGCCGGCTCATCAAAGGTGGAAGAAATGACTTCACCGCGAACGGTGCGCTCCATTTCGGTAACCTCTTCCGGTCGCTCATCAATGAGCAGGACCATCAACACACATTCCGGCTCTGACGCAGTGATCGAGTGGGCGATCTGTTGCAGCATGACAGTCTTACCGGTCTTTGGTGCCGATACCAACAGACCCCGCTGACCCTTACCGATCGGCGACACCAGGTCTATTACCCTGGCTGTCAGTGCTTCCGACGATCCATTCTCCCCGTCTTCCTGTTCGAGGCGGATCCGCTCATCCGGGTGCAGAGGCGTCAGATTCTCAAACAGAATTTTGTTCCTTGCTTCCTCGGGTGCCTGAAAATTGATCGTCTCTACTTTAAGCAGCGCAAAATAACGCTCAGAATCCTTCGGTGGCCTGATCAGTCCGGTAATGGTGTCGCCCGTCCGCAGGCTGAAGCGCCTGATCTGACTGGGTGAGACATAGATGTCATCGGGACCGGCGAGGTAGGAACTGCCGGCAGAGCGCAGAAACCCGAAACCATCCTGGAGGATCTCCACCACACCTTCGCCCTTGATTTTCTCTCCGCGTTTTGCCTGGGACTTCAGAATGGCGAAAATCTGGTCCTGCTTGCGTAGCCGGGTGACACTGTCAAGTTTCAGTGAACGAGCCACCTCGGCCAGTTCAGTTGGTGTTTTTTCTTTCAGTTCAGTGAGGCTTAAAGACATGGCTTGATCTCAGGGTTTAGCGGTCTGGCGGATGCGGTTGTCGTACCGTCCCGGTCGGACGGTTTCCGGCTGGGCACTAACCGCCGGTGTCGGGGAAATTCAGTTGGAAGGCAGTGTTGGGGTAAGCAGGTCTGGCTTCTGGCCTGTTGGTTTCAATCTAACACTATCACCGGTCTCGCGTCCAGATACCTGGATCAGGCCGATGCCAGTGGGTTTACAGGGTCAAAGATTCTCATCGATGAAAACGGTCAGCTGGGCTTTGGAGACCGCACCGACCTTGGTCGCTTCGACAGCACCGTTTTTGAACAACATCAGGGTCGGAATGCCCCGCACACCGTGCTTAATCGGTGTAGCAGGATTGTCATCCACATTGAGTTTGGCGACCGTCATCTTCTCCGAATATTCGTCCGCGACTTCTTCCAGTACCGGGGCAATGGACTTGCACGGGCCGCACCAGTCAGCCCAGTAATCCAGCAGCACAGGTTTGTCAGACTGTAGTACTTCCTGTTCAAATGAGTCATCACTGACATGGACGATATTGTCGGACATAAAAACCTATACTCCTGATCGTTACATTAACGGGAAGAAATTTGTGTCTGGGAAAGGGGTGCAGGGGCCCTGTGATATACTCACGCGTTCACCCTGTTTCACTACCCGCCGGGTGCTCAGTATAAAGCCTCTCAGAGGCGTCTGATTCCGACCCGATAACGGCTTTTTACCAGAACTCCACCCCCATAAGCAAGAAGCAATTTCACGCGATGCCGATTGCTGCAACACGGTATGGGAATCAACCTACCATACGATTCAGCGCGAATGCCCCGTCAAACTGCTCGCCGCCACCCTGAATTACAAGATTTACCGGCCTGGAAGCTGACTGTCTCTACCAATGGCTGTCCTTAAAACGACCCACTTGAAAAAACAAGGCAACATGGAAGACGCCACCTATTTAACCAATAAAAAGTTCTCCGAATTTGACCTGCACCCAACGCTTCTGCATGGGCTTGAAGATGCAGGATTTGAGCACTGCACACCTATCCAGGCCGAATCACTGCCCCTGCTGTTGACCGGGCAGGATGTTGCCGGCCAGGCTCAGACGGGCACCGGCAAGACGGCTGCTTTTCTGCTGGCCACATTTAGTCGCCTGCTGACAAACCCTCCGCTGGATACTCACCAGTCCACCAGTGTCCGGGCGGTGATCCTGGCCCCGACCCGGGAACTCGCCATACAGATCTACCGGGACGCCGAGGTGCTGGGGAAACACAGCGACCTGAAACTCGGGCTGGTCTACGGGGGCACGGGCTATCATTCGCAGCGCGAAAGCCTCAGTAAAGGTGTCGACATACTCATCGGCACACCTGGCCGCCTGATCGACTATTTTAGGCAGGGTGTTTTTGATCTCAAAGGGGTACAGGTCGTGGTGCTGGATGAAGCCGACCGGATGTTTGATCTTGGTTTTATCAAGGACATCCGGTTCGTGTTACGCAGAATGCCAGGACCATCGACCCGGCTGAACATGCTGTTCTCGGCAACACTTTCCCTGCGGGTAAACGAGCTGGCCTACGAGCACATGAACAACCCCACAGAGGTCAAAATCGAAACAGATACCCCCGTCGCCGATCGACTGATCGAAGAGGTGTACTATCCTGCGAACAGCGAGAAGCTTCCATTGCTGCTTGGACTGATAGCTAAGACCGAGGGTGAAAGGGTATTGGTGTTCGCAAATACCCGGGTGACATGTGACCGGCTGGGGCAACGCCTTCGGCGCCATGGTTATTCGACCGGGGTTCAATCCGGCGATGTTCCGCAGCCTAAACGGGAAAAGTTACTCAAAGAGTTCACCGAGGGGCGCTGCCAGGTGTTGGTGGCAACGGACGTTGCGGCCCGGGGGCTGCACATTCCGAGCGTCAGCCATGTGTTTAACTACGACCTGCCGCAGGATCCCGAAGATTATGTTCACCGAACGGGCCGCACCGCCCGGGCTGGTGCCAGCGGCCACGCGATCTCCTTCGCCTGCGAAGACCATGCATTCTCGTTGATGGACATCGAGGCTTTTATCGGTCACAGTCTGACGAGAAAAGAGATCTCCGACGCGCTGATGGTGCAACCTGAAACGGTAGGTTCCAAAACACCATCCCGGGAAAGAAACAGAAAGCCTCGCCCCCGGTCCGCCCGTAATCGAGACGAAGGTCCAAAACACGATATCACCACAAGTACAACAACCCAGCCGATCACCGGTCCAGTATCCCCAGGCGACGCGCAGCGGGCCTCAAGGGGTGACGACCTCCCAGAACCCGCGCCTGAATTCAACGGTGACACAGCATCCGACCCGACAAAGACACCTGCGGTCATAACCGCTCAACCACCAAGGCCGGCAACACGGCGAAACGACTTCGAGACGCCGGCCGTCGGCTGAATCAGTGCCACCTCAGGCTCGATCGGCCAGGTTTCATGCCTTTGTTTCTGGCTCGGGAACTGACCCATACAAGCTTCTTTCACCGTCAGCGTACCAAATCTTTTTGGCGATAAGTTAACGAGTCACAATCTCAAAAGATAGCTATCGTGGACAGACTGTCACCTGGTTGGATTAGCGTGCTGGCCGTATTCTTTTTTGCGGTCAGTTATTACAGTTTCACCGCCAAACACCTCCCGATTGGTGCAGGACCCGACGCACCAGCCAACTATGCAGCTGCTGCGTTTTATTTTCACCACAAAAGCCTGGCTGTTTTCCCTGAAGACGAAGGTAAGGCTCACATTCACTATTCTCCATACGGTACCACGCGTCTGCTTCGGCCACCGCTTTCTTTTCTCGTTTCTGCACTGGTCGCACCTTTCTCTCCACTTGGAGAAAAAAACTCTCGGATGACTATTGGATCAGAAGCCTGGCACATCGCGATCCGATCGGGTTCAGTATTGTTCTGTGCGTTAACAGTCGTCCTTGTCTACATTGGCCTCTACTGGTACTTTGGAAACGTCTGGTATGCTGCTCTAGGCAGTGCACTGACCGGATTCTTGCCCCAGTTCACCTTTATTGCCTCGTACCTTAACGATGACAGTAGTGCTATTTTCTCGGCAACGATGCTTTTTGCAGCGCTTGTCCTTTTGTTCCGTAGGCGAATAAACTTCTATACGGTTTCTTTTCTTGGGTTAAGTATAGGCCTCGTATTTGTATCTAAGCTGTCAGCGTATATCGTGCTTCCCGTGGCTGGGCTTACAACAATCTCGTTCTTGAGGATCCAGAAAAAACGCTGGCTGCCCTACGGCCTTGTATTGGTCACGACGACCATCATCGGTGGCGGCTGGTGGCCCTTGTTTAACATGTCTCATTATGGAATTGATGATCCATTCGCCCGGCAAGTAAATCGCGAGGTCGCCAGCAGGCACCGGACACTGAATAGTGATCGTGGCCACGGCTTTATTTCCCAGGGCATCGGCTTTAGTCAACTGATTTTCAGCAACCACAAAGATTTCATCGGCGCATCTTTGAAATCTACTATCGGCCACCTCGATTGGCTAAAAATTAGACTGGGGCCTTTACAATATGGGCTCTACTCCGCTGTATTTATACTCGCTCTGATGTATTACTTGATGCGATTGCTGTTCGTGATGGTGCGCTTCTGGACAGGAACGCAGGAGGCGACAGACACTCGTAGATTACTTTTTGAGACTCTCCTGTTTGTTGCTATTGTTTTCCAGATTTTTGTGTACACCTGGCGGAATGTCTACCAGGATGTTCAGATTCAGGGAAAGTATATCCTCCCCATAATTCTACCAGTACTTATCCTGTTCCTGGCAGCAGCCAGAGCACTGGCACACGACTTAGTGGCATGGTGCAAGTCCACTGGTCGTGGATCGATCATACTGAAAAGCCAGCACCTACTTCAGGTCACTGCCCTGCTCACCATAGTCGTGGTAGGGCTTGTGCACATTGATGGATTGTTTCGCTTCGTGTTTCCTTTCTATTGGCCCCCAGCTTACAGTCTTAAGACTCATGACTTCGAATACCTGAACCTGGAACAACCATCTTGGACACGACTTAACGAGGATATATCAGTTAACATAAAGGATGGGGCGTGGTTGATCAATTCAACTGGCGAAGATCCACAACTCGTGCTGCCATCGGATATTTGTGGCCGTTATGGCAAAACATTCTTGATTCGAATTCGTCTCGACGCGAAACAAGATGGCGTGTTCCAGGCTTTTATTGACGACGGCAAAGGATTCCGTGCCGGCGTTCATGACCCTACCGACCTGGCGAAGTATACGATTGGTAAACAGACGATTCTTTTAGGCCTTTCGTCCGAGGAATGCCACCTCTTGCGCTTGGATCCGATGCTTGGACCGGGGCAGATCAAAATTGAAGCTATAGGCTTCTCCCGACTAACCATAAGGGCGCCGAGGTATCCGACGCTTTGATCTCACAGGTAGGCTAGGTGGATTCTTCCGGGTTGATGGCTTTAGGTGCAATGCCGAGAAAAAAGTGCAGACACCCACCAATGAGTGCGTCCAGTATCGATTTTATTCGCATCAGAAGTGCGGTAGATAGGCCTAGTGTGGCGCCCAGACCTATCGTATCAAACCCATAGGTATAGGCCATTTCCATAAGTCCAATCCCTCCAATTGACACCGGGAGGTTCATGACAACCATGATAATGGGTACTGCAATGCCGACTTCCTGCACCGCGACATCGCCATTAAAGACGAGTGCGCTAACCCATACGTTGATAATCGAAAAAAAATAGAATAACAACGTAAACAGAAAAGCCGGAACAAGTATCTTGCTACTTCCGTAGGCAAGTATTGTGGACCTGAGTTCGATGGATTTGTTGGCGAGGCGCCCAAGCAAACTTACGTCACTGGTATAACGACCCATTACACGAACAAACCAACGACTTAAGAGAACCCAACTCAGCCCCAGAGGGACAATCAAAATCAGCACTAAACCGGTCCCAATTGCCACGATTTCTGAGGCAGCAAAGCCAAATACCAGGGAGGCAATAGCAAGCACGATCAATGTTATCAATCCTGTGAAACGGTCAACGATGACTGACGCCATCGCTTCAATGTTCTGGCCAGTCGTCACTCCCAATCCATAAACACGAACAATATCGCCACCAACACTGGTTGGCAGAAATAAATTGTAGAACTTGCCGACGTAATAGAGAGACCACACGTGCCAGAATGGACTTAAGACCCGACGACACCGTAACAGAATCCACCACTTCATAGCACTGACAAAATTCAAAAGTAATCCGATTAAGAAAGACAAGACCAGGAAATTCGCATTCGCTTTTATGATTAGCGTAAAGAGATCTTGGCGACCCTCAGAACTAAAAAGATTTACCTTGTAAAGAACAATCCAGACCAGTGCGATCGATATGGCTATCTTCAATAACAAACCTAGTAATTTGGTCACGGGTGCCTCCTAGATAAGGATCGCACTTCCCCGGCAAGCGAATTGGTTTCTAGTTCAGCCCATATCGGGTGCATGCTGCAGAGCTCATCTGATCAGGATTTATCTATTTTGATTTCTTCCGATCACTTTCAATCGACGACGTCCAATCAATCGTTTCAGAAATTCCTTCCAACAGCCGAGAAAGTTATATGGAAAAAGAACTAAACAGATGGCAGTATCTTAAGCAGATCCACTTTACGCTTAAAGCACAATTTCCTCGATGTTGTCATTTTAGCACCGCCTTCCCAACGCTCCACTGAAACAATCATGGGCTTGTTCTATGGTTAGGCTACCCTAATTGTGGGATCATTAAATTGTCGGAGCAAGAAAAATGTCGCACCTCCTCAATATGAATGCCTCGCCTATTGGCTCGGGAATTAACCCAGCGGCCCTTTCAATTGCGTTCCGTGATAGGTCACTTTGCGCTCGCACCGGAACCTGCGTGGGCATTTGCCCCGAGCAGGCGATCTCTTTGGACTCCGATTATTACCCTGTACTTGATGAGACCAAATGTACCTCCTGCGGCCTCTGCGGCGAAGTTTGCCCAGGCGGTTCGGTATCCTTTTCCAGACTCACGGAACTGACTTTTGGCGAAAAAGATCAGGGGCCTGGATTTGATGGGCGGATACTGGATACTCACGTTGGCTATTCAACTGATAGTGAAATTCGCTCCAGCGGAGCGGGTGGGGGTGTCATCACAACACTACTTTACGATGTCCTCAATCATGGAGACGTGAACGGTTGTGTTGTAACTCGCATGCGTCCTGACAAACCCTGGCTGGGAGAACCATTCATCGCAACGACCAAAGAGGAACTGGTCAGTAGCCAAGGATCCAGGTATACCGTTATCCCGCTCAATACAATTCTCCAGTTGCTGCGTTCTCAGACCGGACGTTTTGCCGTGGCTGCGTTACCTTGTCACATTCATGGCCTAAGAAAAGTGATGCGTGCAGATCCCCATTTGGAAGAGAAAATTGCGGTGATCGTGGGGTTATTTTGTGGTGGCGCACTGAACCTGAATGTTGTTCCAGAATTGCTGCGCACAAAAAATATACGCAAAGAAGACATCGTAGATTTCCAGTTCCGGGGCGGTAAGTGGCCGGGCAAAATGCGTGCAATCATGAAAAATGGGCAGACACACGACCTTCACTACTCCAATTACAAAGATGGAGCCTATAACTATTTAATCGGTCTATACATGCCGGAGCGCTGTCAGACCTGCATTGATGGCTCAGGAGAATTTTCCGACTTATCGGTAAGTGATGCCTGGACCCGTGATTTAGATGGACAATACAAATTTGCTGGTCAATCTAGAATTCTTACACGCACTCAAACTGGCAGAAACATGCTCAGAAACGCTATTCATCGAGGCTCCATCTATTCCACAGATCTACATAACGACCCCCAGTATCAAACGCACCGAAACCAAACCAAAAGGAAAGGACTCAATGCTCCGTTGCGCGTTGCAAGACGTCTTTCTAGCGGAAAGAGTAGTCCCAGTTATGACCGCATGACCCCGGAGTCTTCCTTTTGGGAGAAATTAATTGAGCGAGGTGTCTCGTCACTACTTTGGCTTGGAGCGCATAAATGGTTCAGATATCCACTCATAAAGTTTCTGACCTCCAATTGGGCTATTCCGCTCGTCATTTGCAGGGTCTGGTGGAAAAATCGTAAGTATAGGCGCGGTTAAATTAGACTTGAATTACCTCAGTCGCAGATGTCAGTGGCGTAAACTATCCAACGTAATTCCTGGCACCTACGAATCATATTGCCGCCAGAATTACGGATTTTTTCAACCACCGGCAGTACCCCACATCACCGGTCACGATACCACGCTGAGATTTATTTTTGGATAACTCCTCTATGATGGACCAGCCAGAAACATGATACGAAAGCCGAGGATTCTTCTGATCAGCACACAACCATTTTTCCAGTGGCGTGGCAGTTCCATACGAGTCAAGTTCAACGTTCTAGCATTAGAAGCTCTCGGTTTTCAGGTCGATGTTCTGGTGCCACCAATCGGTGTCGACGACGACGAAATCCGCTCCCGAGTGCACCGTGTCTGGTCCTTGCCGGGTGTGACCAACATACCTATCGGACCCTCATTACCCAAGGTCATTTTCGATGTTTTTCTATTATTTTTTGCACTCACATTTGCCCTTCGTACCCAGTACGACGTGATACATGGAACAGAAGAGGGAGGCGCAATTGCCTGGCTCGTCGCCCGGCTTACCGGGGCAAAGTGTATCTACGAGAAACATTCCGATCCGGCTTCCTACCGAAAGGGCAGCGTCAAGAACCTGCTCTTGGCTGTTTACCGCAGGGTAGAGGGTTTCGTCGCCCGGCACACTGACGCGGTGGTCTGTACCGGACCTGGCCTTGAGCGTCAGGCACAACAGTATGCGCCTCACACGCCGGTCTATCGGATCTCCGACATCCCCTCTTCGTTGCATCACCCAGACCGGGAAGAGATCGATCAAGTCCGGAGTGAGCTCGAGACTGATTCGGAAAACGTACTGGTAACCTATGTTGGGTCGTTTGCTATCTATCAGGGTATCGAATTGTTGTTCGAAGCGATTCCGATCGTACTCGATTCAGTCCGTCGGGTGCGCTTCGTCATTATCGGCGGAGAACAATCGGAAATCGACGCTCATAGCAGCCGGTTGAGCACTCACGGGGAGAGGGTTTGTTTCCTCGGACTCATCGACCCGGATCGCCTACCCGCCTACCTGGCCGCATCCGACATCGTTCTTGCGCCACGCAAATCCGGTATCAATACACCCCTCAAGTTGCTGGACTACCTCAAGGCAAACACCGCAATTGTCGCCACTGATACTGGAGCCAACCGCCAGATTCTTGACGAGGACTGTGCACGACTGACCGAATTCGATGCAAAGTCGTTCTCCCGTGCGATTGTTGATTTGGTCGACGACAGCGCTGAGCGGTGCAGACTGGCCAACAATGGCCACGCCCGTTTTGAGGCCGAGTTTACCTTTGGAGAATTTACTAGACGACTCGAACATGTGTACAGGTCCCTCGTCTAAGACTAGGCGT
>CAZVVN010000036.1:0-31295 GCA_964630665.1 uncultured Acidiferrobacteraceae bacterium | reverse complement strand
CTGCTGCACGGTTGATCACGACACCGTCAACCGGCGACCTGATCAGCGTATGACCCAGTTCGAGTTCGGTCTCGAGCAACTTGCCTTGACGGGACTCTACCTGCGCGAGTGCAGTCTGCACCTGGGCTTTTTGTTTTTTCAGTCCGGCTCTGATTCCATCAACGCGGGCATACGCCTGATCGTGGAGTGCCACGGCACGGTCGACGGTACTCTCGGGCACGACCTTTCGCGCAAACAGTGATCGCTGACGCTCGAGATCCTCGGCAAGCTCAGCTAAAGCGGCACGGCTGCCGTAGAGCTCAGCCTGAAGTTCTTCCAGGGCCGCTTTTTGCATGGCCACATTGGCTCTAGCAAAAGCCACGTCGGCCTGGGCCACCTTGAGCCTTGCTTCAAACGGTGCGGGGTCGATTCTGGCAATGACCGCATCAGCCTTAACACGGGAATTAAAGTCAACCAGCACTTCGGCGATCTGGCCAGAGACCTGGGAGCCGATCTCGACGGTCATGACCGGTTGTACCCGGCCGGTCGAGGAGATCACCATCTGAATCTCACCACGATCGATCTTCCCGAGACGATAGCCCGGCGATTCCTTTTGCCCGTTCAACTCGAGAAAACCGTAGGCTCCGAGGGCTATGAGAATCAGAATGACAAGCAGCCATATCCAGCGCCGCATAGTGGTCTCCTATTAGTGAACCGGGTATTTGCTCCGGTTCTTTAGTTGATCCTGTTGCAGACGGTCATCTTCGACGTCCGGCGACCTTGAAACCCAGCCAGGGCCACGACCGGGAACTGGCCGGCTCGACCGAATGCTCTGCCTTTTATTCAAGATCAAGAATTCCATTGCTCGGCAATCAAAGAACTATAGCGCGATGACACACTATCGGTAACCGGTACCCTCAGGGCAGGAGGACAGCAGTGATAGACAAATCTAAGAATCTACAGAGAATCAGTAGTGTGCGGCTACCGAAACGGCTTCAGGCTGCTCTGGATGCCCGTTTCCGCTCATGTTCACGCAATAGCTTCTTGCGGATTCGGATCGAAGCCGGAGTGACCTCGACCAGTTCGTCTTCATTGATAAACTCCAGCGCGTATTCCAGAGTCAGAGCGACGGGGGGTGAGAGCAGGATATTCTCGTCACTGCCGGCAGCCCGAATGTTGGTCAGCTGCTTGGCCTTAAGCGGGTTCACTGCCAGATCATTGCCGCGTGAGTGGATGCCGACCACCATCCCTTCATAAATATTTTCACCCGGCCCGATGAACATTCTTCCCCGATCCTGCAGATTGAACAGGGCATAGGCGAGCGATTTACCGCCGCTCATTGAGACCAGCACACCATTGCTACGCTCGCCAAGGTGGGATTGAACCCGCGGCCCATAATGATCGAAGGCGTGGTAGATCAGCCCACTGCCGCTCGTGATGGTCAGAAACTCGGAACGGAAACCGATCAGCCCCCGGCTTGGCACCTGGTAATCCAACCGCACACGGCCAAGACCGTCTGGGACGATATCCTGGAGCTCTGCGCGACGTTCGCCGAGTCTTTCCATGACACCACCCTGATGAACGACCTCCACATCCACAGTAAGGGTTTCCCACGGTTCGTGAACCGCACCGTCGATCTCACGCATAATCACTTCCGGTCTTGAGATTGCGAGTTCGTAGCCCTCACGCCGCATGTTCTCCACCAGGATAGAGAGGTGCAGTTCGCCACGACCGGAGACCTTGAACTTATCCGGATCGGCCATCGGTTCGACCCGCAGCGCAACGTTGTGGATCAACTCTCGAGCAAGACGCTCGGCGAGGTTTCGGCTGGTGATGTAATGCCCGTCCTGACCCGCGAACGGCGAGTCGTTGACGCGGAAGGTCATGCTCAGTGTCGGCTCATCCACCTTCAGCGGCTCCAGGCATTCAACCCTTGCGGGGTTACACAGAGTGTCGGATATCCGCAATCCTTCGATACCCGTAAACGCCACGATATCGCCGGCGTTGGCCTGGTCGAGTTCTACTCGCTCCAGGCCATCAAAGCCGAGAATCTGCAATACCCGCCCGTCCCGTATTCGGCCGTCCGCACTTGCGATGCACACGGCGTCGTTGCGACGGAAACTGCCCCGCTGCACCCGCCCGATTCCAATCACCCCGACATAACTCGAATAGTCAAGGGCACTGACCTGCAGCTGGAACGGTCCCTCAACGTCCACCAGAGGCGGAGCCACATGTTCGATCACGGCCCTGAACAATGCGTCCATATCAGCAGCAGTCGAGTCGGCCTCCATCGTAGCCCAGCCCTCCAGGGCCGAGGCAAAAATCACTGGAAAGTCCAGCTGCCGATCGGAAGCTCCCAGACGGAAAAAAAGCTCGAATGTCTGATCGATCACCCAATTGGGTCGACAACCCGGCCGATCTACCTTGTTGACCACCACGATCGGGTTGAGTCCGTAGGCGAGAGCCTTCTGGGTGACGAACCGTGTCTGGGGCATCGGCCCTTCGACCGCATCGACCAGCAGCAGCACTGAGTCCACCATAGACAGGACACGTTCTACCTCTCCGCCGAAGTCCGCATGGCCCGGGGTGTCGACAATGTTGATCTGCCAGTCCTGCCATCGGATGGCCGTGTTCTTCGAAAAAATAGTGATGCCCCGTTCACGCTCTAAGTCGTTGGAGTCCATGACCCTATCTGGTACCGTGCCGCGGGCTTTGAGGGTTCCGGACTGGCGCAACAGTTGATCGACCAGCGTTGTCTTGCCGTGATCGACATGCGCGATGATCGCGATATTCCGCAGTGTGCTGATCGACTGATTCATGTGGTCTTATTAAGGTCCGCCTCATTGAGGCCCTGGGCTGAAAGCGGGCGGGATTATAGGTGGCGGATCAGGCTTTGTCGCCCTGGATGGGTAAAACCCAGCTGATCAGGCATCAATCAGTGTGCGAGGCCGATCACGGGCGAACACTTTTATGTATAGTCCTGCCAGCCTCCCCTGCCGATTCAGATTCAACCCATGGCGATTACTGCCTACCGGCAGCTCGTGACTGCGAACAAGCGACTGCTGGGCTTTGGCTTCGTCATGGCCCTGTATTCCAGTTTCGGCCAGACCCACTTTATTGGCATCGTTGGCCCGGAAATACAGTCGGAGTTCAGCCTGAGTCATACCCTGTGGGGTACGATCTACATGATCGGCACGCTCTTGAGTGCCACACTTCTACCCTGGACCGGTGCACTCATCGATCGATTCCGGCTTCGCAGTTACGCACTCGCTGCCTGCCTGCTACTGATTGGGGCCTGCGCCTACACTGTAACTGCCAGTGGTACGGTCTCCCTGATTCTGGCAATTTTTCTGCTGCGCCACGCAGGACAGGGGCTCGCATCACACGTCTCGATCACCACCATGACGCGTTACTTCAATCGCGAACGTGGTCGCGCTATCGCTGTGGCTTCGGTTGGTTTTACCACAGGCCAAGCGGTGCTGCCGTTCGTCGCCGTGATCTTAATCGGCGCCATCGGATGGCGCTGGACCTACGGGTCGGTAGCACTGCTGATCGGCCTGACCGTCATTCCGACCGTGCTTTGGCTGCTCAGAAACCATGAATCAGCACACCTCGAGCACCTTGCCAAGCTGGCGGAGAATGAATCTAGAGCGGACAAGTTTAGCCGCTCGTGGACCCGGGCCGAGGTAGTGCGGAATCGGATGTTCTACCTGCTCATACCGGGGCTACTCGCATCGTCTACCATCGTGACCGCGATGTTCTTCCATCATCTGAACCTTGCCGATGAGAAAGGCTGGTCGCACGCCTGGATCACCGGCAATTATGCCGTTTACGCGGCAGCGACGATGGCTTCCCTGCTCCTTTCCGGACCGTTAATCGACCGATTCAGTGCGCTTCGTATCGCACCTGTAATGCTGGTCCCGCTGGTCCTGTCGATGCTCAGTGTCGCGCTGCTTGGCCAGGCCTGGAGTGTCACTCTCTACATGCTGCTGCTGGGCACTCAGTCCGGTTTCTATCACACCGTCACCTCGGCCCTGTGGGCTGAACTTTACGGTGTCCGTCATATCGGTTCGATCAAGAGCCTGTACTTCTCACTGAGCGTGCTGGCCTCGGCACTCGGTCCCGTGCTGATGGGGTCGCTCGCCGATCTCGGTATACCCCTGAGTACCGTGTGCCTGTACTTTGCCGCGTATGCGGGCTGTGCGTGCCTGCTACTGGCCAGCGCATTGCACTATCGGGCTCACCAGTCGCCAGCGTCATGATACCTTTAGCCTCATCTTCTACCATCGGGAATTCAACGTGACGTCAACCGATGATCTTGCCTACCAGAACCTTGATCCTGATGCCGTTCTTGCCGCGGTTGAAAGCCAGGGCCATGCCTGTGACGGCCATCTGTTGATTCTCAACAGTTACGAGAACCGGGTTTACCAGGTCGGGATAGACAACGGCTCCGCGCTGATCGCAAAGTTCTACCGGCCCGGGCGCTGGGACGACCAGACCATCCTTGAAGAGCATGCCTTCTCCCTGGAACTGGCAGCCGGTGAGGTATCGTTGATCCCCCCGATCCAGGACCCGCGGGACCAAACACTGTTCCGTCACGGCGGACACCGCTTCGCGCTGTTTCCAAGCTGCGGCGGCCGCCCACCCAACCTCGAAGACCCGGAGCACCAGCGACAACTCGGCCGTTTTCTCGGACGTTTGCATGGGGTTGGAATGACACGCCGCTACGCGCATCGCCCCGTCCTGGACGTAGACACATTCGGTGTGGCGTCTGTCGAGTTTTTACTCGACAACGACTTCATACCGACTGACCTTGAGCCTGCCTACCGTTCCCTAGCAGAAGACCTTCTCCAGCAGGTCCGCTGGTGCTATGAGCGCGCAGGCCCGGTTGAACTGATCCGTTTACACGGCGATTGTCACACCGGCAATATCCTGTGGACGGACGATGGCCCGCATCTTGTTGATCTGGACGATTCCCGCATGGGGCCGGCTGTACAGGACCTGTGGATGTTCCTGTCCGGTGATCGACAGGACCAGGAATCTTCGCTTAACACCCTGCTGGAGGGCTACAGCCAGTTCTGTGAATTCAGCCTAAGGGAACTGCATCTGATCGAAGCGCTACGCACACTTCGCATGATGCACCACTACGCCTGGCTGGCCCGACGATGGCGTGACCCGGCCTTTCCGAGGGCCTTCCCCTGGTTCAACTCGCAGCGCTGTTGGGAACAGCACATCCTTGACCTGCGAGAACAGGCTCCGCTGATGGTCGAACCACCGCTAGCCACCCTATGATTACCGGCGTCACCAACCCCGGAGGGTTCGCAATCACGGGTAACTGTGTGCACCACACATCAATCGCTCTGGGTAGGCAAGCCCTGCTGCTGCCAGGCCTCGAAACCACCGATAACATGGGAAACCGATTCGAATCCTTGTTCAACAAAAAATGCGGCAGCCGAAGCACTGGCAATGCCGTGATAGCAATAAATAATCAGGCGCCTGGATTTATCTGTATCCTCTAAAAACTCACCAATATTTGTATCATTGAGGTGTAAAGCGTCTACGATTCGAGCATTCCGGTAGGACGCAGGATCCCGAATATCGATTACCGTAGCCGATCCGGCCTGGACGGCGCGATCTGCCTCGGCAGGTTCAAGCTCTTGATACATCAAAGATCCCCGTGGGATACCTAAAGGAACGATAATTGAAAAACATGAAAATAAAAACCACGGCACGAACCCGACAATGTGACAACATCGACCGAACTGGGCTCATACGGTGACTGGCCGGACAAAAGCCACCGCCCAGTACCCTACCGAGACGGTCGATCAACAAGGACGCGGCAACGTCTGGCGAACCTGTGCGGTACTGCTTCCGTTCCTGTGGCCGGCCGGCCGTAACGATCTCAAAAGACGTGTCGTCTTGGCTCTGATTAGTCTGGTCCTGGCCAAGCTGGCCAATCTCTATGTGCCGCTGGTTCTCGGGCGGCTGGTCGACGACCTCTCTGACCTCACCGACACCACAGGTCTTATGCTCGGGGTTCCCCTCGCCGCCCTGCTGGCCTACGGGCTGTCCCGCTTTTCGTCGCTGACCTTCAACGAGATCCGGGACGCCGTATTTTCGCGAGTTTCACAGAACGCCGTTCGACAGGTCGCCCTGAAAGTCTTCCAGCATCTGCACTCCCTGTCGATCCGGTTTCACCTGCAGCGAAAAACAGGTGCCCTGAATCGATTCATCGATCGTGGTACCACCGGTATCCAGTTTCTACTTTCGTTCGTCGCTTTCAATATCCTCCCGACACTGTTCGAAGTGTTGCTCGTGTGCGGCATTCTCTGGGCTCTGTTTGGCATCCAGTATGCACTGGTTACGGCAGTCACCATCACGATCTATGTGTGGCTGACTTTTGCGATCACTGCCTGGCGCACGCAAATTCGGCGGAAGATGAACGACTCAGAGAACGAAGCCAGCACACGGCAGGTCGACAGCCTGCTCAACTTCGAGACAGTCAGGTATTTCAACAACCAGTCCCACGAAATCCAGCGCGTCGACCAGGCGCTGACGAGCTACGAGTCAGCCGCAGTCAAAAGCCGTGAGAGCCTGTCGCTCCTAAACGTCAGCCAGGCGCTGGTCGTCATCGGCGGCATCACGGTGATGCTGGTCATGGCGGCATTCAACATCCGCGACGGGACGATGACCGTTGGCGGATTCATCGTCGTCAACACCTATTTGATGCAGCTTTCGATCCCGCTGAATTTTCTCGGCACCGTGTATCGCGAGATCCGCCAAGCGCTGGTGGATATGGAAAACATGTTCTCGCTGCTGGACGAAAAGCCGGAGATCATCGATAAGACAAACGCCGGGGTTCTCGATGTCCACAGCGGAGAGATCAGTTTCCAGCATGTGTGTTTCGGCTACGAGCCCGAACGACTCATACTCGACGATATCAGCTTCACCGTTTCACCAGCCCAGAAAGTGGCTATCGTCGGGCCGACCGGCGTCGGCAAGTCCACAATCAGTCGCCTGATCCTGCGCTTCTACGACCCGACCTCCGGCAGTATCACCATCGATGGCAGTGACTTAAGGGACATCACACAGGATTCCCTGCGTGATGCTATCGGCGTTGTTCCACAGGACACCGTACTGTTCAATGACACCATCTACTACAACATCGCCTATGGTGATCCATCGGCTGAAATTGAGCAGGTATACGAAGCTGCCCGCACAGCGAGCATTCACGACTTCATATTAAGCCTGCCGGCTGGCTACCAGACCCGGGTCGGCGAACGGGGATTGAAACTTTCCGGCGGCGAGAAACAGCGGGTCGCCATAGCCCGGGCTATCCTGAAAAACCCGAAGATCTTTTTCTTTGATGAAGCGACCTCATCACTGGACAGTGCCACCGAGATGGCGATACAGAACAATGTCGATGAGATATCAAGTGGCCGCACAACCCTGATGATCGCCCACCGGCTTTCGACCGTGGTCTCGGCCGACGAGATCCTCGTTCTGGACCATGGACATATCACCGAAAGGGGAACCCACCGCCAGTTGCTGACCTCGACAGGGCTTTATGCCCACATGTGGCAGGAACAGGAAAAGGAGCGCGCTGCTGCGCACATCGGGTCAGCCTCTGATAACGCCGGACCCCGACCTGGCACCACCACAGGGGCCGAGGAAAATTGATCACAGGCCCTGGTGCAACGGCTTGCTGTCAGACGAAAACAGTTTAAACTGAACAGCCGATCAAAAGGTCAGCCAGCCGGAATCGAAACGATGAACGCCCAAAGCCCGATCGACACATCGCGCCTGGTACCTTACCTGACGGACCACCTGCCGGGATTCAAGGGGTTTTCTGCAATCGAAAAATTCCCGACGGGTCAATCCAACCCGACCTATCTGATCACGGCCGACAGCGGCCGCTATGTGTTACGCCGCAAACCGGATGGCCAACTGCTCAAATCCGCCCATGCTGTAGATCGAGAATTCCGCATCATGCAGGCGTTGGCAGCGACTGCAGTACCTGTGCCAAAAATGCATCTGCTCTGTGAAGATGACAGCATATTCGGCACCATGTTTTATGTCATGAGTTATGTCGACGGCCGGATCCTGTGGAATCCTGCCCTGCCGGACCTGGCGATGCCGGACCGGCACCGACTCTACGACGAGATGATCCGGGTACTGGCCGCCCTGCACAGCGTGTCCATCGACGAAGTCGGGCTGAACGACTTTGGTAGACCCGGCAGTTACTTCGACCGCCAGGTCGGCCGCTGGAGCAAACAGTACCGAGCCAGTGAAACCGAGCAACTGATCGCCATGGAACACCTGATGACCTGGCTGCCCGACCACGCGCCACCGGATGATGGCCAGAACAGCCTGATACACGGTGACTATCGGCTCGACAACATGATCTTTCACCCCCTGGAACCGCGAACGCTGGCGGTCATCGACTGGGAAATCTCGACGATCGGCCATCCGCTGGCGGACCTTGCCTATTTCTGCACGGGACTGCGCATCCCGCCGGGACAGCACATCCAGGGGCTCGGTGGTATAGATCGAACGGCGCTGGGCATACCAGAAGAAGCCGATCTGCTCGAACGCTACTGCCAACTGCGCGGTGTTGAGGAGATCCGCCACTGGCCCTACTACATGGTGTTCTGCCTTTTCCGGCTGGCGGCAATACTTCAGGGTGTGTACAAACGCTCGCTGGACGGTAACGCATCAAACGAACGCGCTGCTAAAATGGGTGCTATGGTGCAACCGCTCGCCGAGATGGCCAAACAGATCATCGATAGGGAAGCCTGATAACTCTCTGGTGGTGAAGCATGGATTTTGCCTATTCTCCCGAAGTCGAAGCATTACGGACCCAGGTCAGGTCCTTCCTGGACCGACACATCGTCCCACGGATCGGACAGTGGCACCAGGAAGTCAGTCAGGGCCAATACCCCGTCTCCTTCATAGAGAGACTCAAGACCGAGGCCCGCTCTGAGGGTCTGTGGAACCTCTTTTTGCCCGGACTCAGGGAAGACGAACCTGGAACCCGCCTGACCAACCTGCAGTACGCGCCGCTCGCTGAGATCATGGGCCGCGTTGCCTGGGCATCGGAAGTGTTCAACTGTAACGCCCCCGATACCGGTAACATGGAACTCCTGCATCTCGCTGCGTCTCCGGAACAGTACCAGGAGTGGCTGGTCCCGCTGCTCAATGGCGAGATCCGATCAGCTTTTGCGATGACCGAACCGGACGTTGCATCGTCTGATGCCACCAATATTCAGACCCGTATCCAACGCGATGGAGATGACTACGTGGTGACCGGCCGCAAGTGGTTCATCACCAACGCGGCCCACCCCAACTGTCAGCTGATTATCCTCATGGGCAAAACCGATCCGGATGCCGAGCGCCACAGCCAGCAGAGCATGATCCTGATTCCTATGAATACTCCGGGCGTACAGGTGCTGCGCAATATTCCTGTTATGAACCATCATACGCCGGAAGGACATTGCGAGATGACCTTTGACAACGTCCGGGTACCGGTCACCAACCTGCTCGGCGATGAGGGCAGCGGATTTGCGCTGGCCCAAGCTCGGCTCGGACCCGGCCGTATCCATCACTGCATGAGATCGATCGGGGCGACGGAGCTGGCGGTAGAGCTGATGGTCGAGCGATCGCAGCAACGGAAGACATTCGGCAAGCAGTTACATGAACACGGTGCAGTGTCCGACTGGATCGCGCGGTCCCGAATCGAAATCGAGCAGGCGAGGCTGCTCGTCCTGAAAACCGCCTGGCTGATCGATGAGGGCGGCACCCGGGCAGCGCGTAAAGAAATTGCCATGATCAAGGCACTGGTGCCTAACCTTCATGTGACTGTAATCGATCGCGCCATGCAGCTTTTTGGTGCAATGGGCATCAGCCCGGATACCCCACTGGCCGACCACTGGACATGGGGTCGAGCCCTACGTTACGCAGACGGACCAGACGAAGTACACCTGCGATCGGTTGCCCGCGCTGAGCTTCGCGACCGGCAAGCACACCAGGGAAAAGCCGCAGCCTATCTCACACCATTCGATTCCAGGTAGACCAGGACAACATCTACCAGCTTTAGGCCCGCCCTGAGTCCGGACTACGAGTGGTCTCGAACGCCACCAGGTGATCAACCTTAAGCCGAACCGCCACGTCTTCACCGAGGTCAAAATTGGCGTGGCTGGGAAACAATGCCAGCAGAACCGTGCCACTGTCGAAACGCAAGGTATAGAGAATCTCTGCCCCCTTGAAGGCCTTCCGTACGACCCGGCCACTGGCCCCCCCTTTCTCATCAAGTAAAACGTCGTCCGGCCGGATCAGTATCTCGATTGCTGTGCCCACGGGCATCAGGACATCCCGATCGCTGTGCAGTTCACCAAAATCGCATTCCACCAGCCGCTCAGACCTGACCGTCCCGGGCAGAAAGACACCATTACCGATAAAGTCAGCTACGAAACGACAACCCGGTTCATGGTACAGGTTGTAAGGTGTATCCCACTGCAGGATACGGCCTTCGTCCATCACACCAACCTTGTCACCCAGAGCGAAGGCATCGTTTTGATCATGGGTCACCATGACGCAGGTAATGTCATTAGATTTGAGTATGTCCCGGACTTCCTGACCCATTCGTTCGCGCAGATCCAGATCCAGGCTGGAAAACGGCTCGTCCATCAGCAACAGCAATGGCCGCGGTGCGAGAGCCCTCGAAAGCGCCACACGCTGCTGCTGCCCCCCGGAAAGTTCATGCGGGTAGCGCCGAGCAACACCCTCGAGTCCCACACGCTCGAGCATTTCAGATACAGTCGTCTTTCGTTGCGCTGTCGACAAGGTGCGCAGACCGGAAGCGATGTTTTGCTGCACCGTAAGATGGGGAAACAGAGCGTGGTCCTGGAAGACCATCCCGACCCTGCGCTTTTCTGGCGCCATCATCTCGCCAGGCTGTGAGATGCGCTGACCGTTAATTGAGATACTGCCAGAAATCAAAGGTTGAAACCCGGCGATCGCCCGCAACACGGTAGTTTTACCGCAGCCACTAGGGCCTAATAGGCAGACCTGTTCTCCTTTGTTTACAGTTAGATCCAGGCCGTAGACAGCCCTCTCCAGACCGTAATTGCAGGAAATCCCATTGATCTCCAGCAACGGCACATCAGTTTGTCCGCCGACGGGGCCATTAGAAGCAAGTGGGTTCATGGTTTACTTGCCTTTGGAGACAGCCGCTTGAACCGAAGGTCTGCGTGCTGTCAGTTTGCCCAGAAACACGACTGGTATCAATCCGACCAACACTATCGTCAATGAGCCCAGTGCTGCTTCGCCAAGCATCTCGTCGGATGCAAACCAGTAAACATGCGTCGCCAACGTCTCAAAATTAAATGGTCTCAGAATCAGGGTGGCTGGCAGTTCTTTCATACAGTCGACGAAGACAATCATTATTGCAGTCAACATACCGCCACGGATCAACGGTACATGGTAACGGAACAGCGTTTCACCCGCGTGGTATCCCAGTGTTCGTGCGGCCATGTCCAGTGACGGCGAAACTTTGGCCAGGCTCGACTCAACCTGCCCGAGTGCGACGGCTAGAAAGCGGACCACATAGGCGAAAATAACCGCCACCAGTGTCCCGCTAAGCAGTAATCCAGTGGAAATTCCAAAAAACTGCCTCATCACCGCATCGAGTGTGTTGTCAAAATTAGCAAACGGAATCAACACACCCACTCCCAGAACGGCACCAGGCACGGCATATCCCAAAGAAGCAATTCGAGTCGCAATGCCGAGTACCCGACCGCCACGTAGACGCTGGCCGTAAGCGATCAGCAGCGCAACAAGTAGGGCCGCAACAGCTGCAATCGCTGAAAGCAACAGACTGTTCAGCGCATAGGTTCTGAAATTACTCGTCCACGACAAGTCAAAGTAGATCACTGCCAACCTTAAAAGAACCACCAAGGGGATGATAAAACCGATCAACACCGGAACTAGGCACGCAGCAATCGCTAGGATTCTAGGCAGCCCCTGAAGCTTATAAGTCGGTAAGTCACGAAAACGACTGCCGGAGTGCTGATACGCTTTTTGTTGACGGCGACTGAAGCGCTCAATAGTGATCAGGACAACTACGAATCCGAGCATAGTTGTTGCAATCTGTGCTCCACCAGCCAGGCTGCCCATACCCAGCCAGACATCAAAAAGTGCTGCGGTCATGGTTTGTACTGCAAAGAAATCTACGGTCCCAAAGTCGTTAAGTGTCTCCATCAGTGCGAGAGCCACGCCAATTGCAATTGCTGGGCGGGCAGCAGGTAACGAGACGCGAAAAAAAGTGCGCCACGGGCCGTGCCCCAAAACCCGCGCGACCTCCAGAACATTGACTGATTGTTCGAGAAACGCTGTACGAGCCAACAGATAAACGTAGGGATAAAGAACTACACCCATCAACGTTATGGCACCACCGAGACTTCTGATCTCAGGAAACCAGTAGTCCTGGGGTGTCTGCCACTCGAACATGCTACGAATAAATCCTTGAACTGCCCCAGAATACTCGAGTAGATCAGTGTACGCATAGGCAATAACATAGGCTGGAAACGCTAGCGGTAACAACAGTAGCCATTCAAAAAGGCGGCGACCGGGAAAGCGACACATGGTGACCAGCCATGCGGTAGAGACCCCGGTAAGAAGCACACTCGTTCCAACTCCGAGCATCAGCCACAGGGTAGTGCGAATGTATCCTGGTAATGATGTGGAAATAAGATGAGACCAGATACCGCCACTGGGGCGCAATGCTAAAACGACCACAGCTGCTACCGGTAATGCAACCAGAATAGCTACGGTTAAGGAAGCAAATGTCCAACTCTTTTGTGGAAAGTTGAGCCCGAACTGAAACGCTTTGCCGCCACTCAACGCTGTAGAGTTTGCCATAAATTCAAAGCCGGCTTAGATCGCTAGAAACCCATCAAAAAGATTCCATGAAGACGGGAGTCGAAGTCATGTCGACATCTCCATTTAGGATCAGATTGTTACCGAGTGAATCAGGCTGAATTCGTGACACCGTTTTCTGTAGACATTCTCCACAATGAAACGATGCAACTCCGTAATTTGATGTTAGTTTCTTGCTCAATCTAGTCGTTATATTTCACTTCGTCCGCCAGTATGATCGCGGCCGCTCGATTTTCTGACACAAGCGCGAGGCTCAGCGAATCCTCCTTAAAACTACCCCAGGAATTCTGCAGTTCACTCCACCTGATGCCCGGTTTGACAGGATACTCAGCGTTCTTCTCGGCGTACATTCCCTGTCCGGTCTCGCTGGCAAGAAATGCCATTAACTTGATCGCGTTATCCTTGTTAGGCGCATGCTTGGTCAACGCGACACCGCTGACATTCATGTGCGTACCCCGGTCTTCCTGGTTCGGGAAAATCACATTGACAGACTCAGCCCACGGCACCTGTTCCGGGTCCTTGAGCATTTTCGCCATGTAATAGTGGTTGATAACAGCCAGGTCACAGACCCCTTCTTTGATCGCCTTCACCTGAGCACGGTCATTACCTTGTGGTTTTCGGGCGAGGTTGTCTTTCAATCCAGAGAGCCAATTTCTGGCACTCGCCAAGCCGTGATGAGCGATCATGCTGGCTGTCAACGCCACCATGTAAGGGTGTTTTCCTGAACGCGTACAAATGCGTCCTTTCCACTTTGGATCGGCGAGGCCTTCATAAGTGGTGATGGCCATCGGTGCAACTCGCTCCTTGGAGACGACAATTATTCTTGCCCGCGTTGTGAGGCCGAACCAATGACCATCGGGCTCCATGTAATTTTCTGGAATATCTGCAGCAAAGCGGGATCTACTCACAGGCTGAGTCAGCCCTGCATCTCGAATATCTGACAGTCGGCCGATGTCAACAGTAAAGACGAGATCAGCCGGGCTGTTTCGCCCCTCACTTTGCAACTTCTCCAGCATACCTTTCTTTGCATAGACAGAGTTGACCTTGATACCTGTCTGTTCAGTAAAAGCAGCGAACATCGGATCGATCAATGTCGGCTTACGATAACTGTAAACATTGACCTCAGCGGCTTGACTTACGGACACCCAACCCGTGAGCGTGATTACGATACTCAGCGCCACGACGGGAACTTTCTTCAGCATAACTTTTTTCCGATCCTTATTAATCAAGATTCGTTCTCATATGCTAATGAGAACGAGTCGTATTTAATAATAAGCAAGACTTCCTGTCAACAACCTGAAAAAAGGGCCGTCGTCTGGAGCGAGACGAAAGCCGGAGCACACGACTAGGCCTAAATGGCTGTCTGTGACCGGGCAGCAGCAGCTGGGAGGAGCGAGACAGCGACAAAAATCGCTGATGCGGCGGCAGTCAGCACCCAGAACAATGAATCAAAACCCCAGAACCCGTAGATCCAGGCGATCAGGGGCACCGCACTCGCACTGACCGAAAACGTGACAATATAACGCAGCCCAAAAACCCGACTTCGCCACTCACTGCGCGTTATCCTTCCGACAAGCACGTCGTTAATGGGTATCTGACCGAATACGGCCAGCATAAACACCGCACCGACCGCCAGTGCGACTGAACCAGTGGCACCGACCATCAGCGCAAAAAATAAAACCTGAATTCCAGCCACCACAAGGAAAACAAGCTTGAGCGATATCCGGTCCAGCAGGAATCCGACAATCAGTTGTCCTACCGAAGCCAGTGCAAAGACGACAAATGCGAAACTACCAACCGATGTGGCCGTTAAAGCGAGTTCACCCAGTCGCTCGTCAAAAATCTTCGGCAACGAAAAAGTGGTGCTTTGAAATACCAGCCCGCCGACCGCGGTCGAAAAGAAAATGACCGCAAAAATCTTTATCAAAACGGTGCGTGGCACCTGTAATGTCTGCTCGGATTTCGGTTTTCCCCCGCTAGCCCCAACTGTTTCATCCTTTAGTCGATGGGACACAGACAGAAATATTGCGTAGGCGAGTCCGATTGCCACGCAGACCGCTCCCGGCCAGACAAACGCCGACCGCCAGCCAGTCTGATCGATCAGGAACCCTGTAATCAGCGCCGCACACCCGACACCGAGATTTCCGAACACGCCATTGATCGCCAAAGGCATGCCCGTCTTTGTTCGTCCCTGTACGACCATCGCCAACCCAACGGGGTGATAAATAGCACCGAAGATTCCGATGACAAACAATCCAAATCCGATCTGCAGGGGAGTATCTGCCAGTGCCGTGAACATGGCGGAGACACCGATACCCAGGAAAAATACCAGCATCATTCCTTCCCGGCTCCACTTGTCGGCCAGCCAGCCCGCCGGCACCGCAAACAAACCGAAAGCCACAAACCCCGGCGTTGCATAAGGAATCAACGCGGCGTAGCCAATGCCCCACTCACGGGCCAGTGCCAGGGCAGCCACAGTCGCAAAAATCAGAATAAGCAAGTGATCAAAAAAATGACCCACGTTGAGAAACAGAAATTCCAGCTGCCGGTATTTCACTCGAATTATCCTTTCGTCTGAGCCGGGAATTCCTCTTCCGGTTGCTGGAGTCCAGTCATCTGGTCAGCCCCGGTTATCGTGAATAACCCTTTAAGGAGTAGGGAGTTTGACACACAATCCGTTCTGATCAATGGCTTTCCCGAAAAAATTCATGTTTGGGACCAAGCCCAGCACAGCCTGGCTACCGCCAAGAGGTCTCAACACACAACCATGGCAAAGACACCGGGCCTCCCGATACCAGCGGCCCACCAGGATAGCTTGTTGCGGCCCCCGAGGTCTTGTTGTCCTGATCAGGCACTAGGACGACCCGCTGGAACACCGCCCAGACCGGCGAAGGCGACACACGGATGGTGACGCTAAACTCCGGTACCAAACAACAGGACCCTTACATTGAATATTAAATCTGCTTTTGAAAAACCGTTTGATGCAGCGGAATACGGCAGCCGCATTGCAGATGTCAAATCGCGCATGATCAATGCCGGTATTGACCTCATAATCTGCCAGGATCCGGCCAATATGTGCTGGCTGACCGGTTTTGATGGCTGGTCGTTTTACATGCCACAGGCAGTGTTGCTGCACCTCGACGACGCCTTTCCGATCTGGTTTGGCCGTGCACAGGACGCCCGGGCCGCCTGTGTCACAACCGATCTTCCCGATGAGAACATCATCGGGTACTCCGAGCCGCTCGTCCATCATCCACTCGACCATCCGTTCGACGAACTGTGCGCGCTGGTCATCGATCGTGGCTGGGCGAGAGCCCGAATCGGTGTTGAACTGGATGCGCACTACTACACGGCACGGGGCCACGCCCATCTGGTCAAGGGCCTACCCAATAGCCAGATCGATGACAGCCGTGAACTGGTGAACTGGGCCAGGCTGGTCAAATCTGACGCCGAGCTTGACCTCATGCGTGTGGCGGGTCGGATCTGCAGCCGCACCATGCGCCGGGCGATCGACACCATCGCTCCCGGTGTCCCCCAGCATCAGGTAATCGCCGAAACCTACAGCAGCCAGATCACAGCTCTGGAGGGCAAGCACGGCGACTACACCAGCATGTGCCCGCTCATCCAGGTGGGTGACGGAACCAGCACCCCGCACCTGACCTGGTCGGCGGAACCCCTGCCAGACAACACACTGATCGTCATGGAGATCGCCGGCGCACACCGCCACTACCATGCACCACTGACCCGCAGTATTCACCTCGGTAGACCTCCGGAGAAGATAACGAAACTGACCTCGGTGATCGTCGAGGGCGGTGATGCAGCACTTGAGGTGATGCGAACCGGGAATACTGCCGAACACGTTGAAGACGTCTGGCAGAAGGTTCTGAACCGCAACGGGTTCAGCAAGGACAGCCGGGTCGGTTACTCGATCGGACTTAATTTTCCGCCTGACTGGGGTGAACGAACCGTCAGCCTCCGGCCCGGAGACCAAACCGAGCTCAAGGCTGGAATGTGCTTTCATTTCCAGTCCGGGGTCTGGCTGGACGACTTTGGTGCCGCCATCTCGGAGTCTGTAGTCGTCACAGACCACGGCGCCGAGCGCCTGTGTGACGTCACTCGGGAACTGATCGTGGTTCGCTGATACCCCGCCCGACTGAAGACCCGCCTGCCACCCGGGAGTCCCGGGGGCTGGCTCCCACCCGTCAGATGCGCACACCACATTCAGTCTGCTTCACCATCTCAGAAGACGCCGGCCTCTGGGAAGTCCTCACAGACCTGGGCGCTCCGGTCAGCAAACGACAACTGCTCGGCCAAATACACTTCCCGCAGCGCCCTCAGACGGATCCTGTCGTCTACCGGTCCCGGATCGGCGGCACGCTGATCGGCCGCCGCCACAAAGTTCTGGTATCGCCGCGGGATTTTCTGGCACTCGTTGCGGTCGACCTGTAAGCCACCAACTGACCAGAACCAGGGCTAAGATCTGACCCCTCGCTCTCCAAAAAGATGCACACGGGCCTCGGCATCGGGTGCCTCATGGCCCCGCCGGGAGCGGGCTTCCTTTAACAGGTCGTAGCCCCGCCGAAGTGCCGGCCGTGTCTTGAGCGCGTCGTACCAGCGACGGACGTGTGGAAACTCGCCAAGATCGATCTGCTGACTCTTGTAGGTCAGTACCCAGGGCCAGCAGGCCATATCGACTATCGAGTATTCACCGCAGATGTGTTCACGATCTATGAGTTGCCTGTTCAACTCATCAAAGAGCCGCAACACGTTGTGCCGGTATCGATCAATCGCGTAAGGAATCTTGTCTTTAGAATACAGCGCAAAATGCCCGTGCTGGCCCATCATCGGACCCAGCTGACTGGTCTGCCAGAACAGCCACTGAGTCGCCTGGTAGCGACCTTTGAGATCAGCGGGTGCAAAGCGGCCCGTCTTCTCAGCCAGGTACAGCAGAATGGCGCCCGACTCAGCCAATACAAACGACTCGCCTCCACCCAGCGGATCGTGGTCAACGATCGCCGGCATCCGGTTGCTGGGACTGATGCGCCGGAAGGCCGGCTCGAACTGTTCTCCTCGCCCGATATTGACCTCGATGACCTTGTAGGGCAGCGCCATTTCTTCCAGCGCGATTGAGATCTTCCAGCCGTTGGGGGTTGGCCAGAAATAAAGGTCAATCATTCCAACGACCGCACTGGAATTCAGCAGGGGCACTCATTCGGGATAGTCCTCCTGACCGATGGCACCGGCGTCACGCAATGCCTCGATCTCGTTCTTCGAGTAGCCAAGCTCCGTTAGGATCTGCCGATTGTGCTCACCGAGTCGCGGCGCACCCTGTGGCTCCTGGACCGGTGGTGTGCCTTCGAAACGGGCTGCTACCCGGGCTTGGCGCACGCGTCCCGCAACCGGATGATCGTGCTCCTTGAGCACTTCACTGGCAATGACCTGGGGATGTTCCAGAACCTCGTTCCGCGTGAGCGCCGGTGCACAGGGGACCTCCTCGCGATCCAGAATCTCCAGCCATTCCTGTGTCGTGCGAGACTTGAGTTCGTCCTGAATCAGCGACAGGCGTTCATTGACGTTCCGGTCCCGCAGTTCGCTGGTCTTAAAACGAGGGTCCTCCAGCAGTTCCGGACGATCGAATGCCCGGGCCAGCGCCGCCCACTCCTTATCGCCCATGGTCGATGCGGTCATGTAGCCGTCCTTGGTCTCATAGATCAGATCGATAAAACTCGCAGCCGCCTGATTGCTCAACGGACGATTCACGTAGGTCTGCCCGCCCATATCCGACGCCCACAGGAAATTGAGCACGGCATCGAGCATTGAAACCCGGACGTGCTGACCTTTCCCGGTTTCCGCGCGGGCCAGAAGAGCTGCCGTGACCGCCTGGGCCGCGACCACCGAGGTGAGTTTGTCGGGCAGAATGGTGCGCACCAACCGGGGGCGCTCACTATCGGAGCCTGCCTGGATCGTGGTCAGACCCGAAAGCGCCTGGACGATGGGGTCGTAGACCGGCTTGCCAGCCAGCGGGCCGCGCTCACCGAAACCGGAAATCGACAGGTAAACCACGTTGGGTGAGACCTCGCGGATGTTCGGCTCGGCAATACCGAGTCGCTCAACCACCCCGGGCCGAAAATTCTGGACAAAGACATCGGCCGTGGCTGCGAGTCTCTTGAGCACGCTCTTGCCTTCGGGGTGCTTCAGATTAAGCGTCACGGAACGCTTGCTGCGATTGATGTTTAGAAAATTAACAGGCAGACCGGCACTCCGGCCGCCCAGCGAACGGGTGTAGTCACCCACCCCGGGTACTTCGACCTTGATCACATCGGCACCCTGATCGCCGAGAATGGACGTCGACCACGGCCCCGACAACATGGTCGACAAGTCAACGATCCGGTAGCCCTTCAGCGGTCCGCCCATCGCAATGACTCTATTGGACGGTTTCCAAAGCAACGCCGCCACGCAGTTCACCGGCTACCACTGAACCCCAGAGCACCGCGTGGTCTTGCGGCAACGCACGGTTTTCTGGCGGACACAACCAGATGCGCATCAGGTTTCGCTGAAAACCGGCCGCCGCGTCGTCTATGAAGGGGTGCCGGGCATGGTAGATCACGTGGTTGTTCAGAAACTGCATGTCGCCAGGCTCGAACAACGTCTCAAAACAAAACTGCTCGGCAAGTTCGGCGAGAAGATCCAGGGCCGCCCACTGCGCATCCGTCATCCGTGGGACCTCTGGAAGCAGCTGAGCGGCCTCAACGTACGTTCGTGAGTAGTGACTGGTGAACTTACCTTCACGGCAGCCAAATACCGGCAACGGGTAGAACATCTGGCCGCCACCGGCTTCCTCACCCAGGCGGGAGCGATAGATCGGAGCATAGAGCAATTCGGCCAGCTCAGGACGCTGCCGGATCATCTGGTTGTGCACACTCACCGAGCTCGCAATTCTGGTCTGCCCCCCGCTTTTTGCCTGACCCAGGCAGAACAACCCAACGATGTCGGCGCGGTCGGTGTGAAACCGAAGCCCGGCCGTTGATGCGGTGCGGGCCCGGGAAGACAGGAAAACCCCCTCGTTAGAGACCATCTGGCCGTACCGCGTACCAACGTCTTCGCCTTCGTCGCAGATCTCCCGCAGTAGCTGACCCTTGGGGTTCTGGTAAACAGGCACGCCCAGATGAAGACACAAGCCATACCACAGAAGTCGCTGTTCCTCGCCGGTGTAGTGGGCGGGAGACAAGCCCCTGATCCGCACCATTCCACTACCACCTTCGAGTTCAGCCGCGATGACTCGCAGTTTTCCGGACAGCTCTGGCAAAGGAAAATCGGCCCGGGTGAGAGACGACCAGGTAAACTTCTGGCTGACGGCACCTTCCAGAGCACGATCCAGGCATGCCAGGTCTTGTCTGTCCAGTGTCACGTCCCAACCGGACATCTCATCGACCTGGGCACCCAGCCAGGCACAGGGCCCTTCCAGAGGCTTAAGCTGCCCGGCGCTCACCAAACACCAACCGCGAGTTCATCATGGCTGCTTTTTCATCACCAGCGTAAGGCCGTCACCGACCGGTAGCATGCTCAGGGTCACGCGGTCGTCGCGGTGCAGGTGACGGTTCAGCGCCCGGATCGCATTGGTGTCGTCGTCGTTTTTTCCAAGACTCGCTACGCTCCCACCCCACAACACGTTGTCGATGAGCAGCAGACCGCCCGTTCGAAGAAGAGACAACACACTCTCGTAATAGATAAGATAGTTTTCCTTGTCGGCATCAATGAAGGCAAAATCATAGGTGCCGTCTTGGCCGTCTTCGCGCAGTGCCTGAAGGGTGTCGACGGCAGGGCCGATCTTCAGATCGATCCTGTCACTAACACCGCCCTCTTGCCAGAATTTTTGGCCCACCGAAGTCCATTCCTCGCTGACATCACAGCACACCAGTTGGCCGTCACTTGGCAGCGCCTGGGCGACACACAGGGCGCTGTAGCCTGTGAACGTCCCGACCTCAAGCGCCCTGCGGGTGTCCGTCAGTTGCACCAGGAACGCCATAAACTGACCCTGCTCAGGCGAGACCTGCATCATCCCCATCTTCATCGGTGCGGTCTCTTCACGCAACCGCCGGCAGGCCTCAGACTCGCGCAGCGAATGCTCGAGCATGTAATCGTAAACCGAATCTGTCAGCTTAAGCATTGACCGCGACATAGGGGCACCGTCTATCTAGAAAGTTACCGTGGCTCGACAGGTATCCCAGATAAGGCTTCTTACCCGGCTGACCGGGTCTCGTCGACCACTACCATTTCTCCCCAAAGGGTCTCAAGTCCAACTCAAACGTCCAAGCCGAACGGTGCTGGCGGGTCAGTTGGTAAACGCTTTCAGCAATATCGTCCGGCTGCATGAAATGCTCATCCGGCAGGTTCGGCCTCGCCGCGCGGGTACGCTCGAGGTCGATGATGCCGTCGATGATCACATAACTGACGTGCACCCCGGCCGGACCCAGGCTGCGCCCCATCGACTGGGCAAGACTGCGCTGCGCGGCCTTGGCCGAGGCAAAGGCGGCGGTATTCACGCCACCACGCAACGATGCCGTGGCACCGATGACCACGATCCAGCCGGTTTGGTTCGCCTTCATAGACGGTATGACCTGCTGGGCTGCCGTCAATAAGCCCAGCGCGTTGGTTCGCCAAGACGATTCCATGCCCTCCAGCGTGGTGTTTTCCACGTTATTCCAGTCGCCGGACCCCGCGTTGTAGATGAGCACGTCGACCTGCCCGACTTCGCGATGAATACGCTCGAAAACGCCAGCAATGGCGGTGGGGTCCCGTACATCACAGGCCATGGCCAGCGACCCATCGACCTCGCTTTTCAGCTGTTCCAGGTAAGCGGCGTTCCGCGCCAGCATCACGACCGTGTAACCTTCCGAGGCAAACCGACGCGAGAACGATGCACCATTCCCGGGACCGACACCGGCCACTACGCAGACCCTCGACATGACGTATTCCTATAACTGAGCCAGGGCCATATTCTGAACGAACGCCGTGTCGAGTTCATCCCTGCTGCTGGCCGGGACATTTTTCATTAAAATGATCCAGCCAACCGACGAATACATCGATTCTTTACCAGGGAGAGTCACCGTGACAAAGCCACGGACGATCGCACGGGCCGCACAACAGCCGGTCCATGAACAGGCTCAACACGCCTATACCCTGCCGTCCCGGTTCTACCTGGATCCAGAGGCCTATGAGCAGGAGAAGCACAAGATATTCAATTGCAACTGGCACTACGCGGGTCATCTCTCACAGTTGAGCAACACCGGTGACTACCTGACTGCCACTGTCGCCGACGAGAGTATTTTTGTTGTTCGTTGCCAGGACGAAAAATTACGCGCGTTTTACAACGTCTGCAGGCACCGCGCCCATCGGTTGCTTGAAGGCAGCGGTAACACTACGAACGTAGTCTGCCCGTACCACGCCTGGTCCTATGCCCTGACCGGGGAACTGCGCCATGCGCAGCATTCTGAGAAAGTACCAGGATTCGACAAATCCGAATTCTGCCTGCGGCCGGTACAGGTCGATACGTTATGTGAATTCGTCTTTTTCAATCTCGATCCAGAAGCCGATTCACTGGACAGCATCGCGCCCGGGCTGGCGCAGGATATCCGCAAGCGGATTCCAGACCTGGATGGATTCAAACCCGTTGATACCATGTCATTCGGGCCCGAGGCCATCGCGGCAAACTGGAAGGTGGTCGCCGATAACTACCTGGAGTGTTACCACTGCACGCCCGCACACCCGGATTTCGCATCACTGATTGACATGTCTAGTTACCGCATGGATACCTTCCATAACTGGTCCCGGCAGCTGGGACCCAAGACCCGACCCGAGAACAGCGCCTATGCCTTTGATCCAAGCACACCGAACCAAGAGAGCGCATTCTGGTACCTATGGCCGACCACAACCATCAATATGCTCCCCGGACACTCCTGCTTTACTATCTTGTCTTTCCTGCCACTGGATCATAAAACCACAAGTTTTGCCGGTCACCGCTACGGTTTAGATGCCGACCCGAATATTGAATTACAGCTTCAGTACGTTAACAACACCCTGGGACCCGAGGATGTCGCCCTGTGTGAATCCGTGCAGAAAGGACTTAAGTCCCAGTCCTACGATCAGGGGCGGTTCATCGTCGACCCTGATCTGAGCGGGATCGCCGAGCACGCGGTTCATCACTTCCATCGGCTGGTACTGGCTGCACTGGAGCCGTCTGGTTGAGTCCTGATCTGAGCTGAATCTGGAGAAAACCCGCGAGATGACGACTGCACTGGATACCTGGCATCAGGTCGTTCGAACACGCGACGCAAGGCTGCTCGATAGATTGATCGCCGACAATGCGGTATTTCATTCGCCGATAGTGCACACGCCCCAGGTGGGCAAATCGATCGTCGTCAAATACCTCTCAGCCGCGGCCCTCGTCCTGCTGAACGAAAGCTTTTCCTACCAGCGGGAAATCATCGGTGACCACGAGGCGATGCTCGAATTCCAGGTGACTATCGACGACATCGAGATCAACGGTGTGGATCATATTCGCTGGAATGAGAACGATCAGATCATCGAGTTCAAGGTCTGGGTGCGGCCGCTCAAGGGCATGCAGAAAATCCAGCAGTGCATGGCGGCTCTGCTGAGTCCTGGCTAGCAACCGGGCGGGTATTTTTCCACGGCGTCGACGCCTGATTCAATCCGTCCAGCGGGCGATCAACTGCCCCTGTTTCGTGCCATACGCATCTCCTCATCGAGAATCCGCCGGCCTTTCAGGACAGAGTGACTGATCGCCTGGTCCCTGTCACTGTGCGTCTCAGCTCGGATGAAGTGGCGGGATTCCACCTCGCCGTCGACTGTTCTTTCGATCAGACCTTCAGTGCTCCAGCCGCCATCCCCTTTTCGGGGCATGGGGACGATCGTGTAACCCTCATGTTCGACGGCCTGTGTCCGATCGCCGCTATCCTTTTCAGCGTCCGACGATGACAGGTATTTTTTCAGGAACTCGAACACCATGCGTACCTCCATTCTGAGCCACCGCCCCGGCCCGGCGGGTCTCGACCAACTCCGGACAGGGCGTTCCCCGGCATACGGGATGTCATTTGCCAAGCATATCGACTGCTGTCAGTGTAACCGATTCTTACGACAGTCCCCGCTACAGCCAGTCATCCAACTGCGGGTCATGGCTGTGCGAGAATCAGTTCTTTCAGGTGGTCGAGCCCCACCGGGCCCGAACCCAGTATCCGGCGATGAAATTCCTTCAGCGTGAACCACTCTTTGCACTTGGCCTGTTCGCGCAGATCCAGAATGAACTGCTCACCGACCTTGTAGGAGATCGCCTGACCCGGCCAGCCCAGGTAGCGCGTCACATCTGAACAGGCATTTCCTGCATCCATTAACCCATAGTCGATCAGTAGTTGCACTGCTGTCTCGAATGTCCATCCAGCGCCCGGCTGAAAAGGCGCATCCGGTGGAATCGCGAGGCCAAGGTGCATGCCAATGTCGATCACGACCCGACAGGCCCGCATCATCTGGCTCGCGAGCAAACCGAACTCGTATTCAGGCTGGTCAAGAAAACCCAGCTCTCCCATCAGGCGTTCGGCATACAGCGCCCATCCCTCCCCATAACCGTCGTGCCAGATAGCCAGGCGGTGGGCACGGGTCAGCTGGTCACCCAGGGAAAGCTGCACACCGATCTGCAGATGGTGTCCGGGGAAACCCTCATGGTAGGCCGTCGTCACCTCGTCATAAAGTGGAAAGGCCGTGACGTTTGCGGGCTTTGCGTACCAGACACACCCGGGTCTGGAAAAATCCTCCGAAGGCTGGACATAGTAAGCCCCCAGTGTGCTGCCCTTCGGAGCAAAGCGCACTTCGACGGTTCGAACCTGCGCAGGCACCTCGAAAACCCGGGCATCCAGGCGCTCCAACGCATCGCGCTGGATTTCAGTCATTCGTTCCAGGAACGACTCTGGAGAATCCACAGCGTAGCGCGGGTCAGTCTTGAGCAACTGAACGATCTCCCTGAAACTCCCGCCCGGCTCGATTCTGTGGATCACGGAATCCATCTGCCGTTTAAGTCTGGCGATTTCCTGCCAACCCCAGTGATAGACCGCAGGGTGGTCGATCTCGGTCAGAAGGAAACTGTGGGTGGCGAATCGGTAGCGTTCCAGACCCACACCGTCCTTGCCAGAGCACCCGGGCAGATAATCCCTCTGCAGGTAATCCCCTAACCGGGAATAAGCGGTCCTTGCAGTCTGTACGCCAGTGGCGACCAGACGCTGGATCGACGACGACGTTCCGGTATCGAGCACCTGTTGCACGAGAGCATCAAAAAATGCGCCATCTGACGCGTGAACGCGGCACTGTTCAAGGCAGGCTCTGACTTGACGCCTGGCAGCCAGTAAACCCCGCTGTCGCCCCGCGGTCAGGCAAGCGGTATACCCGTCGATCGCTTGTCCGATACTTTCAAGACGCTTAGCAATGGCCAGCCAATCAGCGTCACTCGCGCGCGGCATCAGGTCGAATGTTTCGCGGAAGGCCTGCAGCGGTGAGGCGATATTGTTCAGGTCGCGGAGCGGCTCTCCTCTCTCGATGTGCTCCAACCGAACCGCAAGGTAGTCATCCAGCACGCGCCGGCCGAGTCGCTCCCAGTACCGGTCTGACGGTGGCAGACAGACAAGCTCACTGCGCACCTCTCGAAGCAGCGCCTTGAGGTCCTGCCAGCTCTCCGGATCGTGCTTTCCCCACACAGCGTCATGACCGGCGACACCCATCTGGGTCGCCAGTATCGGCTGATGCGCCGCGAGCCGCTTCACGAACCGGTCCGATAAGCTAAATACCGTGTGATCATCCATTGAACTTTCGCTTAAACTCATGGCAGTCCGAATGCGTTCCTGGCGTTCAGGCCTGATCGAGATCGTACTCCGATACCAGTCACCCGGAAAGGCACGAACCCTTGGAAACTACAGATATTCTTATTGTGACCGGCGCATTTTTCTTTGCGGCGTTCGTCAAAGGAGTGACCGGCCTGGGCTTCTCGACGACCGCGATGCCGTTCCTGGTCTATGCCCTCGGCATCAAGGTGACGCTGCCGATGCTGATCATCCCATCGGTCGCCAGCAACCTCATCGTGATGCACGACGCTGGGCACTTCCGTGCGACGCTGTCCCGATTCCGTTGGTTGTACATCTCTGCACCGCCAGGAATCATTCTGGGGCTGGCGCTGCTCAACTGGCTCGACCCGCGGGTCTCATCCGCGGCACTCGGCCTGGTGCTGATCCTCTACTGCGGGGTCGCCCTCGCGCAACCCGGCCTGCAACTCCCGGCCCGGTATGCCAGGCGCCTCGAGATGCCCGTCGGCTTTACAACTGGGCTGATTAATGGCTTCACCGGCTCCCAGGTCTTGCCGGTGCTGCCGTTTCTGCTGTCCATGCCGCTGTCGCGCGATCAGTTTATCCAGGCGATCAACATCTCGTTCACCCTCTCCAGCCTCGTCCTGGCGCTGGGGCTCACCCATCTGGGTCTGGTTACCTTAACCTCGATCCAAGGTGCCGCGATCGGTCTTTTAGCTGTTATGACCGGCATCAAGTTCGGCAGCTGGATCCGGCGCTGGCTGCCGGCAGACTGGTTCCGACGGTCAGTGCTGATCCTGCTGATAGTCATGGGCGTGGGACTCGTCGCTCGGTTGAGTTTTTGATGCCGACTGCCGGCTGTGGAATCGCTGCCCTTAGATCTTGGATCACACCGCTCAGCGCCGGGCAGCGACTTCGGAAAGCACCACCGGCAGTGCTTCGGCAAAGGCATCGAGTTCGTGATCCAATCCCGCTGTCACGCGGATACAACGGTTGAGCGGTGCCACTCCGGGCATCCGCACGAAGATGCCTTCCTGGACGAGCCGCTCCAGCACCGCAACCGCAAAGTCCCCGTCACGACCGCAGTCAATCGTGACAAAGTTGGTGGCCGATGCCAGCGAGGCCAGACCGTTTTCCAGCGCGATCTCAGTGATCCTCGCGCGCGCCCTTTTGACCTGGTCGATAACCAACGCCAGATGATCCTGATCCTCCAGGGCAGCCAAAGCAGCGGCCTGGGCGACCCGACCGACCCCGAAGTGATTACGAACCTTATTGAACTCTCCAACCAGAGCGCTTTTACCCATCACGTAGCCGACACGGATTCCAGCGAGCCCATAGGCCTTCGAGAACGTTCTGAAACGGAGAACACTGTCACTGGAGACATCGATCTCCGGCAAAGTACCGGGTTCGGTAAATTCTCCATAAGCCTCATCGAGCAACAGCAGGGTCCCTTCAGGCACCCGGGCGATCATCTCATTGATCGCCTCGGCAGACCACCAAGTGCCCATCGGGTTGTCGGGATTGGCAAGATAGATCAGCTTGGCCTGCTGGGCAGCAGCAGCCTCCAACAGCGCCTCCACATCTTCACAGTCATCCCGGTACGGCACCGTAACAAGCGCCCCATCGTAACCAACGACGTGGTAGTTGAAAGTCGGATAAGCGCCCGTTGAGGTGACGACCCGGTCGCCCGGCTCGACCAACATCCGTACAACGTAGCCCAGAAGACCGTCGATCCCCTCCCCGGTCATGACATTATCCGGCGCGACGCCATGGTGTTCAGCAATGGCGTGACGAAGCACATGGTTCTCGGGATCACCGTACATCCAGGCGCCAGCGGCGGCTTGGGCGATCGCTTCGGCTACTGCAGGAGACGGGCCAAAGACGTTCTCGTTTGCGCCGATCCGGGCCCGAAACGTCCCGCCACGGTTGCGCTCCTGAGTTTCCGGACCTACGAACGGGACCGTTGCAGGCAATGACTTCACCAGGTCTGTGAGCCGGTAGTGGGTCATAACATCACCTCAGGTCAATTGGCAGAAGCTGCGCTGCGGTCGAATCAGGCAGTGTAACCCGGCTGCGATGCAAAGCGCCTGACTCTGAACACAGTCAGTACGGTCAGCATCAGCATTGACGCAATAATATAGAACACAATGTTCGGTGTGCCACGATCCAGGACCCAGCCGAGCACCAACGGGATCAGGCAGGATCCTAAATCAAGTCCGGAATAGACAAATCCAAAGACCCTGCCGGAGGCACCCCGCGGCGTGGACTTGCGGACCAGCATGTCGCGAGACGGAGTCGTCGTGCCGGACGCGAAACCCGCGACCGCCAGGCCTGGAATCAGGATCCCCGTGGAGATTTCACCCGAACCGACGGCCAGAAAAACCAAAGCGCCTAGCATCATTCCGGATATGGTGATCAGGTCATGGCGATCAGTCCAGTCGGCTGCGAATCCACCACAGATCACACCAATTCCCGAGGCAATCAGGAACACGGTGAGCCCGGTTGTCGCCAACTCCCATGGCACCGTATAGATCTGCACCATCGCCGTGACGCCAAAGGTCTGAATACCGATCAGAGCCGTGGAAAGAAACGTGAAGTACAGAAAACACGAAAAAACCGTGGGCGACAGCAGCAGGCGGATGTTCTCCCGAATGGCGTCGCTGGAACGCTCGGCTTTTGTCTTCGCGGGGCTCTGCCCGGAGTCGGTCAGTTCAGGGCCCGTCACAATCAGCACGAGTAACACCACCAGGCCAACAAATCCCGACAGGACGAGCGCCGTTCGCCAGTCACTGAACTGGACGACGGTCATGACAAACACCGGTGCCAGCGCCCAGCCGATGTTGCCCGACAGGGCGTGGGTTCCGTATGCCCGGCCGAGCCTGGGCCCGCTGACCTTGGCGGTTAGGATCGCCAGATCAGCGGGATGGAATACACTGTTGCCGACCCCGCCGATGATGGCGAGCGGAATGAACATCCAGAACTCGGACACGAATCCGGACAGCAGTATGCTCATGGAAACCAGTGCCAGGCCGCTCAGCAGCACGCGCCGGGCACCGAAATGATCGACCAGAAAACCGCAGACGATCTGCATGACGCCGGACGCTGCAAAGAACAAAGCAGGCAACAGACCGAGTTGCGCGTAACTTACGCCGAACTCGGACTTCAGAATTGGGAACAACGGAGGTAGCACCAGGTGAAAAAAATGACTGGATGCGTGAGCCAGTCCGACCAGGCCCATGATCTGGGCGTCCCGGCGCAGGGAAAAAACAGCGGCACTCACCTTTAAGACCTGATCAGTTCCAGCTGAATCCGGGTGTCCGCGTGTAGTAGTGCAGCGCCTCGTCCTGAAAGATCAGGCATTCCATTCGCTGTGGCCCACGATTGTGGTGCGAGTGGAGTTCGGCCGGGGGCGTGATCTGAACAGCATCGTGGGTCCAGTCGACCCGTTGGTCGCCAATCATCGAATAAACGCCCTGCCCTTGGATACACAGCGTCACCGCAACACCATTGTGTCGATGGGGACGCTGGTCTTTGCCGCTTTCAAGCGTATTGATCGCACAATTCACCGTCGACAGCACATTAGTACTGCCGCTTAAAGCCTCACTGGAAAATAGTACCGCGTGACCGGACGTGTTGGGAGTGATCGGGCGCTTTAACACCGTCTCGAACTGCCGCGCGATTTCGGCAGCTGGCCAGTGAACCGGCGCGACGACCGCCCGCTCAGGTGCCGGCGGGTCAAGTCGGTCAATGCTGAGCAGTGGCTCATTGGTGGCGAGAAAAAGCAGGCAGTCATCGTCTTTCGCCTGGTGACGGGTGTCCTGCCCACCCGGGAAACAGAACAGGTCTCCCGTACTCCACTCGATGCGATCATTATCCGTCGCGGACTCACCACGCCCCCTGATGACGTAGTACACCGTCCCCGAGGCCTGAAATGCGCTTGTCAGCACCTCGCCAGGCCTGATCCTGGCGTAGCGCATCAACAAGGTGGGCGTGGTCGCAGGGTAGCCGACACCAAGCTCACGACCAAGATCGAGCGCGATCAGCCCCGTGGGCCCGGCCGGATCGAGTGCCCGATCACGCTCGACAACAAACTGGTGGACCGGAACCGCCGGCCAGGAGAATTCAAAGTTGTTTTCGCTGCTGTGGTAGCGGGCCCTGCGGCTGTAAGCTGTTGACGCACCTTCGAGGACAAGTTTCTTTTCAGACGGGCTTGATGCCATCGCTTTGCTCCCACACTCCCGGCGATTCGCCAGATTGCAGTCTATCAGAATCGGTAAGTGGGGTCGGCGGATCGGCCGTGGATGTCGATTGATTCGCATCTGAAACCGGCTGGTCGGTGCGTCACTGGACAAGACATTGCTCAATCATCCTCGCCCAATCCAGCAGCCGCTGGTCGCTACCCGGCGCACCGATCAACTGCAGGCCCACCGGTTGCTGATCAGCCACTACCGGGCAGGGCAAGGATATCGCGGGACAACCGCCGAAATTGGCAAGCGCCGTGTAGTCAGCCTGACTGGACGGTGCCGGTTCGTCGACCGCAAAGGTGGTTTGTGGTGTCGTAGGCAGTATAAGAATATCGATTTCTTGAAAAGCGCCGCGCAGATCCTGTGCCGGCTGTTGGACGCGTTCGCGCGCCACCTGCAGGCGATCGGGCGTGGCGCACCGGCCGAATTCCAGCATTGACTGCAGATGCTCGGACGCAGCGCCACCTGCTGTCTGCAGCCATTGGGGCCAGTGCTGGGCCGCGCCATGTTCTGCCAGTAGCAGCCCTGCCCGCCGGGCTGGTCCGGGGGCCCAACTCGGGAGATGGACCGGTACGCGGAAAGGAAAAGCCCCGGCCAGCCGTGACACGGTCTGCTCGAATACCTCGCGAACAACCGGCATCATCGGTTGCTTTTCAAGCTCGGCCGGCACACCCCAGGAGAAGGGCTCCTCGACCTGCTTTTCCAGTGGCATCTGCCAGTCGACAAGACCGCTCATCAGGTGGATAACGTCGGCGACAGAGCGGGCGATCGGTCCCACCGCGTCAAACCCGGGCAACAGCGCCACCACTCCAGTCGCCGGAATCAGGCCATGGGTCGGCTTGAATCCGGTCAGACCGCAGTAGGCTGCAGGTAGCCGGACCGAACCCAGCGTGTCGGTACCCAGCGCCGCTGAGCAAAACCGAGCGGCGACCGCCGCGGCCGAGCCGCCGCTGGAACCGCCGACGGAAAATCCCTTCTGCCCAGGGTTCTCAACGCGGCCGTGATGAGGATTTGCCCCGTCGGCACCAAGAGCGGCTTCATCCATATTGGCCTTGCCGAGTAACACGGCTCCACCCGTGCGGAGACGAGCAGCCACAACGGCATTGCAAACCGACTGATGCACAACCGCCATGCCGTTGGTAACCGGTAGGCCCGCCACCTCGATGTTGTCCTTGACGACCAGCGGCAGTCCGTCCAGCGGACCTGCCGGGGAGCCTTTGGCATACCGCCGGTCCGAATCCCGGGCCGCCGCCAGCGCCCCTGCCGGATCTACGTG
>CAZVVN010000035.1:0-31743 GCA_964630665.1 uncultured Acidiferrobacteraceae bacterium | reverse complement strand
TCAGAATTCCCTTCATTGAGTCAGGAATGGTGCCGGATACAGTGCAGTTGATTGTGCTGGTCGCTGGTTTATGTTCCCTCGCACCGGCGTTGGAGGTAATCCTGCCGGCGGGGATGGCGCCGTTTCGAAGAGCCCAGAGAAATTCTCCGTACCAATGGTCACGCTTCTCTTGGGTTTGCTCGACATCGGCCAGGGCTCGGGCGACCCGGTTCAGGGTGTCGTCGATGGTTTGGTCGATTGGTTCACCGTCTTTGGTTTTGAGCCGGTATTTTTTGTCCCAGATATCAATGGACGCGGGTTGGAACTCGACTTCCAATGAAGTGGAGGCAAACTGTTCCAGATTAAGTGTGCTCATTTACGTTCTCATTCCCCGCGGGACAAACGTCCTCGGAAGGCTCAAACCCCTTTGCCTGGGTGAGCCGGTCGCTCTGTTCAAAGGGTTACAGTACAGCGATTCCGGATACGCCACATTGTTTTGGCAGGCCGTTGCAGTAACACTATATGTTGTGGCGTGGGGTAAAGAATACGCCCAACATGTTGGGTCGGTCAACAAGTTTTGTATGGGCCCGAAAAATGAGGTGGAAAACGGCGTCAACTTGGGTTTCAGGTGGTCAGACGGCGGTAGATTTCGGAGACCTTGACCGGCAAATGGCGCACATCATCCACTAGCGTGTAGTTCACCTCTCCGTACATGTGTGGCAGGTAATCCCTGGCTTCGCGGTCAATGGTTATACAGAACGGGTATATCCCGGCACGCTTGGCCTCGAGGAGTGCCTGGCGCGTGTCCTCGATACCATATTCCCCGCGGTAACCATCATAGTCATCGGGCTTACCGTCCGACAGCGTGATCAACAACCGTGTGCGCGCGTCGATGTCTCGAAACAAACGCGTGAGATGCCGAATGGTAACGCCCATGCGAGTGTAATCCTGTGGCTGGATTCCGGCGATACGTGACTTGACCTCGTGGCTGTAGGTCTCATCGATACGCTTGATGCGGTAGAGTTCGCAGCGCTTACGGGTCATACCGGAGAATCCGTATATGGCGTAACGGTCCCCAAGAATCTCAAGGGCCTCGCACAACAAGACCAGACTTTCACGCTCCGCCTCGTTAATCCAGCCCTTTGTAGAGCCACTGACATCGACCATGAAGATCACCGCAATGTCACGCTCCAACCGGTGCGGACGGGAAAACAGATTGTCCGGCATCTCACGACCAGAAAGAGCTTCGATTCTCGCCTCGATTGCAGCGTCGAGGTCAATGTCATCGCCGTGGCTCTGGCGTTTCAGTCGACGTTCAACGCCACGTAGTGCTTCAAAACTGCGCCGTAGTTCGCTTACCAGACCGTGGTACTTTTCCAGCGTCTGTTCGACGAATGGTTTGTCCAGCGACCGCATGTCGATTTCCCGTAATACACACCAGCCCTTGCGGTAGTGTCGGCGGCGGAAATCCCATTCGTCATAGTGGAGCACACCCTCTTCCTGATAGGCCCCCTTCCAGACGTCGCGGGTACTCCTGTCCTCCTGCGCACGGGGATCGTAGTCTCCTGCCCCCGCCGCCACCAGAAAATCGGGCGGTATCTCCTCCAGATCCAGCAGCAATGACTCAAGGATACGCCTGACATCAGGTGGTGGGGTGACGGTATTGCCGTCGATTTCCAGCGTGAGTTCTGTTGTACCTTCGCTGTTGTCCAGGGTCTGCAGTTCGATCTTGCGCATGTCAGCATCGAGGCTGTTTTCATCTTCGTTGAGGATCTCGGCAAGGCGGACCTTCAATTCCTGGCGCTCTTGCTGTAGTCGGGCAGCCAGTACCTGTTCGGCGAGCTCGAGGCGCAGGCTGCCCTGCCAGGGGCGTGGTTCTGGAATCACGATCTCGCTAGCGTAGAGCACTTCGAGTTGTTCAAGCGTCGTATCAACACTGGCGCCTTCTTGTCGGAGTGCGTCTGTCAGACTGATCCAGGCAGCATCGCGTTTAACATCGCCAAGGCCCGCGCTGAACACGTCGATCTGTCGCCCCAGACCGGGCAGTTCACGTTTGATGCAGGCTTCAAGCCGTATGTCTTCGAGGGCAAAGAAAAGCCCCAAGGCGCGCGCCTGATCAGCGAAGTGATGCAGCCGGACCGACAGTGGTTCGTCAGTAGCTTTGCGCCGCCGAAAGGTTCCGAAGCGGGTCTGGGCCCAGAGGTAAGTGGCCGTTAATATGTAAAGTCTGAAGTTGTCTTGTTTGTCAGAGTATCGATTGAGCATGGGCGGAAGAAAAAGCACTTCGGTGTCGGTAAAGACGTCGTCACCATTTTGGATTCGCAGCGTCCGTCCGGCGAGACCGTGAATGTAGTGATTGAGTACCCCGGCAGCTTCGTCGAGGTGGACCGTGACTGGACGTAAGCCGGTATCCCGCGCGAAGTCGTCGACCGCCGCAAACGCTTCACTCCCCGGATAAAGTCCCTGCCGGTCATACACGTCCATGGCGTGGATAACCCACTCTTCAACATGCGCCAGATCCATCAGTTCCAATGCTCGTGAAGCGTGTTTGACGAACTGAAACCCCATTTCAGAATTGGTGCGTATAATGACTTCGAGCCAGTGCAGCGCGAAATCCTGCTGGGCGCGACTACAGCTCGACAGCGCTAGTGCCGGTTCTTTTGCCGTGCGTCTTGAAGACAGGACGGCATCGAGCAGTTCGTCGAAACGTTCTTCAAGTGACTCAAAAGATAGAGGTTTTCTGTTCTGGCTCACGGCGAGGATGGGTAAATCGTCAATCCAGATTCCGGCGAAGTATAACGAGGAGCCCTGTCCTTAGAGGGGCCCAGTATGTTTGCCCGAGGCGCTGAAGTTAGGCACCATGATTACAGTCGACTGGCCGAGGTCTGGATGGAAAAGCTGAATTTTGTTCTTGAGTGGTTGCAGTCAAACCCCGCCCTACTTACCCAGGTGTTAATCGGGTCAGTGGTTCTGGCGGGTGTTTATGCGGTGGTGATCTTTGTGGCAATCGCCAGGATGAACCCGGACTATTTCGCTCATGACGGGCACTCGATACCTACCGGGTGGAAACGACAGCCGTTTCTTTGGCTCCTGGTACGCGTAATCAAGAACATGATCGGGTCTGTATTGCTGCTGCTGGGGGCAGCGATGCTCATTCTGCCCGGGCAGGGGGTACTGACGATATTGATCGGTATCAGCCTGCTGGATTTCCCAGGCAAACGCCGGCTGGAACTTTACATCGTACTGCGACCCGCGATTCGGCGGACAATCGACAGGATTCGGCATAAGGCCGGTAGCAAGCCATTGAATCTGCCGGAGCCTTAGTCACCCTCAAACTCGATCAGTGTGCGCACTGGAACACCGATGCCTTCCAATTTCTTTCTACCACCCAGATCCGGCAGATCGATAACAAAACTCGCCCCGATCACCTCTGCGCCGGTTTCCCGAATCAGGGTGGCTGCGGCACAAGCTGTACCGCCGGTTGCAATCAGGTCATCAACAATCAGGACCCGGTCACCGCTTGCGACGCTGTCGATGTGTATCTCGACCTCATCGGTTCCGTACTCAAGTTGGTATGTTTGACCGATGGTCTGCCAGGGCAGCTTACCCTTTTTCCGCACAGCAACGAATCCTACGGAAAGCTGGTGTGCGACGGCTCCACCTAAGATGAACCCACGTGCTTCAATGCCTGCCACAGACTTGATGTGGCTACCGGCGAACGGTTGGACCAGTTCATCGACGGTTCGTCGAAAGCCAGCGGGATTCTGGAGTAATGTCGTGATGTCCCGAAAGATCACCCCGGCCTTGGGATAATCGGGTATCGAGCGGACCAGTTCTTCGATATTCATTGTCGATCTACCTCTAGAGCAGTAGCCGGCCGGCAACAGCGTCCAGCATCTTGACTATCTCGGGGTCTCGCGCGTCAGGAGCGGTGATCAGTGCCGACTCCAGTGCTCGGTCGTCGCCGGAGGGGCAGATCGCGGGTCGCTCGCACATCCTTGGAGCAACCTGCTTGATCAGGGCTCGGGCTCGATCTGCGTTGTCCTGCAGCACCCCGATGATAGTCTTGACATCGACATTATCGTGATCGGGGTGCCAGCAGTCATAATCGGTGACCATGGCGACCGTGCAGTAAGGGATTTCGGCTTCCCGGGCGAGCTTGGCTTCTGGCATGTTAGTCATGCCGATGACATCACAACCCCACTGGCGGTACATCTGAGATTCGGCAAAGGTAGAGAATTGTGGCCCCTCCATCGCCAGGTAAGTACCGCCAAGGTGGGCCGGGATGCCCTCGCTGCGGCAAGCCGACTCGCACCAGTCTGCCAGGCGCGGGTTGACTGGCCGGGCCATTGAGACGTGGGCCACCAGGCCCCTGCCAAAAAAGCTTTTTTCCCGTGCGAAAGTACGATCGATGAACTGGTCAACGATCACGAACGTTCCAGGAGACAGTTCCTCGCGAAACGAGCCCACTGCTGAGAGCGATATGATGTCGGTCACACCAGCGCGTTTGAAGACATCGATGTTAGCCCGGTAATTGATGGTTGTGGGGCTGAGCCGATGGCCGCGCCCGTGCCTGGGCAAAAAGACCAAGGATAGTTCGCCGAGTTGTCCGCACAGCAGTGCGTCGGAAGGCTCTCCCCAGGGGCTCTGGATTTCTCGCCACTGGATGTTTTCCAACCCATCGATGTCATAAAGGCCGCTTCCGCCGATAACGCCCAGTACCGGGTCGGTGTGAATATCGGTCATTGCCTTTGATCTCCTGGTATGTGTTTGAAGAACAAGAAAGAAATTGTCGCGTTGCCAGAATTCGCGTTGCAGCAGAGCCGCATCAGACTAGAACAAGGTTGCTCCCAGTTCGTTGACTGCAGCCAGCATGTCCGGCTCATCGGTCAGCGCTTCGGCGATTGCACCACGGCAGGCGGTTCTGGGATCCACTCCGCTTTGCATCAGCTTGGCGGCGTGGACCAGCAATCGGGTACTGGCTCCTTCTTCCAGGCCGTTGCCCTTGAGGTTGCGGGTCATACCGGCGAAACGGACCAATAGATTCGCGGTCCCAGTGTCCAACCCGGATTCATGGCAAATGATGCTGGCCTCCTGTTTCGGGTCGGGATAGTCGAAGTCGATCGCGACGAAACGCTGCCGCGTACTCTGTTTAAGGTCTTTAAGAACGCTCTGGTAACCAGGGTTGTAGGAAATAGCCAAGCAGAACGTCGTTGGTGCGGTGATCACTTCGCCGGTCTTCTCCACTGGTAGTGCTCGGCGGTCATCAGCTAAGGGATGAATGACGACGGTGGTATCCTTTCGGGCCTCGACGATCTCATCCAAGTAGCATAAAGCTCCCATTCTGACCGCCTGTGCCAGTGGCCCGTCGATCCAACGTGTTTCACCCCCGATGATCAGGTAACGGCCAACCAGATCGGAAGCGGTCAGGTCATCGTGGCAGGATACAGTGACCAGTGGTCGCTCAAGGCGCCATGCCATGTGTTCCATGAAGCGCGTTTTACCGCAACCGGTAGGGCCTTTGAGTAGAACCGGAATACAGTTCCGGTAAGCGGCTTCAAAGATTTCGACTTCCTTGCCTTGGGTCGCGTAGAAGGGTTCCTGCTCAATGAGGTGGGTCTCTTCAGCTGGCTGATCCATGATGATGCTGTCGCTTGGACGCGGTTCCCCAAAATTGATTGTGGTTGAAGACCAGACGAATCTGCACCGAGTCTAGCGGACAGTGTGAACAAGTACGCTGAGTAGCTGCTGGGGTTTTTCGATGGTCATGTCGGGTATTGATGTGTTTATCAGACCGTGAACTGTCTGGCCAGTTTCTTTTTTACTGCGATGTTCTTCAACCTGATGTACCGCGGAAGCCCATTTCTGTAGGGTGGGTAGTCCTCTCCGGCCATCAACGGCGCCAGGTATTGACGGCACCTGAGTGTGATCCCCATCCCGTCACGACTGATGAAACTGCGGGGCATCGTCTTTTCCCGGTTGGCGACGCGGTTGAGATCGGCTTCTCCGATCTTCCAGCGGTAGGGACTGTTTGAAGTTCGCACGATGGTGGGCATAACTGCATTTTTCCCCTGCAGTGCGAATGCAACAGCCGCTTTGCCAGTGGCGTAAGCCTGTTCCACATCGGTTCTGGATGCAATATGGCGCGCGGAACGTTGTAGGTAATCAGCTACTGCCCAGTGGTATTTTAGGCCGAGGTCATCCCTGATCATGGCAGCCACAATTGGAGCAACACCACCGAGCTGGGTATGGCCGAAAGCATCCCGAAGGCCCTGGTCGGCGAGAAAATGACCTTGCGCGTCGCGGGCACCTTCAGAGACCACTACCGTGCAGTAGCCGAATTTTTTCACTTTTCGGTTGACCGTTGATATGAATCGACTGCGGTCAAAGGCGACTTCTGGAAACAGGATGACGATAGGGATATCTGTTGCCGAATCAGATGCCATACCACCGGCTGCCGCGATCCAGCCTGCATGTCGACCCATTACCTCGATGATGAAAACCTTGGTGGAGGTCTTGGCCATCGATGCCACGTCGAAGCTGGCCTCACGGGTTGATACGGCGATGTATTTGGCGACCGAACCAAAACCGGGACAGTTGTCGGTAATTGGCAGGTCGTTGTCTACCGTTTTAGGAATGTGGATTGCCTGAATCGGGTAGCCAGTGCTTTGTGACAGCTGTGATACCTTAAGGCAGGTGTCGGCTGAATCGCCACCGCCGTTATAGAAGAAATAGCCGATGTCATGGGCTTTGAAGACTGCTATGAGCCTCTGATATTCGTCCTGGTTCTCTTCTAGGCTTTTTAGTTTGTAGCGGCAGGATCCAAAGGCGCCAGCCGGGGTGGACCGAAGGCCTGCAATAGCGCTCTTGGTTTCGTAACTGGTGTCGATCAGATCTTCGGTCAAGGCGCCGATAATGCCGTTGCGGCCGGCATAGACCTTGCCGATCCGTTGCCGGTTAGCTCTAACTGTCTCGATCACACCGCAGGCCGTCGCGTTGATTACCGCGGTGACTCCCCCAGACTGGGCGTAAAAAGCGTTTCTCGGTTTGCTCATTCTGTGTTCCTGATCCCGCGTTTATGCCAATCTGACGACCCGAAGCTCTAGTTCAGGTCGGCGTCTATCACACCGAACACGACACCTTGTCTCTACCAGTTATGATCAGATTCGAATCTCCCGAGTCCACTGACGCATTACGCATGGTCACCGTACTCGATAAGATCAGTTCCAGGAAGCTCTTCCGGTCTTTAACGGAGTACCGATAGCGGAATTCGTCCTGAGCGGTGCTCGCGCACCATATAGCTTGCCCGGTGAACTTGCCAGAAAAACGAGCCGGGTATTCGGTCTATGGTCACTTCTGGCCATTGTAGTCATGCCGGGCTGAATACCCGGGATTTTAGCCTGAAGCCGAATCATCTGGTTATCAGAGCAGTCTGAGAGATCAATCAGTAGTTTTAATGGCCGAGATACATTGACAGGCCGCTAAACGAAACTATAGTAGACGCCCCGATTTTTCCGGGGAGCGGAGATTAAGGATCCAGCATTAGGGAGTCGCTGGGTCTTGAGATCTACAAAATAACTGAAATTAGGGTCGAATGATGCGAATTGTGTTGTTGGGAGCACCCGGTTCCGGGAAAGGGACCCAAGCCAGGCTCATGGCCGAGAAGTACCGCGTACCACAGATCTCAAGCGGTGAGATCCTGCGCCGGGCAGTGGCGGAGAAAACCGAACTCGGCCGGAAGGTCGAATCGATCATGAAAAGTGGTGAACTGGTCTCGGATGACCTCGTCATCGATGCGGTCACCGACCAGCTTCGCAGCTCCGAATGCAAACGTGGGTTTATCCTTGATGGTTTCCCACGGACGATTCCTCAGGCCCAGCAACTGGATACCCGGCTTGGATGGATGAATCGTCCGTTGCAGCTAGCGCTGCATTTTTCGATGGATCCCGCCGTGGTCGTGAAGCGGACGACCGGTAGAACTGAGTGCGGTGAATGTGGCACAACCTACAACCGGTACTTTTCACCCCCGGCAAAACGGGGTATCTGCGACCAGTGTGGGTCTCGAAACTTTGTCCAGAGGCCGGACGACAATCAGCGATCAGTAAAGGCACGCCTGGAGGCTTATGACCGGGACACTGCACCATTGATTACCTATTTCAAGGCCCAGCACAAGCTGCGCACGGTCGATGGCAGCGGGGATCCAGCGAAGATCTTTGGGCACATCTGTGAGATCGTTGACACCGAGATCCGTCCGTTGGAGAAAAAAGTCACCGTCGCTGAAAAGCGACGTGACCCAACTGGCAACATGGTGACGGTGATCAGTGGTGGTACAGTGGTGCGTCAGGAAGTGACTGACGAAGACCATTCGATCGATTCCGCTCGGGGTAGAAAACCGAAAAACGCTGGCGCGGGAAAAATGTCGAGCAGCAGAACTGCCAACAAACCAGTAATCAAGAAGCTGAAGAAAAAGCCTGTGGCAGCAAAGGCTGTAAGGAAGGTGGCGAAGAAAGTCACCGCCAAGAAGGGCACCCAGAAAAAGGCATCGGCAAAAGCACCGCTTAAGAAAAAGCCGCTGGCGGCAAAGGTCGTAAAGAAGGTGGCGAAGAAAGCCGCTGCCAAGAAGGGTGCCCAGAAAAAGGCATCGGCAAAAGCACCACTGAAGAAAAAGTCGGTGGCGACAAAGGTCGTAAAGAAGGTGGCGAAGAAAGCCGCTGCCAAGAAGGGTGCCCAGAAAAAGGCATCGGCAAAAGCACCACTGAAGAAAAAGTCGGTGGCGACAAAGGTCGTAAAGAAGGTGGCGAAGAAAGTCGCTGCTAAAAAGGGTTCCCGGAAGAAAGCATCAGGAAAAATACCCGGGCGACGCTGAATGGAATACCCGATGAAAGGTTATCCCCGCGTACGTATGCGCCGGTTACGGCGCGACCGGTTCAATCGACGGTTGGTATGCGAATCCCGGCTGAGCTGCGATGATCTCATTCAACCGCTGTTCGTCTGTGAAGGTGAAAACCAGCGCGAATCGATACCCTCTATGCCGGCTATCGAACGCCTCAGTACCGATTTAGTGTTGGCCAAGGCAGAACACCTGGTCGAGCTCGATATCCCTGCTATTGCACTTTTCCCCGTGATCAGTACCGATCGTAAGACGCCCAATGCCGAAGAAGCCTACAACCCGGACGGATTAATACCAAGAACGGTGCGGGCGCTGCGTGAACATCTGCCAGATCTCGGTGTGATCACAGATGTGGCGCTTGATCCTTATACCAGCCATGGCCAGGACGGCCTGATTGATGATAGTGGCTATGTGGTCAACGATGCGACCGTTGAAGTCCTGGTCAGGCAGGCTCTTTGTCATGCCGATGCGGGCACTCAGATCGTTGCACCATCTGACATGATGGATGGACGGATCGGTGAAATTCGTCAGTCGTTTGAAACCAACGGTCACGTCAACACGAGAATTCTTGCCTATTCGGCCAAATATGCGTCCGGTTTTTATGGTCCGTTTCGTGATGCCATTGGTTCTGCCGGCAATCTGGCTGGGGCCGATAAATATTCCTACCAGGCCGATCCAGGAAACTCCGATGAGGCTATCCGGGAGGTCGAACTAGATGTGGCCGAAGGGGCCGACATGGTGATGGTCAAGCCCGCCATGCCGTACCTGGATATCGTCAGCCGGGTCAAACGCGAACTGGGTGTGCCGACGTTTGTTTACCAGGTCAGCGGTGAATACTCGATGTTGTCGGCGGCCATCGCTAATGGCTGGTTGGAACGTCGCCAGGTGGTGAGCGAGGCGCTGTTGGGCTTCAAGCGTGCCGGTGCAGATGCTATTCTGACCTACTTCGCTGAAGAAGTTGCCAGCTGGCTAGGAGAAGGCTGAAAAGGGCCTGTTCAAGCTCGCCCGAGGTGTCCTCACGCTGGCACAGGAGATGGCCCGTAATCGTGGAAACACAAGATACCAGACCCGCGATGGCCGACTTCGGTTTTGTCAGAGTGGCGCAAGATGAAAAAGCACCGCTTGTAGCCGATGTTTTCCGATCGGTTGCGCGTCGTTACGATCTGATGAATGATCTAATGTCGATGGGTGGGCACCGTCTGTGGAAAGATTTTCTCATCAGTCGCAGCGCTGTTCGGCCGGGTCAACAAGTGCTCGACGTTGCTGCCGGTACAGGCGATCTGACCCGCCGGTTCGCTGACAAGGTCGGGGAGAGGGGCCGCGTAGTCGCAATTGACATCAACCCCGAGATGCTGGGTCTGGGGAGAACCCGACTGGTGGATGGGGGTGTCGTTGGTAACGTGGATTATCTGATCGGCGATGCCGAGAATCTACCACTCAAAGATCGCCAGTTCGACTGCGTCTGCATCGCGTTTGGTTTGCGCAATGTCACGCGGATCACGTCGGCTCTTGAGTCGATGGCCAGTATGCTTCGCCCCGGGGGTCGCTTACTGGTGCTAGAGTTCTCAAGACCGCAGGCCGATTTTCTGGCGCGGTGTTACGATTTCTACTCATTCAACGTCATTCCCCGTCTTGGCAAAATTGTTGCAGGCGATGAGGCGAGCTATCGGTATCTGGTTGAATCTATCCGTCGCCACCCAGACCCGCAGACCCTGAAAGACATGATGCAGGCCTCTGGTCTCGACGATGTGGGCTACCACAATCTCAGCGGTGGGATCGTGGTATTGCACTGTGGATTCAGATACTGATCGTTGTCTGAGCCGAGCAAGGCCCTAGGGTAATGATAGAACAGATAATAGAGCGCTTGATAAACGGGGTTCTCGCCTTGGATGCTGTGTCGCTGGAAAAGATGCAACCGCTGATCGGTAAAGTGATTGCGCTACAGATCAGTGATCTGGATCGAATAATCCACGTGTTACCAGGGAAAGATGGAGTACAGGTGAGGCGAGCATCAGAGCAACCCGCGGACGTCACTATCAGTGGCCACTTTGGGGACTACTTACAAGGCACAGCTGCGAGTATCCGAAGCTCATTCCAGCCAGATGCTGCGCTGCAGGTCAGCGGAGATCCAGAAACTGCAGAACAACTCAGAGTTGTTCTTGGTTCACTGGACCTGGAGGAAGCACTGTCTCAGGTTGTCGGGGACACACCGGCAAGAAAAATATCTACAGGTTTCCGAGATATCGCCGGCTGGTTAACCCAGGCTGGTGAATCGATTGCAGCGAACCTCGGGGAAGTTCTTAAAGAAGAGAAACACCTGTTGGTGACTGGCCCACGGCTTGAGCGATTCTTGAACGAGGCGGCCCGCCTTCGGGAGAGCACAGACCGCCTGGAACAGAGAGTCGATAAGCTTGAACGCCAAACATCCGGAGATTGACGATTGGTCGTAGGCTGGCGACAGACAGGGCGGTTGTTTCGAATCGTGCGGATCTTGGTGCGGCACGGGCTGGACGAGTTTGTCATGACACTGCATCTGTTCAGAGGGTATCGCTGTCTGCTCTACCTGCTGCCAGGCTACTGGTCACGCAAACTGGACAAATCGCGCGGTCAGAGACTGCGTGAGGCTCTTGAAGAACTCGGCCCGATTTTCGTGAAGTTCGGCCAACTGTTGTCAACCCGCCCGGATCTGATTCCCGATGACATCGCCGTCGAACTGATTCGGCTCCAGGATGACGTGGAGCCTTTCCCGGGCGACGAGGCACGTGCGGTGATCGAGTTGTCCTACGGCGTTGCGTTGGAGGAACACCTGTCTGATTTCGACGGCCAGCCGATAGCATCGGCTTCGGTTGCACAAGTGCACTCGGCGAAGCTGTGTGACGGGACTGACGTGGTCGTCAAAGTGTTGCGGCCCGGCATCAAGAACGTGATCGATCAGGACCTCGACCTACTCTATGCTCTGGCCTATCTGGCGGACAAGCACTGGTCAGAAGGCAGACGCCTGCGTCCGGTTGAGATCGTCGACGAATACCACAAGACCATTTATGACGAGATGGACCTGATGCGCGAAGCTGCCAATGCGACTCAGCTGCGACACAATTTTCCCGACTCCGACATCATCTATGTCCCGCAAGTCTATTGGGAGCATACACGACGCGATGTCATGGTGATGGAACGGGTCGGCGGCATTCCTATCCGCGATGTCGATGCCATCCGCAATGCCGGTGTCGATATGAAACAGCTGGCACACAATGGGGTCGAGATCTTTTTCACCCAGGCATTTCGCGACGGTTTCTTTCATGCGGACATGCACCCGGGAAACATATTCGTAGGTCCGAACGGACAATACCGGGCCGTGGATTTTGGCATCATGGGTACTCTGAACGAGTCGGACAAGCGCTATCTTGCCGAGAACTTTCTGGCATTTTTCAACCGTGATTACCGGGCGGTTGCACAAGCACACATCCGGGCCGGCTGGGTGCCTTCGAACACCCCCACAGAAGAGTTCGAATCGGCAGTCCGTACCGTCTGTGAGCCGATCTTTGCCAAGCCGATCAGCGAGATATCATTCGGCCGACTGGTGATAAGGCTTTTCCAAGTGGCCCGACGATTCAATATGCCTGTCCAGCCACAACTGATCCTGTTGCAGAAGACGCTGCTGAACATCGAAGGACTGGGCCGACAGCTGTACCCCCAACTGGACCTGTGGGAAACAGCCAAGCCCTTCTTGGAACGCTGGATGCGAGAACAGATCGGTCCGCGGGCGCTGTTGCGCGACCTGCGCCAGCAGTGGCCGCAGATTGTCCCGTTGTTGCCCGAGCTGCCTGCCCTGGCGCACGGTGTGTTACGTCGTATGCACGAAGAAAACCAGACACCCAGGGCATTTTCCGACGAGATCGACAGTTTGCGGCAAGAATTCAGGTCCAGCCAGCGTCGCTTCGCCAGTATCTTAGTGGGGTGTGTTTTGCTGTTGGTCGCAGCAGCCTTGGCCGTGCTCGCAGAGCCTGCCCGCCCGGTCGAGTTGAACTTGGTCAGTGGTCTGGTCGGTGCCGGTGGTGTTCTCTTGATCGTGTTCGGTTGGTTTGCCGGGCAGCGGCAGAACCCGACCTTTACTGGACCAAGGAACGGCTCGACTCGACCGCGTATCTGAGCATCTAACAAAAGTTGACAGAAACACTTGGTTATTTGCAAGATAATCCTTATAATTTTCCTCAGGATTTGAGCGTTCAATGGGCTTTTGTATTCGATTCAATCTGATAGCGATGCCAGGGGCTGACAGTTGTTAGGTTCTGCCTCGCTCGCGACACGCCGTTAACCGGTAAAGGGGAAATCATGCGTTTGACTACCAAGGGTCGTTATGCCGTAACTGCCATGCTGGATCTTGCACTTAATCAGGGCAAGCGACCGGTGACGCTGCAGGATATTGCCGTCAATCAGGAGATCTCGCTGTCTTATCTGGAGCAACTGTTCGCCAAGTTGCGTCGCGATGCGCTGGTCAGAGGGACCCGGGGCCCGGGCGGGGGTTACCGGCTGGCCAAAGACGCGGGCGAGATCTCGATCGCAGCAATCATTGGGGCGGTGGATGAAAAAGCTGACATGACCCGGTGCGCTGGTGAGGCCAACTGTCAGGATGGTGAAAAGTGCCTGACCCATGAGCTTTGGGCCGAACTCAGCCAGGAGATTTATCGGTTTCTAGACGGTATCACGTTGAAAAACCTGGTCCGTCGGCCGGAGGTTCAGGCTGTGGCAGAGCGCCAGGAATCGAATCGACAAGGACTGCGGGGCGGTTCTTTGCAGTCGATCGTTGTCGATTCCGATCGGTTGACCGGTACGATCCGATGCTGATTAAGGTTGCCGAGGTCAGGGTGTCAGGCCTCGCTTTGCAGGTCTGAAGGCGGACCCTCGGAGAGGCCTAGGGAAATGAGTTCTTCAGCGACAGAAATCAGTGACCTGATCGGAAGGGAATACAAGGAAGGTTTCGTCACCGAGATCGAGGCGGATACTCTGCCGCCCGGCCTTGATGAAGGGGTGATCCGCAGACTCTCGGCCAAGAAGAACGAACCGGAGTTCATGCTCGACTGGCGGCTGGATGCATTTCGCCGTTGGCAGGGTATGAACGAACCGGCCTGGGCCCATGTCGATTACGCACCGATCGACTTTCAGGAAATCAGCTACTACTCGGCCCCGCGCAGCCAGGCAGATGGTCCGCAGAGTCTCGATGAGGTGGACCCGAAACTCCTGGAGACTTACAACAAGCTTGGCATACCGTTGGAAGAACAGAAATTCTTGGCCGGTGTCGCAGTAGATGCAGTATTCGACAGTGTATCAGTGGCGACCACGTTCAAAAGTAGGCTTGCCGAAGCGGGGGTAATCTTTTGTCCATTTTCTGAGGCTGTGCGGGAGCACCCGGAACTGGTGAGTCGGTATCTGGGAACGGTCGTACCCACCGGTGATAATTTCTACGCCGCCCTTAATTCGGCTGTCTTCAGCGACGGTTCGTTCGTTTACATCCCCAAAGGGGTGCGCTGCCCGATGGAACTGTCGACGTACTTCAGGATTAATGCGTTGAACACAGGCCAGTTTGAACGGACCCTGATCATTGCCGACGAAGACAGTTATGTCAGCTATCTTGAGGGATGCACGGCGCCGATGCGCGATGAGAACCAGTTACACGCCGCAGTGGTCGAGCTGGTCGCTATGAAGGGAGCTCAGATCAAGTACTCGACTGTGCAGAACTGGTATCCCGGTGATGAGGAGGGCCGCGGGGGCATTTACAATTTTGTCACCAAGCGTGGTGCTTGTCGGGGTGACGATGCCAAGATTTCGTGGACCCAGGTAGAGACCGGGTCGGCGATCACCTGGAAATACCCGAGCGTGTTGTTGGAAGGTGATCGATCGAGCGGAGAGTTCTACTCTGTGGCGCTGACCAACAACTGTCAGCAGGCCGATACTGGAACCAAGATGGTTCACATCGGCCGGGAGACCAGCAGCACCATTGTCTCCAAAGGCATTTCGGCAGGTCGTGGCCAGAACGCCTATCGCGGTCTGGTCAAGGTGCTAAAGGGCGCCGAAAATGCGCGGAACTACTCTCAGTGTGATTCTCTTTTGATGGGCGATCGGTGTGGGGCACATACGTTTCCTTATCTGGAGGTCAGAAACCCGACGGCGATCGTCGAGCACGAGGCAACCACATCAAAGATCGGAGAAGACCAGTTATTTTACTGCCGGCAGCGAGGGCTGTCGGAAGAAGACGCCGTCTCGATGATTGTTAACGGATTCTGCAAGGAAGTATTCAAGGAGTTGCCGATGGAGTTTGCGGTAGAGGCACAGGCATTGCTAGGTATCAGCCTGGAAGGTGCGGTCGGTTGATCGTCAAGGTGCAGTGAAATCACCAATCGAAGGTAGGAGAAAACCAAGTGCTGAGTGTCGAAAATCTTAATGTTGCGGTCGCCGGCGAGCCAATCCTGAAAGGGCTCAGTCTTCAGGTAAACGCTGGCGAGGTCCACGCGATCATGGGACCTAACGGTTCCGGTAAAAGTACCCTGGCAAACATCATCGCGGGTCGCGCGGGTTACGAAATTACCTCCGGTTCTGTTGTTTTCGAAGGTCAGGATCTGTTGGAACTGGCGCCGGAAGATCGGGCGCGACAGGGTATTTTTCTTGCTTTTCAATACCCGGTTGAAATTCCCGGTGTCAACAACGTTTATATGCTCAAGGCTGCGGTTAACGCGATCCGCAAGCACCGCGGTGATGAGGAACTCGATGCAATAGACTTTCTGAAGCTGGTTCGGGAAAAGCTCAAGCTGGTCGAGATGAAGGAGGAGTTTCTACACCGGCCGGTCAACGTAGGATTTTCAGGCGGTGAGAAAAAACGCAACGAAATTCTCCAGATGGCGCTACTCGAACCGCGTCTGGCAGTGCTGGATGAGACCGATTCTGGCCTGGACATAGATGCGTTAAAAGTAGTCGCATCAGGTGTGAACGGGCTGCGCGGCAAGGACCGGGCGATCGTACTGGTCACCCACTACCAGCGGTTGCTGGATTTCATCGTTCCCGATCACGTCCATGTGCTTGCAGGTGGCAGGGTACTCAAATCCGGCGGCAAGGAGCTTGCGCTGGAGTTGGAAGAACACGGATACGGCTGGGTCCAGCAGTCGGTTTCGCCGAACGCTGAAGCGGCGCTGTGACAGAATGAGCCAGGCTGTTTCAACTGCCGAGGACTATCTTGCCGCCCAGCGGTTGGCCAACCTTCCGGCTGTAGGTACCGCGTGGCTGGATAATCGCCGTAATCAAGCCAGATCGTTACTCGAAGGAGTCGGTCTGCCGACCACCCGCCAGGAAGATTGGAAATACACCAACATCCGGCCCATAACCCGGTCAACGTTTGACCCCGTCTCGGGGCCTTCTAGCTGGAATGATCAGGATTTCCTTGAAAGCATACAACTGCCAGGGCTGAACAGTTACCGGCTGGTCTTTGCTGACGGTATCCTGGTTCGGGAACTGTCGAGCTGTGACGGGTTGCCGGCCGGGGTGACCGTTGCCAGTGTGGCAGAGACCCTCTGTGCCGACAACGCGAAGCTAGAAAATCTTTTGGGCTCGGCCCTACCGACTTCGCCCCACGGGTTTACGGCAATGAATTCGTCGTTTGTTGCTGACGGGGCGTATCTGGATATCGGTCCCGGAATCATGCTGGACAAGCCGGTGGAACTGGTTTTCATCTGTGCCTGTGTTGGTGAGGGTCGATTGGGTATGCCACGTAATCTCATTGTCGGTCGACCAGGCAGCCACGCCAGCGTGATCGAGCGCTACCTGTCTGTAGTCGAGGCTCGCTCATTGACTAACGCAGTCAGCGAGGTGATCCTCGAAGAAGGTGCTCAGCTGACACATCAGCGAATCACCGATGAGAGTTCGCGTAGTTTCCACGTCGGTGGTCTGTTTGCCAGGCTGGGTAGTGACAGCCGGCTCGGTGCCTGCTCGATGACGTTGGGTGGCTCGCTGGTGCGGAACGACGTACTGGTCAATCTGGATGCTTCGGGTGCCACAGTCGATCTGGCTGGTCTTTATCTTGCTCGTGGGCGTTGCCACATCGACAACCACACCCACGTGGTCCACAACAGTCCCGGCGCCAGGAGTCGTGAGCTGTACAAGGGCATTCTCAATGACCGATCGCGGGCGGTCTTTCATGGCCGGATCACGGTCCAAGCTGGCGCGCAGCAGACCGACTCCGAACAGAACAACCAGAACCTCCTGTTGTCCCGGGAGGCCGAGGTGGACACCAAGCCACAACTGGAGATATACGCTGATGATGTCAAGTGCAACCACGGTGCGACGGTCGGTCAGCTGGACGAGATAGCGGTTTTCTACCTGCGCTCTCGGGGAATTGGCGAGAGGCAAGCCCGCGGAATACTCACCCACGCGTTTGCAGGTGAGATCCTGGAGCGGATCGAGCCGGAAAGCCTTCGACTGTATCTCGATCATTGTGTGAGCGACCGGCTTTCGAGCATGGATCGAGTCATCTCATGAACCAAGCACAGGCCACTCCCGACGCAACCTTGTGCCCGCTGGATGTCGAGTCAGTTCGAAAAGATTTTCCGGCACTGCATCAAAAGGTCAATGGTCGACCGCTGGTTTATCTCGACAGTGGTGCCAGTTCACAGAAACCAGAACAGGTCATCGATGCGGTCCAGGCCTACGAGCGTTGTGATCACGCCAATGTGCACCGTGGTGTCCACACGCTGAGTCAAAGGGCAACCGACGCTTTCGAGGGTGCACGAGAGAAAGTCCGCAGTTTTGTCAATGCCAGGTCGGTTCAGGAAATTGTCTTCACCCGCGGAACAACCGAGGCTATTAATCTCGTGGCCCAGAGTTATGGACGATCACGGCTGGCGCCATCAGACGAAGTTTTGGTGACCGAGATGGAACATCATGCCAACATCGTTCCGTGGCAGCTGCTGTGTGGCCAGACCGGTGCCACACTTAAGGTTGTGCCGTTTGATGACAATGGCGAATTGCTCATGGCCCGATTCAAAGAACTGCTGTCCAGCCAGACCCGTATTGTTGCCTTAACCCATGTCTCCAACACCTTGGGGACTGTCAATCCGGTACACGAAATCATCCGGATAGCGCACGAGGCCGGTGCGGTGGTTCTGATTGACGGTGCCCAGGCTGTGCCCCACAGTGCGATCGATCTCATGGCGATGGATTGCGATTTCTATGCATTTTCCGGGCACAAACTCTATGGTCCGACCGGCATTGGTGTGCTATATGGAAGAGAAGCGTTGCTGGATGCGATGCCACCCTGGCAGGGTGGCGGCGATATGATCAAGAGTGTCCGATTTTCGGGCTCGACCTACAACGACCTGCCCTACAAGTTCGAGGCTGGAACGCCTCACATTGCGGGCGCCATCGGATTGGGAGAAGCTGTCGATTATGTCTCAAAGTTGGGCATGGAACGCATTGCGGCACATGTACATGAACTGCTGGACTACGCGACAGCCCAGACCGAGCACGTATCCGGGATGCGGGTCTTTGGCAATGCACCCGGGAAAGCCGGCATCCTGTCATTCGAGCTGCAGGGCATACATGCCCATGACCTCGGTACGATCCTTGATCACGAAGGTGTGGCCATCCGCACCGGCCATCACTGTGCAATGCCGGTCATGGAACATTACGCTGTGCCGGCCACGGCCCGGGCGACTTTTGCACTGTACAACACCATGGCCGAGATCGATTCACTGTTTGCCGCCATCGACAAAGCCAGGGAAATGTTCCGCACGTGAGTGATCTGCGTGACCTTTATCAGGCGGTCATCTTTGACCATAACCGCAGCCCGCGCAATTACGGTGAATTGGCATCGGCAAATCGCCGGGCTGAAGGATTCAACCCGTTGTGCGGTGACCAGGTCGTGGTTTTACTGCAGATGAGTGACGACGGTGTGGTTGAAGACGTGCGTTTCGAGGGCCGGGGTTGTGCAATTTCGACTGCCTCGGCCTCGATTATGACCGAGACCGTGAAGGGCTTGACGGTCAAACAAGCAGATCAATATTTCGAGGCGTTTCACCGCTTGGCATTAGGCGAAGATCCTGGAGATGATCTTGAACTGGCCAAGCTGGAGGCACTCTCAGGGGTTCGGGAATATCCCAGCCGGGTCAAATGCGCGACTCTAGCCTGGCATACCGTGCGTTCGGCACTGCACGACACCGGCGACACGGCCACGACGGAATAACCCGACACCGTTAAACAAATGGATATCAGGAAGCGTTACGACAGTTTTGTCAATAAGTTCCTGGCCGGTGACACTCCAGTAGACGACAACATGGAAGATCAACATTCAGAGGACTCAGTTGTGCATTCTGAGGTCGACAAGCTTAACGCCCCGCCTGAAGGGCAGGTCGCGTCGCAGACTGGAGTCAGCCCACCCGGGAAGGCCGCGGCGATCAATAACATCGGATCTGCGCCAGCCGACACAGTATCAGAGCCCAACGTCCCGCCGGTATTGGCAGGGGATTCAGTGGGCTCTGAGACAGATCCGGCGGACTCAGGGCCGAAAGTCAGCGGCGGTGGTGACCCCGAACTGCGCGGCCTGGTGATCGCGGCGATCAAAGAAGTCTACGACCCGGAAATTCCGCTCAACATCTACGACCTCGGCTTGATCTACCGGGTCGAGATTGATTCGAACAATGGTGCGATGATCGATATGACTCTGACCTCACCGCATTGCCCGGTGGCAGAAAGTCTGCCAGGTGAAGTTGAGAGTGCTGCCCGGGCCGTGGAGGGGATCACGGATGTTCAGCTTGAACTCGTTTGGGATCCGCCCTGGGACATGGATCGAATGGGTGAAGCTGGTCGCCTGGAACTCGGCTTGCTGTAGCCGCTCATGAGCAACTGGGTCAACGTTGGAACTACAGTTGATTTCAAACCCGGTGAAACCAAGGTCGTTGAGGTTGATGGTACAGATGTCGCCCTGTTCAACTTGGATGGTGAGTACTATGCGATTGAGGACGTCTGTACCCATGATGGTGCCGAAATCGCTTCTGGCTGTATTCTGGGTGATGTGATTGAGTGCCCACGCCACGGTGCGCGGTTCAGTATTCGCACGGGGGAAGTACTGGCACCACCAGCTTACGAAACGCTCCATGTCTTCCCCGTCGACATCATGGAAGGTCTGATCCGGGTTCGGGATGACCGTTGGGATTAGTGGTACCGGTCAGGTGGCTAGCCTGAAGTTCGACCAAGAGAAAAGCTTCTATTGTTCTAACAAAAATCTGACAGATTCAGTGACCACGCCCAATTCGGCGTCGCACAGTTTCGACTGCCACTAGAACCGTCAGAGTGATGGCCAGTTCCCGACCGATGGCCGAAAGGTTGGTGATAGAGAACACGTCAATCAGGAATCCAGTAAGGCCTGTCCCGTCGGTGCCGTGACGAATGTCCTGAAAAATCAACACTGGTGAGATGAAATAACTATCGTTGAGCGGCCAAAATAAGGGTATGCCGATTGGGACGCTGGTATCAACGCTCAGCCAGTCACCGAGCAGATGACTGGTATAGGCCAGAAAAGAAATACGGCCCAGGGCAACTCTGTTGTCTGTGAGTTTCCTGAGACTGAGGGCAATGGCGCTTGAGAACAACAGTGCACCGACCAGGGAATGTGAGACTCCATGGTGGTACCGGTTGGGCTCGCCGATAAGAATTCCAGGGACGAAGTCAAAGTCAGGCGCCCAGCAGGCGGTGACGATTACGACCCAGACGAGGGTTGGCCAGGGTTCGGCAGATCGTTCTCGAAGGCCTGTGCAAGACAGAGCCAGCAGTAGATGTCCGACCGGGCTAGCTATTTCACCATCCTCCGCGAAGATATCGGTTACTGGAAGAAATCACCACCGCGGCTCGGTCAGGTTCCGGATTTTGAGTATTATCCCATTTGAAGTCGGTCCGAAATTGGGGATAATCCGCGACCCCCCCCAGCAAACAACGCATGAGAAGGCGCTGATCAGACGGCCAGACCCAGAAACATTCCGATGACTACAAAACTATACATCAAAACGTTCGGTTGCCAGATGAATGATTACGACTCCAGGCGAATTGCGCACCTGCTTGGGGAGTCGCACGGTATGGTGACGACCGACAATGCGAACGACGCGGATATGTTATTGCTCAACACCTGCTCGGTTCGTGAAAAAGCCCAAGAAAAAGTCTTCTCCCAGCTCGGCCGCTGGCGCAAGTGGAAAGAAACTCGACCCGAATTAATGATCGGGGTCGGGGGCTGCGTTGCGAGTCAGGAGGGAGATGCCATCCTCAAGCGGGCGCCGTATGTTGACTTAGTGTTTGGCCCGCAGACTTATCACCGTTTGCCGGTGATGGTCGATCAGTTGTTGTCGTCCAGGCGTGGTGTTATCGACGTCAGTTTTCCAGAAATTGAAAAGTTCGACAGTCTGCCTGCGCCCCGGGCAGATGGCGCCAGGGCCCTGGTATCGGTAATGGAAGGCTGTAGCAAGTACTGTAGTTTCTGTGTTGTTCCCTACACGCGGGGCGAGGAGTTCAGCCGCCCTTTCGATGATGTGATTACCGAGGTCTACGAACTGGCAGAACAGGGGGTACGTGAAGTCACGTTACTCGGACAGAACGTCAATGCCTACTCGGGTGCTCGTCATGACGGCGGGGTCATCACCTTTGCGGAACTCGTCCGTTATGCTGCGGCCATCGAGGGTATCGACCGGTTGCGTTACACAACTTCGCACCCTATCGACTTCGACCAGACTCTGATCGATGCCTACACGGAAGTTCCGGAACTTGTCAGTCACCTGCATCTTCCGGTACAGAGCGGATCGGACCGAATTCTTTCGCTAATGAAAAGAGGTTACAGCGTGGCCCAGTACGAGGACATTGTTCAGCGTGTGCGGCAACGGCGTAGCGACCTTGTACTGTCATCGGATTTTATCATCGGTTTTCCGGGCGAGACTGATGATGATTTTGAAAAGACCATGGCGTTGATCGAGCGAACCGGTTTCGACCAGTCTTTCAGCTTTGTCTACAGCCCGAGGCCTGGAACACCGGCAGCGATGCTGCCCGATGAGACCCCCAGTGAAGTCAAGCAGGCGCGCCTGTCACGACTTCAGGCGCGCATCAACTCGATGTCTGCGGATATCAGCGCAAAGATGATCGGTACCGTCCAGCGGGTTCTGGTTGATGGGCTGTCCCGGCGCCAACCAACACAGATGAGCGGCCGGACAGACAATAACCGCGTGGTTAACTTCTCCGGTGTCGCTGATTCCCGAAACCGGTTCGTCAACGTGAAAATCACCGAGGCTTTGCCCAATTCGCTGCGCGGGGACCTTGTTTTAGATGAAAACCCGAACTCTGATATGATGGGTGGCGATTCAACAGCAGTACATGGGACGGCTTGAAAAACATCACAACGCCCTCAACTTTCGACCTTATTCCGGAAGACAACCAGCGCCTGGCAGGTCTGTGCGGTGAATACGACACGAACCTCAAGCAGATGGAGGCACGTTTCGGTGTCAAGATCTCTCACCGTGGTCACTTGTTCTGTATTGATGGTCAATCGAGCGATGTCGATCAGGCAGAAACTGTGCTGCGAGCCCTCTACCGGGATACCGAGGACCGGCAGGTGCTGACACCGGACGAGGTCCATCTTGCTATGTCTCAAATCCCGAATGATCAAAACAGTGCCAGGCCTGGCCCGGATGAAGTGGTTGTCCGGTTGCGCAGGACCACGATCAGTGGCAAGAACGCCCATCAGCGCTCCTATCTGCGGAACATCCTGACCCATGATCTGAGTTTCGGCATCGGCCCGGCCGGAACGGGAAAGACTTATTTAGCTGTGGCCTGTGCCGTACAGGCACTGGCAGACAAGGAGGTCGAGCGCATCGTGCTGGCTCGACCCGCTGTCGAGGCAGGTGAGCGACTCGGGTTTTTGCCCGGAGATATCGGCCAGAAAGTCGATCCCTACTTGCGACCACTCTACGACGCTCTCTACGAGATGCTGGGGTTCGAGCGTGTTGGCAAACTGATTGAACGCGGTGTCATCGAGCTTGCGCCGCTGGCTTATATGCGAGGGCGAACCTTGAATGAGGCATTCGTCATTCTCGATGAAGCACAGAACACGACGATCGGGCAGATGAAAATGTTTCTGACCCGTATCGGTTTTGGTTCAAAAGTGGTTATCAACGGTGATGTGACCCAAGTCGACTTGCCTAAGGGTACGCAGTCCGGACTCAGACATGCTGGATCCGTGCTGTCACCCATCGAAGGTGTCAGTCTGACCGAGTTCAGTTCGCAGGACGTCGTTCGTCATCCACTGGTCCAGAGGATCGTGGAAGCTTACGAGGCGGCAGATGCCAAGCGACCACAAGGGTCGTGAATGTCCAGGTCCAGTTGGCCGTTCATGACAACGCTGTACCGGAGACACCGACGATCGTGTCATGGGTTAATAGCGCCTTGCAGGCTACCCCTCATCACTTGACAGAAATCACGGTGCGCGTGGTCAGCAAGAGTGAAATGCTGAATCTCAATTCTCGCTTCAGAGGAGAAAAGACCCCAACCAATGTGCTTTCCTTTCCCAGCGAAAAGATACCGGACATCGAGATCGGCATTTCCGGTGACATTGCGGTTTGCGCTGAGGTGGTTAGATCTGAAGCCGTTGAACAGAACAAAACCCTGGATGCGCACTGGGCACATATGATGATCCACGCTGTGTTGCACTTGTGTGGTTATGATCACATCAACGAACGTGAAGCCGCGATTATGGAAACACTGGAGGCACAGGTCCTCGATAAACTCGGTTTTGCCGATCCGTACAGCATTTGTTGAGCACGGGCATGGCGGGTGGTGAAGAAAAGCTGCTGGGGCAGCACGACTTGATCAGCAGGCTGCGTTACGTTCTGCGGGGAACGCCGTTTACCCGCGAACAGTTGTTCAAGATTCTGCGCGGTGCGAGGCACCGGGAATTGCTGGACGACGATACCCTGCAGATGATGGAGCGGGTTACCGTGGTGAGTGACCTTCAAGTCGATCAGGTCATGGTCGCCAGGGCACAGATGGTCACCGTCGATTCCAGCCACACATTGGACCAGATGCTGCCAGTGATCATCGAATCCGCGCATTCTAGGTTTCCGGTGACCGGTGGTGATCGGGACACCGTGCTAGGGATCCTCCTGGCTAAGGATCTGCTACGACACTTGCGCGAGGACGGAACTTCGAACCTGCCTTGGGAGCGATTGCTGCGGCCCGCTGTATTTATTCCTGAGAGCAAGCGCCTTAATGTCCTGTTGCAGGAGTTCCGTGCCAGTCGTAACCATATGGCGGTTGTGGTGGATGAGTACGGAGGGGTCATCGGCCTGGTTACCATCGAGGATGTGCTTGAGCAGATTGTCGGTGAGATAGAAGACGAACATGATGTCGACGAAGGTGCCAGCATGGTACTGCGCCGGGGTACCGATCATTGTGTGGTCAAGGCAAAAATGCCGATCAGCAGTTTCAACCAGCTGTTTGAGGTCGCCCTCGACCCGCTGGAATTTGATACCCTCGGTGGGTTGGTGACCGCCCGGCTGGGTCACCTGCCAATTCGTGGTGAAACGGTGGAATTCCAAGGGCTCAAGATCGAAGTACTCAGCGCTGACATCCGGCGGCCCCGGCTGTTGCGGATCACGAGGGTTCAGTCAGTTTGAGTCCCCTGCAGGCCATGGTCCTGATCGAAAGATGAAACATCGGTGCCTAGTGCACCGGATCGGTCCGCCAACACTGGCCCTGGTAGCCGGGGCGCTCTTTCCGCTGGGCTTCGCCCCGTTTGAGTATGTTCTGGTCGCACCGCTCGCCCTGGGCTTGCTTTTCGTGTTGTGGTTGTCGGCCGGATTCCTACGCGCTGCGCTGTTGGGATTTTGTTTTGGGATCGGTTTGTTCAGCGTCGGTGTGTCCTGGGTCTATGTCAGCTTGCACCAATTTGGCGGTATGCCGCCGCTGCTGTCCGCTCTTTTGGTGTTCGGATTCGTGTTGCTCATGTCGGCCTACCCTGCTGCGGCGGGACTACTCCAGGCCGTGGGTCGAAATCGTCCTGCAGCACAGCGGATGCTCCTCCTCATGCCCGCCTGCTGGATTCTGTGTGAATGGTTACGCGGATTTGCATTCAGCGGGTTTCCCTGGCTTTATCTGGGGTACGGCATGATCGATACACCGCTCGCCCTGCTCGCACCATTTGGCGGGGTGCTCGCTGGCAGCTGGCTGGCTGCGATAGGTGGTGCGGCGTTGGTTTTGCTTGTAACAGGCCCGGGCGCGGACCGCCTGGCTGCACTGGGCGCTGTCTGTGCGGGTGTTTTACTGATCCTGGCCCTGGGCCGGCCCGAATGGGTGACCCCGATCGGGCAACCGATTCGGGTCACGGTCATTCAAAACAACGTGCCACTGGAGCAGAAATGGTCCCCCGATGCTACTGAAGCGATCGCCAGGGGGTATCTGTCGGCGAGCCGTGGTTCGCCCGCCGCTGACTTGGTGATATGGCCGGAAGCTTCGCTGCCGCTTTATCTCGATGAAATTCGTGACGGCTATCTGATGCAACTCAGGCGTTGGCCAGCCGATTTTCTATTCGGCGTTCTGGAGCGTCGGCGCATAGGAGATAAAACAATTCTGTATAACAGTGCGCTTGGTCTGGGCGAGAGCGATGCGCTGTACCGCAAGCAGCAGCTTGTGCCGTTCGGCGAGTACCTGCCGTTGCGCGGGTTGTTCGGCTGGGTTCTGAATTACCTGCAGATTCCGATGTCGGACTTTACGGCCTGGTCTGACAAACAGTTACCCATGGCGCTTGCCGGTCAAAAGGTGGCTGTCTCGATCTGTTACGAGGACGCTTTCCCGGCTGTCGTACGCCGATCATTGCCAGCGGCCACGGTGCTGGTGAATCTCAGCGAAGACGCTTGGTTTGGTGATTCGCTGGCACCTCATCAACGTCTGCAGATGGCCCGAATGCGAGCTCTAGAGAGCGGTCGTCCGCTGATTCGTGCCAGCAACAACGGCTTGTCGGCACTCATATCGGCCGATGGCCAGGTGTTAAAGAGTGCACCGCAATTTCAGCAGCGCGTACTGCACGGTGTCATCGTCCCAATGACGGGGGAGACCCCGTTTGTCCGCTATGGCAGCCTGCCGATCCTGGTGTTTGCACTGCTGGGCGTTGTCCTGGGAAGCTTCCCCTGGGTTCGCCGGTTACGCTGATCCGCTGTAATCAGTACCCGCTCTGTCCACTCAGGTGAACGTTGGTCAGTGCTAAACTGCTGTCATGGAATTCCGTCTTGATGACAAACTGGTAGTGGCCATATCGTCCCGGGCATTGTTCGATCTCGAGGATGGACATCGGGTGTTTACCGAGCAGGGTGTTGATGCGTATTGCCACTACCAGATGAGTCACGAGAATGAGATCCTGGAGCCCGGTGTGGCGTTCGGACTCGTTCGTAAGTTGCTCGCCCTGAACCACTCTGACCGAAACCGTCACCAGGTGGAGGTGGTACTGATATCCCGCAATAGTGCGGATACCGGGCTGCGGATCTTTAATTCGATCAGTCATTACAGCCTGAAAATTACCCGAGCCGCTTTCTCGGGTGGCGCAAGCCCGTTCTCCTACGTCGCCCCATTTAACGCAGACCTGTTTTTGTCGGCTGACCCCCACGACGTGCGAAGTGCACTTGATGCTGGCATTGCGGCCGCCACTATCATGCCTTCTAGAATCGATAAAAATATCGGAGACCAGTTGCGGATCGCTTTTGACGGTGATGCAGTTCTTTTTGCGGACGATTCCGAACGGGTTTTCCAGAACCAGGGCCTGGCCGCTTTTGCCGAGTCAGAGCGCAAGAATGCGTCCACTCCTATGATAGGCGGGCCGTTCCGGCACTTTCTGGCTGTCGTTCATCAGTTGCAGTCCGATTGGCCGCAAGATGAGTCGCCAATCAGGACGGCACTGTTTACGGCTCGCAGTGCACCGGCCCACGAGCGCGTGATCCGAACCCTTCGGGCATGGAACATACGGATCGACGAAGCGGTGTTTCTCGGCGGCTTGGACAAGGGCGAGTTCTTGCACACTTTCGGAGCTGATATTTATTTCGATGATCAGCAGGCGCACTGTGATTCCGCACGTCAGTATGTTCCAACGGGCCATGTTCCCCACGGGGTGACCAACAACACCTAACAGACCTCGTACGCTTCAGATTGATATAATTGGCCAACCGGGTCCACAGTTGCGGGCCCAGCGTGTTCAAACTCTGTATCCCGGGCAAATCATGATTCCTCTCACTCGTTGGCTGATGACTTGTCTTTTGGCAGGATTTCTCGTGGCTGCGTCGCACAACGTTGTTGCCAACCTGCCGCTGGCAGTGGATGGACAGGTCCTGCCGAGTTTGGCTCCGATGTTGGAAGGTGTGCTGCCTTCCGTCGTGAATATCTCGACCGAAGGGAAAGTCACGGTACGGGGAAGCCCGTTTCAGTCTGATCCGTTCTTTGAGCGCTTCTTCAACACCCTTCCGGACAGCCAGCCCCGACAACGGCGTACCGAAAGCTTGGGCTCTGGAGTAATTATCGATTCGCAGTTGGGCTACGTCGTCACCAATCATCACGTGATCGAGAATGCTGACGAGATCCGGGTACGCCTGGATGACGGCCGCTCATTTAATGCTGAAGTAGTGGGGGCGGACCCTGAAGCGGACGTGGCCGTAATCCGGATACCCGCAGACAACCTTAAAGCAATCGAGATCGGCAATTCCGATGAACTTCGGGTCGGCGATTTCGTGGTGGCCATCGGCAACCCCTTCGGCCTCAGTCAGACCGCGACCTCCGGGATCGTGAGTGCGCTGGGCCGTACCGGGCTCGGGATCGAAGGCTATGAGGATTTTATCCAGACCGATGCTTCCATTAACCAGGGGAATTCCGGTGGTGCGCTGGTTAACCTTCATGGCCAATTGGTCGGTGTCAACACTGCGATCCTGGCCCGTGGTGGAGGCAATGTCGGGATTGGCTTTGCGATTCCGGCCAACATGGCTCTGCGCCTGACCTCCCAGATCATTGAGTACGGGGAGGTTCGCCGCGGCCGCCTGGGCGTTATCGTGCAGGACCTGACCCCGAGTCTCGCGGAAGCATTCGGCATCGAGACCCGCGCCGGTGCTCTGATATCCAGGGTCATGCCCGACTCAGCCGCGGCCGATGCCGGGCTTCGCGAGGGGGACGTCATTACCTTGGTAGACGGGCGAGTCGTTTCAGGAGCCGCCGAGCTGCGAAACCTGATTGGTCTGTCCCGGGCCGACGATGAGATCGAGGTCACCTATATTCGGGATCGCAAGGAGATTGTGCAGAAGATCCGGATACGGGCGGTACAGGCGGAAACCGGGCAGGGCGTACAGATCAGCGATAAACTTGCGGGGGCCCTGTTCGAAGATGTCGATGAGTTCACCGGCCGTGAAGGCCAGCCAGGAGTACGCGCGGTGGAGGTTACCGAAGGCAGTCCCGCCTGGCAGGCTGGACTGCGGCCCAGCGATCTGATCCTGTCGGTCAATCGGCAGCTGGTTTTCAGCCTGGATGATCTCGCCCAGGCGGTTAAGCACAGTGCCCGTGGTTTGCTACTCAATTTACGACGCGGCGATTCCGCCTTTTATCTGGTGATCCCCTGACGGATCGCGAACAAGGCGCGCCTGGCCAGACGATCCAGATCATCTGACAGATCCACACGCGAGCTGCCAATGAAGAACAAACTTATCGCGCCCTCGATACTTTCGGCCGATTTTGCCAGGCTCGGTTCCGAGGTCGAGCAGGTCCTCGCCTCTGGAGCTGACATCGTTCATTTTGATGTGATGGACAATCACTATGTGCCGAACCTGAGCGTCGGACCGCTGGTTTGTTCGGCGCTGCGCAGCTATGGTATCGAGGCCCCGATCGACGTGCATCTGATGATCAAACCGGTTGATCGCATCATTCCGGATTTTGCGGCAGCCGGAGCGACCTACATCACTTTTCATCCTGAAGCGAGTGATCACCTCGATCGGACCTTGCAGCTGATTCAGGATGTGGGGTGCCGAACGGGTCTGGTCTTCAATCCCGCTACTCCGCTGGATCATCTTCGCCACGTCATGGACAAAGTGGACATGATTCTGCTGATGTCTGTTAATCCGGGATTTAGCGGACAGCAGTTTATTCCGAGCACCCTCGAAAAACTGGCACAAGCCAGACGGCTGATCGACGACTCGGGCCTGAACATCCGGCTGGAAGTCGATGGCGGTGTCAAGCTGGACAATATCCGTTCGATCTCTTTGGCCGGAGCCGATACTTTTGTTGCAGGATCAGCTATTTTTTCTGCTGCTGACGAATCTGACCCGAACCGTTACGACAGTGTCATTCGGACCATGCGAGCCGAAATCGACGGCGCGGTCTGATGACCAGTGTTGCCACTGATCGGACAGAGTTGCCCCGTCAGTGGCCCCTCAGAATAAACGGCCTATTGTTCGACCTGGATGGGACACTGATCGACACCGCACCGGATCTGGCCAGGGCAACCAACCAGATGTTGTGTGCGCTGGATCGAGCGCCGGTGACAGCTGACCAGATCCGGGCCTGGGTTGGTGACGGCGCCCGACGACTGGTGGCGCGAGCGCTTGCAGGGGATCGAATAGGCAGCACTGAGGCAACCGATGTCGATGAGGCCTACCGGTTGTTCGAGGATTACTACGCGCGGTCGGTCTGTGTGGACAGTGTGCTCTATCCTGGTGTCACTGGAGTGCTCCGCAGTTTTCAGCAGAACGGACTGGCAATGGCTTGCGTTACCAACAAGCCCCGAGCCTTTACTACCCCCCTGTTAGAGCACCTCGAGCTCAGCCCTTGTTTCGGGGCAGTGGTTTGCGGCGACGACCTACCCGTCCGAAAACCGGCACCAGAGCCACTGCTCGAGGCAGCACGTCGCCTGGATGTTCCTGCGACAGACTGTGCGCTAGTTGGGGATTCGATCAATGATATCTGTGCCGCACGGGCCGCTGGTATGCCGGTATTCTGGGCAGGCTATGGTTACGGTGAGTCGCAGGTCCCAGCGCAACTTAATCCAGATGCTGTGTTAGATTCAATAGCCGAACTGAACGGACTGGTTACAATCGGCGGCTGAACGCCTGGCGGGTTTGCCCAGCTAATTCATTAAGCTTATCGAAGCTTGAGTAGCTGTCCGTAAGAAAACTTTCCCATGTCAATGAGCTCTGTCAAACCTGTCACACGCTTGACCGGTTCGTGGCTATTCAAGGCAGGGTCAGCGTCATGATCAGTCGCGCTGATTACGCCCGCTACCGAGCCGCAGGCTATAACCGCATTCCCCTAGTTCGGGAGATTCTGGCGGATCTTGAGACTCCGGTCAGTACTTATATCAAACTGGCGCGTGGGCCTTACAGTTACCTGCTGGAGTCGGTACACGGGGGTGAGAAGTGGGGGCGCTACTCGATGATCGGTCTGCCATGCACTACGATCATCCGGGTCGACGGCGACCAGCTGGTGATCGAGGAAGATGGTGAGGTGATCCACAGTCAGACTACACAGGATCCGCTCAGTGCCATCCAGAGCATTCAACAGCAGTTTCATGTCCCACAGATCGACGCCATGCCACGCTTTACCGGGGGGCTTGTAGGTTACTTCGGCTATGACACGGTCAACTACGTTGAGACCCATCTGGGAAACTCAGTAAGACCTGACCCGGTCGGTGCGCCGGATATCCTGCTTATGGTGTCGGATGAGGTCGTGGTCTTCGATAACCTGAGCGGTCGACTGCAGGTTATTGTGCACACCGATCCGGAGGTCGAGAAGGCCTTTGAAAATGGCAACGACCGGCTGGATGATCTGGTCGCCCAGATCGAGCAACAACCTACTTCTGGCGAAATCCCCTACCTGGGCCAGGTCGGGGAGGATGACTTCACGCCTTCGTTTGAACGGGAGAAATTCGAGAGCGCGGTTGAGGCCTCGAAGACCTACATCCGCAGCGGGGATGTGTTCCAGGTTGTGTTATCTCAGCGGCTCTCGATTCCGTTTCGCACCGAACCTCTTACACTGTACCGGGCCTTACGAACGGTCAACCCCTCGCCGTACATGTATTTTCTGGATCTGGAGGACTTCCATATCGTGGGTTCGTCCCCAGAGATTCTCGCCCGTCTGGAGGATGGCCAGGTCACGGTTCGTCCAATCGCCGGTACCCGCCGCCGAGGCCAGAGTGAAGAAGAAGATCTCATTCTGGAAAAAGAACTGATCTCCGATCCCAAGGAACTTGCTGAGCACCTGATGCTGGTTGACCTGGGTCGTAACGACGTGGGGCGGATCGCCGAGATCGGTTCGGTGGAACTGACCTCAAAGATGGAAGTTGAACGTTATTCACACGTTATGCACATCGCCTCCAACGTGGTGGGAACCTTGCGCGAGGATCTGGATGCGATCGATGTATTGCGCGCGACCTTTCCGGCCGGCACAGTCTCAGGTGCACCCAAGGTGCGGGCGATGGAGATCATCGAGGAACTGGAGCCCGACAGGCGGGGTATCTACTCAGGTGCTGTGGGCTATATCGGCTGGAATGGAAACATGGATACGGCAATCGCAATCCGTACAGCGATCCTCGCAAACGGTCAGCTCTATATACAGGCCGGCGCTGGTATCGTGGCGGATTCGATTCCGGCGAACGAATGGCAAGAAACAATGAACAAGGGACGCGCTGTCTTCCGGGCCGCTTCGTTGGCGGCCCAGGGGCTGGATCTCAGTGTACTGGAAGAATGAATCTGGCTGATTCCAGAGCACCCGGGTTTGAGGGATGATCTCATGCTGCTGATGATCGACAACTATGATTCATTCACCTACAACCTGGTGCAGTACCTCGGGGA
>CAZVVN010000034.1:0-31802 GCA_964630665.1 uncultured Acidiferrobacteraceae bacterium | reverse complement strand
ACGATCCACCGGCTGCGTGACGCGTTCGAGCGCATATTTTCCGGTCGGTTCGAGACGGGGGTCAGGCCCGATGAGGTCAACTGGCAGGCTGGCGAGAGTGATCCGGCTAACACCCGGCAGATCTGCAACGGCTGGAAAGCCGATCTGACGATCGCCGGAACATCGCTGCGTGCCGACATCGGCGAGGCTTGTGCCGTACTGGGTGACTGGCCCGGTGCCCGGCTTCAGGTCGACAATTCACTGTGGAAACCACCCGGCGCCGGTTCGATCGGTATGCATCAGGATTGTACTTATCTGCCGTGGCTGAATCCGCGGGAAATGATCAGCTGCTGGATCGCGCTGGATGACACCACAGCTGACGGTGGGACCATGCAGCTGGTTCGAGGTTCACACCGTTGGAAACCCTCTGAAGAACTTGGTGAGTTTCACGGTCCAGCAGACCATCAAGCGCTGATGCGCACCGCCGCCGTCCGGGAAGGCGTAGACGATCCGGAGATCGTGCCTGTGGTCGTCAAAAAGGGTGGCGGCTCTTTCCACCATGGCTGGACCTGGCACGGGTCGGCTCCCAATGAGTCCCCGTTACCGAGGCGGGCACTGGTGGTGCACTGCATCTCCTCCGATACCTGTTTCGTGCCCGAGAACATCGCCGTGGGTACCGGTCCGATCTATGGCCGTTATCGCTACCAGGACAGTGACCGGATGGATGAGAGTTTCTTTCCGGTGCTGTGGTCGGGTAACGGCGAAAGAACCCGCTGGCTGGATGCTTATGCCTGACGGGTGACTGTCCCTAGCGTTCCAGTTCCGGGGCCGGCAGCGTGCCGCGTTCGTCGTGCCGGTAGACGTAAGAATAGGCGTGCATGTTTTCCACCCAGTAACCGAACTTGGTCGGTGGATAGCCCGGTGGATTGTCCTCACTGATACAGTTTTCAAGACAACGTACCACGGTGTTGTAGTCTGCAGCGAAGAAAAACGGAAATGAGTAACGTTTCTTTTGGCTCCTGGTCACGACGCGGTGTGGCGTCGAGCGAAAGAGATCGTTGGTCCAGCGCATCATCATGTCTCCGATGTTGACCAGAAATGCACCCTCGACCGGCGGTGCTTCGATCCACTCGTTGTTCCGGTTCTGAACCTGCAGGCCGGGTTCGGTCTGCCACAAAATGGTAAAGCACTCGTAGTCGGTGTGGGCACCGATGCCCATCTGTGGTTCTGGTTTTATCTTCTCTGCCGGCGGGTAATACAGCAGGCGCAGCTGGGCAATGGGTTTGCTGAGCTCACTGTCAAAATAATTCTCGGGCAGATCGAGTGCCAGGGCGAAGGCGCCAAACAGTTTGCAGCCCAGCCGAAATACTGATTCAAAATAGCTGTAGACCTCTGCCTGAAAGTCGGGTAGTTCTTCCGGCCAGACATTGGGACCAAACAGTTTACTGCCGGCAAGGTAGTCGGGATCGTCGTCAGGAAGCTCAAGGGCGATCTCGAAGCCTTCCTGCTGGTCGGGGTCTTCATCCGGTCCCGCAGTCAGGGCTCCGACCGGTACGAAACCCCGGTGACGCTTGATTTGGCCGATGTCGTACTTGGACTTGATGTACTGCGGCAGTGCGAAAAACCGTTCGGTCTGTGCCCGCACGCCCTGCAGGAGAGTCTCGGGAATGCGATGGTTCTTGACATAGAAAAAACCCACATCGGTACAGGCCTCACGCAATTCCGCGGCCATCCGCTGTTTGGCCTGGGTGTCGTCACTATAAAGTGGGGCCAGGTCGATCAGCGGGATCTCGGAAAAATCAGCCGCACGGGATTCCGTGGCATCTCCGCCAGTGATCTGGGTTGGTCTGGTGTGTTCGATCATGTCTTTCTGTTTACCGCTAGGGTAAGCGGTGACCGGGCTGTGCCCAGGACAAGAATAAACCGCCCGGGTGATCCGATGCAATGCTCCGGCAGGTCGTTGATCGTACTGTGATGGGACCGATTCGTGGTTCACTTGAACAGGCAACCGGAAGGTACAAACGATCGCTCAAGCCCATAATGGCGCATTTCAATGACCCTGGCCAGCGAGTAGGATAGGATAAGTGCTGGATCAGGTTGCCCGGTGTGAACCGAGACAAGCTCTGCCGGACTATGTTGCCGGAACGGGATCAGCGCAGCCGGATCAGGATCTGCAGGCGCCGGGTTCAGCGATCCGGCCGACGGACAAATGCGGAGTAAGATGACCTAATGGACCCTTGGGAGGATGCTGAAGATCCCCTGGTGACAACCAGGGTAAGCAGGTTTCAAGCGTGAGGGTCTTTCTCTTTCTTGCCGCGATTCTAGGAGCTGTGGCGGTGCTGGCAGGTGCCGTGGGTGCCCATGTGTGGCGTGACGAGTTGCTTGCACGGAACAGTCTTACGAACTTTCAACTCGCCACGGAATATCTTTTCTACCATGCGCTGGGGATCGCGGTGGTCGCACTGCTGGTAGACCGGTTTCCAGCGCAGAAGCTCCAGTCTGTCGGCTGGTGCATGGCTGCCGGAACTGCTGTCTTTTCCGGCAGCCTGCTGGTCTCCAGTCTGACTGGGTTTCAATCGATCACGGCTATCACGCCCATGGGTGGTATTTTGCTCATTGCGGGCTGGCTGTTACTTGCTTGGAGGACTGCCCGATGGACCGCCCTGCAGACCGGAGACTGGGCAGGGGGCAGGAAAGACGAAAATGACCGGAACCATCGATGATATGCTGTCACGGAGCGGGATTCTTACGGGCACGAATGGCGTCTGAAGCCGAAGCAGTCGCTGAATAGCGCCATCGGAGATGATTTGTTCGGTTGCGAATCTGTCGGTCGGCTAACCACCAAACAGCCTTCACACCAAAACCCCTGCTTCGGCAGGGATTGTTTTTCTTGGTCACGTGATGTTCATCACATTTCCGGCTTCAGCACGGCGCATCAGGTGAGCGTCGTCACAGAGGCTGGTTCTGTTCTTGTTCAAAATGGCATCACTGAAACAAGCCAGGTGTTGTCTGGCCATCCTGGAAAAGGAGATGAATAAATGGAACTGCTGATCGACATCGTAGTCTTTAGCTTTTTCTTCGGAGCCGCGCTGTACACGATGTGTCTGGTGTATCCGCACCAGGCCGATGACCGCTGAACAGCGACCTGTACGGGTGACTCCGGAGAGCGGCTCTGGCCGGTTGGAGTCTCTGAAGAGTCGACTGGCTCCCCGACAGGAGCGGGTGCCGACCGGAGGCCTGTGGGGCATAATTATTGGGCCCGTCATCGCGACAGGCTAAAATCTTTCCCAGGATGGCATAATGATCGGGTAACGGCCGCCACGTGCCGTTCGTGTGCAGAAGCAACAATAGTTTGTGTCACCAATGGACACATGTTTCCACCCAACTAGGAGGATTGAACCATGACAGACACCCCGTATTTTGTGATCACCATTGCCAGCTGCGACGCTGATTACCGCCAGACGGCCCTCGGCCACATGCCTGGTCTTGCCCAGGATCTGATGGACCAGGCAGGTGCCTTGGTGGTGCGTTATGGTGTCGTAGCTACGGGTGACAACGTGGGCGCCCTGGCACTCTTTCAGGCCTATGAACACCTGGACGGATTCGAAAAGGCGTTGGATGTTTACGCCGGCTCCGCGGCCTACGCCGAGGTGATCTCGAGCGGGAAGGTACAGGTCGTGCTGCGGAACATCATGAAGACCCACCCCGTGCCGTTTGACCAGAACAGGGAAGTGACATCCAAGTACGCGGTTCTGACCCGGGTTTCGTCCGCCGATCCGATGATCGACGAGATGTCACAACTGGCCAGTGTATTCGCGGACAACGGCGCATTGACACTGCGTTACGGCACACTCGTCACAGGTAGCAACGCGGGCAACAGGCTGGTCGGTGCCACCTACCCGTCCATGGAAGCGATCGAGAAGACCTACGATGCGCTGGCGGCTGACTCTCACTATCAGTCAGTGCTGAGCAATGCCAGCATCAACATGCGCGGCATCATTCGTTTGATGGGTTGACACCGGTTTACTGACCAGGCTGACCAAGAGGCGAACCCATTATGGGTTCGCCTCTTTTCATCACAGGGTGGCGTTGTCTTTTCAGCGTGAGGGAGGTGTCGTTGATGACGATCTCCCAGGACCCGGGATGCGGAGACTTATCGTCTATGGGTGTTCGGACAGAACGTACACTCCGTGAGGGCTCTGGTATTATCGTTCCGACCTAAACAACCTCCAAAGAATCTGCGCCATGGGGACAACCGAGCCGATCAAGATCAAACCAAGTGTCTGTCCGCTCGACTGCCCCGATACCTGCAGCCTGTCGGTCGAGACCGACGGCGAACGCGTGCTTAAGGTCAAGGGATCGAAGGGCAACCCCTACACAGCCGGTGTTATCTGTAACAAGGTGGCCCGCTATTACCCAGAGTTCGTACACGGGCCGCAGCGGCTGACCCGACCTTTGAAACGTGTGGGCCCCAAGGGAGCCGGAGCGTTCGAGCCGATCTCCTGGGACGAGGCCCTTGACCGGGTCCACGATGACATCTCCAGAGCAGTTGCAGAACACGGACCTCAGACGGTTCTGCCGTTTAACTATGCCGGCCCGCACGGCGAACTGGCCGGTGGATCGATGGATCGCCGTTTCTTTCACAAGCTGGGTGCATCACTGCTCGCCCGTGGACAGCTCTGTGCGGCGGTCCGCGGCGCCGCTTACGAGAGTCTTTACGGCTCGGCAGCAGGAATGCCACCGGAGCAGATGCGCCACTCCGACCTGATCATCGTCTGGGGCAACAACGTCACCGTCTCGAACCTGCACCTCGCGCGTGAGATCAAGGCCGCCCGTGATGCAAACGGGGCAAGGCTGGTCATCGTTGACCCCAAACGTACGCGGATTGCCGAACAAGCCGATCTCTTTATCCAGATCCGCCCGGGAACCGATGTGGTCCTGGCGCTGGCGATGGCGAGCGAGCTCGAGCAGCGCGCTGCGCACGACCTACCATTTATCGAGCGCTGGGTCAGTGGTGCTGACACCTACATGGCTGAGGCGCGCAAACACACGCCCGGGCAGGTCGCCGAGGTCTGTGGTATCGACCGCAAAGCTTTCGATACGTTCGTATCCTGGTATGCCGCTGCGAGCACGGTCGGGGTCTCGGTCGGCAACGGTATTGAGCGGGGTCACAGCGGTGGTTCGGGCATCCGGGCGATACTGGCTCTGCAGGCACTGACCGGTAATCATGGCCGGCTGGGTGCTGGCGTTTTCGTCAAACCGGGCAACGCCTTTCCGAGGACCTCAGCGCGCCTGCAACGCCCCGAGCTGGTACCGGATGGCACCCGGACAGTCAACATCGTGGATGTCTCCCGGGTGTTGCTGGATGATACGATGGCGCCACCGGTCAAAGCGCTGTTCATCTACAACCACAATCCGGTTGCGACCCATCCGGATCAGAACCGGATGCGTCGGGCGCTTTCCCGGGAGGACCTTTTCGTGGTCGGTTGTGACGTGGTGATGACCGACTCCATGGCTTACTGTGATGTGGTACTTCCAGCTGCGAGCCACTTTGAGTTCTCCGATATCTACGGCTCTTACGGACAGAACTATTTGCAGCGCGCAGAACCGGTGATCCCGCCGGTGGGCGAGTCGCTGCCGAATACCGAGATCTTCCGCCGACTGGCAGCCCGGTTTGGTTTCGACGATCCGATTTTTCGTGAAAGCGACGCTGAGCTGATGGATGCGGCTTTTATCGACAACGACCCGCGACTGGGCGGGTACCGGCCCAGTGTGTTCCCGCTGGGCGAGGCGCGGGCGATGACCACGACCAGCGGCGCGGAGCCTGTCCTGTGTGACAGCGTCACTCCGGGCACCGCTTCCGGCAGGATCGAGTTGTTCAGTCAGGACCTGCAGGACCGTTTCGGCTATGGGCTGCCACGGTTCGAGCCGGTAGAGCGTGCCTATCCTCTGACCATCATCTCGCCGTCATCCTCGAAGCGCACCAACGCGACGTTTGGCGGCTGCCAGGCTTCTTCCGAACCGGAGCAGGTAGAGATCAACCCGACCGATGCCGATGCGCGAAGAATTGCCAGTGGCGACACCCTGCGGGTCTACAACGAGCGGGGTGAAGTCCACCTGACAGCCCAGGTCACCGATGCGGTTCTGCCGGGGGTTCTGTACACGCCCAAGGGTATGTGGCTTGCCAGCAGTACGACAGGCCAGACGGTCAACGCGTTGCTGAACGCGGACATCCGGACCGACATCGAGGACGGGGCCTGCTGCAACGAGGTGTTCTGCGAAGTCAGTCGTGTACAGTGAGTTCTAAGAGCCTGCGCTCCACGCTGGAAACAGTTCGAGTGGGGCCCGTGTCCGTGCCCGCCTGTCAATCGGTGTTGCCAGTCAGTGACCTTCACCGCATGAGCGCATAAGGCGCATGCCGCTCAAGTAGGTGACAACGTTGGCGTAGTCAGCATCCGTCCAGCCTCTCAGAAGGTTGGCCATCATCGGAGCTGTTCGCTTACCCTGCCGGAACTCGTCGAGCACCCGGGTGAGGAAGTTCGCTTTCTGGCCGATCAGGCGGGGTGCCTGGTGGTGGAAGCTCTGGTGACAATGACCGCAGTTGGTCTCCTGGTAGAGCTGCCGGCCGGCGACGAACGCCGCCCTGAAACCCTCGCGCTGAAAATCGATCTCGATGTTGAGTGCGCAGGGATCCTGGCCCGCAATGTAGGAGGCCACGGCTTTGATCTCTTCGACCGAGAGCGCGCTGGCGATCGCGTTCATGCTCATCATGATGGTGTCGGTGCGCCCATTGCTTTTGAACGCTTTCAGAGCTTTGACGATGTAGGCTGGCTCCTGGCCGTGCAGCAAAGGTGTGTCCATCGTCAGCCCGGCGTTGCCGTGACATGCAGCGCACTGCTCGGTGAAAATACGGGCACCGTGTTCACTGGCGAACGCACCGATTGAAAGCGAAAGTAAGATGACACTGACGGTGAGTGTTTTCATTGACGTATTGTCCAATCCAGACCATTGCCACGGAAGCCATCTTCGCTGAAATAAACAGCTGGCGCAACGATCCCGACCAGACAGGACCTGTACGAAACGAGATCGATCCAGCCGAGGCTGAACAGTGATATGACCGAAATCCGCTGCCGCTTTGTCACCGCTCCTTGCCAGACCCCGCAAAGATGGGCTGGCGGCCAGTAACAACCAAATAATCTTGTCTGCCTGGGCGGTCTGTGAGGCAGGGAATTGACAAGAGCAATTGCACCTCTAGGCCGGGGTGTATATTCTTATCGAACACCCACTCCAAGGATGCAATTGACCATGAAAGTCGGACTGTTCGTCACCAACCAGCAACATCTTTCCACAGACATGGTCAGCGCCCTGGACGAACAGATCGCCATGGTGCATCTGATCCGTGACAAGGGCTGGGACTCGCTGTTTTCCGGGCAGCACTATCTCAACGAGGGTAACAACCAGCAGCTTCAGATCGTCCCGCTGCTGGCGCGATTGATCCCGGAAGCCGGTGAGATGACGGTCGGTCTGGGCATTCTTCTACTCAATCTGCACAACCCAGTCTACACCGCCGAGACGGTCGCCACCCTGGACGTTCTGGCCCGTGGCAACTTCATATTCGGTGTCGGGCTGGGGTACCGGGACGTTGAATTCGATGCATTCGGCGTGCCCAAGGGGCAGCGGGTCAGGCGTTTCGAAGAGTACCTGGAACTGATAAAGCGGCTGTGGACGGAAGAGTCCGTGTCACACCACAGCGAGACCTGTCATCTCGACAACGTCCGTATGAACCTGCGTCCGGTACAGAAGCCGTACCCACCGATCTGGATCGCGGCCAACAACGATCGCGCCATTGAACGGGCAGCGCGCATGAGCGATGCCTGGATGATCAATCCACACTCAAAAATACAGACCATCCGACGGCACATGACGCTCTATCGGGATGCTTTGTCTGCAAATGGTAAGCCCGAGCCCCGGGTGTTACCGGTGGTCAAGGAATTGTTCTGCGCTAAAGATCGCGCGACCGCCCTGGATATGGCCGGCCCTTATCTCTCAGGCAAATATCAGGATTACGCCAAATGGGGTCAGGACAAGGCGATGCCGGAAAGTGAGACCTTTGATCAGGATTTCGAATCCCTGACAGCCGACCGGTTTGTCCTCGGTTCACCGGGGGAGTGCTACGAACAACTGCGACCCTACTGGGAAGAGTTTGGGGTGAATCACCTGCTGATTCGGACCCACTGGGCAGGCATGCCGTTGTCAACCGCCCTGCACAGTATCCGGTTGATCTCCGACGAGCTGCTGCCCGCTTTGCAGGCGCTGTGATGCCAGTACAAAACCCTGAGATAATTTTCCAGGGACTTACCGTGGCCCTCAGACAACCGCTCTTCAGAAAACCATCGCTCTGCAGACGACATTCTGTGGTCGACTGACAGATGATGTACTGAGGCTTGTTCGCAAAGTATTGCATAATGGCCAGCACGAGCATTCGCAGGGAGCAGGTCGGAGCACACACCGTCTTCAGACTGTCCGGGGACTGGACGACAAACGGCCTGGCTGTCCTCGAAGATGAAGTTGGAGAGGTGGTCGATTCAGCGGCCTCGGCGACTGGTCCTCTGACAGTCGATGCTGCTGGAATTGATGCTCTCGATAGCAACGGTGCCTGGTTGTTGTCACAAATCGTGCAGGCATTCGAGCAGCGTGGTGCGGTTGTAGAGTGGACTGGACTGAACGAACACCACCAGCCGCTGTTCGAACAGATCCGCCGCAGCCGACCGATACCGCAGCCACCGCGGCAGGTGACCGGTATTCTGAGGGTCATCGAACACTGCGGTGAGGCCGTGTTCCTGTGGGCCCGTAATTCGCTCACCTTTATCAGCTTTCTCGGACTGACCTTGGTCAGGCTGCTCAGAGCTGTGACCCAACCACGCCGGGTACGTTTTACCTCGCTGGTTCATCACCTTGAGCGCACCGGCATAGACTCTCTTCCGATTGTTGCGATGCTGTCTTTCCTCATTGGTGTAGTTCTCGCCTACATGGGTGGAGAACAACTCAAACGCCTTGGTGCGGAAACGTTTACCGTCAATCTGGTGGCCGTCGCTGTTCTGCGTGAGATGGGCATTCTGATCACTGCGATTATCATCGCTGGGCGGTCAGGCAGTGCTTTCACTGCACAGATTGGCACGATGAAGGTCAATCAGGAGATCGATGCCATGAACACTATTGGCCTGGACCCGGTAGAGGTTCTGGCCTTGCCGAGAGTGCTCGCGTTGATGATCTCGCTGCCAATACTGACGTTTTTTGCCGATCTGATGGGTCTTTTTGGCGGTGCAGTGATCGCGGTAACCGTGCTCGACATGAACATCCCCCAGTTCATCCGGCAACTCAGTGAGGCAGTCGAACTGAACCACTTTATGGTCGGGATGGTCAAAGCACCGCTGTTCGGATTTATCATCGCTCTGGTCGGTTGTTACGAAGGCCTGCGGGTTTCGGCCAGCGCGGAATCCGTTGGCCAGCAGACAACCCGTTCGGTGGTCGAGTCGATCGCACTGGTGATCGCACTCGATACCTTGTTCGTGGTCTTTTTCTCGATCATCGGGATCTAGGGGGAGAGGCAGTATGGAACATGTTATCGAAGTCCGTGGACTCGGGACCCGATTCGGCAATCATGTCATTCACGACCAGCTCGACTTTACCGCGCGACGAGGTGAAATCATGGGGATCGTCGGTGGTTCGGGCACCGGCAAGTCAGTGTTGCTTTGGGCCATTCTCGGCCTGAGGAGGCCGGATGCGGGAAAGATCAATATCCTCGGATTCGACATCGATCCTGATGATCCGGCAGCTGCTGAAGCCGTACAAGCGCGTACCGGCATGCTGTTTCAGGATGGGGCCTTGTTTTCGTCATTGACCGTGCTACAGAACATCATGGTGCCGTTGCAGCGTCACACCCGGATCTCGGACGGACTGAGTGAAGACGTTGCCGGCCTGAAACTGTCGATGGTGGGTCTTGATCCTGCTGCTGCACACAAGCTGCCGAGCGAGTTGTCCGGTGGTATGCGAAAACGGGCCAGTCTCGCCCGTGCTCTGGCGCTCGATCCAGAGATACTTTTCCTGGATGAGCCAACCGCAGGCCTTGACCCGATCGGTGCTGCTGAATTTGACGATCTGATCCTGGATCTGCAGCGTTCGCTGGGACTGACGGTCGTTATGATCACTCATGATCTGGATTCGTTGTTCGCGATTACTGACCGTATCAGCGTGTTGATCCACAAACGCCTGGTCACCGGTACAATTCCGGAACTGCTGGCGCTCCAGGACCCCTGGATCAACGAGTACTTTAACGGACCGCGGGCCAGGGCACTGGAAACTGCAAAAAAGGACACTGCAACAGGCGATTCGCACCACGGAGACTGACAATGGAAACCCGTGCAAACTACCTTCTGGTCGGCAGCTTCGTTCTGGCGGCAGTGCTGGGTCTGTTTCTTTTTGTGGTGTGGCTGGCAAGGTTCCAGTTCGACACCCTGTACGACCAGTACCAGTTGTCGTTCTCAGGGCACGTTACTGGCATCAGCCAGGGAAGCCCGGTGCATTTCCAGGGTGTGCCTGTGGGGCAGGTGCTGCAGATCGGGTTCAGTAAGGCCAGGCCCGGTAGCGTGATGATTACCATAGAAATAGATGCCAGCACGCCGGTCAAGACCGATTCACTTGCCAGCATCGAGCGCAGCGGTCTGGCTGGTGGGCGTTATATCCTGTTACGCCGCGGGTCGCAAGCAGCGACAAAACCTTCTCAGGTGAAGGGAGTCCTGCCAAGCTTGCCAACCCAGTCATCCAGCCTCGACCGGGTTTTTGAAAGTGCGCCGGATGTCGTCGACAACATCAACCTTCTGCTCGATCAGGCTTCAGAGATGTTCAGCGATCGTAACATCGAGTCGGTCAACAACATCCTGACCAACCTGGATACACTGACAACTTCCTTTGCAAGCCAGCGGGGTGAGATTGACAAAATACTCCGTCAGGTTCTGGCGACGATGGATGATGTCCGGGTGGCGACCGGCCAGTTTACTCAGACGTCGGAAAATCTTGACCAAGGGCTGGAACAACTGCTTGAGGAAGTGCGCAACACAACCGTGACCCTGCGTCAGGCGATCGCCGGGTTTGGCAGCGTTGCCGATGATAATGGGCCGAGGATCACTGCTGCGCTGGATGATTTCAGTTCTGCCGCTGCATCGATCAAGCGCCTTTCAGAAGAGACTGAGGAACTGGTCAGAGACAGTCGGGAGCCACTCAGTGAATTTGCCCAGACGGGCCTGTACGAACTGACACTCACCCTCCGTGAATTCCGCGGCCTGGTTGCTTCCCTCAACCGGGTGTCCCGGGAACTCGAACGTGACCCCTCTCTTTTCCTGTTTGGCGATCGCCAGGCCGGGTTCAGGAGTGAAGATCAATGATCCTTACCAGACGACAGGCAGTTGCAGTGATCGGTACGCTGGGTGCCGCGACCATCAGTGGCTGTGCTTCCTTGCCAGGAAACCGTCCGCCGCCACGTTTTTTCAACCTCAGTCCCAAGAGTCAGTTTGACCCGCAGGCGCCAACGGTGTCCTGGCAGATGGTGATTGAAACGCCGACGGCCAGCGCTGGCCTCAGTACCATGCGCATCGCCTTGCAGCGCCGGCAGCATGAATTGGAGTACTTTGCCCAGGCCAACTGGGTCGATACCGCACCGAAGATGGTGCAGACACTGATCATTGAATCATTTGAAAACAGTGGTCGTATTGTTGCGGTAGGCCGTGAATCGGTGGGTCTGCGGGCGGATTTCACCTTGAAAACCGAACTTCGCGAATTCCAGGTGGACTACATCAAAGATGGTAATCCCAGAGCCCGCGTCGCGGTCAGTGCCAAACTGGTGCGCATGCCCAAAAGAATGATCGTCGGGTCGTGGGGTGATCAGTCCTATGTGAAAGCCGACGACAGCACGCTGGAGGCGGTGGTCGCCGCTTTCGACCAGTCGCTGGGTAAGGTTATGAAACGCCTGGTGACCTGGACGTTGGTTCGGGGACAAGAGGTGGTCCAGGCGGAGCTTGACTAGGGCACAGAGCAGACACCAGGCATAGAAGCGGCAACCGGCGCGGCTGCCAGATCAGCGGCGTCGTGCGGCGGTCATGGGTACGTCCGCCAGCCGCCGCATCTCTTGGCTCTTGAAAAGCATCGGATTCTCGAGGTACTCAAGCAGCATTTCTGTTCGATCGAATCCCCAGAACAGTTGACCGTCAATCACGAACGTCGGGGTGCCATAGACGCCCGCGGCGACCGCCTGCTCGGTATTGTCGCGTAGCGCCTGCTTGACTGTGGCTGATGAAATTCTGTCATCTGCATCGGTGACGCCCAGGCGGGCCACAAGAGCAGCGAAGCCTTCCTGGGTGTGGATGTCGTTGCCTTCACCCCAGATGTAGTCGAAGATCGTTTCCACAGCCCGGTGATTCGCCTCCAGGGCAATCGCCAGACGCAGGACTTTGAGGGGGTTGAAGGGATGTGCGGGGGGCGTCCTGAAAGAAATTCCAAGGCGCCCGGCGTACCAGTGACAGTAGCGGTACATCTCGACCCGTTTGGCCGGGATCTCAGCGGGTCCTTTGTGGCCCCAGTGATTGAGCAGGCCGGCGAACAGCACGGGAACGAGGTAGACATCGAGTGCGGCCGGCAGTCGATGAAAATGCTTGAACTGCAGGTAGGAGTAGGGCGAGATGAAATCGAAATACCAGTCAGCCGAACGCGTCATGGCATGCTCCTTGTTTCCGGGCAATCCCGGAGATTGTATCCCGGGAAGGTGGCGGCAGGGTGGAACCGCCAATGCGTCGGAATACGTGCATGAATCTTGGGTGTTTGTCTGCTGGATACAAAAGCATGAGAGCCGTGTTATCAAATTGGGTTCGGATGCTGGCTCTTTTCAATCCCGGCTTCTTGATCTAACATTCTTATCGCTTGGGCAGGACCCGGATCTTCTTAGAAACCACCCGGAAATGAAGGAGATCCTGCCCAGAGACAGAGAAAAATAGCAGCCGGATCACTGTATTGCCCAAACCTTATACAACCATAACATCGGAGATCGAGCCATGACCGAGCTACGCTGCGACTGGAAGGGTGTTTTTCCGGCTGCCGTGACACCTTTTACACAGGAAGGGGCAGTAGACGAGGGGTCTCTACGCCTGCTCATCGATCTTTTCATCAGTGAAGGCGTACAGGGTCTTGTCGCTGTGGGCAGTACGGGAGAGTGGTTCAGTCTGAACGACGAAGAACGCGTGCACGTTTTCCGGATCTTTCATGAGCAGGTAGCTGGACGTGTGCCGGTTGTCGGTGGGACTTCAGCAATCGGGACGCGAGAGACTGTAGTGCTGACTGAGGCAGCGAGGGACATCGGACTGGATGGTTGCATGGTGCTTCCGCCACCCTATGCTATGCCCAGTCGCTCGGAAGTGGTTGCACACCTCCATGAGGTGGCTGACGTGGGACTGCCCGTGATGTTGTACAACAATCCACCGCGGACTGGAATCAATATCGACTCTGCGCTTCTCGATGATCTGGTCGATCACCCTAACATTGTCGCATTTAAAGACAGCACGAAAGACCTCTATCAGATGTCCGAATCGATCTATGCCATTCGCGACCGCCTGGCCTGCTTCGTTGGACTCGAACCTTACGCAGGGGGTTGCTTCAGCCGCGGCGCGGTAGGGATCGTGTCGACCATATCCAACATCTGTGCACCGGATGTGGTGGCCTATTGCGAACATCTGGTGGCTGGGCGTTTTGGAAAGGCTGCTCACCATCAGCAAGTTATAGACCGGCTTTACCACCTGCTGGCCAAGAGCGGCGCAGCCAATTATGTCTTTGTTAAGGAGGCAATGGCGCTGCTCGATCGGCCCGGTGGCTCTCCCCGTAAACCCTACCGCTCCGTGGACGAGGCGACCCGAGAGAGGATCCGCGTCGGCCTACAATGTATCGAGCTGACCGGCCGGGATCAGGCAGGGGAGCAGGCGACAGCAGCGGCGAACTGAAGCCAGGGCAGACTGTAAATAGATATCATCGTGAAAAGGCGCGCATTCTTGCTGTTGCCTCTGCTCGCCGCATTGAGCCAGCGCCTTCTGGCTTTTCTGAAATCCACGCCATCGGATTTTGAAGGTCCCTTCTACCCGGTCGTGCCGATCCCGATCCAAAACAACCTGGTTGACTTTGCAGGCGGGGTGGCCCGAGGTCGGCAGCTTGTCCTCATCGGTAGAGTCACGGATAGCTCGGGCAATTCCCAGTCAGCGGTCCTGGTCGAGATCTGGCAGTGCGATTCGATGGGGCGTTACCGTCATCCTGGTGCATGGGGAGCAGGGAATGTCGATCGGCACTTCGCAGGTTTCGGGGCTTGCAGGACAGGGCCTGGCGGTGAGTATCGTTTCACCACGCTGATCCCTGTGCCTTACGCCGGGCGACCGCCACACATCCATGTGAAAATCTTCCAGGGTCGTCGCGAATTGTTGACCAGCCAGCTTTATCTGAAGGAGAAGACCGGTGACGGGGGGCTGTCCTTGAACATTGCCAATCGGGCCGAGTTGGTCATCGACCCAAAAGAGGTCTCAGCAGACCACTTTCAGGCCGAATTCGATTTTGTGATCAGCTCAACGTGATGGAGATCTTACCGAAGTGCTTGTTGTCCTTTTGGTGCTGGAAAGCCGTCGCCAGGTCTGCCAGGTCAAAGGTGTCGCTGATGACCGGTCTTAAATCTGACTTCTCGAGGTAATCGACCATTGCGTTCTGTGACTGGTGGTTCGCCATCGCGATGCCGCTGGTTCTGACCTGTTTCATGAAGATCCTTGGCAGCACGATGTCGCTTGCCGAGGGTCCGCTCAGGACGCCGATCAAGGCAATGTGACCACCAAAACTAGCAGCTGTCACTGACTGGCTGAAAGTACCACCGCCACCCACTTCGATCACGTGATCCACACCCATCTTGCCGGTCCGGGCCAGCACTTCCCGGCCCCACTCCGGCGTGTTTCGATAGTTAATGAGCTCGTCGGCCCCGAGGTCCCGGAGCCTTTCGAGTTTTTCATCCGATGAAGAAGTCGCCACGACATGGGCGCCCATGGACTTGGCCAGCTGCAAGGCAAAGACCGACACACCACCGGATCCCTGAACCAGTACGCTCTCGCCGGGCTTGAGATCGCCTTCGTCAACCAGTGCGCGCCAGGCCGTCAGACAGGCACAGGGCAGTGTAGCCGCCTCGACCAGGCTCCAGTTACCGGGCATCCGGGTCACCGCTGTCTCGGGCAGGGCAATATATTCGGTGGCGTAACCATCCTCGTGGTCGCCAATGAAACTCATGAGTGCCTTTGTCGGGCGACCTTCGATCCAGTGCGGAAAACAGGCGCTCATGACCTTGTCTCCGACCTGCCATCTGGAAACATCGGACCCGGTCTCAACGACCTCACCGCTGGCGTCTCCCAGCAGGACTCTTCTGTCTTCGGTCGGGATCTGTCCCAGAGCCACCATCAGGTCGTGGTAATTGAGGCTGCTGGCCACCACCTTGATGAGAATCTCGTCTGCCTTGACCCGGGGCGGTTCTACGTCGACCAGCTTAAGGTTGTTGAGTCCGCCGGGCTTGGCCAGTTGCATCTGTCTCATGATGACGCCTTCTTTACGATTCAGGTCTTGGCCCGTATCAGAACGAAAGTCTTACCCGTCTGATCGACCAGGACAACGAAAGAGTAAACATACACGGTGACCGTCCCTCGGGCCTTTTCACTCTTCGAAATGGCAGGTTTGTCGTTAGGCCGGTTGGGTCGAGAACTTATCTTCCAGAATCTTTCGTGTTTTTGGAGCTTTGAAAAATTCCTTCATCAGCAAAAATTGTTTCAGTTTGGATACTTTTTCAGGCGGCTGGCCAGCTTGAAAAAATCCTTCTGGATAAAACACGGATACATCGACATCGCCAAGACCCTCGCATTGCTCAGTGCGGTGGTCCAGATCACCGAGATAACTGAAATCTTTGAGTTTGGCGACATTGTCAGTGTAGAGCAGGTATTCAGAAGCTTCGACGCTGTTTTTCATTAAACGATGGGCCAGGATGACGTCTTCACCTGCTATTTCCTCAAACCGGCTGACTTTCTTGATCAGGAAATCACCATAATGGACTATGGATTTCAGTTTCAGTTTCCCGACCTGCTGACAGGGGTCACACGGACAAGTCTGACAGAATACCAGCTCATTCAGGCGAGTGTTGAAGACATCAAAACAGCTCTGAAGCTTTGCGATGACCTTCTCAGAGAAGTTCTCCGGGTCATCGGATACAGCATAAAACAACGCGGCGTCGCCTTGAAGCTTGTTGACAATGAGCGTGTCATCCAGTTCTTCCAGTACTTTCTCAAGCAGGTCACTGATGATCGTCTCAGCATGCTCCTCGTTGATGCCCTCGAACTTCTTGCCGAGAATTGGAATCTTGCTGACTTTGTGTGATCTGACAAATCGGGTGTAGCCACTGATATCCACCAGGACGATAAATCCCTTGTTGTTTTCCATAGCATGTCTCTCCTATTCGCTCTCAAAACAAGAATAAAACCCCTGATCCAGAGCGTCTCGAACACAACTTGTTTTAGGTCGTTCTGGTCAGTCGGCGTTTTCGGTACCCAGGCCCGCGGTCTTGGCCATTTGTTTCCAGACTACGGAGAAATCTTTGCGCCCCAGTCCCGCCGCCCGTCCGCTCTGGTACACCTGGCGCACCAGAGCGCCCACAGGTACAGGGACGGCCACGTCGTTAGCGAGTGACACAGCGAGACCAATGTCTTTATACATGAGATCGAGCATAAAGCCTGGCTCGTGCTGGTTTTTCAACACGGTGTTCGGAAAATGATTCTCGAGCACCCAGGTCCCACCGCTGCTGGCCCTGACCACGTCAACCATAGTCTCCATCGAGAGACCCGCCTTGAGTCCTGTCAGAAAGGCCTCCGAGGTGGCAATCATTGATATTCCGGTGATCATGTTGTTGACCAACTTGACCTTGCCGCCCATGCCCGCTTCGTTGCCAGCGTGAACCAGCTTAGTGCCCATGGCGGAAAGCACCTCGCGAGAGAGATCAAGTGCGGCCGCCGGACCACCGACCATGATCGTCAGGGTACCGTTGATGGCACCCGTCTCACCGCCACTGACTGGGGCATCTATCATCTGCCCCCCAGCTGCGCCGATCTGGAGGGCAAGACGGTTTGAAACCATCGGATCTATGGTACTCATGTCGATGACGAGGTGCCCGGTCTGGATTGACGACAGCAACCCGTGTTCTCCCAGCACCACCAGTTCCACATCGGCCGAACCGGGCAGCATGGTGATCGCTGCCTCGCACCGGTCCATCACTTGTGAGGGGTTTTCTGCCCGGCTGGCGCCTTCGCTGACCAACTCATCGACAACCGCTGCGTTCAGATCGAGCACCGTGACCTCGTAACCTGCCTTGAGCAGGTTTCTGGCCATCGGCTTGCCCATCATGCCAAGGCCTATAAATCCCAGTTTTTTCATTGCCTCTTGTTCCTCCTAGGTTCTCGGTGACCGGAAACTCACACTGTATCAGGGTCCGCGCCAGGGCGGTCTGTTGTCGCCGAGCAGTGATGAAAGTCAGATACCCATTGCCCGGCTCATGCGCCTTGGATCGGCACCACCATAGATCTCTCCGCTCAGCTGGTCCTTGCGGACCGCGCACACGCCGGCCACTCGATGGGTCCAGTCAGGTAATCTTTCGACCTGATGCCCACGCTCGGCCAGTGCGGCCGTCACGGATTCGGCGACACGCCCCTCAATGGTCAGTTTCCCCGGTGAGGCCGCATGAGGTACGAAGCTGTCAGGATGGCTGTGGGTGATGAGCCGTGGTGCCTCGATAGCGTCCTGCAACGGCAGCCCGAATGCCAGATGACTGAGTAGAACCTGCACGTTGGCCTGTACCTGCTGATCGCCGCCCGGGGTACCAAATGGCATGATCCATCTGCCTGGCACTTCGGCAAAACAGGGGTTCGGCGTCAACCGCGGGCGTTTCCTGGGTGCCAGGCATGATGGATGATCCCGCACTGCCCAGGATTGCTGCCCGCGTGACGACACGGCAAGCCCGGTCCCGGGCACCACCGGGGTGTCCCAGCTAGTATCAGAAGGGGTTGCGCAAAAAGCGTTACCGTGCCGGTCGATGACCGTGACGATCGATGTGTCGCCAGGCAGGCGTTCGGGTTCGGTGCGCACGACCACCGGTGAAAGGTAGGGCTCCACGCCTTCCACCCGACCCGGCATCGGCATTCCGGGTGACGCATGTGTGGGGTCGATGAGGCGGGCCCGCTCGGCGCCGTATGCGGTACTGGTCAGCGTCGCAAGCGGCACCTCGACAAAATCGGGATCACCCAGGTAGGCTTCACGGTCGGCCAGGGTCAGTTTCAGGGCTTCAGCAATCGCATGAAAATAGGCGTCGCTGCCGTAGCCCAGCCCGTGCAGATCGACAGCGTCCAAAATCGACAGCGCCTCGTGCATCATCGGACCCTGCGACCAGGCACCACAGCTGTGAATATGGACGTCTTCACCGTTGAAGCGAAAAGTACGTGCCACCGTCGGCAGGACTCTGGCCTGGTAGTCGCGAAGGTCCTGAGCGCTCAGAATGCCGTCCAGCTCACGGTGCTGACGCAGAATTGCTGAGGCAATATCGCCTTCATAAAATGCATGCCGTACAGCTTCAAGACCGGCTGACCGATCGCCCGCCGCACGATCCTGGTCGATCAGATAGTGGAGCGTGCACCCAAGATCGGCTTGTATCAGCAGACTGCCGACCGCCGGTGGCGCACCATCTGCCAGCCAGATGGAGACGTTGTCCGGAAAGTGCCGATAGCGATCGGCGAACTGTGTGATGTAATCGACCATAACCGGATGTCGCGCGAAGCCGTCACTCGCATAACCGGCCGCACGCGCCGCGACGTCAGAGAACCGCATCGTGCCCCAGCGTTCCAGCGCCGTCAGGCAGGCCGACGGTGCAGCCGGTACCACGGTGCGGCGCACGCCCAGTGGAATCTCGCCGCCATGGCGTTCGATATAGCCGTCGACGTCCAGTGCAGCGGGCCAGCCGCCGACGCCGTCGACCGTAACAGTCTGTGCCGATGCCGCGTCGTGGATCATCATCGGTGCGACCCCGGCCACGCTTACCTGATCGCTGTACAGTACGCCCAGGCTCAGAATCGCCGCGACACCGGCGTCTACCGCATTGCCGCCGTTCTCCAGTATCTCGAACGCTGCAAATGTCGCCAGCTCGTGGCCCGATGCGACGACGTGCTGATGGCCGATGGTTGCGGGGACTACCGGCATGATGAAAAGTCTTCGTTCATAGCAAGACGAATTCTGATGCCTGGGGCTGGGTGTTCATTGAGATGGTGGTGGAAACCAGGCATCCGGAGCACGGGGCTCAGGATCGGTGACGACATCGATGACCGTGGGCTGGTTGCTGGCGATGCCGTTTGTGATCGCATCGGCCAAAGAGCCCGGTTCCTCGACCCGGATCCCCTGGCAGCCGAAAGCCTTGGCAACCTCCGAAAAATCCACCGGTTCGAAGTGCGTCAAATCTTCTGCCCGGCCGTTTTCGGCCCCATAAACTTCCCTCACGCCGGGAATGTCCTGCCCGAGAGAAGCATTGTTGTTGACGATCACTGTCACCGGGAGGTTCCACCGGCGGGCAGTCTCCAATTCCGAAAGGTGATAGTAGAAACCGCCGTCGCCGCAGAAGCACACCACGGGTCGTCCGGGTAGCGCGCATTGGGCGCCAATCGCAGCTGGGAAACCCCAGCCCAGCGAACCCGCGGCCCGGAGGTAGTCCTGGCCACAGCCATTAAGCTTGATGTGGGTGCCGGTCCAGATGCCGCTGTATCCAGTGTCGGCGACCAACAGAGCATCTTCTGGAAGTGCGCGTTCAATCTCGCGACAAAGACGCTCAACGGTGGTGGGTCTGGCCTCGGATACCGAACGAGGTTCGACTTCTTCCAGCCATTGCCGGCGCAGCGCATGAGTGTGCTCGATCCAATCCCTGCCCCGATCCGACCGCAGCAACTCGACCAGATCCCGTAGGACCAGGCCTGGATCACCGCAGATGCCGGTGACGCCTGGGAAATTCCGACCAATCTCGGCCGGGTCCGCATCAATCTGGACGATAGCCGCCTCGGGGTGTGGCGCACGCCAGTTTCCGGTCGCCATGTCACTGGTGTCACTGCCGATGTAGAGAATCAGATCGGCGTCGTGAATCACTTTGTTGGCGTAGGGTGCGGAGTAGTTACCGACCACACCAAGCGTAGACTCCCGGTTGTCATCGACGAGACCTTTACCATCCAGAGCATAGGCCACAGGGATGCCTGTATCAGCCAGTGCACGGACCTCGTCTGCAGCGCCCGCGACCACGGCGCCGCTGCCGATCACCGCCACTGGCTGCCTCGCAGTATCAATCAGCCGGGCAGCGCGCAGGACGTCGTCGGGATCGGGCCGATTCCGATAAGCGGGCAGCCGGCCGTGACGGGTATCGACTGCGACCGGCTCGTCTACCGGTCCCAACTCCATCACCTCGCCGGTGTGGCCCACGAAGTCGAGGTGTGCGGGCCGTGGTGTCGGGCCGGTGGCCTCACGAAAGGCCTGGCGTAACAGGATCGGTAACTGACTGGCATCCTCGATGCTGGCCGAGAAGCGGGTGACCGACTGATACAGAGCGGGATGCGCAATTTCCTGGTAGGCGTTTCTCTGCAGTTCGGGAATCGCCTTGTGTCCGGTGAATGCGATGACCGGCGAGTGGGCCAGGTAGGCATCCTGCAGACCCGCCGCCAGATTGGCCGCACCCACCGATTGTGCCATGCAGATCCCGACTTTACCGGATGCCCGGGCGTAGCCGTCGGCCATGTAGGCAGCCCCTTTCTCCGAATGCGCCAGGACCCGTCGTACGCCGAGCTTCTCGAGCTCTAGCAGTGTGTGGCGCAGAATCGCCTCCATAAAAAAGACATCGGTGACGCCGTAATCATGGAGCGATTGAGCGAGATAGCGGGCACCAGTCAAACACTCCGCCATTTTGGTTCCCCTTTCCAGTGTTATGTGCCACGGACAGTATAACGCTCCCTGCTTCCCGGCCCGGGACAACAAAACACCGCATTTTCGAGCCCAACTGTGGCTTGATGCCAGCTTGGCCCAGGTCGAATGCTTTCGTATACTGCTTGCGGTCCATGAGCTGCTTTCTTCCAGGGGAAATTAGTCATCTTATGCGTTCACTTGTGTCAGATCACGTCGTTTTCGATTACTCCCTCAGAGGTGCTCTGGCAGCTGTGTTGACGGGTAACCAGGGTCGATGCCGGAGAACATCCTACAGTGCTGAGTGGCGTTGCACAGACACAAGGAAAGTGAAATGAGTAACAACCGTACCGTGGTGGTCACCGGTGGCGGCAGTGGTATCGGTCGGGCAACGGCGAAGCGATTTGGTGACGATGGGGACTTTGTCATTGTTGCGGATCTCAATACTGCCAGCGCCGAAGCCGCGGCCGCAGAGATCGTTGCATCAGGTGGGCAGGCGATGTCCCTTACCGTCGATGTCGCGCAGGACGACAGTGTTGCCGGACTCGCGAACACAGTCGATGAAGCCCGTGGTGTTGCCGATGTTCTAGTGAATTCAGCGGGTCTGCTACAGAATGTGACCTCTATTCGCAACATGGACATCGGCGAACACGACCGGGTCTGGGCGGTCAACTATCGTGGTACTTACCTTTGTTGCCGGGAATTCGGTCAGCGCATGGCCAACAGCGGGACCGGATGTATTGTCAATATCTCGTCGACCTCCGCGCTGATGGCCTTTCCATTGACTGCCTATGGGCCCGGTAAAGCAGCGATCAGTCACCTGACCAGTGTTCTTGCCTCTGACCTTGGGCGCAACGGTGTTCGGGTCAATGCGGTGGCGCCGGGTTATGTGCTGACCGAACAGATGCAGGCCCGTATAGACGCGGGCTACCGCGATCCGGGACAGATGCACGAACAAAGCGCGCTGGGTCGCATGGTCCAGCCAGCAGAGATTGCCGATGGCATCTACTTTTTATGCTCGGACGAGGCTCGCGCGATCACTGGAATCTCGATGCCGATCGATGCCGGCTGGCTGTCGAGAGTGACTTATGTCCAGCATCCGGGCTGGCCTCCCACAGACTGGGATCCGGATCAGGTCTAATCTCCAGGTCATGACTCGCTGGTCAGGATCGGCCAGGGTCCGCAGCCAAGGGACGGGCCGGGTATCAGTTTCAGACCGTCTCCCAGCTGCCGGATTGTTCAGAGCGAAACAGCGCATCGATGACGCGCATGTTGGCAAGGGCAGTTTCAAGCGGAAAACTCCTCGCTTTCTCCCCTCGTACGAGTCGGGAAAACCTCTCCGCCTGAAGCGTGTATTGGTTGACCGCCGGTAGGGCGATCTCACGGCTCGGGCGGGTACCAGTGCTCTTGTGGTCGCCGACAAACAGACGGCAACCTGCCGGAGTGGAATGCGCAAACGGGAACTCGGCGCGCAGCCATCCTTTGGAGCAGACCAGCCCGAAGTGCTGATGAGAACCGCCAGCAGTCGGGCCGCCCTGCGTAGTCACGCTGAAGCTAGCGTGACCATGTGGAAATTGGAGAATCGCACTGGTCAGCCGATCGGTTCCGAAGCGGGCGTCGCGGTCGATCAGCGCAATTGCCCGCCGGGGCTCAGCGTCGAACACCAGTCGCGAGGCGGTGATCGCGTAACTGCCGATATCGTAGAGGGCGCCGCCGCCGTCTTGCGGACGGTTGCGGATGTCGGTCGGGTCCAGGTTGCTGTAGGCAAGCGTCGCCTGGGCCGAGATGGGAGAGCCGATCTCGCCCGAGTCGAGTACCTCGCGCAGGGTGTCCCACTGCGGGTGGTTGCGTATCGCGAAGGCCTCCTCGATGACCAGGTGTGCACGGTCACGAAAGGCAATCAGCTGGCTGGCCTCGGCTGCATCGAGGGTGATCGGCTTCTCGCACAACACATGTTTGCCGGCCTCGAGTGCTTTGAGACACCAGGCGAGATGCAGATGGTTGGGCAGCGGTAGATAGACCGCATCGATTCCGGGATCATCGAGTAGAGCCTGGTAGCTGCCATAGGCGCGTTCAATCCCCGCGCTGGAGGCCGCGGACCGAGCGGTCTCTTCGTTACGCGAGGCGATGGCCACGATCTCGCAATCCGGTGTGCTTTGCATGGCCGGGATGACACGGTCCATTGCGATCCGTGCCGTCCCGATGACACCCCACTTCACAGGTTCCATGGACGACGCCCGACTGGCTATTCCAGAGTCGAAGCTAGGTTGTAGATCTCCCGTGCAGCGGTTTCACTAATGAATCCAGCCGCGACATCACTCTGGACCATTCTGCGTGAACGGGTACTCGGATCTCCAAACCCACCCCCGCCAGAGTCTTCAACAGTAATGTGGGCACCGGGGCGAAGAACGTAACGGCCCTTGGGGTGCACCACCTCACCGTCGACGATGAATCGCCGCAGGGCTGCATCGCTACCACCAGAGAACCCCTTGGCGGGAAATTCAGTGCGCGAGCCGAGTAACGCGACATACACCGGTTGGCCGGTGTCATTGCGTAAAGTGAGAGTCTGCCCAAGGCCGCCGCGAAATTTTCCGGCACCGCCCGAGTCACACCGCAAACGGCGTTCTACCAGAGTGAGATGGGTCATTGTTTCCCAGATCTCCGCCGGCATGGTCTTCATGTTTGCAGGAGCAACGGTTGCCGATTGCCCGTCCAACCCATTCATACCGCCCAAACCGCCTGATGAAAAGAACATCGTTGAGAAATCACGCTGGTCCCGTCGCTGGCCGGTGACGTTAATGACATTCAGCATACCAGGGTCAGCCTGTACGCGATCCGGGATGGCTTTCGAGAAGGCTCCAAAAAGCAATGGTACGACAAAGTGACCGACAAGCAGCCTTGCGCCTGTTGCGGCCGGCGGCTGCGCGTTGAGAATGCAGTGTGGAGGAACGGTCAGCTCGACTGGTTGCACTGAACCTTCATTGTTAGGGATGCCGGGAATGGTGAGACATTTCACCGCATAACAGCTCATCGCTCTGGTGTAGCACAAGGGCACGTTTATGCCATAGCGCAATTGCGAACTCGATCCAGTGTAGTCGATCTGAAGCCGGTCACCGGAAATGGTAACGGTTGACTTCAGCGTAACCGGCAGATCAAAGGCTTCCACCTGAATTTCATTGCCATATATACCGTCTGGAATCTCTCCAATCTGTGTCCGCATAGCCTGCTCGGAGTGGCTGAAGATCTTCTGTGCAAGCGGGCGCAGGTCGGTCAGTTGGTATTCTTCCATGAATTCGAGTAATAATTTCTCGCCAACCTCGGTACAGGTGACATTGGCCATCAAGTCGCCAATGACCTGTTCGCTGACCCGCACATTCTGACGAATGAGGTCGACCAGTTCATCGTTACAACTGCCCTTGCTAAACAGTTTACAGATTGGAATCTGCAGGCCGTCCTCATAGATATCCACGTTTTCTGCCGACAGGCCACGTCCGCCGATATCAGGTAGATGACTGATACTGAGCGTATACCCGACAATTACTTTTTGGTAAAAGACCGGGCGGAGTACATTAATATCCCAAAGGTGGCCAGTACCGATCCAGGCATCGTTGGTGAAGAGCACGTCACCCGGTTCCAGCGTTTCGACCGGGAATTTGTCCAGCATCTTTCCTACCGTCTGGGGACCGGTACCAATGAACACCGGCTGGCAGAACGTCCCCTGGGCAAGAATTCTTCCTTCCGCGTCAAACAGCATACAAGCGAGGTCATAGTTTTCCCGGACAATCGTAGAAAACGAAGTGTGAACCAGTGCTTCTACGATTTCGTTGGTAATTGACACCAGCCGGTCCCACATGATGCTCAGGCTGACTGGATCGAGCTTATCGGCTGTCATGGCTTTCCATGCTGTTTTCAGAATGAAATTCTATTTGTGCGATCAGGTTTCCATGGGCATCCAGTGTGACTAAGTCACCGGTACCAACTACCAGGGTTGATTCACGTTCTTCGATGATCGCCGGTCCTGTCACAATCGTCCCAATGCCAAGCACGTAACGATCATACACCGGGCATTCGATATAACCACTTGCCTCGGGAAAATAAGCCTGCCTTGTCCCCTTTTGTGCTGAGGATGAGTTGTTACCTGGCGCTGGGCGGTATTTGTATGAGTCTGCCGGTGGGCCCCAGACCTCGACCTTCCAATTGACGATTTCCAGCGGTTCATTCAGGTAACTTAATGAAAAAATCTCAGCATATTGGCTAGCGAAAAGCTTCGGCAGTGAAGGAAAGACAGAAGCAATGTCTTCCCCGGTTGGTAATGTCACCTCGATCTCGTGCCCCTGGCCGAAGTAGCGAAGATCGAGCCGGCGGATGACGCGGATATCGCTGAACCTGACTCCAGCCTCGACAAGAAATTGGGAGGCTTCCTCTTCCAGCAGAGAGAATGTCTTGCAGAACGCCGGTTGATCGATATCGTCTAGTAAGACATTCTGGCTCTGGGCGATCTGAAACGAGAGTGGGCTGACTAGCATTCCCAACGCCGACATTACACCGGATGCGGTTGGCAGAATGACCCGTGGAATTCGCATTTTACGGGCGATACGCAACGCGTGGCCCGGACCGGAGCCTCCAAAGGCGATCATCGTACTCTGCCGGTAGTCAAAGCCGATCTCGCTGGCGTGGACACGAAATGCCCGGGCGACATCTTCGTTGATGATCTCATGTATACCCCACGCGGCGCGGGCAAGATCCAGGCCTAGAGGTGTTGCGATATTGTCCCTGATCGCGGCCTCTGCGGCAGGCGCGTCGAGTTGCATTTCGCCGCCCAGGAAGAACGCGGGGTCGTAGTACCCAAGAACCAGATTCGCGTCTGTCAAAGTAGGATGGTTGCCGCCCAGTCCATAACAGGCGGGGCCTGGAGAAGCACCGGCACTCCGTGGTCCGACCCGGATCAGGTTACGGTCGTCGACTTCAGCGATACTCCCACCTCCGGCTCCGATCTCAATCATATCGATCACCGGAACTCGTACTGGAAGCCCGCTTCCCTTGCGCGATTCGTGGATTCGAGCGATCTCGATCTCGTAGACGCGCCGCGGCTCACCGCTACGTATGATTGCGCCTTTGGCTGTTGTGCCTCCCATATCGAAGGACAAGACATCGAGCATACTCAGCTTCCGTCCGTGGTGTGCAGACATCAGTACACCTGCAGCTGGGCCAGACTCGAGCATCCGCACTGGAAACCGCCTGGCTGTAGCAGGTGTAACCGTGCCTCCACTGGAAGTCATGATGTACAAAGACCCTTGCAGACCACGCTGTTTCAGCCCTTGTTCTATGTTACTGAGATACCGATCGACCAGAGGTTGTGTAAAAGCATTGATGACTGTTGAAGTCCAGCGCTCATATTCACGCGCATAGGGCAGTACGCTGGCAGACGTCGATACAAACACGCCGGGATAATGCGTTTCGATTAGATCGCGTATCTTGTTTTCGTGATCTGGGTTGATAAACGATTGCAGCAAGCATACGGCGAAGGCTTCTATTGGATGCCGGGATAGAAGCTCGTCTACCATCCGACGAACTTCGTCCACATCCAGTTCTATCTCTATAGACCCATCGTGCCGAATACGTTCATTGATCTCTCTTCGCTGGTCACGTGATACCAAAGGTGTCGGGTATTGGATGTCGAGTTGATACAGGTCATACCGCTGTTCAAGCGCAATATCCAGCACATCGATAAAGCCGTTTGTTACCAACATGCCAACGGCGGCACCTTTTCTTTCGATTACTGCGTTTGTGACCAGTGTCGAGCCATGAATGATGCTCTGAATACTCGAAACCGAAACCTGTGCCTCTTGAAGTAACTGATCCAAGCCTGCCAAAACAGCAATAGCGGGATCTTCGGGTGTTGTGAGTCTTTTGTGGACACAGATATCTCCATGATCATCGTTCAGAAGAACGAAGTCTGTGAATGTCCCCCCGATATCGATTCCTACCCGGTATGTCATGTTCAATCCAGCAGCTGTATAGATTTGTTGATTATCTCACTCTGGGTGCGCGATGACTGCCAGGCAGCTGAATCACATAATCGGGTGCAGACGAGGGTCCGATAACAGCTGTGTGATCTTGACAGAGTCTTTGTCAACAGTAGCACCTGCTGCACGAGCAGAATCCTTGCGGCCACATTCTGAAGACGGCCGGGTCGTTGGAGAGTAGGATAGCGCATATGTCGAACCGGCCCCGATCAGAGCGCTAGAAAAGACCATGTCGAATGCCCAGGTGATTCACAGTCTCGGTCCGCCCGAGGTGATGCGCCGGGAAGACTGGGAACTGCCCGACCCGGGCCCCGGCGGAGTTCAGATCTGGAATGGACGGTGCGGAATCTGTTCACTGAATGAACTCACTACGCAATGAAAGCACTTTGCAAAAAACATGCGGAACCCGGGTTGTGGCTGGAAGACACGCCAGTGCCGGCGTTTGGGCCTAATGACGTATTGATCCGGGTTTTGAAGACAGCCATCTGTGGGACAGATCTTCACATCTACAACTGGGACGCCTGGGCCCGCGAGACCATACCGGTACCGATGATCATTGGCCACGAGTTTGTGGGCGAGATTGTGGAGACCGGTGATAACGTCGCGGACTTTTATCCGGGTGAAATTGTCAGCGGTGAGGGTCACGTAGTGTGCGGTCGTTGCCGAAACTGTCTTGCCGGGCGCCGGCATCTTTGTGCCAATACCGAGGGGATCGGAGTCAACCGACAGGGCGCTTTTGCAGAATATGTGGCTATACCCGAGACCAACGTCTGGCACCATGCACAGGGTATTGATCTCGATATTGCGGCGCTTTTTGATGCGTTCGGTAACGCGACCCACACGGCACTGTCTTTTGATGTACTGGGGGAAGACGTCCTGATCACCGGAGCCGGTCCCATCGGATGCATGGCGGCAGCGATATGCCGGCACGCTGGTGCCCGTTACGTCGTTGTGACCGATATCAATCCGGGCAGACTGGCCTTGGCCCGGAAAATGGGCGCTACCCGGGTGATCAATGCGACTGAGGAATCAATCGACACGGTCTTTAGTGAACTTGATATGAAAGAGGGTTTCGATGTTGGTCTTGAAATGTCCGGCAGTCCGGAGGCCTTCAAAGACATGTTGGGCACGATGTGTCACGGCGGAAAAGTCGCATTGTTGGGCATTCCAGAGAAAGATATAGCGATCGACTGGAATACGGTGATTTTCAACATGTTGACGATCAGGGGGATCTACGGCCGGGAGATGTATGAGACCTGGTACAAGATGACCGTGATGCTGCAGAGCGGGCTCGATATCTCACCGGTGATCACCCACCGGTTTGCGGCGTCTGAATATGAGCAGGGATTTTCGGTGATGAGCAGCGGGGAGAGTGGTAAAGTGATTCTCGACTGGAGTGGCTACTAGGCGATCGATGTTCTCGTTTTCTGACAGAAATATTCTGGTTACCGGGGCTGGCAGTGGTATCGGCAAAGCGACAGCGCTGATGCTGGCAGAGCAGGGTGCGGGCGTCATCGTTGTGGATCAGAATCAGGACACGGCCCGCAAGACCTGTGAAGATCTGCAGCGTTCCGGTACCAGGGCAAGCGCCGTCGTGGCTGATATCTCGGATTCAGAGGCTGTCGACAGGATGTACGCCTCGACGCTGGATAACCACCAGACGCTCGATGGGCTCGTACACTGCGCCGGTATTGGAATCGAGCGGACCATAATGGACACGACCCTTGAGGAATGGGACCGGATCATCGCGGTCAACCTGACCGGCACCTTCCTCTGTGCCCAGGGCGCGGCGAAGATCATGGCCCGGCAGCGTTATGGGCGCATTGTACTGATGGGGTCGGTTGCCGGTGAGCGCGGTGGGACCGGTCGCACGGCCTACGGTGCATCCAAGGGCGGCGTAAGTGCCATCACCCGGGTGATGGCAGTAGAACTCGCAGAACTCGGGGTCACCGTCAATGCGCTGGCGCCAGGTGCTATTGAAACCGAACTGGTCTCGAAGATGCACGATGCCGAGACCCGCGAGGCCTACTGCACCAGGATCCCGATCAACCGTTATGGTACCCCCGAGGAGGTGGCAGCCACGGCGGTTTTTCTGGTCAGCGAAGAGGCCGGATACATTAATGGGGTCGTTATGCCGATCGATGGTGGGTTCATGGGCGGCGGCGTGATCAAACGCAAAGCGAACCCCGGACCCTAGGCACACCGCTTCACACCTGGACGATAGCCGCTTTGAGCCAGAAATTTACCCGGCACCTCGAACGGGAACTCAAGGGCCTGAAGACAGCCGGTCTTTACAAGGCCGAGCGGATCATTACCTCGCCGCAATCGGGGGAGATCGAAGTTTCAAGCGGTGACAAGGTCCTGAATTTCTGTGCCAACAACTATCTCGGCCTGGCAGATCACCCCGAGTTGATTCAAGCGGCTAAGGCTGCGCTGGATCGATATGGCTATGGCATGGCTTCAGTCCGTTTTATCTGTGGAACCCAGGAAGAGCACAAAGCGCTCGAGGCAAAAATTGCCGGTTTCCTGGGAATGGAAGATACGATTCTTTACTCTTCCTGTTTCGACGCCAATGCAGGCTTGTTTGAGACCCTGCTCGATGAACGGGACGCGATCATCTCGGATGCGTTGAATCACGCTTCCATCATCGATGGTGTGCGGTTGTCCAAGGCCAGCAGGTACCGGTATGCCAACAATGATATGGCTGATCTTGAGGCCAAGCTCGAAGAAGCCGCGGCGGCCAGGTTTCGGTTGATTGCGACCGACGGTGTGTTTTCGATGGACGGGATCATTGCCAATCTGCCCGGTATCTGTGATCTTGCCGAGAAACATGATGCCATGGTCATGGTCGATGACAGCCACGCTGTCGGTTTTGTCGGAGCACAGGGGCGCGGAACACTGGAGTACTGCGGCGTTGAAGGCCGGGTTGAGATCGTTACCGGCACTCTGGGAAAGGCTCTCGGGGGCGCATCGGGTGGCTACACTGCAGCGTCAGGGAAAGTGGTTGAATGGTTGCGGCAACGATCGAGGCCTTATCTTTTTTCAAACACCCTGGCGCCGGTCATCACGGCAGCTTCAATCAAGGCCTTTGAGTTGATCGAAGATGGAGCGGGGCTTCGGAGAAAACTGAAAAAAAATTCCCAGCAGTTTCGGGCAGGGATGTCCAAGGCGGGATTTGATCTCGTACCGGGCGAACACCCGATCATCCCGGTGATGCTGGGCGACGCCAGGCTCGCCCAGCAGATGGCAGCACAACTGCTGGATGACGGTATATATGTGACCGGTTTTTCCTTTCCGGTGGTGCCTCAAGGGAAGGCCAGGATCCGCACCCAGATGTCGGCCGCGCACTCTGCGGATGACGTTCAGCGGGCGATCGAGGCATTCACGAAAGCCGGAAAAGCACTGGGCGTTGTTTAAGGTCCATTCCTGGCCAGGTGCCCGTTCATCTGGGCGAATTGTTCCGATGAGACTGGCAACAGGGTCGGTTGAGAATTCTCTACTTGGTCAGGTGTCGATCTCGAGCAGAATATTGCCGAAAAATTCCCGGCTTTCCAGTAGGGCTTGCGCTTCACCCGCCTCGACGAGTGGGAAGCTGCGGGCCAGTACAGGGCGCAACCGTTTCTCGGCCAGTAGGTCGAGCGCGGTGCGGATAGTTGCTTTCGGTGCGAAGTGAGTACCGGTTATCCAGGCCTGTTTGCGTAAAAGACGGAAAATATCGATCTCCACCTTAGACGGTCCTACTGAGCCAGCAGTCGCGAGCCTACCGTTGTGGGCCAGTGCTTCAATGCTTTGCTGCAGAACCTGTCCGCCCACCGTCTCGATAACGACGTCTACACCGCGTCCTTCGGTCAGATTGAGCACCTCTGTTTTGAGATCCTGACGTTTGTAATTGATCACCTCATCTGCACCGAGTTGACGAGCGAGTTCCAGCTTGTTATCGGATCCTGCGGATGCGATCACACGTGCGCCGGCGCACCTTGCGATTTGTACTGCTGCACTACCTACCGCACCGCCGACCGCGTTGACCAGAGCCGTTTCTCCCTGGCGTAGGTGTGCCCGCGATATGGTCAGTTCCCAGGCTGTAGCAGTCGCAACCACCGAAGTGGCTGCGTCAGTGAACGACAACGAGTCAGGCAGATGTACAAGGTTGTGTTCTGAGGTTTTGACGTATTCTGCGTAGGTTCCCCACGTTGTGAGACCGAGTTTGTCGAAGTGGCGGCAGATGTTGTCCCAGCCGAGTTGGCAGTAACAGGGATTATGACGACATACCCCACGGCTGATCGTAAGTACTGGGACTACCCGGTCGCCTGTTTGAAATGCGGTTACGTCGGATCCAACTTCCGCCACGATACCGGCTCCTTCAACGCCCAGAACATGTGGAAAAGATACCGCGGCATAAGGAATCTCGCCGCGTCGCGTGGTGACATCAAAACGGTTGACGCCGGCCGCAAGGAGTCTGATCAACACCTCTCCTGGGCCGATCTTGGGTGTGGCGACCTCTCTTTGATGGAGCACCTCAGGTCCGCCAAATTCGTTGATGACTATGGCCTTCATATGACTGGATTATGTCGGTTTTGATGTATTCTCGTCGTCACAATATTTACAGCATGGAATCTGGTCTTCTGACAAGAATACTTCAGTTCTTATTCAAGCGTAACCTAGAAACGGCCGGCGAGTTACCACGAAATCGATCCGGTTCCCACCACCCCTCAGCAGATGGCA
>CAZVVN010000033.1:0-32262 GCA_964630665.1 uncultured Acidiferrobacteraceae bacterium | reverse complement strand
TTCTGCCGGAGAACATGAGCCGGGAGCGCTTTGACTGGCTGGAACGACAGGTTGATAACCCCGATGACATCATCAGAACGCCAGGCTCGGAAAGCAACGTCAAGGAGATATACGATGCCTGCCGTGAGCTGGGGCGCGATCCGGATAACTTTATCGTTAACCAGTTCTCCGAATTCGGCAACCATCTTGCCCACTACCAGGTCAGCGGTGCTGCGTTTGCCCAGGTCTTTAATTCAATGCAGGAAAAAGAACCCGGGCTTGAGTTGTCGGCTTTTGTCGCAGCATCCGGTTCGGCCGGGACACTGGGAGCAGGAGACCGGCTCAAGGATGACTTTGGAGCAAAGATCGTTGCGGTCGAAGCGCTCGAGTGCCCAACCATGTTGTACAACGGTTATGGTGAACACAATATCCAGGGGATTGGTGACAAGCATATACCACTGATTCACAACGTGGTGAACACCGACTTGGTCGCAGCGGTCAGTGATCAGGCAACAGACGGCCTGAACCTGGTATTCAATACCGAAGTGGGCAGGACTTTTCTGCGTGAACAGATGGGTGTCGATCCGGCGATTGTAGAAAATTTGCGACACCTTGGTCTTTCATCGATCGCCAATATGCTGGGCGCAATCAAGACCGCCCAGAAATTGAACCTCACAGCGCAGGATGTTGTTATCTCGGTGGCGACCGATGGTGCGGAGCTTTATACCAGCGAAAAAGAAAAGCTGCTGGCACAGTCATATTCCGCAGGGTTTGACGATACCCACGCGGCCAAAATTACGGCCCGCCACCTGGCGGGGATGGGTACGGAACATATAGAGGAACTGGACGATGTCAGTCGCAACCGTATCTTTAATCTCGGTTATTACACCTGGGTCGAGCAACAGGGTGTCAGCGCCGAAGATTTTGAGGCTCGCCGAAGTCCCGAATTCTGGCAGGAGTTACACCAGATGTCGTCTGACTGGGACGGGATGATCGAAGAATTCAACAAGCGTACAGGCGTCACCATCGGTTAAGCTGGTCCGCTCGAACACACCCCGCGCTACGAAATCCGTATCAACTCGGGTGCAGGCCGTTCGCCAGGGAGAAAAGTGCCAGTACCACGTCGCCGAGGCCACGCGCGTGCGGGTGACCCGTCCGACAATGAAGTACGGTTGGTGTGAGAGTGTTTTGAACTTACTGCATGAATGTCATTTGACTGGTTGGAGTTGATTTGATGACTTGGGTTACCCCATTTACCCACTATGAAAGACGTGATAACAACAGGGAGTTCACATGACGACTAAGGTGTTTCGACTTTTACCGGATGGCGAGCCCGCTACCGGAATGCAACCGTCCAATTTTACCGATCATGATGCTTTTACAACCGCTGATAAACGGGAGGTGAACCACACTTTTTTCCAGACCGAAGACGGCTCGACTCTAAGTGGCGTTTGGGAATGCGCGCCGTGTCGCGAGAAAATCGACGCCTACCCAGCACATGAAATGATGACGGTCCTGGCAGGGTCGGTCACTCTAACTAATGCTGATGGCTCGTCCGACACTTTTACAGCGGGTGATACGTTCTTCATCGCCAAGGGAACCCAATGTATTTGGGAAATTACTGAAACCCTACGCAAGTACTACATGATATCTGAATAATCTAGATCTGCTATTTTGGTAGTGAATATTTCTCAATGTTTTGGCGGTTAATAAATCCAATCACCATTGCGGTTGCAAAATCACCTCTGCATTTCTTGGTCAGTAAAAACCTCGTTGTATTAAATTTTCTGGGAATCAAAACCGGTAAGAATTATGCAATACCAGTAAGTTACTTTGAAGAACCAGAGGGGAAACTGAGTTGTGTCACGGATAGGCGGAATATCTGGTGGAGGAATCTTCTACAAGTATCTAACATCAAGATTTTATACAAACGTAGATTAAGTGATGCACGAGTTACTGTTGAGCATGCGGACAACAAGATGATTGCCGAGCAGCTAGAGGCTCTTTGTTCCCACAGTAGAATTGACGGGTTTTTTGCTGACGTCGGTTATAAAAATGGAAGGCCAATACGAAAAGATATAGAGGAAGCGGCCTCAAGAATGACTTTGATCAAACTCTCTATCGATTGAATTATCTATCCGGGTTTACAGCTTTAATGATGTGTCGGTAGAAAATATTGGTGCGTGAATTCCGCTTTGGCATACCTCTCTTGGATCACCTTTTGCTCAGTGCCCTTCTTCTCCATGCCGGAGTTACGAACATTCGAGTTGGCTGGCGAGATCATGGAAATCGATTGCATAGATGTCAAAGTGCTCTTTCACGACTTCTTCTACGGGCCCGTTGCCACCGTATTCAGCGGGACGGCTAACGTAGGCAGTGCGAAGACCCGCCTCAGCGGCTGCCCTAACATCAAAGTCGTGGGCCGCCACCATCATTACCTGGTCGTTGCGCAGGTCGAGGATAGATGCAGCATACTGATACACCCCATGATCAGGCTTATAGCGTCCGGCCAGCTCCGATGACAAAACACAGTCCCACGGTAAGGCGGCAAAACGTGCCATATTGACGAGCAATGCCACATTGCCATTCGACAATGAAGCGATGAGAAACCGTTTTTTCAGCCGACTCAGGCCCGCAACACTGTCTGGCCAGGGATCGAGGCGATGCCAGGCTCGGTTGAATTCGGCAACTTCATCCATCTCGACAAACGGGAACCCATACTCCGCCAGCAAGATATCAAGCCGGTCACGGTGAATCTGGTCGACGTTTTTCCATTCGTCTGCGCCGTCATTAACCTTGACCATGCCGGATATATAACCTTCGCGCCAGCGATCAGCGAATGCAGCCCAGTCACCACTGACGCCATGACGACGACCGAATGTCTCTGCCTGACGTGTAATTGACGTACGCCAGTCGACTACTGTCCCGAACACATCAAACAGCAATGCCTTAACATCATCTTGGGCGAAACGAGCCACTGATCGTCTTTTGTTGGTCGGTTTATTCATCTTAATTTCTCCACAAAAAGCCCGCTCCTGCTTTTTTGGAAACGGGTTCTTCACGCGTTTTAGCGGTATTTATATCGCACTCCACCATCAGTCAGTTCGGCGCCATGGGAACCAGCCACTCCAGCCTCGGTCTTAAGACGGGCCTCTCTTGGTTTCTGCCTGCAGGTGATCGACTACGGCGTCCAGCGCTTCCTGGTGGTCCGCGCCGCGTTCACAAGCTGACTGGTATACCCCAAGCTGTCGATGGGAACTGCTTCCGCGCGTTATAATCTGTCTGGCGTGCTCTACTTCATTTACGCAGTTGAAGCTTTCGGCATCTTCCCGAATCAAATCCAGAATCTCATCCAAGAGTTCTGAATAGGGGATCAGCGCACCACGGCCAAAATCTATCAACTCGCCGTCAATTCCATAACGGTGCGCTCGCCAGCGGTTTTCTTCAATTAACATCGGCTCGTAACGACGCCAGCGCTGATTATTCATTCGTAATCGATACAACAGCCGCAACCAGCATAGGAACATTGAGGCAATACAGATGGCATCATCAATGGATGTGCAAACATCAGTGATACGCATCTCCAACGTGGGGAACCGTTCACTTGGTCGAAGATCCCACCAGATCTTTGTCGCATCCTCGATAACTCCCGCCTGGACCAAGATGTCAACATGCCGGCGGTACTCTGCATAACTGGCGAATTGTCCGGGTAATCCGGTTCTGGGCATTTCATCCCAAACCGAGATCCGGTAGGACTTCAGGCCAGTATCCTGGCCTTGCCAAAACGGGGACGATGTACTGAGTGCCAGAAGATGCGGCAGGATGTAGGCGGCTTGTCCAAGCATATCCATCCGCAACTCATCGTCCTCTACTCCCACGTGCACGTGCATGCCTGAAATCAAAAGGCGACGTATCACCTGTTGCAAATCTTCAGCTAGCGCTTGATAACGTGGTTTATGGGTTTGCTCGAGTTCCCCCGCAGTCGCAAACGGGTGGGTAGATGCCGCTATAAACCCAAGCCCATGCTCATCCAGCACATTGGCCAGTACCTGACGCAGCCTGTAAAGATCATCTCTTGCCTCTTCTACCGATCGGCAAACGCGGGTTCCAACTTCGACCTGGCATTGTAAGAACTCGGTGCTTACTTGTTGCCCCAGTCGTTCAACCAACTGATCCATCAATCCCCTTGGTGCTTCTCTCAACGCAATCCGGGTATCCCGATCTACCATAATGTATTCTTCTTCGATTCCAATGGTAAAAGTCGGTTCTGAGATCATTTGAATAGCTCTGTTCTGATTTCGAGTCCCTTCAGATCCACATCAGCGTGCCCAGAATTTAACGATAGGAGACCATTCCCGTCCAATCCAGTACTTTGGACAGTAGCTTTGACGGTATCTGATTCGACATTTATAGATCAATATAATCGTTACAATAGGTTACGTAATTATTCGACCCTCGCCACCTCCACTATTTGCTTCTCTTATGTCACCCGATATTCTCCAATTTTTGCTTAGTTCCAGGTTATTTAACTTTAATTCTTATTCAATGTTGTCCTAATTGTAGTCACTATAAATCACCCCAAAAAATATTTGAAACTCACCGACAAGCCCGTTCCGTACGCTAACTCCAGAGACAAACGGTATAAGCTGAGCGTTGGTAGTGGCATGTTCCTGAACGTGCCATCATTCACAACGAAAGCAGCCGCAAATCAATCTCGATGCTGTTTGTACCATTAGCCAATACCACCAGGGTTTTTACAAATTGGCGTTAATTCTTTCTATACTCCGCCGCCAATCGGGCTGGTGCCCACGGTTGTCCGCAGGCGTTGTCCCCGGTTGCTCCCGCCGTGTGGACAGTTAACCCCGAACGTCTATATTTACCAACAAATATCCTGCCAAGCCGCACACCTTCTAGCATGCCGTCACTTGAACTGGACCTCGATTCCCCGCCGCACACCGGCTCCGATCCAGACGGGCAGGACAAGATGCTCGTTGGCCCACTTGGCGTGCTGTCGCGAATCCTGCTCGTTCTGTTTCTGATCTGGGACGTGCTGATACTGGTGGAGCTCGCGCTGCACGCTCGTCTGGGCGATGGTCTGTTCAGTCTCTCGTTCGTCCCAACCTCGATGTCCGTGTCGTTGCTCGCCGCGGGGAGTCTGTTCAACCTGCTTATTCTGGTACTCCTGAGTCTACCGACGCTGTTGCTGCTTATGCCGCTGGATGATCGATTGAGGGACGTGCCAGTTCTCGTCATCATGTGGCTCGCCGCGATGCTCTACGCGTCCAGCTGGTACTACTTCAATTTCAACGACGCTTTTCTCACCATCGACGCGATACGAATATTTCTGAATAATCCGTTTCAGTTCTATCAGCACGTCGTGCACACCTCTGCGTACTTGGCCGTCCTGTACCCCCTTGTCGTCCTCGCTGTCGTATGGGTCGGGCTCGCCGGATCGCGACGTGTACTGGGCTACTTCGAGAACCGCAACGGCTACATGGTGAGGCGAGTACTGGTAGGGCACCTGCTGCTGTGCGTGATCATTCTCCTTTGTGCCCGCTTGCTGCCTGGGAGGGAGTTGCTGACTAGCTATGACATGGACCCCCGCTCCAGAATTTCGCGCCAGATGGCCAAGGTCCATACCGAAATGCTTGAGTTCAACACCAACCCGGCCTCGACACTGTTGCTCGACACCCTGGACCGCACACGGCCCGCGGCGAGGCTAGCCTCTACTACCGCTCCCGATAACCTAGTCCAGAGAAACCCACTGATTACACTCAAGGACTACGCCCGGCGCGTGGAGCCGACGATCATCGATCGCAAGAACGTCGTCCTGCTACTGGTCGAGTCCTTGCGCCCGGACGAACTGACGGCCTTTGGGGGGCGGCGCACGGTAATGAAGAACGTGGACGCGCTGGCCATGAAGTCTCAGCGATTCACCGACACCTACACCCAGGCCAGTCATTCGAACTACGCGGATCTCGGTCCCCTTACCTCGCACTACCCTTTGCGTTCCCGCGCAGTGCATTTCTATCCGAAGAACGCACCCTATCCCCGGGTGCGAATATACGACGTGCTGAGCTCGGTGGGTTACCGCACCGCCATCATCTCTTCCCAGAACGAAAAGTGGGGCTCAATGCACAACTATCTGGACTCCAAAAGCCTCGATTACTTTCTGCACGCGGAGAATTTTCAGGGTGACACCTACGTTCTCGATGAAGATCTGGGCTTCGCACCATTCGTCAGGGCCAACAAGCTGTCAGGAAAGATCGACGATCGGCTGACCATCTCCGAAGCGATCAAGTGGATTGGCAAGGAGAACGAAGATCCTTTTTTTGTCTACATCAACCTGCAGAACAGCCATATCCCGTTTCCGGTTCCTGCTGGCTTCGAAAAAAAATTCAGTTCCGCTGAACCAGACTTCCCGCTCCATTTCGGAAACTTCCCACTGGAGAAAATTGACGAAGTCAAAGATTTTTACTCCGATTCACTGCGTTACGTGGACGCACAGATCGGACGACTGCTTGGATTCCTCGAAGAACGCCGGATAATGGACGATACCATTATCGTGGTGACTGGTGATACGGGTCAGGCCTTCTACGAGCACGGCTTCGCCTCTCATGCCTCGTATATCTACAACGAGGTGATGAAGGTGCCCTTGATCATCTATGACCCCGACGGCGTGGGAGAGGAAGACCCACGACCAGCGCAGCACGTTGACGTGCCACCTACGCTGCTTTCGATGCTCGGGCTGCCGGAACACCCTTCATTTCAAGGCCTCGATCTGACCACACCGGAGCCGGTCTCCGACCGTTCCCGTTATCTGATGGTACAGACTGGGGTGGTACAGTTTGCAATCGTGAGAAACGGTTACAAGCTGATCCATACGCCGCGAAAAGAACAGTTCGAGCTGTATGACCTGAACAAAGACCCTGGCGAGAGAACTAATCTGTCGTCACACCGCCCCGAGCTCGCCCAGAATCTGATGGACCGACTACAACGCTGGGTTCTGCTTCAGCTCGACTACTACGAGACCTCCCGTCACTACGCAACCAGCTACCCACCCCGCTACTTCTTCTAGCCGGTCGGCCACAATATTCCCCGATTCGAAGTGCGCGCAGAACAGTGCGGCAGGTCCAGAATAGGCTCAGGCTCAATCCCGGCCGGCGATGATGGCGCGAAAGTCGTTGTCGATTCTGCCGATAAAAGACTTAGGTTTGCGGCGTAAGCGCAGTTTCAACCAAGAAGGTCGAATTCCATCCAGTTCGACATTTATTGGCGGTAACTTTGACGGTATATTTTTTTCTGTTCTAAGAAAATGTAATAATTACAATGATTTAAGAAATTACTTGATTCCCGCAACCTCTACTATTTTCCCGTTCGACACCATCCATTGTCGTTCCGAAAATGGCTTACTTCATGACATCTACGGCTCAAGTGTAGAACAGCAGCACTGCGCCCCAGACAATTAGAGCAACCCCGGCCAGCTGACCGACACGCGCGCCTGCCGGCAAGAGCTTCTCGATGAGGATGTACAGCGCAAGCCCGATGATCCAGTAGAGATTCATGACGCCGCCGTAAAACAGCAAGGCCATGAGGAACCAGCAGCAACCCAAGCAAAAGGCACCGTGCACCAGGCCCATCCTGAACGCGCCGATGCGCCCCGGTCGCCAGTGCGCGGAAAGAAAGCCGATAGGTGAACGACAATGCCTGAGGCACGCATGTTTCAAGGGCGTGAGCTGCCAAACACCCGCCGCGATGAGCAACACCGCACCAAGCACGGCGCTGGTGCCCACCATTATGCCGGACAGGAGGCCGCTGGCTTCCAGGCCCCACTGAGCACCAGTGGCAATGGCACTGAAGGCCGCCCACATGACCACATAACCAAACGCAAACACGCCGGTCGCCACGTACGGTGCACCCTTCTCCTTCTCCTTACGCATCATGCGGGCGAACAGCAACAGCAAGGGCGCCGCACTCGGCAGCATCATACCGAGCATCATGACCCACCACATAAAGAAGATAACGACAGCATACCCGACCGTCCATGCACCGATGACCATCATGCCGTCCATGGCAGCGGTTTGTCCCTTGCCCGACATCTGCACGCTCGGCCGCGTACCGTCAGCCGCCGACCCTTTGGAGATCGACCCGGACATGGTCGATTGGGTCGCCTGCGTGCCGAGTTGGTCCGAGTCGCTCACGCCCACCGGATGGGTCATCCGAGTCATCTTGAAAGCACTCATACCCATGCCGGCGCCGGCGAGTACGTAGGCCCAGCTCAGCACGATCACGGCGACCAGCGCGATCACTACCACGAGGCGATCGCGCCGGAGCACGGACTCCAGATCAAAGGCGGCTGCCAGCAAGAGAAGTGCCCTAGCTGGTGAGCGGGAAGCGGCGCCGGGACTCACTCAGGTCCAGGCTCAGGCCGTTCCGATCCCACGCCACGTAGGCAAGCGAGCTATGCCGGGAGGTGAAGTCAAACTTGATGTCGCCGACTCCCTTGGCTGCACCGTCCGCCCCTTCCGCTTCGTGGAACACCCAGCCGTCGGGCAGCGTTGTGATGATTCGTTGCTCAGTGTCGGTGACCGGATTCAGTATGGGTTGCGCCTCGGTGCGCAGTACGCCGGGTACGTCGATACGTGCACGACGGGCGCTGATGTCCCACTCCCATCCGATCTCGGTGAATATCGGGTCGTGGTGATGATCGATGATGACGCTGAAGATCTGAAACATCGTTCCCACTGGCTGGTCTTCACCGGTCAAGATATAGAACAAAGCATCGCGCTGCTCGTCGCTGGCACGAGTCTCCAAGATGGGCTGCATGTGCCCGTCACCGTGATGGATAGCGCGGGGAAAGTAGAAGGTGGCGGCGACGACCATACCATCCAGTTTGACCCCATCGCATTCACCCTTGGTGATTTTGAAGCCCACCGCACCGGTACATTCACCCCGGGTCGGCGGCGCCATGGATTCGCAAGGGCAGCCAAAGTCACAACTGCAAAACTCGATGTACTCCGCCTCAAGTGACCAGTCTCTAATTGCCATCGTGCATCTCCTTATTCGTTCGTTGCTAAAAACAAAGAATAAACTCCGTTCTTCACCAGGTCCAGGGCTAATTCTCGGTCATTCACCATCCATCCCCCGACGGCTCTTCCATATTTCTGTCTTATATCGCCCAATATCGCCCTACTGAGGTCAGCACTTTCCTCAGTCACCGCCGCGGTAACTTTTTGAGCCCATGTGGCCTTTCATCTACAATTCAAGCAGTAGTCAATTGAGGCGACTTCCGCCGTCCCCATCATTTTCCTATCCGGTGGTGTCCGATAGTGCCCGAGCATCGACGAACATTGAACACCGCACGCGCCTCAGATTAATTGGCCAATGATTCCTCTTAATGAAACCCCGGACCAGATGAATCATTTTCAGATCGATCCAAAGGTGTATGACAGCTTTCCAGGAATGCACCTCGCGATAGCAGTCGCTGAGAGCCTGGACAACCGCACCGCACGGATGCCGGTGAAAGAACTCTGGCAGCAATCCTGGCAGAGTGTCACACAACTCGGTGTTGACGATGCCAGAGTGCATCCTTATGTCAAAGCCTGGCGTGAGAATTTCGCAGCACTCGGTGTCTCCATGAAACGCTTTCCCACCTCTATCGAAGCGATGCTGCGCCGGGCGCTGAAAGGCGGTGAAGCCTTCTCCATAAACCCGCTGGTCGATTTCTACAACGCCTTGTCGTTGCAGTACGTCTGTCCCGCAGGTGCGTTTGATCTCGACGTACTTGAGAAACCGATCACTTTACGCTTGACGACTGGGGAAGATCGCTTCACTGCTCTTGATTCGAGTGAATCCATCGCGGTACCTGAGGGCGAAGTCGCCTACACGAGTGGCACCGATGTCCTGACGCGCCATTTCATGTGGCGCCAGTCACAACTTGCACTGGTCACTCCCGATAGCACGCGAATTTTCATGGTTTCGGAAATACCGGGCCTTGCCGGCGAATCTGTCGCCGAAGCGATGCGTGAGTCAATGGTTGTGGGGTTACGTGATCTCTTTGGTCTCGAGTGCCAGAGTTTTCTGATGGTCAACGATCAACCCAGCATCCGCTGGAATTAATTCGGCAGCGATTCAAGTACCACCGGCCACGCACAAGCTCTGCTAACACTGAACTGGCTCGGAGCGGCACCTGTCCACTATTTTTTTCTATCTCAACTTTAGTTATTCTCTCTTCGAATTTGCCCTGAATTTATCAACTCTTGTCCTTTGACTGGGCCTCTAAAGGAAGGATAGTTTCATCATGCGCGTAATGACGACAATTCCTCAGCACGATCTATGCCAGATTCCCCAAGCGGTACGTTCTATTGAAGAACAAGGGTACGATGGTATTTGCACCTTGGAAAATCGCCACGATCCCTTTTTGCCATTAGGCGTTGCGGCGACCAACAGCCAGAAACTGCAATTGTCGACCGGCATCGCAATTGCATTCTCGCGCAGCCCCATGAGCGTAGCGAATATTAGCTGGGACCTGCAAATGGCCTCACGGGGACGTTTTGTCCTGGGCCTTGGGAGCCAGGTAAAAGGCCACAACGAGCGTCGTTTCAGTGCACCGTGGTCCCCACCTGCACCCCGATTGCGTGAATATGCGCAAGCCCTGCGCGCTATTTGGAATAACTGGAGAACCGGAGCTCCGCTGAATTTCGAGGGGCAACATTACCGCTTTACCCTGATGACGCCGAATTTTACGCCGGAAGCTATGGATTACCCGGCCCCACCCATTACGCTTGCGGCCGTAGGCCCGGCAATGATGAAGGTAGCGGGGCAGGAATATGATGGTGTGCGTCTACATCCCTTCTGTACCCGGAAGTATCTCAAAACCCTCGTTCTGCCTCGTCTTGAAAATGCCATGAGCAGTGCTGGTCGCCGAAGGGAGCATTTTGAAATCTCAGGTGGGGGTTTCATCATCACTGGAGTGGACGACAATGCGGTAGCCGAAATGTTCGAGTGGGTACGCACACGTGTGGGCTTTTACGGATCAACAAGAGCCTACTGGCCCGTTCTTGAGACACATGGTCTGGAAGAACTGGGGCATAAACTCAACCAGTTATCGAGAAACAACCAATGGGACCAGATGGCCGAAGAAGTGAGCGATGACGTCGTACACCTTTTTTCAGCCGTTGGGCGCCATGACGAGATTGCCAATGCTATTGAAGCGCGTTTCGGCGGAATTTCAGATGTAATCTATGACAGTACTTCGTCGGAACTTCGCGGCACTCTACCTGCCGATGTCATTCAAGACATTCGCCGAATTCCATGCCGCTTCGTAGGCTATGGCAACCCGTGAACCGGGGGCTCAATGCTGATCCTAGGCCAGGCACACGATCCAGTGATCTGCAACGTGTGAATTCGTTACTCTGAAAAATCGCTTATAGGTGGCATGAAAATGCTGCAGAAAATATTCAGAGCATCACGCGGGGCCGAGGTATCGGCAATTCAAATTGATTTATGTCCAGATTTCTGTTGCAAGTCTGAGATAGTTCTCACCCAGAATTCCGCGGACCTGTTGTTCTTTGTATCCCCGGACCAATAAACCCTGCGTCACCCGCGGAAAATCCTCTGGTGCGATATAGCCCCCAATACCATCATCAGGGTACTGAGTTTCAGGCCAATAGTCGCGTTTTTCCGCAAACGGGGCATCGGACCCTTTCTTGTTCAGTACGCTGTCCATCGAAATAGCGACGTGCTCAGAACCGACGAGCCCGACCATGTGGTCAATATGGTCGATCAGATGTTCAACCGTCGATCCGTTCGGGCCAAGAAACTTGCCGACACCAGTCACACCCACGAAACCGCCGCTTTCTGCTGCCGCCCTGATCAATTCATCTGGGATATTCCGTTCGTGATCCTGCAGGGCACGTGCATTTGAATGCGAGAAGATCACTGGAGCATCAGAAGCTTCGATGGCCTGCATGGCAGTCTTGTATCCAGTGTGCGAACAGTCAACGATCATTCCAACCCGGTTCATCTCGCTAATAACTTCGCGTCCGAAATCGGTCAATCCGCAATCTTCTTCATGGCACCCACCTCCGGCAAGATTATTTCGGTTATAGGCAAACAGCATCTGCCGCACACCGAGCCGGTAATAGAAATCAACCATCCCGGGATCACCGTTGAGTGCGTTCATGCCCTCAATGTCAAAAGCCACGGCGAGTCTGCCTTCACGTCTGGCACGCCGGACGTCGTCGATGGTCTCGACCTGGATCACTTGCTTACTGTGGGCCCGAACCCAATGACGATATCCTGAGATGCATTCGATAGCAGTCTCCCAAGGTTTTACGTCATAAGTCGCATTGAGCGACAGAAAATCGATACCCGACGTGTGCCACCGTTCCAGTTCTTCCAGATCAGACGGACCGCTGTAGGCAAAACCGCCATGACCATCCCAGACCAGTGCATCACGGTGTAACTGTGCCGCTTCTTCTGAAACACCCCACTGTTCGGCTTTGGCTGCCAGATCCGACATACTCAGGTGACCCCTATGCCCTATGTTTGCGGCTTATTACGGTTTCGCGCCATTCACGGCAGCGCCTTGGGAAAAGAAGCCCGGCAAATGCCGGATCTTGAACCGGATTGGAATCAGCTCCACTGATCCCAACGCATGATCTCTTCTACCGGTTTTCTGGCTACAGGCCCAAATCGCCCTAATGGATAGCCCACTGGGATCAGGCAATATGCCGCCATCGTACTGGGCAGTTTAAGCACATCGGAGACCGCCTGGCGGTTTCCCAGAGCTAAAGTCGTTGGGGTTGCGCCCAGGCCCAAGGCTCTGGCCGCGAGCAACAGGTTCTGAACACCGGGCCATATGGATCCACTGCCATGACCCACCTTCACCTCATCGGCTGGTGACCCGAATTCCATACAGGCCATGATAATGGCCGGTACCTCATGCATATGCTCCATCTGCCAGATGACAGCATCCAGCATTCTCAAACGCTTGTCTTTCGATTGATGCGGCAGCGCATCAGGCCGAGATTTCTGCGGGCCAATATAACTCTCAACACCTTTACGATTCAGATCGGCCAATTCCTTCTTGATATTGTTATCCGTAACCACTAACCAGCGCGCATTCTGCATATTGGACCCGGAAGGGGCCTGGTTCGCAGCATCGACAAGTTTAACCAGCAGCTCCGCCGGTACCGGCTTCTTGTCAAGGCGGCGCATCGACCGGCAGTGATACATCACATCAAAGACATCCATAGTGCTATTCATACTATATCCCCACACTCCAAATCGCTGAACCTAAATCAAGCCGATTGCAAAGTCGCCAAATTCTAAGACGATTAGTCTTTTTGTTGTCGACGCACAACCGCACTTTTGATACATGACAGCCTGATCCGACTCAACCAGATCACGTGAACAGCGCTTTAATAGGCTGATCGCCATCCACCAGATCAAGCACTCTCCCCTGCGCTTCGGGGACGCTGGCAAGCGCCGCCAAAATACAACCAGCGACATTCTCGCGTGATATCGCTTTGGGCCCCGTGGTCTCGAAGGTCGTGCTGACCTCGCCGCTACCCGGGTCATCTGTCAACCGGCCTGGCCGTAAGACAGTGTACGGAACCTGGCTTGTCCGCAGATAATCGTCAGCCGCCTTTTTAGCCACCATATAAGGAGCGATTTGGGGAAAGTGTGACAACGGATGATCGGCATCCAGAGCACTGACCATGACGAAATGGTCGATTCCCCGGCGTTCGCTTTCCGCTATGGCTCGAACTGCACCGTACAGATCAACCATCAGGGTCTTGTCAGCACCGGTGTGACTACCAGATCCGGCGGTAAACACGACCTTACTCACGCCATCGAATGCGTGAGAGAATTCACCCTCCAGATCAGCAACCACAGTTCTGGCACCCAGTTTCTCAAGATTCGGAGCCTGTTCCGTGTTGCGAACCATGCCGAGCAGGTCCATGCCCAGTGCACTTCCTTGTTGGCAAACCAGTTGGCCAATCTTGCCATTGGCACCGATAATCAATGTCGTCATGAGCTATCCGTCGTGATTACGGTAGATTCTAAATTGTACATAACTGGCGCCTGTTCAGCCCAAACAAATACACGATCACCCGGGGAACAGCATGATCTGGGTCGACGCTGATGCCTGCCCGAAGGTGATCAAAGAGATTCTGTACCGGGCTGCTGATCGGGTACCGGTGAAGGTGACCCTGGTCGCCAACCAGCCGCTCCAGGTGCCAAAGTCCCCTTACATCCATACCGTCCAGGTCAGATCCGGCTTTGACATCGCAGACAACCACATCGTGGGCAATTCTAAACCCGGTGATCTGGTGGTCACCGCAGATATTCCGCTTGCCGCTGAACTGATCGACAAGGGCTGCACAGCCCTGAACCCCCGCGGTGAACTGTACAACGAGGAGAACGTTCGGCAGCGACTGAATATGCGCGATTTTCTCGATACACTGCGAGGCAGTGGAGTACAAACCGGCGGCCCGTCGTCATTCAGCCAAGCCGACCGAATGAGATTTGCCAACCAGTTAGACAGGCTACTCTCTGGTTCGAACCCCACTGCCCGGCAATAGGTTGCCAAAACCCGTGTCTGAATAATAATCTTCCGATTACCCGCTTCCGACGGCCCGGCGGCGATCAATATTACAGTCAACAACAAGGTGGCACACCAATGAGTAGAAGCCCCACCATCGAAGGCCGCGAAGTCATTGCTGCGGTCAAAGGACTCAGGACCTCTATCCTGACAATCGGACCGGGCCAGTGTGTGCCGTGGCACCACCACAGTGAAGTGACCGACACTTTTTTCTGTATCGAAGGTCCCATGCAGGTGGAAACCCGGTTTCCCGACGAGCGACGAATACTTACACCGGGAGACACAACTGCGGTTCCCCCGGGTCAAGCGCACCGGGTATCTGGCGTCGACGAGGGTCGCTGTAAATTCCTGATCATCCAGGGGGTCGGTGACTACGACTATGTTCCGGATATCCAGAACTGATTTTCTTGGTACCGGTGCTCGATTTCCTCTCTTTTACAACCAGGACTTTTCAATCGATCTGAATCGACGAAAAAGCTGAACGATTCAATCTGGTCAACGAAGCAGTGATGCCATTTCTATACACCCCGTTAGTGCAAATTCAACAGGCATTGGCTTGGCCTGCGGCAGGTAATCCTCTTCTCAGATTCTGGTATTCACGAATCAGATAGCGCAAGAAAATAATGTCCGGTCCTTTATCCTCGTTGAGCCATCATGAATGGGAGAGTCTTTGTGACGGCTGCGGGCGTTGCTGTGTAGTCAAACTTGAGGATGAGGAGACCGGAGAACTGCACTACACCAATGTGGCTTGTCGCTATCTGGATACCGAGACCTGCCGCTGTGACGATTATGACAACCGAAACAGGATCAATCCGCGGTGTGTGGTTCTGACACCGGACAATCTCGAGACCCTGAGCTTGATGCCTGCGACCTGTGCCTACCGGCTTCTCAACGAGGGACGCCATACACGATTGAGTCCACAGGAACTGTCTGTCAGTGGCCGTGTGGTATCAGAACAGTTCATCCACGTTGATCAACTGCCAGAGCACATTGCTGACTGGGTCAACTGCGACAAATAGACAGCCAGCCCATGCTGATGGTTTAATCGATGCTTCCGGTCCGCAGTGATTTGGTGAAAATTTGTGTAATAACACACCTGTTCGACACCTTTAATGAATCGGGATGATTAACAACGTAGCGTCGTCTTCTGCCCCTGCAAACATTGAGCCAGTCGATTCAATCAACTGACCTGAAATTCTTTCTGAAGAACGTGAACTATGAGTGACCATTTCAAGCAGGCAAGTAGCAACGGCTGGCTGGCTGATCACCGCGTCCAGTATCAGACTGATCCCGCGACCGGTCATATGTGGGAGTCCGCATGGGCTGGCGGCCCCGGACCGGTACCGACTCTGCTTCTCACGACACGTGGTCGCAGGTCCGGCGTTGAATCCGTCATGCCGCTGATTTATGGCAGAACAAACGACCACTACGTTGTGATAGCGTCAAAAGGGGGTGCTCCAAAGCATCCCGGCTGGTATCACAATCTGATGGCGCAAGAAAAGGTCACTGTCCAGGTCATTGAAGACATCTTTGAGGCGACCACGCGCATCGCATTCGGAGAAGAACGAAAAGCGATCTGGAGACAAATGGTCGAGATCTACCCGCCTTTCACCGATTACCAGGATAAAACAGACCGGGAAATCCCGGTAGTCGTCCTGGAAAGAATCGGCTGACCGTCCATCTGCCATGGGTACAACAACCAATGCCCTCACTGCCACATCCAGCCCAAATTTGACCCTGAAGGAAAATCTGGCGATCTCCCATCTTGAGGGACACGGTGTAGAGTTCGGCCCGCTCAACAACCCCCTTCCCATCAACCCAGAAAAAGCTTCGGTTGTTTATGCAGACCGTCTCAGCAAAGAAGAGGCCCTAGTGCTTTTCCCGGAACTCCGAGACATTGCACAGAACATTGTTGAACCGAATCTGATTGTCGACTTCAACGACCACAAAGCCCTGACTGGACTGAGGCAATATGCATTTGATTTCATCATTGCCAACCATTTCATCGAACATCTGGTAAATCCCATCCAGTTTCTCCAAGGCTGCAGTATGATTCTTAAAGATGGCGCGAAATTATTTCTGACGGTCCCGGATCGCGACCATACGTTCGACCGCCAACGCACACTCACCACTCAAAAACACTTGTGGCATGATTATCAAAGAGGTGAGTCAACAATAAGTAATGCTCACATGCGTGATTTTCTTCGAAACAAAGAAGTCGTCGACCAACCCCACCCTGAAGTGGCTCGTTATTTTCTCGAAAACAATCTGCCTCTAGATTATTACAACGGTAACAAACTCCCGCTTAACCTGTTCACACGGAAACGGCTTTACGACTTTCATCGAGAACGCAGCATACATGTACACGTCTGGAATCGTTTATCTTTTGATAAATTTCTATCCTGGGTGATCAACAAACTGGACCTCAATTTGCGTGTTTTACCCACACACAGCCCTAAGGACACTGTAGGGGAGATGGTCTATCTACTGGAGAAAGCCGTCCCATTCTCTGAACATTAGAACAGGGTCTGGCTAACTCTGATGACACTGAAGGATAATGACGGCCGGGGGTACTTAGTCAAGACCCCTGTCAAGAATCCCCGTCGCTGATTTTCCCACCGCCTCTACATCATATCGGTCTGATTCAGATAAAACTGCGAGAATCGCAGCCGATAGATTCTTGCCGATACGAGGCTTCATCGCTGACGCCTCCAGACAGGTATCCCTGCAGACAACACCTATTCATTCACAACTCTCTCGCGGCGTAATCTCGACAGAAGCGCCAGTCCACGACTGGCTAGGCGATGCATCCCCTGATCCGCCCCGACGTCATCGAGCTGCTCGATCGTAATCCAGCGCAGTGCCTCGGACTCCGGATTGCCGACCGCCACGGCACCAGCTGGCGCGATAACCAGAAATCGCACGTCATGGTGTTGATGAGGATCTTCTCCAGGTGGGTCAACGAGATGGATATCGAGATCGATGGCCGGCTCCGCGACGCGCAGGCCGTCAATACCCGTCTCTTCAGTCGCTTCGCGTAACGCAACCCGGGCGAGATCACCGTCGCCATCGGCGTGCCCGCCGGGCTGCAGCCAGCGCTGTAATTTGCGGTGAAACAGCACCAGGAAGCGGTTATGGGCCGGGACCACCACCAACGCTGAACCGGTTAGGTGCCCGGGCCGACAGGTCCGATTCAAGGCATCAGGGTGATTCTCAAGAAGCTCAAGGATTCTTGCCTGCTCAGATCCCGGAGGTGCTGAGCGCACAACATCTTCTGCGTTGACTCCGCGACGAACAGCAAGCTCGTTCTGTCCGTACATGATGCGTGTGTCGTCCATGTGCCAGGCTGATTCCGATCCGGTTTTCAGAGGCGTCGTTGTTTGGCCACTTTCAACTCAGCTCGTCTCTCTTCACTTGCTGATCCCAACTTCGGGTTTGCGAATGGTCATGGACTGTGCCCGCTCGGAACAGTCACACGGCGAGTTTCAATTCGCGCACTGCGCAGCTTGAGGTTCTGTCTCCTGGCCAGATGCTTGGATGTCAATAGAAACAGCGTCCTGCCATCGTCGCCACCCAGCACACAGGCAATCGCTTTTTGGTCCACTTCAATCACCTCGGTGATCTCGCCCCCTTCCAGTATCCTGATAAAGTCGTTGCTGACAGGACTTGCCATCCAGATGGCACCCTGCACATCAAGGCAACAACCATCTGGTGCTCGACCTGGAACGCTTGCCCAGACCCGCCGGTTGCTGAGGCTACCATCTTCTTTTCTATCGAAAGCGGTCAACTGTGCCGCGAAAGATTCACCGATAATCAGGGTACGCCCGTCACGGGTAATGACCGCACCGTTCGGGAACGCTAAATCCTCAGCAACGACGCGGACGTCACCATCCGGCGCCACGTAGGTGAGTTTTGCCGGAACCAGGCCTTTGGCGCCTGCGCCTTCGAAATTTGAACCGAAATTACCGATATAAGCGCCGCCCCTGGCATCAACCACCATATCATTACAATGAAAGGTCGCTATGCCAGACAGGTCAGCCACCGTTGTCAGTTTCCCTCGTCTAGGCGCAGCAATTGCCGGTCTTCCATAGAAACAATGAGCATAAGACCATCGGCATCCCAGCCCAGACCCGATGGCCGATGGACCACCTCAACGATTTTCTGTATTCCGTCCACCGGGTGCCACGAAAAGACAAAACCGGCATCCATGTCCGAGAAATACAGCCGCCCATCGTGCCAACGAGGTGCTTCAAGAAAAGCAAATCCGTCAGCAATGATGGTCATCGGAGGCACTCCTCAGATCGAGGTCTGAAGTGTATTCAAAATATTGCAGCTCAAGCGTGATCCATTGCTGTATAAAATGCGGCTACACCACCAGCACTGCAGCCACCGACGCCAGATTGTTCCAATCTTACGGAGGTGTTGACACATTGTGACAAAAATAAGACTCAAAGTTAACGGGCAGTTGCGAACCACTGAAGCCGAACCCGAGACCCCTTTGGTTTTCGTGCTTCGGAACCAGCTACGCTTGACCGGCACGAAAGTCGGTTGTACCAGCGAGCAATGTGGCGCCTGCGCCGTGCTGGTCGACGGACAGGCCACGCTCAGTTGCGTACGGGCCGCCAGCGAATTCACCGGCCGAGAGATCGTGACCGTGGAAGGCCTCTCTGATGGAGCAACTCTCAGCAGCGTACAACAGGTCTTTGTCGACGAAGGTGCTGCCCAGTGCGGGTTTTGTACACCGGGCATTGTTATTGCGACGACTGCCTTATTGAACAATAACGCCCATCCCACAAAGGTAGACATACAAAAAGCTCTGTACCCCCATCTCTGCCGCTGCGGCAGCCAGGGCCGGGTGTTAGCGGCGATTCATCGCCTGATCAAAGGTCGGTAAAACAGTGACGGAACATCCCAGCATTGTTAATCATCCCACTGTCGATCAGTGGATCCAATTTACCGGCGAAGGCCGGGTTATAGTGCATACCGGTAAGGTTGACATCGGTCAACGCGTCTCGACGGCCCTGGCCATTATCGCTGCCGAGGAACTGGACGTTGACTACGAGCGCATCGACGTCAAACCGGCACAGACCGGGACGGCCCCCGACGAGGGGTACACAGCCAGCAGCATGTCGATGCAGCAATCCGGTACTGCAATACGCCTGGCCAGTGCCACCGCACGCCGGCATCTGCTTGGCTTGGCTGGCCGGCTACTGGACACCGACCCGCTAGAGCTGAGGGTCGAGGATGGCGTGGTTCACTGTGCCGGGCACAAAGACAAGATCTCCTACTGGTCGCTGGTTGCCGATCGCCCGTTCGGTATTCCTGTCGATCAGGCAGTACCCATCAAGGACCCCGGCACACACGTGCGGATCGGCAGACCAGTCATTGCCAAGGGTATGATCGACATCGTTGCCGGCAAAACCCTTTTTGTCCACGACATGGTCCTGCCGGGGATGATTCACGCGCGGCCGGTCCGGCCTCCCTGTTACACCGCCAGACTGACGGAACTGGACAGAGCGACGGTCCGCCAGCTCTCCGAAGATGGCATCAGCGTCGTGCGGGACGGCAGCTTCGTGGCTGTGGCTTCGGCTGATGAATTTGCTGCGGTGAAGGCAGCCGAACGCATCGCGGCGGCTGCCAGCTGGACGCTCACCTCCAAGCTGCCGACCGGGGACATCTACGATGCACTGGCGTCAAATGACAGGCTCAGCCTGCCGGTGACGACCGGCGGCACTCCGGTCGCCAAGCCGGTGCCGCCACTGGCCGAACCACCTGCAGATGCAGCTGCCACACTCAAGTGGTGCTTCAAAAAACCCTATCTGATGCACGGTGCCATCGGGCCGTCGGCCGCGTGCGCTCTTTATGATGAGGGCCGGCTGAGGGTCTACACCCACAGCCAGGGAATCTATCCGCTACGCGAGGCGCTTGCAGAGGCCCTGCAGATCGCACCGCAGATGGTGCACGTGATTTTCATGCCAGGGGCGGGTTGCTACGGCCACAACGGTGCGGATGACGCAGCCTTCGATGCATCACTGATTGCCACAATGATCCCCGGCAGACCGGTTCTGCTCAAGTGGACCCGCGACGATGAACATGCCTGGGAGCCCTACGGCTCGGCTATGGTCTGTGAACTTCAAGGCAGCCTGAATTCCGCCGGTAGGATCGTCGACTGGTCGCACGAAAGCTATGGAGATACCTTCATCATGGGCCGGCCGGCGGCAGGCAGGACCGGCTCCCCCGCCAGCAAGCTGTTGTCATCAAGATTCCGGGCAGTGCCGCTGGAAAAGACTCCTCCACAGCCGGCCATGGGGCCCCACGTTGGTATCCACCGTAACCTCGAGCCTCTGTATACCCTACCTAACCCACGACTGGTCAAACATCTGGTCCGCGATCTGCCGCTGCGAACCTCGGCGCTGCGCACACTTGGTGCCTTCGCCAACGTCGTCGCCATCGAGTCTTTCATGGATCAACTGGCCGATGCGGCAGGTATCTCACCCGTCGAGTTCCGGCTGCGCCACCTGGACGACAACAGGGCCCAGCACGTCATCCAGTTGCTGGCCGATCAGATGGAGACCGCTCTGTCTGGCTCCCAACCAAGCAGGGGGCAAGGCATGGCCTTTGCCCGTTACAAGAATGCCGCCGCATACTGTGCAGTCGGTGTTGAACTGGAGATCTCAGAAAAAGCCAGCGTCACGCTCCTCCGTACCTGGATCGTCGCAGATGCAGGTGAAGTGGTCGACCCCAGTGGCCTCACAGCCCAACTCGAAGGAGGGTTCATCCAGGCAGCGAGCTGGAGTCTCTACGAATCAGTCAGCCACGATTCACAGGGGATCACCAGCCGCGACTGGGAGAGCTACCCGATCATTCGATTCGACAATATTCCCGAGGTCCGGACTCTGCTGGTCGACCGCCCCGGCGAACCCTTTCTGGGAGCCGGGGAGGCCGTCGGCGGGCCCGCGGGCGGCGCCATTGCCAATGCCATTTACAGGGCCAGCGGTCTGCGTCTGTCGCAAATGCCGTTTGATTCCCACAGAATAAGGTCGACCGCATTGAGTGAGTGAGCGACCGGGGCTCATTACTTTCAGTCTCTTTTTGCCCTAGGTCGGGGTTCTGGTCAGCGTTACGGTTTCCGCCAGCGCCCTGCGCTTGGCAGCGGCTACGTCCTCGATCTCGCCCGTATTCACGTACTGCTGCCAGCGATAGCCGAACAGCACGTGCGGACCCGACTGAACGGGCCGCGGCCTGGGGATACCCGGTACCAGCAGTTCTGGCGGCGGTTCAATGACCACGTCCCAGCCCGGAGCAAAGAAAAGCGCTAAAGAGATCCTGGACAAGGGAATCTCCCACTTGTGCCCGGCCTCTGGTGCGAATCGAACCCGATGAATGGTGGCAGGGAACACCTGCTGGGAAAAAATCTCGAAAAGCCGGCCGACGTTGATCACAAAAGCATAAGGGATGAGCGGCACATCCAGCCATACAGAGTTCTCTTCGCCTCGGCCCTCCGCCTGGGCGGCGGCAATCTCCTCGGCAACGTCGTGCGACTCCAGATCTAGACCGGGTTCTGGAGTCTCTGACCCAGCCCGCGCTTCACGCCGGCGCGCTGGTGATGGCAAGACACGGCGCAACACCTGTAGTCCGGCACGTTGCTCATCCTGCAGCAGCACGGTCAGAAAACCGTGATCCTTATGTGGCGCGAGCCCCGTGTCTCGCGGGTAATTCCAAAGCCGCAATTGGGCCAGCGGCTCCCTGACTTGCGTATCAAAATATCCCTCTTTAAGGCCGAGGGCCAGCGCCATTACACCCAGCAACCGTCGCGAGAAGGCCACCGTCTCGGCGTGGTACGCCGACATGGTGCGCTTGAAGTCTGGGTCGTTCGCCGGCCAGCGATTCTCGCCTTGCAGCGGCAACAGCTTTTCAGTGTTGTCCTGGCCCGTGTACTCCAGACCGATCTCAAACGCTTCCCTGCCGTCCGCGGCGAAGTGCTCATAGCCCCGCCAGTTCGAAGCTTCCCCCAGCGACAGACAGCAGGCGGCTGACTTTTCCGACTGAGGACGGTCAAAGAAGCGCCTGGCAACAAGACGTACCTCGTCAATCAGGTCATGCGGCACACCATGCCCGACGACCTGAAAAAATCCTCCCTGGGCTGCTGCATCGCGCAATTGTTGAATCGCGCTGGCCGGGTCGCCGTGGTCGAGGTGGCACGAAAGATCGATTACCGGAATCATCCGTTTTCCATCCGCTTCTGTGTCTTTGCTGAGTGTTCGGAATGTTCTCGGAAATTCGACCAACCCGACAAAGCCTGACTTCGGTGTTCCGGCAGGATTCTCGCTTTGCGGGTATGGACTGTGCAAGACCTGAGCCGGACGACCTCCCGCCCTGCGTTCCGACGCAACCAGTGCTCAACTAGCGGTTTGCACTGGCCTCATCGAGCCGCTCGGCCGCCTCCAGCCACTTTGCCTCAAGTTCCTGGCGGGTCTCAGCGTTTCGGGCTTGCTCGAATAAAAGTTGCCGAAGTTGTTCCCGGTTATTTTCATTGTATAGATCCGGGTCGGCCAGTTTCTGCTCCAGCGACTGCTGATGCTCTTCAGTCTGGCTAAGCGCCTGCTCGAGCTTTGACACCTGATCCCTCAGCGGCTTGACCTGCGCCCGTTGTCGGGCCCGGTCCTGGCGTACAGTCCGAGATGATTTTGTCTTTTTCTCCCCCCGGGGCACGTTTCCCTCTTCCGGATTTCTCTGCCGTGCTCGCAACCAGCCAACGTAATCGTCAAGATCCCCCTCAAAAGGCCGAAGCCTACCCTCGTCTATGACCCAGAGTTCGTTAGCCACCAGTCGCAACAAGTGCCTGTCGTGGGCGACGACTACCAGGCAACCACGGTAGGTCTGCAGTGCCATGCATATGGACTGGCGCATGTCGATATCGAGATGATTGGTGGGCTCATCCAGCAGCAGGAGATTCGGTCTAGCATATACGATCAGCGCGAGCACTAGCCGCGCCTTCTCACCGCCCGACCGCAGTCCAACCGGTTCACCCGCAGCATCGCCACCGAAACCGAATCGACCCAGAAAAGCACGCAATCGGCGGTCATTGCCCTGCCCCGCAAGCTCGGTCAGATGCTCAAGCGGCGATCGCTCCGGGTCCAGTAGCTCCAGCTGGTGCTGGGCAAAGTAACCGATGCGAATCCCCGCAGCGGACGTATAACTTCCCGCCAAGGGCTCGAGACGGGATGCCAGTACCTTCATCAGCGTGCTCTTACCGGCACCGTTTCTGCCCAACAGACCGATCCTCGCCCCTTCTGCCAGGCGAAAGTTCACGTTGGATAAAATCGCATGGTCGTAACCGGCGTCCACACGCTCCAGATCAATCAGCTGGTGGGGCATCTGTTCTGCCGGTTCAAACTCGAACACGAAGGCCGTGCGCTCATGGACTGGCAGAACAGTCTCCAGGCGCTCCAGGGCTTTCAATCGGCTTTGGGCCTGTCGCGCCTTGGTAGCCTTGTAGCGAAACCGGTCCACGAAGGAGCGCATGTGTACGATCTTCCTCTGCTGACTGACGTGCTGTTTGCGCTGAGCTTCAAGAGCTGCAGCACGACGACTCTCCGCCTGGCTGTAGTTGCCCTCGTAGACAGTCAAGGTCAGTCCTTCAATGTGCGCGATTCGGCTGACTGAGCGGTCTAGAAACTCGCGGTCGTGAGAGATCACCAGCACCATACCGTCATAGGCTGACAACCATCGCTCAAGCCAGACCATGGCGTCAAGGTCGAGGTGGTTGGTGGGCTCATCGAGCAGCAGCAGGTCCGCCCGTGTCATCAGTGACTGGGCAAGATTCAGCCGCATACGCCAGCCACCGGAGAAAGTGTTGACCGACTGGCGCTGCTCTTTTGCAGTAAACCCCAGGCCGTGCAGCAGTTGCCCGGCGCGCGCCGAGACCGTGAATCCATCGATCTGCTCGAGATTGTCGTGCCACTCGGCGAGCCGAGTACCATCGTTGGCCTGCTCTGCACGCCTGATGTGGCGTTCAACCGCCCTGAACTGCTGGTCACCGTCAATCACGTACTCAATTGCGCTGTCTGCCGACTGGGGCGTCTCCTGCATGACCTCACTGATCAGCGTACCGCGCGGCAATGTCACACTTCCCTGATCTGCTTCCAGCCGTCCCGCTATGACCGAAAACAGACTCGACTTACCCGAGCCATTGGCCCCGGTCAAACCAAGGCGCTGGCCCGGAAACACATCGAGATTAACGCGCTCCAGTAGCAACCTTGTTCCACGTCGCAGCGCGAGATTATTGATTTTCAGCATCGGAAGAAAGAAGAGTCAAAGGTCGAGATCGGGCGCTTATTGTTCGTCACAACCCATCGGTAAAGGTGGATCTTCTATACGTAAGATCTATTTTTCACCCCACGGCAACGGGCCAATGAACCACGGTGTACAGATGTGACATCACCTGTATCGCTCAGCTCGACGACCATCTGCCTCAAACGCCTCCACATTTTGAGTTTTTCCGGGTCTACCTTATAGCGCTGGCTGAAAGAAGCGAAATCGATTGGTGCCCGAGACGCACACTGCTCCCGGCCTCGGAAACACCACTGGTTCACCTTTGCCCAAACAAGACACACGACCAAGATGGCTAAAAGCAGCATTTGTAGATTCGAGTAGAACTCTATTATGGGCGCAGTCTACAGGCATTGCCTAAAGTGGCTAAGCTCTCGCACTGACCTGCTGGGCACAACACTCGCTGGGAAGACCAGTACAATACGGCCCGCTTGATTACTCCTAAGTGGAAACAAAACCCAGTGAAACCAGCCGTTGATGACCCATCCGTGATGATCAGCACCGATCAGCTTGAGACCAGGCTGGGCGACAACCGTCTTTGCATCATCGACCTCACCAAGACAGAGCATTTTGCCCAAGGGCACATTCCAGGAGCGAGCCACCTGGACTACGCGTCGCTAGTCGATGGTAGGAAACCGGCCCCTGGCCAACTGCCCTCCAGAGCACGTCTAGAACAGCTTGCTTCGAGGCTGGCTCTTCATGAGACACGCTTTGTAGTCGCCTGCGATGACGAGGGGGGTGGCCGGGCGGCCCGATTGCTGTGGACACTGCACGTCCTGGGGCATCGAAATTGTTCGGTACTCGATGGCGGTATGACCGCCTGGAGAGCCGAGGGCCGCCGCCTGACCCGTCAATCGGTACCCTACACTACGACATCCTTCCAGCTGAGCACCCTGGATCACACCCACGTGGCGTCTCGGGAATACATCTTGTCACACCTTGAAGATAAGCGCGTCGCTCTACTGGACGTACGGACCCCGGAAGAATACGCCGGAACCAAGCAACTCAGCGCTCGCAGTGGCCATATCCCAGGAGCGGTCAACCTGAACTGGCTGGAAACAATAGACCATGACACTCACTTGCGGCTCAAACCCAAAGCAGTGCTCGAGAAAATGTTGGCCGATCGCGGTATTCGACCGACACAGGAAGTTATCACCTATTGCCAGACACATCATAGATCCGCACACGCCTGGATGGTATTGAAATATCTGGGTTACCATTCTGTGCGGGGTTACCCAGGCTCGTGGTCCGAGTGGGGTAATGACCCGGAAACACCGATTCAACTGAACAACTAGAACACATCATGATCATTATCCTGCATCCTGACACCAGCATCGAGACCCCAGACGGTAAGGCAGTGTTCGACTTTCTTTCCACAAGACCAGGCATCACGCCCCAAGTGCATACCGTCAGCGGGGCAGGTCGAACCCTGACAGAGATCTATGCAGTTGGTGATACCAGTGCGCTGGACCCGCAAGAACTTTCGAGCCTGCCCGCTGTCGAGCGGGTCGTGCGGGTTTCACGAGAATATCGAATGATCGGACGGCACGCCGGTGACGACCGGGCACGTGGATTCACCTATAACGGTATTCGGTTTGACCAGAACGCCTTGCTTCTTTTCGCCGGACTGTGCGCGGTCGACAGCCGCGCCAATGTTGAATCAATGATGCAGGCTTTGAAAGAGCACCAATTACCCTGTACCCGCATGGGTGCCTACAAGCCAAGGACCAGTCCCTATTCGTTTCAAGGCCACGGTGCTGAATGCCTGCCCTGGGTGTTCGAACTGGCCGGTCGATACGATATAAAAGTCATCGCCATGGAAGTCACCCACGACTCTCAGGTTGACGAGATTCTCGAGGCACTCGATGCCTCCGGACACCCAACCGGAGTAATGCTGCAGATCGGCACCCGAAACACACAGAATTTTGAACTTCTCAAGGCGGTTGGACGTCAGCGTGAACTGCCGGTGCTCATCAAGAGAGGCTTCGGCATCACACTTGAGGAATCTCTAAACGCAACCGAATACCTGGCGAACGAGGGCAACAACAACATTGTGTTTTGTCTGCGTGGCATGAAAACCAACCTGGGTGACCCGCACCGCAACTTTGTCGACTTCTCGCATGTTCCGGCAGTCAAACACCTGACGCATTTACCGGTCTGCATTGACCCGTCCCATTCCGTCGGCAGCCGCAACCAGGGTGTCGACGGCCTGCTGGACATCATGCACGTAACTGCCCAAGGTATCATTGCCGGTGCCAATATGGTGCTTGTGGACTTTCACCCGCATCCTGAGCAGGCCCTGGTAGACGGCCCTCAGGCCATGTTGCTCGAGGAGTTACCGTGGTTTCTGGAAGACATGCAGATTGCCCGGCAGGCCTGGGAAAAACGGGTTGAGCTGGCCCGGCACAATCTGACGACACCCTGAGAGAGGCTTGATATGAAGGAAACCGTCGAACGGTTCGAGAAAACAGATGAAGCCTGGCAGAACGAATTGACGCCGGAACAGTATCGTATCTGCCGGTTGAAAGGCACCGAAGCGCCTTTCAGCGGTCAATATAACGACTGCAAGACGTCGGGAACCTATACCTGCACGTGCTGTGGCAACGCACTGTTTCACTCTGCGAAAAAATTCGACTCTGGCTCAGGCTGGCCCAGCTTCTGGCAGGCCGTTTCAGACGAGGTGGTACGCCTAGAGAGTGACCACAGCCACGGTATGGTACGCGTGGAAGCGCTTTGCAGCAGGTGTGATGCTCACCTGGGGCATGTTTTCCCGGACGGCCCACCACCGACCTACCAGCGATTCTGCATTAACTCGACTTCACTGAAACTGAAACCGGACTGAAGAATCGGGAACTCAGCTGCCGCGCTTTCGGATCGAGGGAATACGCAGATCATCACCAATCACAGGCAGCGCTGTACGAAGTTCCGGGTTGTAACGGGTAATCATCCACAATGGCAGATCAAAGTCTCTGGCCAACCTCCAAACGCTGTCGCCCTTGCGTGCTGTGTAGCGGCGCACTTTGACGATTTCGAAATGCTCTTTGAACTCCTCCACCAGGACTCGGTGATACTCCTGGCGTCGCTGCTCAAAATCAGACCGCTGGGTTTGGTTTGAAATCGGCAGCAATAGCGCGTCACCAATCTCCAGAGTCTTCGTCTCCTGGATGCCGTTGAGCCGCCGTATGGGTGCGATGCCACCGAGCCTCAGCCAGTCTGAATAATGCCCCAGCGTTTCATTCGCTTCAACGTTGATCCGGTAGACCTTGCGCCCATCCTGGCTGGTGACCTGGACGCTCACCTCGATGTCCTGGTCCAGCACTCCGATACTCGGCCAACTGCCCTGTTCAGCCTGCTTGGTTCTCTGTACCGGTTTCTTCGAATCGGAAGCCGCCCTGTTGACCCCACCATCGCTGTCCCGCTCACTCTTGGGAACTCGCAAAACCTGGCCGGGGACAATGATCGACGCCATTTTCAGACCGTTCAAGGCGAGCAGCTTCTCACAGGGAACGCCGGCACGCTGTGCAATAGCACAGACCGATTCACCCGGCTCAACCATGTGGCTTCCGCCAGCCAGGAGCCGAACACTGCCACTGCGGGACAGTGCCTCAGCCACCTCCAATGGGACACCATGGAGGGTCAGAACCTGCCCGGGGTGGATCAGACCGCCCACACCCAGCGGGTTGTCGGCCAGCAATGCCCTGCAGGAAAGACCCAGCCGATGCGCAATGCCACAGGGGCTGTCACCGGGCTGAACCTTGTAACGTACCGTGGTACCCGATACCAAGGGTTCAAGCTGTTCTGCAGCTGGCTTTCGACGAGCATTCTGGGTGATACCGGCCGACGGTATTCGCAGAGCCTGGCCGGGGAATATCAGTCCGCGGTCATCCAGCTGATTGGCTGCCAGCAGTGTCTGGCAGGAAATACCATGGCTAAGCGCCACAGCACAGGCCGTATCGCCGCTCCTCACAGTGTAAGAACTGCCGGTGCCGGACACCGTCAGTGCACCGGGAATGACAAGATTGTGGCCGATAGAAAGGACCGATGTCGACTTCAGCCCGTTAGCCGCCAGCAGATCATCACAGACAACGCCAAAACGCTGGGCGATCCCGCATACTGTGTCACCCGACCCAACCGTGTAGCTTCCTGGATTCGCGTGCCCGACCCGAGTCCGAACGGCACCGGGCTTAAGTGGCAGCTGCAGGGACTGCCCCACCTGGATCATGGCCGAAGGCCCCAGTCGATTCATGTCGATCAGATCCTGACAGCCAACCCGAAATGCGCTCGCGATAGCACACGCAGTGTCGCCTCGTTTAACGGTGTACCGGCTGGGTGCACCGGGATCTGATTCCCTGGGCATGGCTCTCAGTTGAGCGACCTTGCCCGACCAGCCCCCCTGTCGTCTGGGCAGGCGCAACCGGTAGCCGCGTGGCACCTGGCGCCAGCCGTGCCAGACAAACCGTGTCAGCGCTGGGTTCAGGCCTTTCAATCTCGACTCGCTGACGCCGAAAACACGTTTGATTCTGTCGACCGACACCGGTCGATCCAACAGAACCGTGTCGTAACGCAACGATCTACCGCTGTTGTATGAACCGAAAAAATGCGTGGCGTTGCGGGCCACGTGCCGTGCAGCAAGAAAACTGGTGTAGAAGTTCTTCACCGCAACGCGAAACTTACGTGTTCGGTAACGATCGATCACTGTCACAAAATCGGGGCCCATCCTCTTGATGGCTCGGCGCATGCCGTTGACACCATAGTTGTATGATGTGATGACAAACGGCGTCAGATCGTAATCAGATATCCCGGCATTTTTCGCGCGTGCCGCAATCGTCAGTGTCTTGCGGCTGTCTTTAAGGTACCGGGCCGCAGCCCAACTCGCTGCTTCCGGATCAAGGCGCTCGTCCACTGTCGCATTGAGCTCCAGGCCGAGCACTCGTCCGGTACGTGGCATGATCTGCCAGATCCCGGCAGCACCCAGTCTGGAATAGGCCTTCGGGTTGTAAGAGGACTCGACAAAGGGCAGGTACTGCATATCCTGGTGCAGCCCCGCATCCTTCAGGACTTGTCGAACGATTCGGCCGTAGGTACCCCACCTGCGCAGCGCGTCACGAAAACCGTCCTTGTGCCCAGTCTGGCAACGCAGCTGCTGGGCCGACCGGCGGACCTGCGCCGGTGAATGTCCGGGAAACATCGCAATATAATGCCGGTCTTGGCGCCCTGTGATCTTTTCTCCTCGTTCCAGGCGCTGAGCAAGCTGTTCGAGCCGGGCCTTGAGAAGACGCTTCTGGTCCTTAATGTACTGGGTGTTACCGCTCCGGCCACAGGTTTTTCCCCTGATGACCTTGAAGACCCGGTCTGGTGTAACGGAATCGTGGAGGACAGCATCACCACTGCTCCAACGACTGTAAACATCGATCCAGAAGTCAACCCTTCGGTGTAACGCTTTGGGGCAGGGAAAATAGCGACTGCAGGTGAGATTGTGCCTGTTGACCAGATGGTGAGCCGACGCGATATGGTCGTCTGGAACAAAAAGAGTCAGCAATATACCCAACAGCAGACCCAGGCCCCAAACCCTTGTCCGGCAGAAACGATTGTTGTCAGATTGTTTCTTCAGCAATTTTCTTGCATCCCAATACGAGCCTCGCATCCACAGGTTTCCGGACTGTGACGAGGTGTGGTTTGTTACACTTGACGGCTGATACGCCCTACCGAGACTCAGTGCACTATTAATGGCGAATTCACACCAACGGGGACCCTATGAGCGTCATTAGCAGGGACGATTTTATCGAAAGTATCGCCGATGGGTTGCAATACATCTCCTTTTACCATCCCCGGGATTTCGTCCAGGCGATGACCAGGGCCTGGGAGCGTGAAGAATCTGAAGCGGCCCGGAACGCGATCGGCCAGATTCTGGTCAATTCACAGATGGCCGCCCAGGGGCGGCGCCCGGTCTGCCAGGATACCGGCATCGTAGTGGTTTTCCTAAAAGTCGGGATGCAGGTCCGCTTTGACAGTGACCTGTCCGTCCAAGAAATGGTTGATGAAGGCGTCCGACGAGCCTACAGCCATGTCGAGAATCCTTTGCGGGCGTCCGTCGTCTCGCCCCCTTGGGGTAAACGTCTGAACACCGGCGACAACACACCGGCTGTCATCCACACTGAACTGGTCCCTGGTGACCAACTGAACGTGACGCTAGCTGCCAAAGGCGGTGGATCGGAAAACAAAGCCCGGTTCGCCAACCTGAATCCCAGTGATGACCTGGTCGAGTGGGTCGTCGAGACTGTTCCCGGCATGGGTGCCGGCTGGTGCCCACCGGGTATTCTTGGCCTTGGTCTGGGTGGCACACCGGAAAAGGCCTTGTTGATGGCCAAGGAATCATTGATGGCTCCGATCGATATGGACCAGATCATCGCCCGCGGCCCGGCCGACGATGTGGAAAGGTTGCGCCTGACGATCTATCAGCGGGTCAACGAAACGGGTATCGGGGCCCAGGGTCTGGGAGGCCTGACCACCGTGCTGGACGTCAAGTTGCTGGACTACCCGACCCACGCCGCCTCACTGCCGGTGGCCATGATCCCTAACTGTGCCGCAACCCGGCACATCCACTTTGTGCTTGACGGTACTGGTCCAGCAGAACTGACGCCCCCCAGTCTCGACGAATGGCCCCAGATCCCAAACGATGTTTCAGCCAAGGGGCGGCGGGTCGATGTCGATCAGTTGACTCGGGAAGAAATCCGGGACTGGCGACCGGGCGAGAACCTGCTTCTATGCGGCAAGATCCTGACCGGCCGTGACGCCGCCCACAAGCGCATAGCTGACCTGATCGAACAAGGCCAGCCGTTGCCCGATGGCGTCGACTTCCGCAACCGGTTGATCTACTACGTCGGCCCGGTCGACCCGGTTGGCGACGAAGCAGTCGGTCCTGCCGGCCCCACCACCGCCACGCGGATGGATAAGTTCACAGACATGATGCTCGACAAGACCGGGCTGCTGGGCATGATCGGTAAAGCAGAGCGCGGCCCGGTTGCAATTGAGGCGATCCGGGCACACCGCTCGGTTTATCTGATTGCAGTGGGTGGCGCGGCCTATCTGGTTTCGAAGGCCATCCGCTCGGCCCGGCTGATCGCCTTCGAGGACCTCGGCATGGAAGCGATTTACGAGTTCGAAGTACAGGACATGCCGGTAACTGTCGCGGTCGACAGTAGCGGCGACTCCGTACACCAGAGTGGCCCAGCGTACTGGCGCAGTCGAATCGCTGAATTCCCAGTATCAGTCGCCTGACGAGGCCACTGCCAGACTCTTGGCAGAAACTGTTCTTCCGCAGGATGTATCGGGATGACTTC
>CAZVVN010000032.1:0-33752 GCA_964630665.1 uncultured Acidiferrobacteraceae bacterium | reverse complement strand
CATAGCGCTCAGCGTCTCTATTCAACAACGGTTTTCATGTGCCTGGCAACCAAATCGTCTTGTCCCAAGCGCAAAGGACAGGCGAGGGAAATGACTTCGAGACCAGCCGTCCTATGGGTCAGAATCAAGAAACGCCTCATCGATCGGTACGCCGTAGCCTTGAGCAAGCCGATTGGTCTCGTTTGCCATGCCCACCACTGCCATCAACTCCCCGAACATCTCGTCTGTCATCCCGACCCGACGTGCCGATACGCCGTGGCTGGCTATACAGTAATCACAGCCGTTGTTTGCACTGATCGCGAGATAGATCATCTCCTTCGTGCGTATATCCAACGCACCCTCGACCATAATCGCTTTTATGCTACTCCAAGTGTGTATAAGGGTCGGCGGGTGGTTCGCAATTGCCTTCCAGAAGTTGTTAATCCAGTTTACGTTGCGGGTCTGCATAATATCGTCATACACCGCGCGTACCTCTGCGGATGCCTTGTCGTATTCGATCAGTCTGTTCATCGCCACCTCACATTTCGCTTCAATCATGCTCTCGGACAAGTTCGCCGAATCCTGAATAACAGCCTAGTCCATTAATTATGAGTCAACTGACTGGCAGATCCACCAATCATCTGATTCCGACTACAGGGGAATATTGCCATGCTTGCGCCAGGGATTGGAGAGCTGCTTGTCCCGTAGCATTTTCAGTGAACGTGCTACACGGTGCCTCGTGTCACGCGGGAAAATCACATCGTCTATAAAACCTCTGTGCCCCGCAATGAACGGATTGGCGAACATCCTCTGGTACTCCTCGGTACGCGCAGCGATCTTGTCGGGATCGCCCAGTTCACCACGAAAAATAATTTCCACCGCTCCTTTAGAGCCCATCACCGCTATCTCCGCACTGGGCCAGGCCAGATTCATGTCGCCGCGAAGATGTTTGGAAGCCATAACGTCATAGGCTCCGCCATAGGCCTTGCGAGTAATAACGGTAACCTTGGGTACGGTGCACTCCGCATAGGCGTAGAGCAACTTTGCACCGTGACGAATAATGCCGCCGTACTCCTGAGCCGTGCCGGGAAGAAACCCAGGCACATCGACAAAAGTAACAATAGGAATGTTGAACGCGTCGCAGAAACGGACAAACCGGGCCGCCTTCACTGATGATTGTATGTCCAGGCATCCAGCCAGCACCATAGGCTGGTTGGCAACCACGCCTACAGTAGCGCCATCGATACGGCCAAACCCAATGACAATATTTGCTGCGTAATCGGGTTGGAGTTCGAAAAAATCGGAGTCATCCAGTACCTTCTCAACCAGTTCCTTCATATCATAAGGCTTGTTCGGATTGTCGGGTACCAGTGAATCCAACGATGCATCCACCCGGTCTACTGGATCCGTTACCGTCCTTCGCGGTGGACCAGAGCGGTTGTTTAAAGGCAGAAAATCTATGAACCGCCGCAGCATCAACAGGGCCTCAATATCATTCTCAAATGCTCCATCGGAAACACCTGACCGGCTGGAGTGGGTCTGGGCGCCACCCAGTTCTTCGTGGGTAACCGACTCGTGGGTCACTGTCTTGACGACCTCAGGACCCGTCACGAACATGTAAGAACTGTCCTTCACCATAAAGATGAAGTCAGTGATCGCAGGCGAATAAACGGCCCCTCCTGCGCACGGTCCCATAATCATCGAGACTTGTGGAATGACTCCCGAAGCCAGAACGTTCCGCTGGAATACCTCTGCATAACCTGCCAGCGAATCGATGCCCTCCTGGATTCGGGCACCACCAGAGTCATTTAGACCAATGATCGGCGCACCCACCCTCATGGCATGATCCATGACCTTGCATATCTTTCCAGCGTGAGCCTCGGACAAAGAACCACCGAAAACGGTGAAGTCCTGGCTAAACACGAAAACGGTGCGACCGTTGATGGCGCCATATCCGGTCACCACTCCGTCGCCGGGAACAGCCTTACCGGCCATATCAAAGTCGGTGCTGCGGTGCTCAACTAAGACATCCCACTCCTCGAAACTGTCGGAGTCGAAAAGAACCTCAATCCGCTCCCGGGCGGTCAATTTGCCACGGGCGTGCTGGGCGTCAATCCGTTTCTGCCCGCCACCTAATTTAGCGGCTGCACGGCGGCGCTCCAGTTCCTTGATGGTCTCTTGCATTGCTATTTTTTCGTCAGCGCTGGTGTTCGGCAAGCAGAGACAAGATCTCATTTGCCGCTGCAGGGATCTGCGTGCCGGGCCCAAAAATTGCCGCGACACCTTGTGCGCGCATCGACTTGTGATCCTGTGGCGGCACAACACCGCCCAGAACAACAACAATGTCCGATGCCTGTTGATTCTCCAGTTCGATCATCATCTGTGGGATCAGGGTTCTGTGGGCAGCGGCCTGAGAGGACACCCCAATAACATGAACGTCATTTTCGATTGCCTGGCGAACCGCCTCCGCCGGAGTCTGGAACAACGGCCCAATGTCCACATCGAACCCCAGATCAGCAAATGCCGTGGCGATGACTTTGGCACCCCGATCGTGGCCATCCTGCCCAAGCTTTGCAACCAGCATCCGCGGCCTTCGCCCGACTCGGGCAGCAAAATCCTCAACAGCTGATCGGCTGGACTTGAAGCTCTGGTCCTGACGGTAAGCTGCTCCGTAGACCCCGGAAACAGAACGCGTTTCCGCTCGGTGACGGCCAAAGACCGACTCGAGAGCTGCGGATATCTCACCAACAGTCGCCCTGGCCCGGGCTGCGTCCATCGCGCAACCCAGCAGGTTCTCCCCTGGTGCCTGCGCGGCATGGGTCAGCGCATCCAAAGCTAATTGGCAGCGAGTCTGATCTCGTTCAGATCGCACCCGTTCCAGTCGAGCCACCTGGGCATTGCGAACGGTGTCGTTATCGACACTCCGAATGGAGATATCCTCAGTCTCCTCCGTCGTGTATCGATTAACACCAACGACAACCTCATCGCCCTGGTCGATCCTGGCCTGGCGGACGGCAGCCGCCTGTTCGATACGAAGCTTCGGCATCCCGCTGCTCACAGCCTCAGTCATGCCGCCGAGTTGTTCCACTTCAGCGATCAATTTACGGGCCTCAGCCATCAGGCTGTCCGTCAGGCTTTCGACGTAATATGAGCCCCCAAGCGGATCAACGACATCGGTCAGTCCTGACTCCTCGCGCAGAATCAGTTGTGTATTACGGGCGATACGGGCGGAAAAATCGGTCGGCAGTGCCAGGGCCTCATCAAAGCTGTTGGTGTGCAACGACTGGGTGCCACCAAACACCGCCGCCATTGCTTCTATGGTCGTACGGACAATATTGTTGTACGGGTCCTGGCTCGTGAGACTGACACCCGAAGTTTGGCAGTGCGTGCGCAGCATCAGCGAGCGAGTGTCCGTCGGCTTGAAATTCTCCTGTATCAATTCCGCCCAGAGCTGACGGGCTGCACGAAGTTTGGCGACTTCCATGAAAAAATTCATTCCAACACAGAAGAAGAAAGACAGACGCGGCGCAAAGTGATCGATTTCGAGTCCACTGGCGAGCGCCGCTCTAACATACTCCAGCCCATCCGCCAGCGTGTAGGCCAACTCCTGGACACAGGTCGCGCCGGCCTCCTGCATGTGATACCCCGATATCGAGACTGGGTTAAACCGCGGCATGTGCAGCGCCGTAAAGCCGATAATGTCCGACACAATTCGCATGGAGGGTTTAGGTGGGTAAATGTAGGTATTTCTAACAATGAACTCTTTCAGGATATCGTTTTGGATCGTGCCCGACAGTTCTTCCAGCCCGCAACCCTGCTCCTCGGCTGCCACGACATACATTGCGAGCACCGGTAGGACCGCACCATTCATGGTCATTGAGACCGAAATCTGGCCCAGTGGGATCCCCTCGAAAAGGATTTTCATGTCCTCGATTGAATCAATAGCCACCCCAGCCTGGCCCACATCGCCGGTCACCGCTGGGTGGTCGGAGTCATAACCCCGGTGGGTCGCAAGATCAAAAGCCACCGACAAACCGGTTTGCCCGCCTTCCAGGTTTCGACGATAAAAGGCATTGGACGCCTCAGCGGTGGAGTAGCCTGCGTACTGGCGTACCGTCCAAGGGCGGCCCGGGTACATTGTCGCGCGTGGGCCGCGAAGAAAAGGCGGAAACCCTGGGAGGGTGTCCCGACTGGCAATCTCATCCAGATCCGCCGCCGTATACAGGGGCTTGACGTCGATTCCTTCAGGCGTCCGTCGAACCAGTTCGGCTGCAGACCTCGATTTCAACTCCCTGTCTGCAAGGTTTTCCCAGTCAGCCAGGTTACGGCTGTCAAAACTTCTCATACAGGCAATGCTCTCACGGTGCAGGCAGTCCGATCAGACCAAGCGCCTCACTGATCTCATCCAGAATAGCCGGGTCGTCTATGGTCGGAGGCATTTTCCACTCTTCCCCGTCGGCGATGTTGCGCATCACGCCACGAAGAATCTTGCCCGATCGTGTCTTGGGCAATCGATTCACGACTACAGCTTGTTTAAAAGCAGCAACGGGGCCGATCCGGTCACGAACCATCTGAACGACTTCGGCCGAAATGACCCCCAAGTCCCTTTCACACCCAGCATTCAGCACCAGAAAGCCAAGTGGTACCTGCCCTTTCAGAGCATCCTGAATTCCGGTGACGGCACACTCGGCAACGTCAGGGTGATCGGCAAGCACCTCCTCCATGGCTCCGGTTGACAACCGATGGCCCGCAACGTTGATGATGTCATCGGTTCTCGACATCACGTAAACGTATCCATCTTCATCTATGATCCCAGCGTCGGAGGTGTTGTAGTAGCCCGAAAACTGGCTGAGGTAGGATTCGACGAATCGTTCGCGTGCGTTCCACAATTCGGGAAAGGATCCCGGCGGTAGCGGCAGCTTGACCGCCAGGGTCCCGATCTCGCCCGGCGGGGTCGAAGCACCGTACGCATCGAGCACCTTCAGATCCCAGCCCGGAACCGCTTTAGAAGGAGAACCTTCCTTCACTGGCAGCATTTCGATACCACGGCAGTTTGCTGCGATCGACCACCCCGTTTCGGTCTGCCACCAGTGATCGATCACGGGCACACCAAGTTTTTCCTCCGCCCAGTGCAGTGTGTCTGGATCAGTCCGTTCACCGGCAAGATAAAGACAATCAAAATTGCTCATATCATATTGCTTGAGATATTCACCGTACGGGTCTTCTTTCTTTATCGCCCGAAATGCTGTCGGCGCAGTAAACAACACCTTGACATTATGTTCGGATATCACACGCCAAAATGCACCTGGATCGGGCGTTCCGACCGGCTTGCCCTCATAAAGAACCGTCGTATTACCATTGAAAAGTGGCGCATAAACGATATAAGAGTGCCCAACGACCCAGCCAACATCGGAGGCGGCCCAGTACACATCTCCAGGTTCGACTCCGTAGATGTTCTGCATGCTCCACTTGAGAGCGACGATGTGTCCGGCATTGTCCCTGACCACTCCTTTGGGCTGGCCTGTCGTGCCCGAGGTGTAGAGAATATAGAGCGGGTCCGTTGCCGCCACAGGCACACAGTCTCTGGGTTCTGCGACAGCCATGGTTTCGTGCCAGTCATGGTCCCGTCCTTCAACCAACTCCGCCAGACATTCTGGCCGCTGCACGATAACGCAGCTATCAGGCTTGTGCTGGGCCATTTCTATAGCGGTATCTAGCAATGGTTTGTATTCCACGACCCGGCCAGGTTCGATACCACACGATGCAGACACGATCGCAGTCGGGGTACAGTCATCGATTCGTACTGCCAACTCACTCGAGGCGAAACCACCGAACACCACCGAGTGAACCGCTCCGAGGCGAGCACAGGCCAGCATCGCGATAAGCGCCTCGGGAATCATCGGCATATAAATGATGACCCGGTCGCCGTGACCCACCCCTCTGGCGGCGAGCATACCCGCACACAGCGAGGTTTGTGTCAGCATCTCACTGTAGGTCAGAACCCGCGTCGCACCGGTCACCGGGCTGTCGTAGATAATGGCCGGCTGCTCCCCTCGGCCCTGCTCCACGTGCAGATCCACCGCGTTGTAACAGGTGTTCACCTGGCCACCCACAAACCAGCGGTAAAAAGGTGGATTAGAGTCGTCCAGGACGCGCTCCCACTTCTTGTACCAGTGAACCTGATCGGCGGCCGCTGCCCAGAACGTCGCCGGATCTTGGAGAGAGCTCTGGTATACTGATTCGTAATTGCTACTCATTTCTCCCGTGTTCCTCTCTGGGGGCATGACCACGAAGTCGCAATTTCTCCGACCCGCGTCCGGACATCGGTAGCCCACATGACCGGTTTCTCACAGCATAGCGAATTTGAATCCGTGAAATGCCCTTTTATGTCGCTTAACAGGGTTATGATAAGTGTTTTTGATCCGCTCAGCGAGTGAAGTGCGGTTTTCGCCAACATTGGCAACAACTTAAGGGAGCCACCATGGACTACCAGAACATTCTCGTCGAATCCCATGACAAGGTCGGGTTGATTACTCTCAACAGGCCCAAGGCGCTCAATGCTCTGTCCGATAATCTGATGGATGAAATCGCAGATGCGGTCGATGGCTTTGAGGCAGATGACAGTATTGGCGCCTTGGTGATCACCGGTAATGAGAAGGCATTTGCGGCTGGCGCCGATATAAAGCGGATGCAGAACCGCAGCTATATGGATGTCTACATGGGTAACTTCATTGGTCAAAACTGGCAACGGATCAACAGCTGTCGCAAGCCTGTCATTGCAGCCGTTGCGGGCTACGCTCTTGGTGGTGGCTGCGAACTGGCCATGATGTGCGATTTCATAATTGCCGCGGACACCGCCCACTTCGGGCAACCGGAAATTAAACTGGGCGTCATCCCCGGCGCCGGGGGCACACAACGCCTCACCCGGTTTGTCGGCAAGGCCAAGGCCATGGAAATGTGCCTCACGGGACGGATGATGGACGCGGACGAAGCCGAACGGGCGGGGCTCGTCAGTCGCATCGTTCCGGCGGATCAACTGCTGGAAGAAACCTTGAAAACAGCCGGCCAGATCGCCTCCTTATCACGTCCGTCCATCATGATGGCTAAAACAGCGGTCAATAGAGCCTATGAGACGACACTCAGCGAAGGCATCGAATATGAGCGGACCATATTCCGATCACTGTTTGCCACGGAAGATAAAGAAGAAGGTATGGCTGCGTTTGCCGAGAAAAGAAAACCCAACTGGAAACATCGCTGAGCAAACACACCGGTAGCGTCTCTTGAAAGTCGGCAACAAGCATTACCGCTCAATCTGGCTGGAGGATGAGGGCCACACGGTCGCCGTCATCGATCAGACCCTGCTGCCTTTTCGTTTTGAGATTCAGAAGCTGACCTCAAGCGATGAGACTGTTGCTGCCATTCGGGACATGGTGGTCAGGGGTGCCCCGTTGATCGGTGCGACCGCCAGCTGCGGCCTGATGCTGGCCGCGCTGCAGAACCCGTCCGACACCTTCCTGAAACAGGCAGCCGAGCGACTGCTGGCGGCGAGGCCGACCGCGGTCAATCTGCGTTGGGCACTGGACCGGGTGCTCCCCGAACTCCTTGCAACCGACGAATCCGAGCGCTTCGCCACCGCCCGACACCTTGCTCAGTCCATCTGCGATGAGGACGTCGATATCAACAGCACCCTTGGGGATCATGGCCTTGGCGTTTTTCAGGATATCCTGAAAATGCGACCGGATTCCCAGGTACTCAACGTGCTCACCCACTGCAATGCCGGCTGGCTGGCGACGGTGGACTGGGGCACCGCACTGTCGCCGGTTTTCAAGGGTCATGATCAGGGAATGAACATCCACGTATGGGTCGATGAGACCCGCCCTCGAAACCAGGGCGCCTCGCTGACCGCCTGGGAACTTCAGGCGCACGGTGTCCCCCACACTGTCATCGCGGACAATGCCGGTGGGCACCTGATGCAGCACCAGCAGGTGGACGTCTGTATCGTCGGGTCAGACCGCACGACCCGCTCAGGTGACGTCTGCAACAAGATCGGCACCTACCTGAAAGCATTAGCTGCCCATGACAACGGAGTCCCGTTTTACGCTGCCCTGCCTTCATCAACCATTGACTGGACGATTCGTGACGGGCTTGTCGAGATACCCATTGAATCCCGGCCCGGCGCTGAAGTCACGCACATCGCCGGCGTCGATCGGGACGATCAACTGACCCGCGTCCGACTGACCCCGGAGGGCAGCCCGGCAGCCAACCCTGCTTTTGACGTCACACCCCGCCACTACATCACCGGCATCATCACTGAACGCGGCGTATCGAGAGCATCGGAGAAGGCTCTGCTGGAGCTTTATCCGGAACACACTGACAGCTGAATCCACGCAGTTCCCCACGCCTCCAACCAACGCCAACGCCCGTCCGCCCGGCATATTTTCACTGCTCCTGGCACAGTCAGAATCGAGGGAGTTGCTGACACGAGTCAAGTCGCCTATTCTCGGTGCTGGTTAACTGATATGAGGTATACCTGCTTGAAACGCACACTTCCAACTTGCCTTATCATGGCGATCCTGCTCGCGAATACCACTTCGTTACTGCACGCCGGCGAGACCCCCTCGGTCGAGGGTACCCGGGTGTATTTCATCAACATCAAGGACGGTGACCAGGTCAAGAGCCCTTTCCTGGTTCAGCTTGGCCTGTCGGAGCAGATGGGGCTCGCACCAGCGGCGGCTGACTGGCCGGATACCGGTCACCATCACCTTGTGATCGATTCTCCTTCTCCCAACCCAAACAAGTCGATTCCCAAGGCCGAAAACTACGTTCATCTAAATATGGGCCAGAGCGAGATCACTATCGAGCTTGCTCCAGGCGAGCACACGCTGCAGGCTGTGCTTGCCGATTACGCCCATGTCATTCATGATGGTCCTGTTGTCTCTGACGTAATCACCATAACCGTTAAATGACCCACAGATCATGCTGAAAAACAGACTCACACTCGGCGTACGGCTGACGCTCATTATTCTGGTGTGGGCCACATTGGCGTTGGGCATTCTGTCCTTCACGTTGATTTATATCCACAAAAACAACGCTGATGAACAGTTCTCTGAGGCATCGTCACGACTGACGGCGCTCATGGCAAAGGAAATTGCACCGGCACTCCATCTTCAGGATGGGCGAATCGTCGGGAAAAAGGTAAAGGCCTTCATCGCCACCGCTGAGGAGAGGCTTCTGCGTTTCAAGGCCTATGATCTGGAAGGCAACGAAGTCTACAGTAAGGGCGAAAGCGATCTGGCCACGGATCTGGACCAGCACCTGAAGGCCAACATGAAAGACCTTGCTGCAGGCGATCCGGTTACCGAAGAAAGCCTACAACGCTCACTTCTCTTGCTGCCGGCTTTTCTTCCTGGTGACGAGATGGCGGGCTACGTGGCGGTGGCCTGGAGCAAACACGAGCTGATACTACTCAACAAGCAGTTGGTCAGAACCGCTGTACTGATCACTCTGCTGGTGCTGGTCGTTGCCAGCGTTATCATCATCTTTTTCGTCAATCGGTTCGTGACTCGACCGGTCACGCAACGGGTACTGATGATCAATCGAGGATCGCAGGACATCGCCGATGCCAGTCGTGAGCTCGCCATCCGCACCAATCGCCAGAGTGCGTCGCTGGAGGAGACCGCCGCGTCGATGGAACAGATGGCCAGCATTGTGCAGAACAACGCTGACGAGGCCCGGCATGCGACACAACTGGTTAAAGGGACCCGCGGCACTGTCCAGACCGGGCGCAGTTCGCTGCTCACGGCGGTCGATCAGGCGATCGGAAATAACGAACACACTTTCGGCAATGCGCAAGCAACGAACAGGCAGGTGGTCGAAGCCATGGCAAACATTCTGGAAAGCTCGAACCGTATCTCCGGAATTATCACGCTGATCAATGACATCGCTTTCCAGACCAACCTGCTGGCACTCAACGCTTCGGTTGAAGCGGCACGGGCCGGGGAACACGGCAAAGGCTTTGCCGTAGTGGCCACCGAAGTGCGAAAGCTTGCCCATCGCTCTGCCAAGGCGGCTGCGGAAATCGGTGAACTCATCGAGTCTGGACTAGAAACCATGCAGACCGGCCGTGAAATCGTCGAGCAAAGCGATGAGGCATTGGGAAAACTACGCAAGGAAACCGAAGGCATGCTCCAGGACCTCAAGTCGCAGAGTGATGAGTCGCTGGACGCTATCCTCAAAGCAGTGGTCGAGTTCTCGGAGATGATGGAAAACATCGAGGCCGCCTCGCTCGAACACGCCAATGGCATCACTCAGGTCAACGTTGCCATCGCCGATATGGATCGGATTACCCAGGAAAACGCGACGATGGTCAAACAAACAGCGTCTTCCAGCCAGAACATGGCGCTGGAATCGGAACGCCTGCGACAGGTCTTTACGCCGACTCCCCGTAAACAGTCAGAGACCGAGATGATTCCTGGTAGCCGCAATGACGAAGAGCAGGTTGGAAAGCTAGAGCAACAGCAGTCTGGCCTGACCAGTTATTTCGTCCCGAGAAGAAAATCTGCTTACCGGGAGGAAGAACCCCCGGTAGAGACCGTCGAACACAAACGAAGCACTGAGGACTTTCGATGATGTGCGTAACCTGGTATTCAGGCCAGTTTTTCCCATCCAAGCCTCCGGTCAACATCACTATTGGTGTAGAGGAACTCCCATATGACGATCTCTCTCAATGTTAACGGCAAGATCCACGAAGTCACTGAATCTCCCGAAACCCCTTTGCTCTGGGTCCTGCGAGACGGTCTGAAACTGTCTGGTACCAAGTATGGCTGCGGTATCGAAGCCTGTGGTGCCTGCACGGTACTCATCGATGGCCGGCAGGTTCGAAGCTGTGGGCTGACCCTGGCCGACGTAGAAGGCCGTTCGATCACGACGATTGAGGGACTTTCTTCCGACCGGAGCCACCCGGTACAGCGGGCATGGGCCGAACTGGATGTTCCAGAATGCGGCTACTGCCAGTCTGGAATAATCATGGCAGTGACCTCGTTGCTGGCCCGGAATACTTCCCCCAGTGATCGCGACATTGATCGCACTATTACCAACATCTGCCGCTGCGGCACCTATAACAGAGTACGGGCGGCAATCCGCCGTGCGGCCGAACTGATGGCCTGAGGACACAACATGAACACGATCACCAACCTCAGTCGCCGCGAATTCCTGAAGACCACCGGGCTTGCTGGCAGCGGCCTGCTGCTGGGTCTTGCCGGCGCATCTCCGGAGATCGCCGCCAGCTCTAGCGCTTTCGAACTACCACCATTTATCAGCATAGAGCCAGACGGCAGCATCCACATTGGAATGCCTGCTAGCGAAATGGGCCAGGGGATACACACCACGCTAGCCTCTGTGCTGGCAGATGAACTCGAAATCAGTATGGACCAGATCACCAGCCTGGAAACGATTCATCATCCCGCTTTCAGGAACGAGCCCATCAAGTATCTGACCAGCGGCGTAATGGACACCCAGATGACGGGGGGAAGCATCTCGCTGCTGGCGTTTTTTGACCAGTTCCGCAGGATGGGAGCCACCGCCCGGGAAATGTTGCGGGGCGCCGCCGCCGAGCACTGGGGCGTCTCGATCGATCAGTGCCGCGCAGTTGAAGGCATGATCACCAATACCCAAAGCGGCGAATCCCTCGAATACGGCGCGTTGGCCGGTGCGGCGGCTGGCTTGGCGGTCCCTGCGGACCCACCGCTGAAATCACCCGATCAATTCAAACTGATCGGTAGAAGGGTTCCGCGTGTGGATACGCCGGCCAAGGTCGACGGATCCGCGGTCTATGGCACCGATGTAGAACTGCCCGGCATGTTGTACGGCGCAGTCCGGCACTGTCCGGTCTTCGGCTCCAAGATAGACAGTATCGACGACAGTGCTGCCAAAACCATCCCCGGCGTGATTGCGGTGATTCCTCTTGAGAATCTCGCCATCGTTGTGGCCGCTAACACCTGGATCGCGATGCAGGGTGCTGACGCGCTGGTGCTCCAAACCACAGGAGGTGACTCATCGTTCAATGATGCGGACATCGACACCAGAATCCAACAAAGCCTCAACGGGCCGGATGAGGGTGCACCGGTCGCCCATGAAGGTGACGCTGAACAAGCGATCTCGTCGTCAGGCTCTACGGTGGAACTCGAATATGCGGTGTCACTACAGGCGCACGCCACGATGGAACCCCCGTGTGCAACTGCTCATGTCACTGAAGAGGGCTGTGATGTCTGGGCGCCTACCCAAACACAAGATTTCACCGCCATGGTCGCGATGATGATCACCCAACTGCCACCCGAAAAGATCCGTATTCACACGACTTATCTCGGCGGCGGTTTCGGTCGAAAGACCAGCCCTGACTATACCGTGCAGGCACTCATTGCCTCTAAGGTGACGGGACGACCCGTAAAAGTCACCTGGTCGCGCACCGAAGACATTCAGCACGATCAGTACCTGCCGCCATTCCGGGTCCGCCTTAACGCCGGACTGGATACCCACGGCGTCCCGCGGGCGCTATCGGTAAAATTTGCCGGCCCCTCGCCTTCGCGACCGATGGTCACCATGATTGGCGGTTATTTCCCTCCTTGGCTAGCCGAGAACGGGTTTGACTGGGCCACCTGTGTGGGTATGTTCGATTTCACGTCCCAAGCCGGCAGCTATGCCATCCCCGATCTCAAGGTCAACTATGTACCAACCGAGATACCCGTACCGGTCGGCTTCTGGCGCTCTATCGGCACGGTACACAACGCCTTTGCCCTTGAATCCGCGATGGACGAGATCGCCCACGCCAGTGGCGTAGACCCGATCGATTTACGCCGAAGCCTACTCCAGGAGAAACCGCGTGCCCTCCGGGTGCTGGACCGCGTGGAACAGGCATCCGGCTGGGGCGGCACATTACCCGAAGGACACTATCAGGGCATGGGGTACATCTACTACCTGGACTGCTACCAGGCCCAGGTCGCGGAAGTCTCCGTCGACAAGCGAGGCAGAACCAGAGTCCACCGCGTCACCTGTGTGATCGACTGCGGGCAGGCCATCAATCCCGCCATAGTCGAGTCCCAGATACAGGGTGCGATCATCTACGGTCTGAGCGGCAGCCTCACTAGCCGGATCAACATCGAGAATGGCCGCGTCGTGCAAGGCAATTTCGACGACTACCCCTTACCCAAGTTGAAGGTAGCACCGGTTATCGATGTGCACATCATCAATAGTGGTGAACAACCCGGTGGCATTGGTGAGGCCGGCACACCACTGGTCGGCCCAACTGTTGCAAACGCAGTGTTTGCAGCTACTGGCAAGCGCATCCGGCGACTGCCGATCAGTCGCTCAGACCTTGTCTAGGAGAACAGAAAAGCCAAGCAAAGAATCTTTTTGATTCAAGGCGGACTCCGGTTACCGTGACGGCCTCAGCTCGTGATCACTGAAACGGTGCCGGGAGACATCTGACCAATCGGGCAGGGCAAACCAGTCGCCATGATCTCGCCGACAGAACCCGAATACCTGCTGTTTCGAGACTTGGCAAAACAAGAACTCGGACTCGATTGGACCCGGGACAGGAAGTATCTGCTGGAGACCCGCCTTGGGCCCCGGCTTGAGCACCTGGGTATCAGCAACTTCACGGCTTACCACCAACATTTGCTGCAACTCGGAAGTGACGACGAGAAACAGTATTTTCACAATGCCATTACCACCACTAAAACCGGCTTCTATCGTGACAAGAAGGATTTCGCCTTTTTTCGAAAGCAGGTTCTACCACAGATTTATGCCGATGTTTGCGCCGAAGGCACCCCGGCCATTCGTTTCTGGAGTGCCGGTTGTTCTTCCGGAGAAGAGCCCTTCAGTCTCATCTTCGAGGCGCTTGAAGAACTTGAACAGCAGCGGAGCGAACGAGGACGCTTCGATCTTCGGATCCTGGGCTCCGATGTGAACACCGACATGCTGTCGATCGGCGAAAATGCTCTCTACCTTGGTCACCAGATGGAGGACCTGCCAGATTTTATCCGGGAAAAATACTTCCGACCTGCTACCGGTACCGGTCGGGCCGCCTATCACGTCATGAGTGAAGCCCGATCGCGAGTACAGTACCGACACTTCAACCTTCTCGGCCGACGCTATCCGATTGCAACCCAGTTCCAAGTCATCTTTTTTCGCAATGTGCTCTACTATCTCAACCGGTCGCTTCGCCAACCGCTCCTCAACCGACTTTCCGATTACCTGTTGCCTGGAGGCTGGTTGTTCCTGGGCAATGTTGAGACCGGTTACAGCATCCCCGGCATGCAGAAGATTCATTCGAATATTTTCTGCAAGACACCCTAGAGACCCAGACTTCGGCTATCCTGAAAACCTATCATGGATTTCGAACTGACCGACGACAAGATCCAGCTTTCGGGCGTATTGGGATACAGTACGATCGACGCACTGCACGAGATTTTCAAACAGATTCTCGGGCGGGAAGACACCTTTCTCGCCATCGATGTAGGTCAGGTCGAGCAAATCGACACAGCCGCCCTACAGTTACTCCTGGCGTTGCAACGCGATGCCCGTGCCAAGGGCAAAGAGGTCAGCTGGCAGAACATTCCCGAATCCCTGTCTCATCGGCTGCGGCTGACCGGCCTCGAACCGCTTTTTCAACAGGTCGTCAATTAATGTCACGCAGCGCGATACTGGTCGTCGATGATTCGCGGACGATCCGCAGCCAAGTTCTACGGATCCTGTCCGGAGAAGAAGACGACTACGCGTTGTGTCCCCAGGAAAACGGCCAGCAGGCGCTGCAATGGCTGTCCGGCCGCACCGAAGCTGAACTCCCAGACCTCATTCTGCTCGACCGCAACATGCCCGAGGTCAGCGGTGATGAGTGCATTCGGATTCTCAAGAAAGACGAAGCCTGGAAACAGATTCCCGTACTTTTTTTGACTGCGCAGTCGGATGTCAAACAACTGGTCCATGGTCTGGCTGAACTCGAAGCCGATGACTACCTGGCAAAACCATTTGACCCCGATGAACTGCGGGCCAGAGTCAAGGCACTGATCCGGGTCAAAACAGCTGAAGACCAGACCCGGCAGCTCAACAAAGACCTGGAAAAATCGCTACAGATCCAGAAAAAGGCCTTCAGTGACTTGAAGGAAACCAAACTCCAGCTGGCCGAGACGGAGGCTGCTGTCCGCCTGACCCGGGTATTCGAAAAATTCGTGCCCAAGGAGTTTCTCAAGCGGATTGCCCCCGAAGGCCTGGAAAACCTTAAGTTCGGCCAGGCCGAGAGTGATTTCAAGACGATCCTTTTTTCTGACATCCGAGCCTTCACACAACTGTCGGAGTCATACTCACCTCAGGAATTGCTCGATTTTCTGAATGACTACCTGCGAATGATGAATCCAGCCATCATGGATCACCATGGCTTCGTCGACAAATTCATCGGTGACGCCATCATGGCTATTTTCGACCGACCGGATCAATCAGATGCTGACGAGGCACTGGATGCCGTCGATGCTGCGCTGAGCATGCTCGGTGTGCTGGACGAGATCAATTCGACGCTCAGTGCCGGGAATAAGACTCAGGTGGACATCGGTATAGGCATCCACAGCGGCAATGTGATCATCGGCACTGTCGGATTTGAGGAAAGGATGGACTCAACCGTGCTCGGTGATACGGTCAACCTGGCATCACGACTTGAGAGCCTGACCAAGTTCTATGACTGTCCATTGATTGTTTCAGAAACGACCATGGAACTGATCGGCACGGAGAACCGCCATCAGGTCAGGGAGCTCGATCTGGTGAGTGTAAAGGGCCGCCTCGAACCACTGCACATCTACGAGGTCTTCGATAGCGACAGGCAGAGCAAACGGCAAGCAAAACTGGAAACTCGTGATGGCCTCAACCAGGGTATTCAACTTTACCGCGCGCGTCGCTGGGAGGATGCCCTCGATTGTTTCGAAAACTGCAACAAAATTTATCCCCAAGACCCACTGATTCAGATCTACATGGGCCGCTGCCGACACAATGCCGTTGAACCTCCAGCCCAAGACTGGAACGGTGTTCATATCTTTGATCACAAATGACACTCGACCAGCTGCCCACTGACGAATTCATCGAAGAAGCCGGGGACCTGCTTCAGGAACTCGAGAGCGCTCTGCTTCAGCTGGAAACGACACCGCAGAACAGCCAGCTGATCGATCAGGTTTTTCGCTGCGTACACACGATCAAAGGCGGTGCTGGAATGGTCATGCAGCCTGAGTTGGCCGACTATGCCCACCAGCTGGAGTCGCTGCTGGAACGGGTCCGGTCCGGCATTGTTCCTTGCACCGTAGAACTGGTGTCCCTGCTCCTGGAATCTCTGGACTGCTTGAATTCATTTGTCGCCTTCGTCCGAGGGGAGGGTGAGGTCAACGTCGCTCTCCGGGCTCAAACGCTGGAACGCCTCAAAGAATTTCTTCCCGAAAACGGATCATCGGGTAGGCCGACAGTCCAAAATGAACCAGCTGAACAGAACGAACTGAAGATTCCCGCCACTGACGAGCAAACCACGGCCTTTCTGATTACTCTCAAGTTCGATCCACAGACCCTGCGCAATGGCGGGGACCCTCTGATCCTTCTGGAGCAACTTTCCGAGATCGGCCAGATCGTCTCAATCGCCCATACCGGTTCACTTCCCGGCCTCGAGGAGATCGACCCCGAGACCCTTTATCTGTGGTGGAGCGTCAAGTTGGTTACGGGGCGAACCCTTGACGAGATCGAGGAAGTTCTGGTGTTCTATCGGGAAGATCATGAGATCGACATTGAGCTTGCAATTCCTCCTCCTGCCGAACCCGCAGCAGCCGCCAGTGATGAAGCAACCGCATCATCCTTCTCTCTGCCCGATCAACAGGGCGATACCGGCAGGCCTGGCGGCGCTGAACAATCTCCTGATCCAGTCGACCAGGAACCGTCCGCACCCAGCGGAACCGGGTCCGACGTAGATACCGGCCTGGAAGAGCCTGGCAAACCTGCTGCGCCGCAGACGATTCGCGTCAGCGTCGACCGGCTCGACGATCTGCAGAATCTGGTCGGGGAAACCGTGATCAATCAGTCCCGCTTAAGGCGCCTGGGTGAACAGATCATGGCCACCGACGAGCACCTGGGTGACCTGGTTCTGCAGTTCCTGGAAGACAGTGAAACTTCGGTTCGCGCCCTACAGGACCAGATTCAACAGGTGCGAATGGTTCCAGTAGGCAGTGTGTTTTCACCCCTAAAACGGATCGTGCGTGACTACGCCGTCAAGGAGGGTAAGAAGATCTTCCTTGACATCAGCGGTGCCGACACCGAGCTGGATAAAACGGTCACTGATCAACTGTACGGCCCGCTTCTTCACCTGGTGCGAAACGCAATGGATCATGGCATAGAAACGCCTCAGGCCCGGGTTGATCAAGGCAAGGATTCGGTTGGAACGATCTCTCTCAAAGCCTCGCACCAGGAAGGATTCGTGATCGTTGAGGTGACCGATGACGGCAAAGGCCTGGATCCTGAGATCATTCTGGCCACTGCAATCAACAAGGGACTGGCCTCACGAGAAGACGAACTGAGCGAGCACGAGATTTTTCAATTGGTTTTCAGGCCAGGTTTTACGACAACGTCCAAGGTCACCAGCGTCTCCGGCCGGGGGGTCGGTATGGACACTGTTCAACGGGATATACAGGCTTTGCTGGGCAATATCGAAATGCACAGTACGCCGGGTAAAGGAACTATCCTGCAACTGAAACTCCCCCTGACGCTGGCAATAATCGAGGGTATGATTGTCCGGGTAGGTGAACAGATATTCACACTACCGTTGCTGTCTATAATCGAAGCCCTCAGGCCTGGTGCTGAACAGGTCAAACGACTCAAACAGAAAGGAGAACTGGTTGATATTCGTGGGGAGTTCGTGCCTTTGGTGCGACTGCATGAACGCCTGGGGATCAGCACTCCGGTTCAGGAACCGAGCGCCGGGCTGGTGGTGGTCGTGCAGCACGGTAACCGCAAACACGGTCTGATGGTAGACGAAATAGTCGACCAACGCCCAGTGGTCATCAAGAACCTGGAGGATAATTTTATCCAGATTCCTGGTCTTTCCGGGGCCACCATCCTGGGCGACGGTGCAATCTCATTCATCCTCGATGTGCCGAGCCTCGCGGCCTAAAAACACAACCAGCTACGGATCTGTCAGGAGAATCACATGCCCTCGAAGACAACTATGGCCGGGCACCTCTCCTTGTTCGACGATGACCTGGAGGAACTCGACCTTTCGATCATTCACCGACAGGGAACGCAGTTGATCACGTTCATGCTTGGGCAAGAAAAGTACGGACTCAAGATACTCAGCGTCAGAGAGCTTGTCAGTTACCCCGAAACCATCACGCGGATTCCAGGGATGCCGGCTTTTATCGTCGGTATGATCAATCTTCGCGGTTTGGTGGTGCCGGTCATGGATCTTCGGATTCGCTTTCAGATGGAAAGCCTGGACTACAACCAGTTCACCGTGATCGTCATTGTCCAGGTCGAGAACAAGCTGGTCGGATTGATTGTCGACTCCGTAGCAGACGTCGTCTACCTGGAAGAGGAAACAACGCAGAGCAGCAAAGACCTGACAACATCAATCGACACTAAGTTCATCAGCGGGGTGGCCAACATCAAGGATGACATGGTTATCCTCCTTGATGCCGATTATCTCCTTTCAGAAGATGAACTACAGCTGATCCCCCAGCAGTCGACTGCGCCGCAGCCCACATGAGCCCTCCGGCGAAAGTGCTGATCATTGACGATTCGGCAGTTGCCCGCCGGGCACTCAGCAATATTCTCTCCTCAGACCCTGAGATTGAGGTAGTGGGGACCGCACCTGATGCGCTGATCGGACTGAGAAAGATCTCAGAGCTACAGCCCGACGTCCTGACCCTGGATGTCGAAATGCCCAAAATGGACGGCCTGACGTTTCTGGAAAGACTGATGAAGTCCAATCCCATGCCAGTGGTGATGGTCAGTGCGTACACCAAAGAGGGGTCTGAAACCGCTCTCAGGAGCCTCGAGCTGGGGGCTTTGGAGATCATAGAAAAACCAAGGCTCGAGGTCAGGGAAGGCCTCAATGAACTGGCCTCTTCTATCACCGACAAGGTCAAGGCTGCCGCCGGGGCCCGGGTCAGATCACCACGGGAAAGGGCGCTCGACCCAGCACCTCGATATGATGTTGATACCATCCTGCCCCGACAGCGTGCGCCGGTAAGTCCCGGTGTTCGGACCCCGATCATCGCCATTGGCGCCTCGACTGGTGGTACCGAAGCGCTCAGGGAACTGCTCGCACCACTTCCAGATGGGCTGCCGGGTATCGTGGTGGTTCAGCACATGCCGGCCCCGTTTACGCAGTCGTTTGCTGAACGACTGGACCAGGCTTGCCGGATCAAGGTTCGGGAGGCCTCTGAAGGCTGTCCCGTCAGGCCGGGAGAGGCACTGATTGCTCCCGGTGACAAACACCTGACAATCCTCACTGATGGTGACGGCTACCTTGCTCATCTCAAAGAGGGCGAGAAGATCAACCGCCATCGCCCTTCCGTAGATGTGCTATTTCGATCCGTTGTGTCCGCAGCAGGTGAGTCGGCAGTCGGCCTGCTGCTGACGGGCATGGGCACCGACGGTGCCAAAGGCCTGGCCGAGATGCGACAGGCCGGTGCAACCACCCTGGCTCAAGATGAGGCCTCATGCGTGGTGTTCGGCATGCCGCGCATCGCAATTGAACAGGGCGCCGTACAGCATGTCCTTGACCTGGAGCAGATGACACGCCACCTGATCGAACGGTGCTGGTGAGCAGGCTCTCCGCGTCGACTCCACACAGCCCGAACTCAAGGCGGAACGTTCGAACATCCGCCTGTAGCCAGATAAGACCACGGGAGGCATTGTCCCTTGTAAATGCTATATTCGCTCACTGGGCGCCGTCAGAATCCCATTCTGACAACCACCAGGCGTAGCACTATAACTGCAGATTCCTATGCGATTACCTGACCCGGAAACCCAGCGGTTTCCAACTCTCCGGTCGCGTTTTCCGGCTGGCGCGGGATGGTTGCTCATTCTGGCACTCTATGTACTGCCAGGCGTCACCGCCGGCGAAGTTACAAAGCTCACCGTATCGCCATCACATGAACGAACCATTGAACTGATCAACTATTTTGTCCAGCGGTATCACTATCGCACCGCCAAACTTAACGACGAGCTCTCCTCGCGAATCCTTGACCGATTTATCGAGAGCTTGGATGCTAACCGGAGCTTTTTCGTATCTGGCGACATCGAACAGTTCGAGCAGATGCGTTTCAGTATCGACGACCACCTTCGGAACCGGCAACTGGAACCTATTTATGCCCTCTTTGATCTCTATCGGATGCGGGTCTCTGACCGGGCTGTTCGTGCCGAGAATCTGCTTGCTCAGGGCTTTGAACTGGATATTGATGAAGACTATCAGTTCGACCGTACGGAGGCGCCCTGGGCCATCGATCAGACTGAACTCGGCGACATCTGGCGAAGACGGGTCAAAAACGACTACCTCGGGCTAAGAATCGCCGGCAAACAGCATGACGAGATCGTCGAGACGCTGGGTGATCGTTACCGCCAGCTCAACCGGCGCACATCGCAAGTCAACGAAGAGGACGTCTTCCAGACATTTGTCAATGCCTACGTAACATCGGTCGACCCCCACACCAGTTATTTCTCGCCGCGGGCAACCGAAAACTTCAAGATCCGCATGAGCCTATCCCTGGAAGGGATCGGTGCGGTACTGCAGACCGAGAATGAATACACGATCGTGCGAAGAGTAGTGGCCGGCGGTCCTGCCGAACTCAGCGACCAACTGCACGGCGGTGACAGGATAATCGGTGTCGGCCAGGGCCCCCAGACACCATTGGTCGATGTAATCGGCTGGCGGCTTGATGATGTTGTAGATCTTATTCGCGGCGCTAAAGGCACCACGGTACGCCTTCAGATTCTACCCGGGGAGGACGGACCAGATTCGCCAGGGAAAGTGATCAGCATTGTGCGCGACACCATCAAGCTCGAAGAGCAGGCCGCCCAGAAATCCGTGCTCACGATCAAAGACGAAAAGCAGTCCCATCGGGTAGGCATCATCAACTTGCCAACTTTCTATGTTGATTTCGACGGCAGATCCAGCGGACAACCGGACTACCGAAGCACAACCCGCGACGTACGCCGACTGATCACAGAACTCGAGTCAGAGGGCATCGTCGGGCTGGTCATTGATCTGAGAGGAAACGGCGGAGGTGCGCTGTCTGAAGCAACCAGCCTGACGGGCCTGTTTATCGAAACCGGACCGATTGTCCAGGTCAAGGATGCCAAAGGCCGAATCCGCGTCAAACGCGATCCAGATCGCACCATTGCCTACACCGGACCTCTTGCTGTGGTGGTCGATCGGGACAGCGCTTCGGCCTCTGAGATCTTCGCTGGCGCGATCCAGGATTATCGGCGCGGAGTGGTGCTCGGAGAGCCGACGTTCGGTAAGGGTACGGTTCAGAACCTCATCGACCTTGACCGCTATGCCCGTAACAGTAAGGAGCACCTAGGTCAACTCAAATTCACCATCGCTCAGTTTTACCGTATCAACGGCGACAGCACGCAACATCGGGGTGTGATTCCAGATATTGTTTTTCCCATGGGGATCCTTGCGTCCGAACACGGTGAAAGAAGCTTGGAAAACGCCCTCCCCTGGAATCAGGTGGCACCTGCCAGGTTTAAACCATTCGACAGTGCCAGGCTTGAAAATGCCCTGCCCAAGATCCGCGCTCTGCACAGCCAGCGCACCGAGACGGACCCCGGCTTCAAGTTTCTGCTGTCCAATCTCGAACTTGACTCTGAACTGGCCGGAGTTAAGGAAATATCTCTGCTTGAATCCCGACGTAGCCGCGAGCGCAACGCTCGCCAGGAACGCCGTGATCAGCTCGAGTCCGTGCTACGCACAGCCAAGCAGAACGACGTGACTGGCGCACTCGTTAGCGATGAGGAATTTCCTGGAGACATCCTATTGGTCGAATCGGCGAGAATCCTGGTGGACACCGCAATCGAACTTGACGAGACACGCATATTAGCCCAGAGCAACGACCAAACCGCCAGTACCACGGCAGACTCGACGCAAGACCAGTAACCGGTTAACTCCCACCACGGTTGGCCAGCGACCTTGGATACATCCAGATTCGGCGCATTCTTTGCCTCCAGCACTGGCATCTTGCAACTCATGGAGGACGCCGGAGCCGCACTCGCGGGTGAGCGTGACGTCTGTATGCTGGGTGGCGGCAATCCGGCCAGGATCCCCGCGGTTCAATCGGCTTTTCGTGACGCCATGAATGGGCTGCTCGCAGACGGTAAGCGGTTCGACCTGTTAATCGGTGACTACGATGGTCCTCAGGGCAATGCTGCCTTCATCGAGGCAATTGCTGGCCTGCTGAATCAGCAGTTCGGGTGGCCGGTTTCGCCGCACAACATCGCACTGACCAACGGCAGCCAAAGCTCGTTTTTCGTGCTTTTCAACATGTTCGCCGGACTGTTTGACGATGGCAGCAGACGACGGATCCTGTTGCCCCTGGTTCCGGAATACATCGGCTATACAGAAATGGGGCTGGGCATGGAGATGTTTGACACCTGCCGACCGATCATCTCGTTGCGCGGCGATTATGAATTCAAGTACCACATCGATTTCGAAAACCTGGCGATCGGACCCGGTCACGGTGCGATTTGCGTATCCCGACCGACTAACCCGACTGGTAACGTCCTTACCGATGTAGAAATAGGCCAGTTGCACAAACTCGCTGAAGACCACGACCTGCCTCTCATTATCGACGGGGCATACGGTACACCATTTCCCAATATTATCTTCAGCCAAGCGACCCCTATCTGGGACCCGAGCGTCATCCTTTGCCTCAGCCTCTCTAAACTTGGTCTGGCCGGTGTAAGAACCGGGATCGTGATCGCCAATCAAAGTATCATCAAGTCGATAACCGGGTCCAACGCGATCCTGAGCCTCACACCGGGAAGCTTCGGCCCCGGACTTGTTACCGAGATGGTGCGTGAGGGCACCATCCTGGATATAGCGAACGATCTGATCAAACCCTACTACCAGGAACGGGCCAGGATCACCATGGGCTGGCTGAAATCGGCCCTGGCTGACTACCCTTTCCGGATTCACACCCCGGAAGGCGCATTTTTCTTATGGTTGTGGTTCGAGAACCTCCCGATCAGCAGTGAGGAGCTGTACCAGCGACTCAAGCAGCGCGATGTACTGGTAATCGCCGGGGAACATTTCTTTCCCGGGCTCGCGGAAGACTGGCCCCACTCCCGAGAGTGCATCCGGGTCTCCTATGCACTGGACCCGGAAGTCGTGCAACGGGGTATCACCATCATTGCCGAAGAAATCAAAGCGGTCTATGAACTGGCCGCGCGGCCAGCCTGAGACAGCCCACCCTACCTAACCTGGCGCCAGTTCCTGCCAGTCCCGGTAACGGCTCCAGATCAGCCGAAACGATTCAGCAAGCTGGCCGGGGGTCCCGAGCACCCAGTTATCAACGGACTCCACGGTGAACCAGTCGCCGGTCTCTATTTCAGTGTAATCAAGCTGCAGTTGCCGGTCGGTGACCAGGCGGTAGATCCAGCAGAATTCCATTCCAGTCAAGGGACCTGCCGGAAGTTTGAATAAGCGCTCGGGTGTGTGCGTAACCGACAGCCCGACCTCCTCACTGATCTCTCGCCGGCAGCATTGGTTATACGACTCCCCTGCATCCACGTGACCGGCAACTGAAGAATCCCACAGGCCCGGGTTCTCCTGTTTGTGCTGAGCCCGTTTTTGCAGGAACACCTGGCCACTGTAGTTGAATATAAGGACATGAATCGCCCTGTGGCGCAGCCCGAGACGATGAACTTCATCACGGCGACACTGCCCCGTTACGCGGTCATCAGCGTCAACCACGTTCAGGATCTCAGAGTCCTCAGGGCGAACGATTGCCATACAACTCAGGACTCTGGCTGTAATGGTGTTCCGCTTCGCTGCCGGGATCGCCAATGCTCGTCGATCCATACGGGAACATCGAGGGCGGGTAACAGTTCCCTGCCGAGGATCATATCCGATACCCGCTCGGCCATCATGATTGTCGGCGCATTGAGATTACCGTTGGTGATGACGGGAAATACTGAGGAATCGACCACTCGAAGACCGCTCACACCCCTGACCCGGCACTCATGGTCCAGGACAGCGAGACGGTCATTTTCTGCCCCTATCGGGCAAGTGCATGAGGGGTGATATGCAGTCTCGCAGTTCTGACGCACCCACGCGTCAATCGCGTCGTCGGTCTCAACCGTGTCACCGGGTTGTAGCTCCTCGCCACAGTACGGGCTCATGGCTTGTTGGTCGAAGATCTCCCGGGTAAGCCGGATGCAGGCTCTCCAGTCAAGCCGGTCCTGCTCGTGTTCAAGATAATTGAACAGTATCGACGGATTATCCCGCGGTTCCGGAGAGTTGATCCGGACCCGGCCACGGCTGCTGGGCTTGTTCGGCCCGACATGGACCTGGAAACCGTGCCCGTCGAAGGCCGCTCTCCCGTCGTAGCGCAGGGCCCCTGGAAGAAAATGATACTGGATATCGGGCCACTCGATACCCGCACGCGAACGAATAAAGCCACAGGACTCGAAGTGATTGGTCGCACCCAGGCCCGACTTGAACATCAACCAGCGGGCACCAATCAAGGCCTTACTCAGGGGGTTTAGTTTGCGGTTCAACGTGATCGGTTTGCGGCAACGGTACTGGAAATAGATCTCGAGGTGATCCTGAAGGTTCTCGCCGACCCCGGGACTGTCGCAGACCACGGGCACGCCCGCATCAGAAAGAACACTCCCGGGACCCACACCCGAGCGCTGCAGTAGAACGGGTGAGCCAATGGACCCCGCCGAAACGATCACCTCACAGTGCGCCCGTAGCTGAAAGATCTGACCATCTTTCTCATACTCAACCGCCACCGCCCGGCCACCTTCAAAAACAACCCGACATACAAGTGTTCTGGTCACGACGCGCAGGTTTCGGCGGTTCATCGCAGGCCGCAGGTAGGCCCTGGCGGTCGACCCTCTTATGCCACCACCCACGGTCATGTGCATCTGGCCAAAGCCTTCCTGCTGGGCACCATTGTAATCATCGGTAAGCGGGTAACCCGCCTGCCGACCCGACTCGATAAACGCAGCGTAAAGCGGGTTCAATCGCATTTCGTTGCCGGCACATACTGGAAGCGGACCAGAACCACCACGATAATCATTCCCCCCACCGATCCAGCTCTCTGCCTTCTTGAAATAAGGCAGGCAGGACTTATAGTTCCAGCCGGTAGCCCCGGATTGCTCCCACTGATCGAAATCACGTGCGTGGCCACGAACATACACCATGCCATTAATCGAAGAAGACCCGCCGAGTGCAAGACCTCGCGGGCAATCCATCATCCGGCCATCCAGGTAAGGCTCAGGATCACTGTGGTAGCCCCAGTTGAATCGCTTCATGTTCATCGGGATCGACAAGGCAGAGGGCATCTGAACGAAGATGCTTCTGTCGCTGCCGCCTGCCTCAAGCAAGACGACACTGGTGCCTGGGTCCTCGCTCAGCCGTGCGGCAAGCACACAACCGGCAGAACCGGCACCGATAACGATGTAGTCCGTATCACGCACAGAACTGTACTCTCCCCCTGCAATTGGTTTTACACTGGTGCCCAGCACCTAAAGGCGGCACTGCGCGGCACTCTTCCATCCAACCCATCCTAAACCATCACAGCGAATTTACAAAAATGCCACAACTCAAAGCCGGAGCGGTACTGGCCGATGCCGACCTGATCGTGTTCGATAAAGACGGCACACTGATCGATTTTCACGCGCTCTGGGGGCCACGCATGGTCAAATCCGCAGAGGCACTCCGCACTGCTCTCGGTCCCGATACCGTCTCGCTCGAAAACCTCTATCTGGCTTCAGGATATGACCATCAGAGCGGGCGCACCTGCAGCCAAGGCCCCCTGGCAACGGCACCGGTCAGGGATCTGGAAATTGTCGTGGCTACGGTCCTGTTCCAGTCAGGGCTAGCCTGGGATAAAGCCCGGGCACTGGTCAATCAGCACTTCAGCCCGGTCATGTGTGCGCTGCCCAAGCCCGCAGAAATCAAAGCACGAGGCGATGTCCGATCGGTACTGATGCGTCTGAGAGCAGCGGGGTTTCGTCTTGCGGTTGCCACCAGTGACAACCGTGGCCCAACCGAAGTTGCACTGGAGGCTATCGGAGTAGCCGAACTTGTCGATCTGACGCTCTGTGGAGACGATACCACTGGGCCCACCAAACCAGACCCTCTGGCGCTCGAGTACCTCGGTGAGCAACTGGACATTCCGGTTGGCCGAATGGTGATGGTTGGCGACACGGTGAGCGACATGGAAATGGCGAACCAGGCGGGAGCAGCACTGGCGGTGGGTCTGCCGGGTGGCGCCGACAGTCGCGAGGCGCTCAGCCAAATGACCGCTGCCCTGCTACAATCGATCGAAGATCTTCTCCCTCAAGACAGACCATCACCCAGCAGCGATCCACCATCATGATGCACTGCCACCCGGAGACAGAGACGCCAGATATCTCTCCTGCTGGGCACTCTCAATGGCGCCATAACGAGCAGCCCGAACCCGGGCGATCGCTTGTGCAGGTGCCTCGCCCGCATGGATCAACAGCCGCGCGGCGATGGTCCCGGCTCTCCCAAGACCCGCAGCGCAGTGCAACAATACCCGCCCGCCTTTTCTCAAATCGGCCAGAAGTCGAATCTCCAGTTGAGCAAACAAGCTTTCAAAAGCCCCGCCCGGCGCACCCAGATCGGTGATCGGGCAGTGGTGCCACTCCAAGGGCAGTGACTGGAATCTTTTTGTCAGTCCTGACACACCGAGCAGATCGAACTCACGCCCCTCGATCAGCGATATCACAGTGCCAGGCGACCAGTCTGTCAGCACTGTCAGGTCATCCTCCAGATTACGAGGCTGATACCCCCCGTGAGGAGCAGGCTCCAGCCGACCGGGACAGCAGCACATCCCGATCAAACCGGCTCCCAAAACATCAATGGTATCTATTCGCAGCGTTTGACCGGGAACCTGCAACGCCGAACCTGAGTCTCACCACTCACCAGTGTTAGGCATCGAGAACCAAGGTTCAGCAGGCTGCAGTGCCTCACCATCCTGGAGCAGTTCAATTGAGATATTGTCAGGCGATCGGACGAATGCCATTCGGCCGTCCCTGGGCGGTCGATTGATGGTGACACCCCCTTCCATCAGGCGCTGGCACGACTCGTAAATATTTTCAACCGAGTAAGCCAGGTGGCCAAAGTTACGCCCTCCCTGATAGTCCTCTGGGTCCCAGTTATAAGTCATCTCGACCATTGCGTCTTCATCACCGGGCGCACTCAGGAAAATATTCGTATAACGCCCTTTCTCGTCGTCCCGACGCCGCACCTCGACCAGGCCCAGCTTGTTGCAGTAGAAATCCAAAGATGCATCAAGATCCCTGATCCTCACCATTGTATGCAGGTACTTCATTAAACCTCCTCCGCAGTGGTTCAGTTTATCTTAACCGCTTCGACAAGCGGGTGAAACAATCGATCGTCGAGACCGGTTCCGCTTGATGGGCAGACGGCTCAAGCATAATGCCATACGACTGGCTCGTTTCTGTTACGGTTGCCATCCGTCAATTCTACGTTATGGGTAGCCGATGAATTCCTCTGTTCCGGTTGCTGGTCGAGACTGGTATGAAATCATCCGCCTAGGTGACGGTATTTCGCTGATCCGGGAACGCTATGTGGCCGACTGGCTACGCTGCAACATCTGGCATATCCAAGGCAGGAACCGCGATCTGCTCATCGACTCAGGACTCGGCCTTCGCCCTCTTAAACCGGAAATCATGCGCCTGAGCGAAAAACCCCTGATCGCAGTGATGTCACACTGTCATTTTGACCATATCGGTGCAGGCCACGAATTCTCCGAACGACTGGGTCATCGGGCTTGCCGGTCGGTCTACCACGACCCACTCCCGTCCGAGATGCCGATCAATGCCTTTATCCGGGCAGAGACCTTCATGGCCCTGCCCGATGAAAGCTTCACGGTCGAATCATTCAGCATTACCCCGGCACCATTGACCGGTTACCTAGATGAAGGAGATCTCGTGGACCTCGGTGATCGAGTGTTTCGCGTCCTGCACCTGCCCGGCCACTCACCCGACTCGATCGCCTTGTTCGAGGAGAAAACCAAGACCCTGTTCAGCGGAGACATCATCTACAACGGTGATCTGTACGACACTCTTTACCATTCGGATCCCGAAATCTATCGGGAGAGCCTGGTACGACTCAGGGAACTTCGAGTCGGGACTATCCATGGCGGACACGATGCATCTTTCGGCCGGGACCGCATGATCGAGATCATTGACGACTATCTTGGTGGTCGGGGCAACATCGTCGACCCCTACGCCTGGGTCAGCGATCGAATCTAAATCCAGGGACCAGCGCAGGGGAAAATGCCAGCTGTTGTGCAATTAGCTGCCCCTTACCCGTCGTTAACCGACTCAATCTGGCGTGGTCTTAAGGTCGCGCCTGTCGCTGCGCTGCTCGATCGCAAGCTTGATCAGTCGATCAATCAGATCGGCGTAGGATAAGCCTGCCACCTGCCACAGCTTGGGGTACATGCTGATCGGGGTAAAGCCAGGCATGGTGTTGATCTCGTTGAGCAGCACCTCGCCGTCCGGCCGGAGGAGAAAGTCCACCCGGGCGAGCCCACGGCAGTCGATCGCCCGGAAGGCCCTGACCGCCATCTCGCGAATCTGCTCAGTTACAGTCTCGTCCAATTCCGCGGGGATCCTCAGTTCCGAGCGATCGTCAATATACTTGGTGTTGTAATCGTAGAATTCAGCGCCCGGTATGATCTCGCCTACGCCGGATGCCGTCGGGTCTTCGTTCCCGAGCACCGCACATTCAAGTTCCCTTGCACCTTCAACAGAAGCCTCAACCATTAATTTGCTGTCAAATTCCGCGGCCAGGTCCAAGCCTGTGCGAAGTTGGCCGGCGACGTGGGCCTTCGTGATACCGACGCTAGAGCCGAGGTTAACTGGTTTTACGAACAATGGGTAATCAAACGCCTGCTCTAAAGCATTCAGCACGGCCGTGGGCGTTGCTCGCCATTCTGAGCGTCGCACGACCCGGTAGCCGGTCTGGCTCAAACCGGCCGCCTGAAATACGGCTCTGGCAAGCGCTTTGTCCATCCCTGCCGCCGACGCTGCCACGCCTGCCCCAACGTAGGCTACATCGGCCAGTTCCAGCAGACCCTGAATGGTCCCATCCTCGCCATAAGGGCCGTGCAACAGTGGGAACACTACGTCGAAAGCTGTGCCAGGCATCAACGTACCGTCCTCGACGGCCAGCTGGTTCCCCTGCCCGGCCAACCGTATCTCCGGCCCGTCAGCACCACTGACTGTAGAGTTACTGAGCAGCCGTTCATCACCGTCATCCAGCAACCAGCGGCCCTCACGGGTGATTCCTGCCAGGACGACTTCATAACGCTCTCTATCGATCGCTGCGCAGACCGAGCGCGCCGACACGACAGACACTTCATGCTCTGCTGAACGTCCGCCGAAAAGAATAAGAACTCTTGTTCTGTTCATGAACCTTTGAGATGCCCGCTCACTGCCCCTCAGTCGAATGACCGAAACCCTGCCTAAACCATCACGTCTTCAGCGTGGAGAGCCACATAAGCATCGAGATAGTCCGAAAAAACGTCCTGAACCCGACGGGTTACCTCTCCACCCCCCTCCGGGAATTTCAGCACAAGTCCATCTTCAAGCCTCAGCGATGCACAAGGCATCACATCACGTGTCGCGCTGGTGACGAAGCATTCGCTGGCATTCGGTAGCTCATTAACGTGAACCTCGACCTCTTCACTAGTGATACCGTACTGGGTCAGTGCCATATGGATGTGTTTCTTGGTCAGGCCCTTTAGGTTTCCAGAGGCTGGCGTCACCAGCCGCCCGCCGATCACGAACCAGGCATTGCTGTTGGCAGCCTCGGTCACGAAGCCTTCCCGATTCAATATGATGCAGTCGTCCGCTCCGAGTTTTCGGGCCTCGGTGATTGCCAGGATATTGTTCATGTAATTTCCCCCCTTAATGTTGGGGTCCAGGGCGTTGGCAGGATTGCGTCGTACCGAAGGCACCGCCATATCCATTCCGTACGAGTAATATTCCGGCTTTCGTGCGGGTAACCTGCTGACGATGATCACGTAACGGGTCTTCAGATCTGGGCTCGGATGAAGGTCGACGGGCCCGACCCCCCGTGTGATCTGATAACGCACATAGATGTCATCTTCGCGTCGAGCGCCTGAGGCCTGACAGGTTCGCCGGATCTCCTTAATCAGTTCATCGCGGCTCTGGCTGATCTCCATACTGATCAGAGCTGCCGAATTCTCCAGCCTCTCGAAATGGTCCGCCATAAACAACGGAACACCCTTGTGAGTACGGAAAACCTCGTAGATCGAGTCGCCATACAAGAATCCCCGATCCATGACCGGGATCATCGCATCGTGCATGGCTGTGATCTGCCCATCAACGTTAACCATCGGCCTTAGTTCACTCATCAGGGCGTTCCTCAGTTAGTGGGTTGATCGATCGTGTCACATAACTTCCCAACTGGTCTGAGCAAATGCCGGCAACCAGCGGTCTGGCAGAATAGCATCAGCCGCTGTTACCCGCCTGCCCAGACATCGAAGCACAGAATATCTGATCAGATCATATCATCCAGTCAGCAGCTCCAGACCATAAACCCGAAATTTGCGCAAAACAGTCGATGCTCACAAAATTGCACCCTCTGGGGCACTACCCAACCCGCCCTGAGGACTCGGATCGAACCCCACATTAGGTGACAGACTGCCAATGCCGATTCATTCTAATCCTGATCTTGTTGCCGAAAGCGGACATCTTGAACACTGGAACAGACCAGGACAACGACGCAGGAGCTTTCATAATCTGCACCGGATTGTTCGCTACAGCTTCAGTCTTCGCGCCTCCAAAGTACTCCAACTGACCAGCTGCAATGATGTACGTATCGCCCAACTGGATTCCGTGCAAAACTTGTGTAACTCGAGCATCTTCTCGGCAATGGTTGTACTTCGGGGCGAGCAACTCGTGTATGAACAATATGCGCCTGATTTTTCCGCCGACCAAGCGCATACGATCATGTCGATTACTAAGACCATGACCCACCTGATTATCGGACGTTGTGTGGAAAGTAATCTGATTGACCTGAGTGCTACGGTTTGTGATTACCTCCCGGAGATCGGTTCAGGCTATGCCAGTGCCACTATACAAGACGTACTGGATATGAATGTGGTCAACGACTACTCGGAAGATTATTCAGATCCCGACACAATGGCCCTGTTTCACAATGCATCTATGGGCTGGCGACTGCCTGCAGGCGATAACAGGCAGACTACCAACCGGGAATTCCTGTGTACTATAGAAAGCAATGACCTGCTGAATCGCTCTGGAGAGGTAAATTACAAATCTGCCAATACCGATGTTCTGGGCTGGATAACTGAGCGTGTCAGTGGTCTGAGTCTGCGACACCATCTAGTTCACATTGTTGAAGCAGCGGGTATCGAAGACACGTTTTATATGTCTACGGATCATACGGGAGTTCCGAACAGCAATGGCGGTGCGTGTCTGAGTGCACGTGATCTTGCCCGTTATGGCCTTATTTTCACTCGCCAGGGCACCGGCGCCAACGGGTCGCAGGTCGGAAACCACGAATTCATGAATGCTGCGCGGCGGTGCAAAGGACCTGCCTATCCGGAACCGGATAGCCACATATATTACGGCAACCAGCTTAAGACCAACGGCCGCTGGATAGGCCACGGTGGCTGGGGTGGGCAATTCCTGATGATTGACCCGGAAACATCAACGGTCGTAGTGTTCTTCAGCGTGCTGGAAAACGAAAGCGCATCCGATGATGCTCACAGCCGGGCTATCGTCCGAATGGCTGAGGACATCATCGAACTCTAGAGAAGTCGATCGAGCTCTAATGCGAAGGTCATGAACGACAAAACAACACACCCCCTTTACCCGCAATAACCTATAGAAAGATTACTGACCGAATCTAGAACCCATCAAGAACGCACGGGTCATGTGATCGCGGGCAAGAACCTCTACTCCGAGGCCCAGAAAGGCGAGCGAGAGCCAGAGCCAACGCTCTCTCCACCGGCCGGTTAACTGCCGGCGGTTGTCCCAGAGAGATAGTGTGTTTATTCTTCCTATATTATTCCGGAGAGATTCAAGCCCGGTCCAACCCCGGCGGTGACAACACCGCTTCAATGTTGCACCGATAAAGACACTCAGGAGATACTGAATATGACTGTATTAGATGATTTTAGACGCTTAACTGGCACTATCTTTCTGGGTGGTCAAACACGGTCAAGCCTGTCAACGGAAGCATTGGATGTAATTGACCCAGCGACAGAAAATAAGCTGGGTGAAATCGCCCAGGCCACAGAAACAGAAATCGATGAAGCGATAGCCATCGGCCACGACGCGCAAAAAAAGTGGTGGGCCATGAGCGGCCTCGAGCGTTCGGAAGTAATGCATGAAGTCGCCAACCGCATGCATCATATGCGCTCAAAACTGGCCGAATCCATGACCCGTGAGATGGGCAAGCCTTACAAAGAATCCGCCGATGAGGTGGAATGGTCGATTTCCGCGATTCGTTACAACGCCGAGATCGGGCGTAGCGATGCCGGTCGGGTCATGGGTAACGAGATCCGGGGGCACCTGAACTACACTCTGAAAGTGCCGCTTGGTGTTGTTGTCAGCATCCAGACCTTCAATTATCCATTGACGCTGCTGGCGTGGCAGTCAGGTGCCGCGCTGGCGTCCGGCAATGCAGTGATCTGCAAACCTTCTGAATACACAACGTTCACCTCGCTGCTGTTTGCCGAAGCGTACCAGCCCCTGCCCGAAGGCCTATTTCAGATCGTTACCGGTGCAGGCAACGCGGGTAAGTATCTCGTGGAACACAAGAATACCAACATGGTTGCTTTCACCGGGAGCGTACCGACGGGCCAGGCGATTGGCGAGACTTGTGGACGCATGTTGAAGCGTTCCCTGATTGAGACTTCCGGCAATGATCCTTTTGTCATCATGCCGTCGGCCGATCTGGATATTACCGCCCGGGCCGCCGCTTTTTCAGCCTTCATGAACTGTGGCCAGATCTGTGTCTCCGCTGAACGCTTTTACGTGCACGAAGATATTCATGACGAGTTCGTGGCTAAGTTAATCGAAAACGCCAAGGGCATTCGCATCGGCAACGGCCTTGGCAAGGTAGATATGGGGCCCATGGTGGCCGAAAAAGAGCGCGCACGTTACGAAGCTGTGCTCGAAAACGCCATCGGACAGGGCGCCAATGTCATGCTCGGCGGTGGACGCCCGACTCAACTCAATCAAGGCTGGTTTGTCGAACCTACGGTGCTCTCTGATTGTCACCAACAGATGGATATTTTTAATAACGAGAGCTTCGGCCCCGTAGCACCCATTTGCAAAGTAACAAGTTTCGAGGAAGGCATTGAGTTGGCTAATGATTCTAGATTCGGACTGGGCGCCAATATCTATACCCGTGATTTAAGGGAAGCGGTTCGTGCCACGGAACAACTCGAGGCCGGCATGGTGTGGGTCAA
>CAZVVN010000031.1:0-34195 GCA_964630665.1 uncultured Acidiferrobacteraceae bacterium | reverse complement strand
TGTGTACACCCTCAGGAAGTGGTTTTGTTTTGTGACTCATTTGGGCATCCTCCAATAGTCAAACTCAGCAAGTATTAATAATAGGTTTGTACACGAGTACAAGCGAAGTAATTGTATCCTGTATTCACAGCAAGGAAGCAGTACTCAGGGGAGAGCACCCAGATCTACATAGGGTCTGTTGGTCGGTGCGGGGAATCCTGATCACCCAGGCGCCTCGTCGCCGGATTACAACCTGGTCCTGTCAGACAACGCTACCAGTTGTACGGCCGGTCTATTCCCGCCAGTTTGACCCCGGTAAACGCGGAGGCTTCCAGGGACAAAGCACGGAGGTCCTCAACTTCGAGGTTGTGGACGTTAGATTTGCCACAGGCTTTCGCCAGCAGTGACACTTCCATGGTCATGGCTGTCAGGAACCGGGCGACCCGTTCGGATGCCGCCGCTACGTCGACCCTTTTTTCAAGCTCCGGGTCCTGGGTCGCTACACCGACTGGGCACAGACCTGTGTGGCAGTGGTGGCATTGCCCAGGCGTGGTGCCGAGCACGGCGTAGTCATCAAAGTAGCGCGGTGAATTGCACCCCAGCGCGATCAACCCGGCAGTGCCGATCATCACCGCGTCAGCTCCCAGTGCCAGGCACTTGGCGACGTCCGTGCCGGAGCGCACTCCGCCTGCCGCTACCAGCGAGACCTCATCCGACATGCCGCAGTCGTCCAACGCCTCGCGCGCAGCACGAATGGACGAGATCAACGGAATCCCGGTGTGATCCAGCAAAAGCTCGGGCGAGGCCCCGGTACCCCCTTCGGCACCGTCGACCACAATCACGTCGACGCCGGCCTTGGCGGCGATGGCAACGTCGTAGCGGGGCCGAGTGGCGCCCATCTTGAGGAAAATAGGAACCTTGTAGTTGGTGGCCTCCCGCAACTCCTCGATTTTGACCTGCATGTCATCGGCACCTAGAAAATCCGGGTGCCGGACCGTTGAACGCTGGTCGACTCCTTCAGGCAGAGTACGCATCCCGGCCACGCGGTCTGAGACTTTCATTCCCAGCAGTAGACCGCCGGTTCCGGGCTTGGCACCCTGCCCAACGACCAGCTCGATTCCGTCGGCCATCCGCAGGTGTTCCAAGTCCAGCATGTAACGCGACGGCGTCATCTGGTAGACAAGCAGGCTCGACGCCTCTCGTTCATCTTCGAGCATGCCGCCCTCTCCGGTGCAGGTCATACTGCCGACTTTGGATGCGCCGTAGCCCAGGGCGGCTTTTGCCGGCGCAGACAGCGCGCCGAACGACATCGACGCGATGTAGATCGGAATATTCAACTCGATCGGGTTTTCAACGAGTCCAGGCCGGGCGCCTAGGACCGTCCGGGTCTCGCAGTTTTCCCGGTAACCCTCCAGCGGCAGTCGCGTCATGGTCGCCGGTACAAAAGTCAGGTCATCGAAGGTGGGTAACCGCTGATTGAAGGTGTTGAAACCTCGGATTTGGTAGCGCCCGAGCCGCGATAACGCGTGAATCTCTGAGATCGAAGCAGGTGTCCAACGGGCGGAGTGGCCTTTTGCGTACGATGCCGGGACCCCGGCGGGCCTGGCGGGATCGGCCCCGTCCGCCATAGCCACAGCTTCCTCGGTCGGGGCATCGAACGGGTACTCGTAGGGGGGAGTCATATCATCAACCACGCACTTGCATCCCGGCTTTCAAAGTGCCAGAGGCGCTGGGCGGACACGATCTTCTGCCAGGCTCTGGCAGCGTCATCCAGGCCACGCGTCGCCAAGAGGGTCTCGATTTCCTGGATTTCATCGTCTGCGGGCTCTACGGTTTTGGAATCCACCCCCAGTGAAGCAATGGGGCCTGCAACCCAGACCTCACCGCCCCAGAGGGAGTCTGCACAGGCCTCATCAGCGCCGCCCAGCGCAATGATGCGACCGGCATGTGCCATGAAACCCGACAGGTAGCCGATTTTACCTTCGACGATGATGTCGCCGCCCTTCATGGCGACGCCACAACGCGGCCCAGCATCTCCTTTGACGTGGATCAACCCACCCCGCATAGAGGCGCCCAGGCTGACACCGGCATAACCGTCGATGGTGATGTCACCGCTGGCCATGGCCTCTCCCGCGGCCCAACCGGCGTTGCGTGATACTCGGATACTGGCCCCGTTGTTGAGTCCGCCACAGTAGTAACCGACACTGCCTTCAAAATGTATCCGGGCACCGCTCGGCAGGCCGATGCCGAGGTTGTGCCGTGAGCGGGTATCGATGACCCGGACGGCCAGGCCACGGTCGATAGCGTCGCGTATGTCCTGATTACACTCGCGCAGCGGGCGGTCGGCGACAATCACTTCGTGGTCGTTCATGCGGCACGGTCCAGTGAGACGTTGGTCTGCCAGGTTCGGGTCAGACTGGGGCCGTCGAAGTTGACGACCTCGATTTCGTCGAGATGAACCGTGCGCACGGCCTGTTCTTCGGTTGCGATCGACAGGGACTGTTCGCCGATGACCGCGACCAGCGGCTTGATGGCCCAGCGATCTTTTGCAAACCCCAGTCGATCCAGGGTGCTGTAGAGAAACGTAAACACCCCGTCAATCTCCGTCAGTGATCGTATCAGGGCGTCGCCCTGGGTCTCGCCCTGACTCATACGATCGGAGATCCAGACGGCCAGCAGTTCGCTGTCGTTACCGGTCATGAATCGGTAGCCTTTGCGCTCCAAGCGGGCCCGCCAGGTGAAGTAGTCGGTGATCTGACCGTTGTGCACGATCGCCACATCGGCAAACGGTCGTGCCCAGAATGGATGGCTGGCAGTCGGTGAAACTTCGGACTCGGTCGCCATCCGCGCGTGACCCAGGCCATGGGTGCCGATGAAATCATGCACCCGATGTTTTTCCGCGACCTCAGCCGCACCGCCCAGGTCCTTCACGATCTCCAGAGAACGGCCAACGGATTGCACTTCGATGCGATCGGAATGTTCGTCTACCTGGTGAATCCAGTCGCCGAGCGAATTCGGTTCGCGGATCACCATACGCACAGAGACATGGTCGGTTGTTGCCTCGTCCCAGCTGGGGTCAGCCAGAAAATCGCTGCCGTGCGCACGCAGCAGGTCGAGAAACAACTCGAGAACCTGTGAAAGCTCATGGCGGCGTGCCACCATCGCCCGGACGATGTAGCCGGTGTCCAGCGGCTCCCCATAGAGTGCAAAGCCCGTGGAATCGGCGCCCCGGTGACGCTGGGCGTGCATCAGCTTAACCAGGTCTTCGCCGACCTTGCCCGGATCCGGCAGTATTCTTCCAGCGATTCCACACATCGAATGAACCCTTTTGTATACTGAATACACTCATTATAACGCAGCACTCCTGAGAACAAGGCGCGTGCTGAACTCCCGGTCGGTGTCGGGCCCGGGGTGTCAAATCCGGTCTTTTCACTGTTCAACCGACCTGTTCCGACAGCCAGCCCATGTGATTAGCCAGCCCCTCACGAATGTGTTTGACCATGGCGGCTTCTGCCTCGCCAGCGTTACCGGATCTGAGTTGCTCTAGTAATTCCAGGTGCTGGCCGCGGTCATCGGCTGGATCGGGAATCCGGTAGGCAGAAAAACTGCGGATGGAAATTCCGCGGTTCCAGATGCTGTCAAAAAGCTCAACGAGAAACCCGTTGTTTGTCTGTTCAACGATGGTGCGGTGAATGATGCGGTTGGCGTGAAAGTGTTCTTCCTTGCGCGATGAGGTCAGAGCCATCTCGACCCGCACGGCTTTTTCGATAGTCTGCACCTGTGTCACGGAAAGTCTCCCGGCCAGCAGTCTTGCAGCGAAACCCTCAACGGCTTCCCTTACCGTGTACAGATCTCTGATCTCCCGTTCGCTGATGTCGCGGATCTGAAAGCCACCCCGTCCGGACGCCTCAAGAATGCCCTCTTGCTCGAGTCGCAGAAGCGCCTCGCGGACCGGTGTACGGCTGACATCGATCTGATTCGCGATGGTTTCCTGAATCAGGCGTTCACCGGGGAAGATCTCACCGGACAGGATTGCCGAGAGAATCTGCTCGTATACGTCATCGGCGAGTCGAGTGCGCCTGCGGGTCAGTCGGGTAAACATGTCGAGGTTCGTTCAGGGTGTGCCTGCCCTTCGGTGATTACGTTAGACTGATCACGTTACGGTGATTCTGACAGCTCCCGGTTGTGGCCGGTTCGAAAAAGCCGGTGCCTACGTGCGTGCCAAACGCATCGGTCCCTTCGTCTTCGTTGCAGGAACCACGGCCATTGAGCCCGTCAGCACCGCTGTCGAGGCCGGTTTGACCACACCCGGCATGATGGTGGAGATCGAAATCGATGCCATTATTCATGATGGGGAAGACCGCTTGGCGCTGGATGACAACTGAATACTACGGGTGGAATCGGTTCTGCCACCCCGATACTGCGCTCAATACGCTGAAGAAAAAAAATCGTGATCATGGCAGGTGTCAGGTTGTCAGCGTACGGGCCAGGTAGCGGTAGAACTGGGCAAGGGTATTCTCGAACGGGCTCAATGGACCACGGGCGGCCCGGGTAGAACGCATCACCTTGGCCAGTTCCGTGGTTGCCCGGGCATCCTCGGCATTGACCTTTAGGATCAGTTCGCGGCGGGCCTCGGCGATATCAGGGTATCCTGCTATGACCTCCGGGGAGACCAGATAACCCCCCAGCACTTCGGTGCTTTCAATGCCGTCGGGCCGGAAGGACAGCCAGTTATTGGCGTTTGGCCGCATGGCCATCGTGAATGCAGGGAAAACGTACACCATGTAGCCTGTGGTGAGTTCTACTTCGCTGAAACTGGCCAGGTCCCCCTTGGGGTTCATCGGGTGATCTTCGGTTTTGTATTTGTCATCCATGCCGCAGCGCTGATGCGTGAATGACAGATCAGCCGGTGGCGCAAGTGGGCAGGTCTTGCTGGCTGGCATTTGCGCCTGTACGGTATCTTTGTGCAGGCCGACATGGTGGTAGTACTCCATTGAATTTTCGGCCGAGAGTTTCCAGTTTCCCGCCCAGACGGATTCGTAGTGCATGATCTCGACCTGGGTGGTTACGCGGTAGTTCTTTATGTGTTTGTTCAAAGCGGCCATCCGCGGTGCCAGAGGTGCAGCGTCATCGTCGAGGTTGACGAACAGGAACCCAGACCAGTTCTCAAGCCGGTAGGCCGGCAGATGGCAGCGGGCTTTGTCAAAACACTGCGATCCCGCCATGTAAGGTGCCGCGAGGAGCCTCCCGTCAGACGCATAGGTCCAAGCGTGATACGGGCAGGTGAAGCGGGTTGTCCGGCCTTTACCCTCTACCAGCGGCATATAGCGATGGCGGCAAATATTGGACAGAGCCCGCACTTCGCCATCTTCTCCGCGGATAATGATCAGGGGTTCGTCCAGCAGGTCGAAACAGTAATAGTCGCCACGTTCAGGAACGTGTTCCGCCCGTCCCACACACAGCCAGTTGTGCCTGAAGATCCTGTCGAGCTCCAAAGCGTGCAGTTCAGGTGAGAGATAGGCTTCCCGCGGCAGGGAAAGACACTGCTCGTCCTTGAGGTTCAGGTATTCGGACAGGGTCCTGAGCAGTGTTTCAAACGATTGCAAATGGTAGCCCATTTCGGTCAGTCGAGCCTATTGTGTTGACGGTGAAAAGTATAAACCAGGGTAAATACCGAGATTTCTGCACAGGCACTTAAACAGGGTAAAATGATTTTGCATGCTTGTTTCTGACTCAAAGAAAAAGCAGGAAATCATAGATCTCCTGTCCTCCATCCGACTTGAAATCCAAGCTTACCCGAGACCCATCGCAGCCTGCGACGATCAGTTCAATTCCCTCCTTTTCGAACGTGACCGTCTGACGCAGATGTTGTACCGGTTGGTTCGAAACGGTCAGGATTCAGACAACCTTTGATTCCCATGGGCCCAGGACATCGCAACGCTGAGGCGAACTGTTCCGGGCCAGGCGTCGTTGTCGTGCACATCAGCCATTGAAAATCGTGACCTGCGATCCCCAGTTTGGGTTGTCTGCTTAGAAGCAATATGATGAAAGCAACTCAGGACAAGTTACTGTATTGCACGATATGCAATAAAAAAACCCGACCAAAGGGCTGGGACAAAAAATTCTTTTGGCTGATTCGCTTGCTTCCGAGTTTCCTGCTCACCGCGTTCTCAGGCCAGTCTGGTTTTACTGGACTTGTTCGGAGTGCGGTGGCAGAAACTACTGAACCAATTTCCCAAGAGTTAGGAAATAACCAACGTCTCTTCAATAGCTTTCCAGACTCTCATCTATAAGTGGGCGAACCTTTTGGAGATCAAATGTATGAACAACGGAATTGAAGTACGGCCGTTGACAGGAGCGCTGGGTGCCGAGATCGTCGGCATTGACCTGTCGGAGGGGGTGTCAAACCAAGCGTTCGACAACATTCATCAAGCATGGCTTGACCATCTCGTGATCTACTTCCGCAATCAGGATCTTACGCCAATCCAGCATCGCGATTTCACGGCGCGGTTTTTTGCGCTGGAAGACCATCCCTATGTGGAGGGCATCGAAAACGTTCCAGAAATTATTGCGATCGTAAAGGAGCCCGACGAGCACAAGAATTGGGGCGGACCTTGGCATACCGATGTGACGTTCAAGCAGGAACCTTCCATTGGTGCCGCGCTTTATGCCCGAGAGGTTCCTGATTTTGGCGGCGATACTGGCTTCGCCAATATGTATTTGGCCTATGAGACGCTTTCTGAGGGCATGAAGAACATGTTGGATGGCCTACAGGCGATCCATTCCTCGTATGGAATAGATTATTCGGACGAGTACAAAGCAATGAAATCCAAGGCTGCAGTCGGTGATAGGGCAGTCCACCCCGTGGTCCGGACCCATCCTAAAACTGGGCGCAAGGCGCTGTTCGTCAATCGATCATACACCCGGCACTTCGAGGGCATGACAGTCGAAGAGAGCATGCCTTTGCTGGATTTTCTGTTCTCTCATGCCGAAAGGTCGGAGTTCACATGTCGGGTCCATTGGGAGAACAACACACTGGGGCTGTGGGATAACCGTGTGACAATGCATTGCGCGATTGATGATGATTTTCAGGCTCGTAAGGGAGAACCAGGATTCCGCCGTATCGTGCACCGCGCGACCATGGCAGGTGAACGGCTGTCATAGAGGAAAGATTTTTTGCAGTATACAAACGCATACAGAGACTATAGGACTCTGCATATAAAGCATGACTAAGATAGTGACCTACAACATCCAGTTCGGTCAGGGCCGAGACGGTCAGGTCGACCTCGATCGTATCATCACCGCCGTTGACGGAGCCGACGTGATTGCGCTGCAGGAAGTCGATCGCTTCTGGTCGCGTTCTGGTAACACCGACCAGGTCGCCTCGATCAGAGCAGCATTTGTCGGCTACGATGCTGTCTATGGCCCAGGCGTGGATCAGTCTGTTCCCGGGGGTATGGACGCCAAAGGGCAGCCGCAACGGCGACAGTTCGGCAACCTGCTGCTGTCACGCGAGCCCATCCAGTACTGTCGTCATCACCTGCTGCCCAAGATGGCCAGCATCGGGCCGCTCAGCATCCAGCGTTCGGCACTTGAATGTGCGGTCCAGTGCGGCGATGAGACCATCCGGTTTTTCAGTGTGCACCTGACCCACCTGTGTTCGGAAACCCGCTTGCCCCAGGTCCGCGAGTTACTGCGCATTCACCGCGAAGCGGCCTACGAGGGGCTGCCCGTGTGCGGTGAGTTTCGGGCTAATCCGCTGCGCGACGGCGGGAGCTACTGGGCAGAAGGGGTGATGGCTGGCGAGGTGTCGGCACATGCCGTATTACTCGGCGATTTCAACTGTACACCCGATGCGCCGGAATACGATCTGCTGGTCGGACCGGATTCCCCCTACGGTGGGCGCGTGACCCACCCCGATGGTTTTGTCGATGCCTGGATGCATGTGGGCGGTGATCCGGAAGGGGGCCATACGTCGGATGTGAAAGAGGAACCCGCCCGACTTGATTATTGTTTTGTCAGTGCAAGTCTGCGTCATCGTATCAGCAGTTGCCAGGTTGATACGGAGGCGCCGGGTTCCGATCACCAACCGCTTTGGCTGGAATTATCGGACTGAGTTACGTCGTGGCCTGCATGTCCATCGACCGGCGGGCCAGGGCCGAGTGCTCGTAGATCATCAGCAGGGCGGGTACCAGGAACAGGACCAGAACAGTGGCAAAGGCCAGTCCAAAGGCAATTGACGTCGCCATCGGGATCAGGAACTGGGCCTGCAGCGAGGTTTCAAACAGAAGCGGAGTCAGGCCGGCGATGGTGGTCAGCGAAGTCAGCAGAACGGCCCGTAGACGCTGGCATGCCGCTTCCACGACCGCCTCTTCCGGTGCCAGACCCCCAGCCCGGATCTGTTTGTAGAACACCACCAGGATAATCGAGTTGTTGACCACGATGCCGGCCAGCCCGAAAAAGCCGAACATCGAAAGGATGGTCAGGTCGATGCCCATCAGGGCGTGACCCCAGATCGCGCCAACCAGACCAAACGGAATGATGACCATCACCAGCAGCGGCCAGCCATAGGATCCGAACACCCAGGCCAGAACCAGGTAGATCAGTACCAGTGCGAGGATCGCGCCGCGTTGCATGTCGCCCAGGGTCTCCCGCTGGTCGGCCTGCCGACCTTCGAAGGAGAATTTCACACCGTGTCGCTGTTCCAGTTTCGGCATTGTGTTCTGTTTCAGGTTCGCAATGATCCGGTTGTCATTGTTGACCGCCTCGTCCACGTTGCCCGTAACAGTTACTGCCAGTTTGCCTTCGACGTGACGGATGGAGTCAAAACCTCGCCGGCTCTGCAGAGTCACCACGTTGGCAAACGGTACCGTGCCGCCGCGAGGTAGTAACACTTCGAATTCATCAAGACTGTCGAGCCGGTTGCGTTCGCTGTCAGGAAGCACCACGCGCACTTCGACTTCGTCACTGTCATCGGCCATCACCTGGACCAGGTAACCCTCGTATCCGGCACGCAGTTGCCGGCCCAGGTTTTCGACGGACAGGCCCAACGCCTCGCCTGTAGGGGTCAGGCGCAATATCAGTTGTTCGCGGCCGTAGGGCATGTCGTCCTCAACACCAGAGACACCGGCGATATCGATCAGCACGTTCTTGAGCTCTAATGCTGCACTCTTAACTGTCGTGAGACTCCGGCCGGTGATCTGTATCTCCAGGTCCTGTCCCGGCGGCCCCGCGGTGGGTTCCTTGATCGACAGGTTTTCGAGACCGGCAGTGGTGGGAATACGCGTGAGCCACTCGTCGATGAATTCTCGGTTGCGTACAGTTCGGGCGTCAGGCTTGACCAATTCGACCAGTACCGAGCCGATGTTTTCACTGCTCCGTCGCTCCCAGTCACCACTTTCGCCCAGGCCCAGTCGTGAGATCGCAGTGAGCACCAACGCACCACCGAAGTGCTCATTGGTTTCCCACAGTGCCTGTTCTACCTGGGACAGGTATTCATCGACGTTTTTCTTGGGCGTGCCGGCAACGAAATCGACGTTGGCAAAAAGAATCGGTCCTTCAGCGACCGGGAAGAAATTAAAGGCGATCCGACCTCCCGCGACCCAGCCGCTGCTCACAAGAAAAATCGCCACCGCCAGTGACAGGGTCAGCCAGCGGTGCCGAACACCAGCTGTGATCACCGGCCGGAACCGGTTCTCTCGAAACCGTAGAAATCCGTCATCCAGTGCTTTGCGCAGCCGGCGGGGACGGTAACTACCCATCCGGGCGAAGGTTCCCCTCAGGTGGCCGGGAAGCACCAGAAAGGCCTCGACCAGTGAGGCGAGAATCACACAGATCACGACGATCGGAAGGGTTCTGAGAATGATTCCGATGATGCCGCCGACCAGCAGCAGCGGCATGAAGGCAGCGATGGTTGTCAATGACGACGAGAGCACCGGAGCCAGCATCCGTTGTGCACCCTGCTGTACTGAATCCAGCGGGCTGTCGCCTTTTTCGAAGTGCGTGACGGCATCTTCGCCGACAACGATCGCATCATCGACAATGATTCCGAGCGTCATGATCAGGCCGAACAGGCTGATCATGTTGATCGATCCCCCGTACACGTAAAGGACCCCGAGAGCCGCCATGAAGGATGTCGGGATGCCGATCGCGACCCAGCGGGCCGCGGGCGCGTTGAGGAAGAAATAGAGTATCAGGATGACCAGAACGAGACCGCCCACACCGTTTTTGAGCAACAGGTTGATTCGGTCCTCAATGTATTCCCAGCGTTCGTCGTAGACATGAAACTCGAGCCCCGGGGGCAGCAGTGGCCGGGTCTCGTCGACCCATTCGCGCATGATCTGGGCCGACTTGAGGCTGTCAGTATCCCGGGACCGGGAGAGACGCATTTCCACCGCCGGCCGGCCACGGTAGCTCACCTCGGTCTGGGCAGACTGGGGTCGGCGGGTGATCTCGGCGATGTCACCCAGGGTCAGCAGGCGCCCGTCTTCGGCCGCTATGATCGGCAGGTCCTCAAAAGCGAGTTCACCACGGCGCTGGTCTTTGAAACGGAGCTGCCTGGCCGATTCACCCCGACCGATGACGCCGACCGGTAGGTCGCGCGAGGCGGCCCCGACCCGTCTACCGATGTCCTCGAGCGATAGGCCCAGCTCACGAAGGATCTCCGAAGGAACCTGGATAGCAATCTCTTCTTCCGGCAGGCCGAAGATCCGGATGTTTGAGACTCCCCGGTCCAGCAGTTCGCGCTCAAAACGGCGCACCAGGCTGCGCAGTCCCCGGGAATCATCTGCTCCGACCACCAGCACGCTGGCAATCGGCTCGTAATTGATGATGCGTTTAATCTCCGGGCTTTCGGCGCTGGCTGGGAGGTTGCGTACCAGGTCAACCTGTTCTTTAACCTGGTCGAGTGCCAGCCCCATGTCGGTGTCTTCCCGGAATTCCAGCACCACCAGGGAAAACCCGTCAAAGGATCTCGAACTCAGTTCCTTGACGCGGTCGACACTTTTGAGTTCTTGTTCAATAGGTTCGGTGACCAGTTTTTCGATGTCCTCGGCACTGGCACCGACCCAAGTTACTCCAACGGACACAAAATCAATGTCGAAATTCGGAAAGAACTGGGTGTTCAGACGGGACAGACCCCAGAGGCCGGCGATGATCATCATCGCCATCAGCAGGTTGGCCGCGACCGGATGGCGGGCAAGTATCCCGAGCAGGTTATTTGTCATGACCTAGCAGCGTCAGTCGTTTGCCTGCACAATGTCGACTTTCAGACCTTGAACCGCATTGGGCAGCTGGTTGGCGAGCACCTGGTCGCCATCCACAAGATCGTCACTGCGAAAAAGAATCCAGCTGCCCCACTCACCGTTACGGTACTCACCCACGCGCTGCACGCGGGCCATGACCAGGCGGCTGTTCTCGATCCGGTAAACGTTATCTGCACCGTAAACGGAGGTTGCCGGCAGCGAGAAAACATCATCCTGAACGGGTAGTTCAACGAACACTGTGACGGTACGGCCCAGTTCGACATCCTGCGTCTCATCCAGAAAACTGAAGAACGCATCAACGCCGCCCTGGCCCTTTTCGATTTTTCCAGCCAGCCGGTCCAGTGCCAGCCTGATTGGTCGGCCCTCGAATTGGGTCAATGCTGTGACCTCGCTGCCGGTCACCAGTGACTTTCGCAGAACCGGAAGATGGCGATTGGGTACCTGGGTACGGATCTCGACAAAGTCGGTGTCATAAACGTCGATGAGTCGGTCGCCCGGGCGTACCCGGTCACCCGGCGAGACGTGCACCGCCGTTATGCGGCCGTCGAAGGGCGCCATGACACCAGTGTGCCGGAGATCACGGCGTACCAAATCACGCACAGCCGTGGCTCGTTTCAGGCGAGCGTGCAATTGGGCCAGTCGAGAAGGGTGATCCTGGAGGGCCCGCTGGCGCTGGGCCAGCGCCAGTGCCTGGCCGCGCAGGGCTTGCTGGGCTTCATCGACCCGCGCTTGTGAGCCGGCCTGGGTCTTGGCAAGGCGTTCGGCCCGCTTCAAAGAACGTTCAGCCAGCTCGTAAAGCATCCGTTCATGCGTCAGGGCAGTCAGGTCAGCGGCGTGGCGGCGCTTTTCACTTTCGATCTGCGCTTCGATCTCCGAGACATCGGCATCCCGTTGGCGGAGCAAAAGGGCAACGTCGTCGTCATCGAGCCGCAGCAGCAGTTCACCATTGCTCACTTTTTGTCCAGACAGCACCATCAGTTCCTGAACATCTGCAGACACGGCTGCGCGCAGGTGCGTCTCACGCGGTGATTCGACACGGCCGTAGAGTCGCAACGTCGGGGAGAGCTGCTCGCGCGCGACTGAAACGGCGTTGACAGACCACACTCGTTCACTGGGTTCGAGCGGCTGATCGACTGGTGCGCTGGATTTGAGCAGGACATACCCGGCTATTCCAACGGCAATCACCAGTAACGGCAGGATGATTCGACGGATTTTCTTCATCGGGAGAACACGGAACCGGGCGGGGAAGGGGTACCAATCACGCTAGATTGTAGATCGACAAAGGAACAAACGCTAATACTGGCCTAGCTCGGCGAATTTTTCGGGAATGGCCGGTTCCATGTTTCTGATCTGGCGCTAGGTCTTGTGCGCTACGGAAAATGTGATCTGTCCAACCTTCAAACGCTCAGCATCAGAGTGTTTCATGTAAGCATCGAGATCAGAGGCTGACTTGAGGCTGGTGATACGGTCGAGGACGGCTTTAAGATCGGGTTCGGAGACCAGACTCCAGATCGAGTCACCCTGGCGCCAGAGTGGGTCCAGCGGGCCATCCGCCCTGAAATACGCTGTGTCCTGGAGCACACCTTCGAGATCCACGCGACGCGCTGCGGGTACCAGACCGGTTGCACTCATCAACCGTTCAAGGTCGTCTAGAGGAATAGTCCGTTGTTTGACGGCCGCCAACGCGGCCGGAATCAGATGGTAGAACCAGAACCCCTGATCCAGTTGCACGTGAGCACAGCTGTTAATGATGATGACGCCGTCTGGCTTCAAGACGCGGGCGCACTCGGCCAGTACCTTCCGATGTGCCGGCCAGTCGTTTTCCACCCGGTCGGAGAGATGGTGTAGGACCTGGTTGATGACAATGCTGTCTACACTGTTGTCATCCAGAGGCAGTTCGCTGATGGAGGCCCGCCAGAACCTGACGCGGTCACGATCAGGGCTGTTTACCAGCTTGGACTGTGCCACAGACAACATGGCCGGGTTCAAGTCGACTGCTTCGATCCGGCTGACCCGGTCGATCAGGGCAGCCGTATAGATCCCGGTACCGCAGCCAGCATCCAGCAGCACCTGCTGTTCGATCGCCGTGCAGGTAGATGAGAGCCCTTCCGTGATGAGATCCAATCCAACAGCCCAGCGGGTCTCGTCATAGACACTACTGACTTGGGTATAATTTTCGTAAGTACTCATCGGGTTCAACGGGTCATCAGTCGTGGGTAATTTCTCTCGCCGTTCGCGCTGCACACAGTTAGCTTACCCTGAGTGGTATATCAAGTTGAGGTAACAGAAGATGTGCGGTCGATTCGAGCGCCACAGTACACTGGCAGAGTTCTCCGAGGCCATAGAAGGGCTGGTCGCTGATGGGCCTGATCCGATTCCTCCCAGCTACAATATTGCGCCGTCACAGCAAGCCCTGATCGTCCGTGCCACCTCCGGGACGCATACGGCCGCGGCACTCCAGTGGGGACTGGCGCCAGCCTGGGTAAAGGACCCGAAGATGACGCGTCCGATCAACGCCCGGGCGGAGACTGTACACGAGCGGCCGATGTTCCGAGGACCGTTCAGGCATCAGAGGTGCCTGGTGCTGTGTGACGGTTACTACGAATGGCAGAAGCAGCCTGGTGGCCGGAAACAGCCTTACTACCTCGGATTGGCTGACAATACGCCGTTTGTACTGGCCGGGCTCTGGTCGCTGAACACCCAGCTGACGGGGCAGGCGCTGGAAACATTCTGTATCGTCACCACCGAGGCCACGGCAGCGGCGTCCGAGATTCACGCCCGAATGCCGGTCGTTCTGCCGCGACCCGTTCACTCCGACTGGCTGGACCCTGCCGTCTCGGATACTGACCTGGTCAGGGGACTGATGGCCGGACACCAAGCTGATCTTCGCAGCTACCCGGTGAGTACGTTCGTCAACAGCCCGGCGAATAATTCTGCCGACTGTATGCTGCCTCTGGCCGAGAACCGGCCGGCAAGCTGAGCTGCGCCCTGGCGATTGTTGAACAGCAACCATTCTGTGTGGCCTTTCTCGGCGGCGGCTGCGCTGAAAGGACGGCGGGTAGAGCGCTAGAGCAACTGTCATATCACTTAATACTTCTGATATGTATAATCATTGCTTATGTAGATGTTTCCTGCTGTCTCTGTTGAATTGAACCATTTCGGGTGTCTTGATTGGACAACCACCGCCCAGGTCCTGACGATTCGACCGGCCGGCCGCACGAGCAATGCGTGTAGGCCCAGTGCTCGTGCTCCCGTCTGTTGACTGTACCGTGACATTTTGAAAGCGACCGACACCTCCGATCCGGCGTACTTCCATAAAGTGGTGGACTGCCAGTGGGGTTGCCCCGCCCACACCGACGTCCCTGAATACATCCGGATGATTGCTCTGGGGCGCTATCAAGACGCCTATCTGCTCAACAGAGGTACTAACGTCTTTCCTGCGATCCTGGGCCGGGTCTGCGACAGGCCGTGTGAGCCGGTTTGCCGGCGGAACAGGGTCGAGGATGAACCGGTCGCGATCTGCCGGCTCAAGCGGGTTGCGGCCGACCTCGCCGGGGATGTCAGAGCGTGTCTGCCGAAGATCCCGGGAAAGAAGAACGGCAAACGCATTGCCTGTATCGGCGCCGGATGTGCGTCCCTGACGGTGGCAAACGACCTCTTGCCTCTGGGGTACGAGATCGTAATGTTCGAGCAGTACGACCAGACCGGGGGCCTGATGCGGTCCAATATTCCCGCCTTCCGACTGCCGGCCGAGGTGTTGGACGACGAGATCGCGATGATCCTGGAAATGGGTGTCGATCTGCGGCTGGGCCATCGAATCGACAGCATGGCGGGGCTTCTGGCAGAGGAGTTCGATGGGGTTTTTGTGGGCACCGGGGCCCCGCGTGGCAAGGAGCTTGACCTACCCGGCCGTCACGACAGCGAGCGTATCCATATCGGTATCGACTGGCTGGAGTCGGTCGCGTTCAGCCACACTGACTCGATCGGCGAGAACGTCCTGATCATCGGTGTCGGTAACACGGCGATGGACTGTTGTCGGACCGCATTGCGACTGGGTGGTAAAAACGTGAAGGTAATGGCGCGCAAACCTCGGGCCTACTTCAAAGCTTCCCCCTGGGAGCTTGAGGATGCGGAAGAAGAAAAGGTTGAAATCGTCGTCAATCACTCACCAAAGGCTTTCGTTGTAGAGGATGGACAGCTGAAAGGGATGATGTTCGATCAGTTCGAGTATCACACCGATGAGGCGGGGAACCTGCTACCCGAGGTCACAGGTGAAGCGTTCCTTCCCTGCGATGATGTGATTCTCGCCATCGGCCAGGAAAACGCTTTCCCCTGGATCGAGCGGGATCTCGGTATTGAGTTTGACCAGTGGAACGTGCCGGTGGTGAACAAGGTTACTTTCGAGTCCACCCGGTCGGGTGTGTTCTTCGGTGGTGATGCGGCATTCGGCCCAGAGAACATTATCTGGGCTGTGGAACATGGGCACCAGGCCGCAATTTCTTTGCACAAGTACTGCATGGGTGAACCGCTGGATGATCGTCTGCCCTTTGGGATGAACCTGCTCGCGACCAAGATGAGCATCCATGAGTGGAGCTTCAGTAACGATTACGATCCGGCTGAGCGTCGCCAGATGCGCCACGTGGCACTCAAGCAGCGCTTTGACGAACTCAACATCGAGGTGGAGCTGGGGTTTTCGGCTGAGCAGGTCTTGACTGAGGTCCGGCGCTGCCTCAATTGTGACATGCAGACGATTTTCAGCGCCAAGTTGTGCATCGAGTGTGATGCCTGTATCGACGTTTGCCCTGTTCGCTGCCTGACGATCGCCAATAATGGCGATGAACAAGACGTGCGGCGCCAGCTGACAGTAACCCCTCTGGATCCGGAGGCACCGCTGTATGTGTCCGAAGCATTGCCACAGACCGGCAGAGTCATGTTCAAGGATGAGAACCTGTGTGTGCACTGTGCCTTGTGTGCCGAACGATGTCCCACTGGCGCCTGGGACATGCGCAAATCCAGTTTGTTGATTCCGTACGCTGTTGACGAAGAGGCATCGCGATGCAATCGAAAGACCGGGTAAACGACTTCGTCATCAAGATTGCGACGGTCAACGGCACGGGTTCTTCCAGTGCCAACACCCTTCTGATGAAGGCGATCTTTCGTATGGGTATACCTGTGATTGGCAAGAACTACTTCCCGTCCAACATCCAGGGGCTGCCTACGTGGTATGAGATCCGCGTCACCGAAAAGGGTTACCTTGCCCGTTCAGGCTCGGTGGGCATCATGGTGGCCATGAATGCGCAGACCTATGCCGAGGATCTCGCCGAGGTGTCACCAAATGGGCTGCTGATCTACGATGCCACCTGGCCGAGAGCGGAGCTTGAATCCCGTCCGGACGTCACGGTTCTGCCCATTCCGTTGTCAACAATGTGTAACGAAGCATTCAGTGGCGTCCGGACCCGCATCCTGTTGAAGAATATTGCCTACGTCGGCGTGATTGCCGCCCTGATCGAAATCGACCAGGAATGTGTCCGCCAGTTGCTGGCGGAGACATTTGCTGACAAACCTAAGCTGATTGATTCGAATATGCAGGCTTTTGAGCTGGGCTATGACTACACCAAATCGAACTTCGAATGTCCCCTGAACACCCGGCTTGTGCCGATGGATGCCATGGCCGACCACATCATGATCGATGGCAACACAGCTGCCGCCCTGGGCTGTGTCTACGCAGGGGCGACTGTCGGCAGCTGGTATCCGATCACGCCGTCAACTTCGTTGTTCGACGCATTCGGTGGTTTCTGCAAGCGCCTGCGTAAGGACAGTGATACGGGTGAGCACAACTTCTGCATCATCCAGGCGGAAGACGAACTGTCTGCAATCGGTATGGCGCTGGGGGCTGCCTGGAGCGGGGCCCGGGCTTTTACCGCGACCAGTGGTCCAGGCATCTCACTGATGTCAGAGTTCCTGGGACTGGCCTATTTCACAGAGATACCACTGGTTTTGTTCGACGTTCAGCGGGCTGGTCCTTCGACTGGTATGCCCACCCGGACCCAGCAAAGCGACATTCTGGCGGCAGCTTTTGCGTCCCACGGTGATACCCGGCACGTCCTGTTGTTCCCGTCGGACCCGGCGGAGTGTTTTGAATTCGCTGTTGCGGCTTTTGATCTGGCCGAACGGCTCCAGACTCCGGTCATCGTGCTGTCGGATCTTGATATCGGCATGAACGACTGGCCGTGCCCCAGTTTGAGCTGGGACGACAACTACCAGCCGGACCGGGGAAAGGTCTACAGCGCCGACGACTTGAGCCAGATGGACACTTTCGCCCGCTACCTGGACGTAGACGGTGATGGCATCTGTTATCGGACATTGCCCGGAGAGCACCCCAAGGGAGGCTATCTGATCCGCGGTTCCGGCCACAACAAGTTTGGTGGTTATACCGAGAAAGCTGACGAGTACCAGGAAGTCGTTGATCGCCTGCGCCGCAAGTTTGATACCGCAGCCGGGCTGGTTCCGGAACCGGTGATCGAAACAGCTGAGCGAGCAGACTGCGCGATCGTTTCGCTGGGCAGTTGCGATGGTGCCGTTCGCGAGGCCCGTGACAGACTCACCGCTGAAGGCATCCTGGCGGATTACATGCGTGTCCGGGCCTTTCCATTCAGCCAGTCGGTGATAGATTTCCTGACCCGCTATGAGCGGGTGTTTGTTGTCGAGCAGAACCGCGATGCTCAGTTTTGCAGCCTGCTGCAGACCGAGACGGGTCTTTCCGGTGACAAGCTGATTCCCGTCCTGAGCTACGGCGGTATGCCGGTCGCCTGTACCGATATCATCGACCCGATGCTTGAGAAGATCGCCAAGGGGAAAGCTGCATGAGTTTCATAAAAAAACCAAGGCTCACCAAGGGTCTGCCGCAGAATACCCTGGGACTGACCATTGCAGACTACGAAGGAGCGATGTCGACGTTGTGTGCCGGTTGCGGCCATGACTCGATTTCTGCGGCGATCGTCCAGGCCTACTACGAGCTCGATATTGAGCCGCACCGGGTCGCCAAGGTCTCGGGGATCGGCTGTTCGAGCAAAACCCCGACCTATTTTCTGCGACCGGCCCACGGCTTTAACTCAGTTCACGGTCGCATGCCCTCGATCCTAACGGGCGCGAATGCCGCGAATCGTGACCTGCATTACATCGGGGTGTCCGGCGACGGCGACTCGCTTTCCATCGGGCTCGGGCAGTTCTGTCACGCGATCCGGCGCAACGTTAACATGTTGTATGTGCTTGAAAACAATGGTGTTTACGGGTTGACTAAAGGGCAGTTCTCTGCCTCGGCAGATGTCGGTAGTACCGCTCGCAAGGGCGGTGAGGCTAACGGCCAGCCACCGATTGATCCGGTTCTGACGGCGATCAACTTTGGCTGCTCGTTCGTCGCCCGCGGGTTTTCCGGCGACAAACGCAATTTGGTTCCACTGCTCAAAGCCGCCATTCAGCACCCGGGTTTTGCCATGCTGGACGTAATCTCGCCCTGTGTGACGTTCAATGACCACGAAGGGTCGACCAAAAGCTATGCGTATACCAGAGATTCGGAGCGTACGACTGTGTATGCTGATTTCATTCCAGTACTGGAGCCAATTGAAGCCAATCTCGAAAAGGCGGTGACTTCAGTGACTCTGCACGATGGCAGTCGGATCACGCTGCGTAAAGTGGACGATGATTACGACCCGTTTGACCCCGGGGCGGCCACCGCTTACATACGAGCACACCAGGCTCAGGGAGAAATCGTCACCGGGCTTTTGTTTCTTGACGAAGATGCTTTGGATCTGCATCGCACGAAAAACACGGCCAAGACCCCGCTCAACGCACTCGAGTCAAGTCGGCTGATACCCGGTGCAGCGGTACTGGAAGACCTGCAAAAGGCTTGGCGCTGAGATCCGTAAAGTCGGTTCTGGAGTTGTTCTCCAGAGCTGCGGGTCGCTTCTTATAGCCGGATCTTAACTGTCAACCTGTTCCATCTCAGTTCTTTTCAGGTCGTGGCTCTCGGCCGAGCAGTGCGGTGACGGCCGAGGCCGGTTCCAAGCCCTCGAACAGCACGCGGTAGACCTGTTCTGTGATCGGCAGGGAAACTGCGTTGCTGGCGCTTTTCTGGTAAAGCACCTGGGTTGTGTTGACGCCTTCGGCTTCTTGTCCGATGTCGACCAGTACCTGTTTGATCGGTTTTCCTGTCGCGATGCCCAGACCGACCCGCCGGTTACGTGACTGGTCATCAGTACAGGTCAGGATCAGGTCACCCATACCCGTCAATCCCATGAAGGTGTCAGCCTGCCCACCCAGTGCTGTACCGAGGCGACTCATCTCTGCCAGGCCACGGGTGATCAGTGCTGCGCGGGCGTTGGCACCAAAACCCAGGCCGTCGCTGATTCCGGCAGCGATGGCAATCACGTTCTTGATTGCACCTCCGAGCTGTACACCCGGCAGATCGGTACTGGTATAGACCCGGGTGCGGTCATCCCGAAACCAGTGCGCGACGCTGTCCGCCGTTTCCAAGGTGCGGGCGGCTGTGGTCAGAGCGGTGGGTAAACGGCGTACCACTTCAGCGGCGAAACTCGGGCCTGACAGCACCGCTGGAACCGCCGCGTCGCCCAGAACCTGATCGAATACCTCGCTCAGTAACAAGCCACTGTCCGGTTCAAACCCCTTGGTTCCCCAGCAGATGCGCGGCGGAGTGGGAAACGCGTCGAGATGATGGGAGAGTCTTTCCAGGACCGATCTGAACCCATGGCTGGGAACGGCAACCACGAAGTCGCTGCTGTGTTCGATTAGTTGCTCAAAGTGGCTCGTAAGCTTGATGTTTTCCGGCAGGGTCAGCGCGCCAGGCAGCTGGCCATGGGGATGGTTCCCGCTGAGCGGTGTCAACCGTTTTTTATCATCATGGGTCCAAAGCAGCACCGACCGGCCAATGCGTGCGGTCAACATTGCCAGTGCAGTTCCCCAGGAGCCCGCACCCAGCACGGCCAGGGCCTGATGTTGTTTTCTGCTCAAAGCTTGTCTTGTCTGGGCAGTTCACCCGGGTTGCGGGGAAGGCCTGATTCAGTTGGGTTCGGCACCGCTGCCGTTGCCGGCCGAAGTTTGTTCAGCTGCTTTTTTGTTCTGGTACATCACGTCGAAATTGACCGGGCTCAGGAGCATGTGAGGGAATCCGCCCTTGGCGACCATCTGCCCCACAGTCTCCCGAAGATAGGGAAACAGCATATTGGGACAAGCCCCCTCGAGAACCTGTTCCAGAGTCGATTCGTCATAGCCATTTAAAGTGAAGACACCGGCTTGCTGACACTCCGCGAGAAAAGCCGTTTCTTCGCCAGTTTTTGCTGTCACGGTGCATGACAATACCGCCTCGAACACACCGTTGTCGGAGTCGAGTACCTGGTGTGAAACATTCAGCTGGATATCGATCTTGGGGTTGAATTCGCGGGAAAAGATCTGTGGGCTGTCGGGGGATTCGAAGGAAAAATCCTTGACGTACACCTGGTTGAAACTAAAAGTTGGCTGGTCAACAGCGTCGGGGTCTGACATGGTCGGGTCTGCCGGGTAGTTGAGGTTCAGCGCTCGATTGGAAGGTTCTCTTTCTCCCATGCGGCGATGCCACCGGTCAGCGTGTAGACGTTGGAGAACTCGTTCTTGCGCAAAATGGCTGCAGCACGGCCGGCCCTGGTACCACTCTGGCAGGTCAGGACGATCGGCTTTTTCCTGTCACGATATTTGTTCAAACGCTTCAGGTTGTCCTTGAGTTGGCCCATCGGGATGTTGATGGCGGCTGGTATGTGACCTTTGTCAAAATCAGCTGACTCACAGACGTCAACGACAACCGCTCCGTCGTGATTGATCAGCTGTGGTAGTTGCACGGCGCTGACCTGGTTCGAGCCACCGCTGCGACGCAGCGAATCCACGACCAGCAGGGTGCAGATCACCACAAGCGCTGCAAACAGGTGCCAGTTTTCGGCGATGAATTGAATGTCCATGGAAAGTTCAGCGCTCAAACGGGTGCGCTAGTGTACAGCAAGCCGGCAGTAGTTGGCCGACCGGGCATCGTACGGGAAGCTGTCAGAAGCTCTCAGGCCGGTGGACTGCAAAAGGCCGCGTGCATGGTCCCCATGAGTTGGAGTATCTTCTCATCGCCGATACGGTAGAAAACTTTGTTGGCATCCTTGCGCGAGTCGAGAATGCCCTTGTCTCGTAGAATCGAAAGATGCTGGGAGATGTTGCTCTGGGAAGTACCGACCCGCTCAACCAGGTCCTGAACGCTGATCTCAGTGGCGCCGGCGAGGATACAGAGAATCTTCAGTCGCAGGGGATGCCCCATGGCTTTCAGGGCCCGAGATGCCACGTACAGGTCCCGATCGTCTGCCAGCATCACCGCTGCACTGATGACTTCATTCGAGGAAGATTCACTATCTGAAACTAGGGCCATATCAGCGTTTATTGAGAAATTACGTTAATATTAATCTTACCTTATACGCTAATGTACTATTTGTCCAGTGATCCGAAGCGGGCGCCTGAAACCAGGCTCAGGTACGTTCGGAGAAGTAATTGCCGGCTCGAGTCCACAGCACGCCGCGTGGGCGACATCAACCAGCCGGGGTGCCGATTTATACTTGCACCGGTTGTCTGGCCTCCCACACCGATCTTCCACCAAGCTGGAGTGAAGCAATGAAGACCCTGCCCCGAATCCTGATCTGTCTGATTCTTTGGCTGGGTATCGGTGTCGGTCAGATTGCCCGTGCCGAGGGCACTGTCGAGAAGGTCGTTCTGCCCGTGGGAGACCTCAAGGTCTTTGCCGAGATCTTTGGCAAGGTCAAGTCCGACTACGTGGAAGATATTCCGGACAGCCAGCTGCTCAAGGATGCGATCGAGGGCATGTTGGAGGGCCTGGACCCCCACACGGTCTATCTGGATCCCGAGTCATATCGGGAGATGAATATCGATACGCATGGGGAATTCGGTGGCCTGGGTCTTGAGGTCACACTGGAAAATGGCCTGATCAAGGTGGTCGCACCCATCGACGGAACACCAGCCGACAAGGCCGGTCTGAAGGCGGGAGACCTGATCATCAGCCTTGACGGGATCAAGGTCGAAGGGCAGTCCCTGGATGAAGCCGTATCGTTGATGCGCGGTGAGCCTGGCTCCGAGATCGTTCTGACGATCGTACGCAAAGACCAGCCGCAGCCATTCGACGTGACGCTTGAAAGAGCCATCATCCACATCGAGAGTGTCCGCGGTCAACTGCTTGAACCAGGTTTCGGCTACGTCCGGGTTACCCAGTTCCAGACCGGTACCGCCGGTTCCCTGCGCCGCGAACTGGTGCGCCTGGCACGGGAAGCCGATGACGGGACATTACAGGGTCTGATATTGGACCTGCGGGACAATCCTGGCGGTGTGCTGGACGGTGCGGTTGAGGTCAGCGACACATTCCTCAGAAAAGGTCTGATCGTTTCAACACGCGGGCGTAGCGCTGATTCCGAGGTGACGTTCAGTGCTACACCCAAGGATTTTCTTAACGGTGCGCCACTGGTCGTGCTCGTGAATGGCGGTTCCGCGTCGGCTTCCGAGATCGTAGCGGGCGCTCTCCAGGATCACGGACGTGCTCTCATTCTGGGGGTTCAGACCTTCGGCAAGGGCTCGGTTCAGACTATATTACCGATGCACAATGGCGCCGCACTGAAAATCACGACTGCGCGCTACTACACCCCCAATGACCGATCTATCCAGGCGACCGGCATTACGCCCGACGTGATCAGCAGTGGCAGCAAACAGCCTGTCGAAGATACAGGCGAGACTCACGATCAGCTTCGTGAATCAGACCTCTCCGGTCATCTGGAGAATGAGTCCAAGGCTGGCGGGGAGCCGACCGATGTTGAGGACGGCGGGCATAAGGTACGCGATCTGCAGGTCCGCGAAGCGCTGAACATTCTCAAGGGGATGGCCATCGCCGCTCAAGTGTCTTCATGACCGCTGCCGACTGCTCAGGATATCGCTTCAGATAAAAACCGGGGAATCTTCACGGCGTTTTCAGGACGCATTCCCAGGAGCGTAGCGCTGCCTCCCGGGTACCTTCAATCCGCCACATCGCCCCTTCGGTCATGAGGGTTGTTGGTTTTTTCTTGTTGGGGTCCTTCCGTGCTTTGCCCGACCAGTACATCATGTGTGCGGTTGCCGGATCACAGTTGCTGTCACTGTAGACCGAGCAGGATACAAATCCGATCTGCGCAACGCGGTAGACATCGACCGACAGCGGCAGGTTAAAGCAACCCGCCCGGTTCCGGTTGGGCAGCAAGTACAGTTCCCGCTGTTGATTCTGGCTGTTGACGGTGTAAAAGCGTATCGAAGCGACGGGACCGTCGGGCCGTGGGTCGGAAGACTGGCAGGCGGCCTGTAACAGTACGGCAGCGAAGACGAGGATCAGGCGGGAGGTCAGTCGAACCGGCAGGCGCGGGTTCAGTTCCACTCAAAGATCTTCCACAGTGGAATGGTCGAGAGTGGTTCCAGGGTCCGCTCCGGATCCAGGAACGAACCATCGCCTGATCGATCTTCGATCACCTGGTCGGGGCCTCGTTCATGGATCACCAGCACGGATCTCAGTTGCCCAAGGATCCGGCGTTCCAGTACCGGGTAACCGGCCTGCTGGCTGATGTTCTCCGTCTGCCCAGTGGCGCTGCGGTCATCGGTAGACTGGGCAGAGCCCTGGCTCCAGCCCAGCAGAAACACCAGAGTGAGGATGGTCGTAACGGTATGTTTGATCTTGGTCATTGGTCCTCCATGACAGGCATGAGGATATCATCGGCCACTGTTGCCCGTCATGCAAGCGCCGCGCTGAGTGTCGTGGCTCCTGATTGGGCCGTATACTTCTTAGCAGCGGCCGGTGCGGGTCTTTTTACAACCACCGCGCCAAACCCACTTTTTTAATGGTGTCGAGTGTGTCTGAGAAACTGGTGCTGGTAGACGGGTCGTCCTATCTCTACCGGGCATTTCATGCCATGCCGAACCTCACCAACTCCCAGGGTGAGGCAACCGGGGCGGTGTACGGCGTGGTCAACATGTTGCGCCGGTTGCTCAAAGAACAACCGTCCAGGTTTCTTACCGTGGTGTTCGATGCACCCGGCCCGACTTTCAGGGACGAACTGTATCCCCAGTACAAGGCCAACCGTCCGCCGATGCCGGATGAATTGCGTACCCAGGTTGAGTTGGTGCATGAGGTTATCCGGGCGCTCGGGTTGCCTCTGCTGTGCATCAGCGGTGTAGAGGCTGATGACGTGATGGGTACTCTGGCGGTCGCTGCAACACAGCAAGGATTGAAGACTGTTCTGGTCAGTGGTGACAAAGATCTGGCCCAGTTGGTCAATGAAAATGTTGTACTGATGGACAGTATGAAGAACATCACGTATGACCGGGCCGGGGTCGAGAAGAAGTTCGGTGTGCCGCCGGAGAGGATGGTCGACTTTTTGGCCCTCGTCGGGGACAGTGCCGATAACATCCCCGGTGTGCCGAAGGTCGGCCCGAAGACCGCCAGTAAGTGGCTCAAGGCATTTGGTTCACTGGATGAAGTGATCCTAAATGCCGGATCGATCAGCGGCAAGATTGGTGAGAACCTTCGCGGTGCCCTGGATCAACTGCCGCTGTCCAGGCTACTGGCAACCATCAAGCTGGATGTAGCGCTCGAGACAACACCGCAGGAGCTTTGTCTTCAGCCTGCGGACGAATCGAGGTTACGGGCGCTTTATTCGCAGCTGGAATTCAAGACCTGGTTATCGGAACTGGGTGGTATTCAGGGCGATGTCCCGGCAGAAAATGCTGTTGCTGACTACGATGTCATTCTCGATGAGGCATCGCTTAAAGCCTGGATTCGGAGACTGGAAAAAGCCGACCTGATTTCAATCGATACCGAGACCACCTCGCTGGATGCCATGCGCGCCCGTATCGTAGGTCTTTCATTCACCGATCGTCCCGGTGAAGGCGCTTACCTGCCGTTGGCACACGACTATCCGGGGGCGCCCGGCCAACTGCCCTTGAAAGGGACTTTGGAGAAGCTGCGCGCACTGCTGGAGGATCCGGCCCGACCCAAGGTCGGGCAGAACCTCAAGTACGATCGATCAGTGCTGCTCAACCACGGGATAGAACTCAAGGGTATCCGCTTTGACACGATGCTCGAATCCTATGTGCTGGACAGTACGGGCTCGCGACATGATCTGGATACGCTGGCTCTGAAATACCTTGGTATCAACCCTATCCGTTACGAGGATGTGGCTGGCAAGGGAAAGGGAGCGTTGTCGTTCAATCAGGTGCCCCTGGAAGAGGCGGCGCCTTACGCTGCTGAGGACGCTGATCTGACCCTGCGCCTTCACCAGATGCTCTACCCGCGTCTCAAAGAAGTTACAAATCAGCTCGAACTGCTGCAAAAAATTGAAATGCCGCTGCTGTCGGTGCTGTCGCGAATTGAACGGACCGGGGTACGTGTGGATTGTGAGATGCTGTTGAAACAAAGTGCCGAACTGGCTGTCAGGATCGGTGACTTGGAACAGCAGGCTCATGCTCTGGCCGGTCACCCTTTCAATATGGCCTCGCCCCGGCAGATTCAGGAGATCCTCTATGAGCAGCTCCAGTTACCGGTCATTCGTAAGACGCCCAAGGGCCAGCCGTCGACGTCGGAGAGTGTGCTCCAGGAGCTCGCTGACCAACACGATCTACCCAGGCTGATTCTGGAACATCGAGCGCTCAGCAAACTCAGATCGACCTACACCGACAAGCTACCGGCCCTGGTGAACCCCGATACCGGGCGGGTTCACACGTCCTATCACCAGGCCTCGGTTGCGACCGGCAGGCTCTCGTCCAGTGACCCGAACCTGCAGAACATTCCGGTCCGGACAACCGAGGGCCGCCGGATTCGGGAAGCGTTTGTGCCGGACGACGGCTACGTGCTGGTTGCCGCAGACTATTCCCAGATCGAACTCAGGATCATGGCCCATCTGTCCGGCGACCAGGGGCTGCTCGATGCGTTTGCGAATGAGCAGGATGTGCATCGTGCCACCGCGTCGGAAGTGTTCGGAATATCGCTGGATGCGGTTGACAGCGACCAGAGACGAAGCGCCAAGGCGATCAATTTCGGGCTGATCTACGGCATGTCGGCATTCGGTCTGGCCCGCCAGCTGGGGATCGGGCGTGCCGAAGCGCAAACCTATATTGATCTGTATTTTGCCCGATACCCCGGTGTCAGAGAATTCATGGATCAGACCCGGGAGCAGGCGCGCGAACAGCGTTATGTGGAAACCGTGTTTGGTCGAAGGCTGTTTCTGGTCGATATCAATTCAAGCAACCACGCCAGACGCCAGGGCGCTGAACGGGCCGCCATCAACGCACCTATGCAGGGTACTGCGGCGGACCTGATCAAACTGGCGATGGTGGCGATCGACGACTGGATTGGACAACACGCCCTTTCGACTCGCACCATCATGCAGGTTCACGATGAACTGGTGCTGGAAGTCCCCCAGGCGGAACTGGCAGATGTCCAGGCTGCCGTGGGACCGTTGATGAGTGGCGTTGCCGAGCTGGATGTGCCGCTCATCGTGGACGTCGGTGTCGGGGCGAACTGGGCCCAGGCCCACAGCTGAGACAATTCAGGTTGTTGGACCGGACTCGGCCCCGCTGCCCAGCAGTTCCATGATCCGCTGGCGGGCCTGCTCCAGGCCCATGCCCCGGGAGGCTGAAAACAGCTGCACGCTGGCGAGCGGCATGCTGACCAGTGATTCGCGGGCCAGGCGCAGTGCCTGCGTGCGTTTGCCCCTTCCCTGCTTGTCGCTCTTGGTCAGCAGAACATGAACGGGCAGCTGGTTGGCAGCGCACCAGCTGAGCAGCTGCCAGTCGAGCTCAGTGGGTTCCCGGCGGCTGTCAACGGGTAGTATCAGTGCGCGCAGCGAAGCCCGCTCCTCAAGGTAGCGCCGTATGGTTTTTTCCCAGTGCTGCTGCATTGCCACCGGCACCTTGGCGTAGCCATAACCCGGCAGGTCTACCAGCCGACGATCCTCATCTAGCGTGAAGAAAATGATCTGCTGGGTTCGGCCGGGTGTTTTGCTTGTCCGGGCCAGTCGGTTGTGCCCGGTAATGGCATTGATTGCGCTGGACTTGCCGACGTTCGACCGGCCGGCAAATGCGACTTCACTGCCACGGTCTTCAGGCCAGTCACGTGGCAGATGAGCGGACAGAGTGTACTGTGCCTGGCGCAGAAGAGAAGGGTCACTCGGGCTGGATTTCACAAGGTATAATCGCTCGTTTGATGGGGTAGCGTACCTTTTTCGGGGCACATTTTCTCTGCCAGCCAGGTTCCAACCATGTCTGAGCCGAGGCCACGTCTGGCAGCACAGCCCCACCTCTGTCTGTGCGGCAAGTTAAGGAGCAGTTTAATGAAACGGCTGATAATGATCACCACCTCGGCGTACTTGATGATGGCTGCTGCCAATGTCATGGCGCTAACTGGGGACCCGGTGGCTGGTCAGCAGAAAGCCCAGGTATGCGGTGCCTGTCATGGTGCGGATGGCAACAGCATGATGGCACAAAATCCTGTTCTGGCCGGCCAGCCCCCCGGGTACATCGCGAAGGAACTGGCCCGCTTCAAATCCGGTGCCAGAGTCAACCCGATCATGGCGGGTATGACCCAGCCGCTCAGCGAGCAAGACATGCGGGACCTGGATGCCTGGTATTCCAGCCAGGACGCAGAAGCACGGGAAGTCTCCAGTGAAGATCTAGATCTTGCCCGCGCTGGCGAACAGATCTACCGTGGCGGTTATGCACCGTTGTCGATCCCGGCCTGCATGGCCTGTCATGGCCCAGCGGGCTATGGCATCCCGCCCAACTATCCCCGGCTTTCGGCCCAGTGGCCGGAGTATCTTGAAAATCAGTTGCTGGCATTCAAATCCGGTCAGCGGGCAAGTGAGGTCATGGGGCCGATCGCTTTTCTTCTGTCAGCACAACAAATCAAGGTTTTGTCTTTGTATATGTCAGCCTTGCACTAGCCCGGGCAGGGCGAACGGCACCTTGCCCGACGCCAACAGGTTTTGCGGTCGGCGCACAGATTGCCTGGGGTCACCTCCGCCAGCTGCGAATCTATCAGCCAGACACTGAAATCTACAATGAGCAAGGGCAAACTCTGGGGCGGGCGGTTTCATTACGACACCGACAACGCAGTAGAAAGGTTCACTGCATCAGAGCATTTTGACCGGCGACTGGCGAGATATGACATCGCCGGTTCAATTGCCCACGCACGCATGCTGGCGGTTTGCGGCGTCCTGACTCGATCCGAATCAGATGCGATCATCGAAGGTCTGCATGCCATCGCAGTGGAAATCGAAGAGGGCCGTTTCCAGTGGTCAGCAGGCCTTGAAGACGTACACATGAACATCGAAGCCCGCTTGACTGAACTCATTGGTGAGGCGGGGAAGAAACTGCACACGGCTCGCTCGCGAAATGACCAGGTCGCAACGGACATGCGGCTTTTTGTGTGCGACGCCATCGACCAGCTGCGAACCGGTATCACTGACCTGCAGAGCGCGCTGGTGGAGGTCGCGGATACCTACGCCGACGCCATCATGCCGGGATTCACTCACCTGCAGACCGCCCAGCCTGTTACCTGTGGGCACCATATGCTGGCCTGGGTTGAAATGCTAGAGCGTGACTGGCAGCGTATGGGAGACTGTCGCACTCGGGCGGATGTCCTGCCGCTGGGATCGGCGGCCCTGGCCGGCACGAGTTTTGACATTGATCGACAGATGACCGCCGATGAGCTTGGATTCACTGCACTGTCGCGCAATTCTCTGGATGCCGTATCGGACCGCGACTTCATTATCGAGTTTGCTTCGGCTCTTGCGATACTGGCCGTTCACTTCTCCCGGATCGCCGAAGAAATGGTATTGTGGGCCTCCGAGCCGTTTGGATTTGTGGATCTGGGGGATGCTTTCTGTACCGGCTCCAGCATCATGCCGCAGAAAAAGAATCCCGACGTCGCTGAGCTGGTGCGTGGCAAAACCGGCCGGGTGGTGGGCCACCTGGTCGCCCTGCTGGTTCTGATGAAGGGTCAGCCGCTGGCCTACAACAGGGACAACCAGGAAGATAAGGAACCTGTCTTCGACGGTCTGGACACGGCGCTGGCGTGCCTTGATGTGCTGACACCCATGGTCAGACAGATGGAGTTCGACAAGGATAGAATGCGCCAAGCTGCACAGCGGGGACATGCAACAGCGACCGATCTGGCAGACTACCTGGTTCGCAAGGGCTTGCCCTTTCGCGACGCTCATCAAGTAGTCGGCAGATCAGTCACAGCAGCAGAGACGGCCGGGGTTGATCTTGCCGAGCTACCACTCCAGGCGCTACAGCAGTTCTGCGAACACATCGATAAAGACGTGTTCGATGTTTTGGCACTGGATGGCTCGGTTGCGGCACGGGATCATCCTGGTGGTACGGCACCCAGCCGCGTGCGATCGGCTGTAAACGAGGCGCGTGAGCGACTGGCTCAGCGATAATCCGGTACCGGGTACCGGTTGATCCGAGCGAGGAACAACGATGATCAGACTACCTCATGTCAGGACCTCACTTGCAGTCATTGCCCTGTGTGCCGTCGTTGGCGGGATGCTGTTTCTTTCGGCCTGTGGCCAGAAGGGACCGCTTTATGTCCCCGCCGAACAGACCGACCAGGAACAAGAGCAGTCCTTAGAACAAAGCTGATCCGCGATGGATCACTTCCATTATCGCGGGGATCATTACTTTGCCGAAGACGTTTCCCTGGAGCAGATTGCCAAGGATGTCGGTACGCCGTGTTACGTTTATTCCAGGGCAACGATGGAACACCACTGGAAAGTCTTTGACGCGGCTTTTGGCGACCATCCCCACACGATTCTTTACGCTGTCAAGGCCAACGGCAACCTCGGGGTTCTCAACCTGCTGAGCCGGCTGGGCTCGGGCTTTGATATCGTGTCCGGTGGTGAGCTCGAGCGCGTCCTCCAGGCGGGTGGCAGAGCTTCAGAGGTCGTTTTTTCCGGTGTCGGCAAAAGCGAAGCGGAAATCAACCGAGCCCTAGAGGTCGGTGTGCGCTGTCTAAACCTGGAATCCGCTGCTGAACTGGAGCGGGTCAACCGGCTCGCAGGTGACTTGGGCGTTACCGCACCGGTCGCCTTGCGCATCAACCCGGACGTGGATCCCGGCACACATCCTTACATTGCGACCGGTCTTCGCGAGAATAAGTTCGGTATTCCGGTAGAAGAGGCCAGGTGCCTCTATCGCCTGGCACGAGACTGCCAGCACGTTGAGGTTACCGGTGTGGCCTGCCACATCGGATCACAGCTGACGCAGCTTTTGCCGTTCACCGATGCACTGGATCGGGTCCTTGATTTTGTCTTTGCTCTGCTGGATGAGGGACTGTCGGTCGAGCATCTCGATCTTGGTGGTGGTCTAGGTATCCCGTACATCGATGAGAGTCCGCCACAGCCAGATGACTACGTCCAAGCACTGCTGGAAACGATGGCCCGCCGTGACTGTCGGCTACCGGTGTCGATCGAGCCGGGCCGAGCCATCATGGGCAACGCAGGCTTGTTACTGACCAGGGTCGAGTATCTCAAGCCGGGGCCCCAGCACGGGTTTGCGGTTGTCGATGCAGCTATGAATGACCTGCTAAGGCCGGCGCTGTACCAGGCCCGGCACGAAGTGGTGGAGGTCTACCGTGGCACCGACACCCCAGAGTGTTATGACGTGGTGGGGCCAGTCTGTGAGAGTGGTGATTTTCTGGCCAGAGACAAATTGCTGTCGGTCAAAGCGGGTGACCTGCTGGCGATTCGCTCGGCTGGTGCTTACGGTTTTGTAATGAGCTCCAACTACAACGCCCGGCCTCGCCCCTCGGAAGTGATTGTTGATGGCGCAACCTACCACGTTGTACGGGAACGTGAACTGATCCGGGATCTTTTTGCCAATGAAAATCTACTGCCTGAATGAGATGCCCAAACTGGCTTACGTCATAAAATGTCGTGAGCTTTGTGCGCTGTGGAATTGGGGAAATGAGGCGATCGCTGTCTCAAATGGGCTTACTAAATGAATTCCCCCCCCCAACAACATGCTGATCGTAGATTTCTTGCGGTCACACTAACGATCTGTGCGGTAATCAGTATCGGGCTTTCTGCATGGTGCATCTACATTGACGACGTTGTCAACAACGACGGAATAGAGTATATCCGCGCCACTGAACGGCTGGCTGCTGGTGACTGGTCCGGTGCATTCTCTACCTGGAAGTGGCCGTTCTTTCCTCTGTTGATGCTGGTATTGGCCAAGGTAACGGGTGTTAGTTACCTGGTTTCTGGGCATGTCCTCGACACCGTTTTTCTGACTCTGACAGTGTTGCTTTTCGTGTTGACAGTGCGTGCATTTGGTGGGGATTCCCGCAAGTTAACCCTGCTGGCAGCACTGGTTGCACTGATCCACCCTGCATTCAATGAGTACCGTGCATTCATCATTCGTGATCCTGGTTACTTGGTGGGCCACCTTGTGGCAATCTATTTCCTGGCAAAGTGTATCGGGGATACTAAAGGACAGCATTATGTTGGTGTACTGGTGGGATTTGGTTTCGCCAGCCTGTTTCGTATTGAGGGGCTAATTTTCCTGTTCTTCACTCCTGTCCTGTTTCTTTTGATGAAGAGCAAGGCAAATCTATCACAGTGGATATTAATTGCGGTTGGTTGTGTTGCGGTGTTCCTGCTGCTTTCTGTTGTGGCTAGCTGGTGGCTGTTGGTACCCAATGGGGAGGTGGATCAAACATCGCTGCTGCAAGAACCTTTTAAATTAATTGGGACTGTTTGGGAACAGATTAGAAGCAACATAAACTACAAAATACTCGTCCTGGAAAAGCATGTTCTGGGACAATATTCAGCGCGATATGCCTATATGGTGTTTGGCCTCATTGCGTTGATAATTATCGTCTCAACAGTTTTGTCCCAACTTACAGTGCCGTGGCTTCTGTTGGTACTCGCTAGCACTCGGTCTGGATTTGGTTTCGTGCGCGGGGACCAGTTGCGAGTATGGGTAATTCTGTTGCTACTCCACCTTGTGATTCTTTTTACTTTCGGGTTGCTGACATTTGTTGCAGTAGATCGTTATTCTCTTGGTTTCGCCCTCACTGCTCTGCTGGTAGTGCCGTTTGTCCTGAACAATTTTCTCGCATCTTCTCGCCGGTGGAGGATTAAAGATCTGAAGCAGATAGCTGTAGCGATATTAATGATATGGGGTATCGGCGAAAGTGTCAGTGGGCTGGACAACGTCACTCGACATTCACAAGTGAAAGTGGCCGGCATCTGGTTAAGTAAGCACATGACGCAAAACGGTTTCTTGGTAAGCAATGATCTACGGTTAGCCTACTACGCGAATCGATATGCCGAGGAAAATAGCGTAGTAGCTAAATTTGGTGTAATCGTCAAAGGTCTAAAGAAAAAACGCTGGCCAGACGTTGAATATATCGCTGTTCTTGTTTCCGGTAGGGGTCAAAAAGTTATTGAGCATTTTAGGAGTGTTTGGAAAATCGATCCGGTTAAAGTATTCAGAAACGACAAATCAGGCGATGTCCTGATATTCAAGCGTCTACTTTGATTGAAATTTAGTCCCGCCGATCTCGAATTATTCTTGCCGGAGAACCGACTATTACAGAAAAGTCTGGAACTTCTTTAGTCACCAGACTATGCGCGCCGACTATGCAGTCGTGACCAACAGATATTCCGTCCAGTACAGTAGATTTTGTTCCAAGCCAGGTACCATCGCCGATGGTTGCACCACCGCGAGAAACATTTGGTTGATCAATCACTGGAATGTCTGTGCGTGTGCTATCGTGATCCGCACCTACTACGTAAACATAGGAAGCAAGCAAGGCCTTTTTGCCAATCGTCGTATGTTTCGAGCTACCAATTCTGCAATAACAGCCAATACTGGCATCTTCTTTAATATCAATAGTGCCATCTACGCTGGCCAACATGGTTCCTTTCCCTAGGAAAACATTGTCTCCAATAGATATGCCGTTGCCTTCCTGACCTTTAGCATCGAGTGTTACATCGTCATGTACGATGACATTATCTCCCAGAGAGATCCGTAAGGGGTGCCTGAGTGTTACATTACGACCGAAAATGACGTTCTGACCGCAGGATCGAAATAACCCAGGGAAAAATCTTTTTCGTAACCACAGACCCAAAGCACCCGGAAAAGAGATCAAGAGACTAGTAATCAATTCAAACTTGACGAGATACCACCAGCGGTCACTTCCAACTACTAGGAACTGATATTTTCTCAGCGCACTTGTGGAATGATCTAACAGTGCCTTATGGCTGCCTTTTTCGCGCAGTTGGGTCATTGATTAGATAGACGAGGCAAGAGATTCTATCGATACAACGCTTGATCGGCTCTTTGAGTTAGCAGAGCATTCAACCCGACAACTTACAGCGGATAGTGGGCATACGAGTAGGGAGCGCAATATTTTCCGACCCAATTATTGTCCCTAGTGTATCCTGTATTTTATCCTGAAAGAATAACCCGTTTTCCGATTCTGGCCTTCGTTGAAACTACGATATACTAATCATAATTCAACGGGAAATATTGGGCCCAATTATCTGTTTAGTTCAATGCGACCTAGGTATTCCAAACGAATGGTGCAAGTCGTTTCAATAAAGATTCCAGCTATGGTAAGTAGAGGTCCGCAGAGATTCACAGTCAGGCTGAGTCTGGCATTTTCGGTGATTTTCACAATATTGGGGCTCAGTGGATGCGAATCCGAGGATCTATGCTGGCCTTTTGAATGTTCCAGCACTTCTGCTGATGTCAGCTCCAGCTCAACTGATGGTCCTGCTGGTAGTGTCAGTGTCACTGACGTGCGTTCTTCACTTAGTCTTCCTTCTTTAGCGCCTACC
>CAZVVN010000030.1:0-34963 GCA_964630665.1 uncultured Acidiferrobacteraceae bacterium | reverse complement strand
GCTGTTCTCAAGCGCTCGTTCGACAGTAACGAGGAGTTTGGCTGTCGACAACGGTTTTTCGAGAAAGTCATAGGCGCCCAACCGAATCGCCTCTACCGCAGTTTCCACGGTCCCATGCCCGGAAATCATGATGACTGGCGGTATGCGGCCATTCTGATCGGCCCACTCGGTCAGAAGGGAAACGCCATCGGTGTCCGGCATCCAAATATCGAGCAGCACAAGGTCAGGCCTGATATCGTAGAACTTGAGCCTTGCAGAGGAGGCATCTCCGGCAGTTTCCACCTGGAACCCCTCGTCTTCCAGGATGTCGCTGACGACGCGTCGTATATCGGGTTCATCGTCGACGACGAGGATGGTCTGATTGGTCATTCTACGCTAGCGAATTCGTCGCAGGAGTATCCTGAGAGTCACTCGTCGGGATATGAATTATAGCGGTAGCCCCTCCACCCGGCAGGTTTCCGACCCGGATCAGACCCCCGTTTTCTTCTACGATCCGCCGGCTGATTGCAAGGCCAAGGCCGCTTCCTTTTGCTTTGGTAGTGACATAGGGATCAAAGATCCGATCCAGCAGATTCTCAGCAAACCCAGGGCCATTGTCCCTGATCTCAAGTTCGAGAAAACTCTTTCGGTTCACGGTCCGTCGTGTATGGATCTGCACAAGGCCTGGCGACCCAGCGAGCGCATCCGAGGCATTGATGATCAGATTGTTCAGTACCTGGCGCAGTCCGCTCGGGTCACACATGACCATTGGCAACTGCTCACCGAGGAAGAGATTAAACTCGATCTTCTTTGAGTGTGACAGGTGCAACTCCGTGATGTCCCGAACGAGAGCATTAATGTCTATTTGCACAGGGCGCGAAACCACCGGCTGGGCATATTCAGAGAAAGCGTCGACCATCGACTTCATGGACTCCACCTGATTCGCGATCGTGCGGGTCGCTCTGTCGAGAGGTTCTCGATCCTGATCGGCGACCTTATCTAGGTACTTTCGGCGAATTCTCTCGGCCGACAACTGAATCGGTGTCAGTGGGTTCTTGATCTCATGAGCAAGCCGACGGGCAACATCACCCCAGGCGGCATCGCGCTGGGCTTTGATGAGTTCTGTCGCATCGTCGAATACCACGACCCAGCCGCTGGTGGATGCAGTACCCGGGAGTTTTGTTCCACTGCACACCAGGGTTTGTCTACCTAAATCGGAGGTAACGCTGATCTCGTCCTGCCACTCGGAACTGTCGTTGTCGATCCCGCGCTGAATGGCTGCGAGAAGTGGGGCGGTTGTCGGCACCGAGAGGCCGATGTCCCTGGCTAAGATCCCCACGTACAATTGTAGTGGCGTACCCAGAATACGTTCCGCTGCCGTGTTGTGGGTGTGCAGCCGGGCATCGGTATCGAACGACATCACACCGGATGACAGGTGTGCAAGCACTGTTTCAAGATATGCGTGCTGGTTTTCAGCTGCCAATTGACTGTTGCGGACCTCATTTTGTGCAATACTGATCTCGCGGGTCATTTGGTTGAAGGAGTCCACCAGAACGCCGAGTTCATCGCTGCTGTTCACCGGCAACTGTTTACGATAGTCACCCTGTGCGACTGCCCGGGTACCTTCGGCGAGATCGCGTAGCGGAGCAACCAGCCTTTTGGCGAGATAGATCGCGGCCCAAAGGGCGATCAGAAGTGTCATTACGGTGACCAGTGAAAGCGTCAGAACGAAGCTGAATGTCAGTGGTTGCCGCAGGTACTGCAGTTTCTCGTACTCTGCCGAGGCGGATTCGACACTCTCTCCGAGTCGTGCGTAGCGCAGCGGCAAAGGGAAGAGCACCTGTAGAACCCGAGCAGGATCGCCGACCTGACGCCCGTGTACCTGCAAGGCGACCCGCAATTGAAGTCCACCGCCACCAACCGGTTCCAGTTCCGCATAAACCTGACCCTGTCTTACCCGGCGGATTACCCGCTCGTCGGGGACATCCGGGACCAGCGAGACGGGGTTAGAGCTGCTGGATGCCAGAATCTCACCTGACATGGTGTGAAGGCTCATTTCGTCAAAGTTGCCAGATTCACGAAGCTGATCAAGCAGGCGGATAATTTCGAATGTCGAGGATGTGTCTTCGATGCGCTGCGCATCCTGGCGCAGTTGTTTAACGACATCAAGTTTGATCGATGCAAGCGAGCTGCGCCCAAGCAGCAATGCATCGTCAAGCGCCTGTTCGATCTGAACGTCGAACCAGCTGTCCACACCTCGACTGAGAAACTGGACCGCAAAGTAGTAGACCACAGCCAGAGGAATCAGTGCTAGAACCGCAAAGGTTGACACGAAACGCAGCGTCAGCCTGGATCCCAGTACCTGGGATCGAAACTGACCAATCAGGCGCCAGATTTGGAACGCAGTCAGTATTGCCAGCAGGATGATGCCGACAACGTTAAGCAAGATCAGTGCTGAATAATAGTCGCCAAACAGCTCGTCATTTTCTGCAGCAAGACTGAGCAACACCGATGCCAGCAGTAGCAGCGATGATAGAGCCAGGGTAAACCCGGGTCCGAGAATGCGTGAGATCAGCGGGTAACCTGCCATCGGTGCCAGTCGCCGGTCAGCTGCCATGAGGGAAAGAAAAAGACCATGAGCCGCAACGGCCCCGGAAGGACCCGGTGGTCAAGCGTGATGCGCGCGCGGACCTGAAGTGGCTGATCGGATTTCATTGTTCCTGGAATTGCTTCCCGTATCCGCAAGGTGCCGACTCCATCGAGGGTTTCCGACAGTGTCGGGAACACCTCTATATCGTTCTCCGATTGTCGGGTCAGCGTAAACTGGTTTGACAGCGCATGATATTGAATTCTGAGCGGATATTGCCAGACAGCGATCTGACTGTGCCATGAGAATCTCGTCTTCTTGTAGAGGCGAACATCCAGGTTGATTGTCAGGGGTATGCCCTTGACCAGAGCCTCGGCTGCCCGGGGGCTGAGTGTGATCGACGGCAACACCTCGGTCTCGAGAAAACCTGCCGATATGTGGGACTGGCCCGCCAGAAGCTGAAAATCGGCGAGTGCGTATGGTGGCAGCAGGAACAGGAACATCACAACTGATACTGTAGGCCAGTGCTTAGCCCGTAGTGATGTTGCCTGTGTCACGGGTAAATGGTCAAAGTGCCCGATCAGGAGACCGAATTGGATTATACGGGTAATCTGGCACCAGACCCATCAATGCTTATGCAGCATAGCATAGTAGAGCCCGTCTCCTTGTTTTCCGGGCAGGAACTGGTGACCGAGCCGGGTCTCGATGCCATGGCTGAATTCAATCCTGCTGATCTTGGCCTCAGGCTCGAGTTTCAGGAAGGTATCGACTAGATCATCGTTCTCGGCCGGCAGTATCGAACAAGTCACGTAGAGAAGGCGCCCACCGGACTTAAGCAGTGGCCAGAGTCGTCGCAGCAAGAGCAGCTGCTTGTCGGATAGGGCTGGAATGTCGGAGCTCCGGCGCAGTACCCGGATGTCCGGGTGACGGCGAATTACACCACTGCCGCTGCACGGAGCATCCAGTAGCACCACATCGTAAGGTTCGCCATCCCACCATTGGTCGGGTTGGGTCGCATCTGCTGCGCTGATCTGGGCAGTCAAGCCAAGGCGTTGAAGATTTTCTTCAATCAGATGAATGCGGTCAGGCATGTCGAGAGCCTTGAGAAAGAATCCTTCTTCAGTGAGTTCGGCAAGCTGTCCCGTTTTACCGCCAGGTGCAGCGCAGGCATCGAGTACGCGGGTGTTCTCGAGCGCTCCCAGCAGCAGGGGGCTCAGCTGTGCTGCTGCGTCCTGAACAGACACTTCACCGTCAGCGAATCCCGGAAGCCTGGCGACCGGAACTGGTTTTTCCAATGTCACGGCCCAGGGACTGAGTTGCGAAGGACAAGCGCTCAGTCCCGCTTGTTCGAGTCGTACCAAGTAGGCTTCCCTGGAATTGTGGCGCGGGTTGACGCGCAGTGACAATGGGGGGTGAAGATTGAAATTATCCAGAATTTCCTGCCAGTTGTCCGGCCAGGCTCGGCGAACTGCGGACAATAGCCATTCGGGTGTGGCGTAACGGAACTCTGCGTTCGTTTCAAAGTCGGGATTCCGATCCCGCAGGTGCGAACGCAGAACTGCGTTGACCAGTTGGCGGGCGTGCTCGTGGCCCAAAATGCCCGCGGCATCCACAGTGCTGGATGTGATTGCGTATTCTGGCTCATCCAGATGATCATACTGATACAGTGCGCATAACATCAGGTTTTCCAGAACTGACTCTCGCCGGCGAACAGGTTTATGCAACCTGTACCGGAGGAGCGGTCGGTAGCGATATGTCCATCGAATGCTGCCCCAGGCGATCTCGCGTATCTCAGGCCAGCCTTCGGACCGAGTGGTCCGCAGCCTGTCTCTAGCGGCACTGCCAAGGGTTCGCCCACGTGACAGCACGTCGTCTACGATGGTTGCTGCTACGGCGCAGGCCTCAGCCGTCGGCATGGGCAGGATCGCAGTCGAAGCGTTGACCGGTCTGAATCGGATGTCCATTTAGAAACGCCTTCACAGCCACTGGTTTCCGACCTGGCACCTGTATTTCAAGGAGGTCGAGGGTGCCCTCGCCGGTCTGAATCCGAAGCAGGTTTCTGCCGGCGTGGATAACGGTGCCAGGTAAAGCCGTGTTCTGGTTCGATCCGAGGCCAGCCTTAAGGACCAGCAAGGTCTCACCATTCAGGCTGGTTCGGGTCAAGGGCCAGGGGTTAAAAGCCCGGATTCGCCTTTCTAGGATTACCGCAGGTAGCCGCCAGTTCAGGCTGGATTCAGACCGGCTGATTTTTTTTGCGATGCAGGCGGCCTCGGACTGCTGCGGCCGTGATTGGCAATTTCCTTGTGCTATATGCGGCAGGATTCTGGCAAGTTCCGTTGCGCCCAGGTTGGCCAGTCGATCATCAAGAGAGGCCGCAGTGTCAGCGTCGAATACAGGTGTGGCGACCTGCGACAGGATGGCACCAGTGTCAAGTCCTTCATCCATCTGCATCACGGTGATGCCGGTTTCACGGTCGCCTGCCTCGATCGCGCGCTGGATGGGAGCAGCGCCACGCCAGCGTGGGAGTAAAGAGGCATGCACGTTGATGCAGCCGAGCGCTGGGATCTTCAGTATCTCTTTGGGCAGGATCAGGCCGTAGGCGACAACAATCAGAATATCAGGCGCTAGTGCGGTCAGATGATCGGCTTCATTGGCGAGCATCTGAGGTTGTCTTATCGGTAGGCCTTCTTCTGCCCCCATTGCTTTTACAGGGCTCTGCCGCAGGGCACGGCCACGGCCGGCAGGTCGATCCGGCTGTGTGTAGACAGCCATAATATCAATTGACGAATTCAACAACGCCTGCAGGCTGACCGCAGCAAAGCGAGGGGTGCCTGCAAAAACCGCGCGAAGCGACACGGGTAAAGAGATATCCGAGCGGGTCAGTAAGCTACGACCTTGTTATGTCGGTCGATCTCACTGCTGCCTCGCCCTTCCTTCAACAGGCGTTTGCGGATTCGATCCTGTTTCAAGCGCGACAGGTGGTCGACAAAGACCTTGCCATCCAAGTGGTCGATTTCATGCTGCACACAAACCGAAAGTAATTCGTAAGCTTCCAGTTTGAAATGTCTGCCGTCGCGGTCCAGCGCTCCGATCACGACACTCTCGGCCCGGCGTACCGGCGCCACCACCCCGGGGACAGAGAGGCATCCTTCCTCGGTTTCGGTATCACCGGTTTGTTCTTCAATCACTGGATTGATAAACACCATCAGTTGGTCTTTGTGCTCGGAAACGTCCATCACGATAACTCGTTTGTGAACATTGACCTGGGTTGCTGCCAGACCTATGCCTGGGGCGTTGTACATGGTTTCGGCCATGTCATCAACCAGCTGGGTGATCTTCTGATCAACCGCCTCGACCATTTTGGCCTGTTTCCGCAGTCGAGGATCTGGGTAGAGCAGAATGTCAAGCAGTGCCATTAGGGTCTTTGCATGAGAACTGTGACTTTGTTCTCTTGGAATGGAACCGTCATTACCTCTAAACTAGGCGCCATCTGATCCGAAAATTGGTAGCCTGATTCGTGAATTCTAGCGGAATTCCATACCAGGCTGTACTTGTGGTCTGATGATCGATGTAAGATCAAGGCGAGACAAACAGGAAATAGGTGTGGGAGCAACAGGCGGATGATCAAAGTATTTTCTGGGCTAATCGTGACTGTCCTGCTGTTACTGACAGCCCCAAGCCAGGCCGGCGAACTCGTCCTCAAGCCCGGATCACCGGTGATCTATACGGTCAGCGAAGGGGACACCCTGTGGAGTATTGCATCACGCTTTCTCACCGAGCCTTGGCGCTGGCCGGAAATCCTCATCCAAAATCCTCAGATCGAAAATCCGGAAGAGCTGTACGCTGGTGATGTGCTGATCCTGGGTTCCCACACCGATGGTGTGGAACTAAAAGTGCTGCGGGTCGAAAAATTAACTCCGCAGGTCCGCATTGTCTCCAAGGGGAAACCGGTGCCGAGTATTGCCCCCGATGCTATTCAGCCTTTTCTGGTGTATCCACAAATGCTTGATGCGGAGCAATTAAGAAGTGCCGGCCATGTAATCATCGGAGTTGAAGGTGACATTGTTCTCGGTCAGTTCCATCGGTTTTATGCGCAAGACCTGCCCGCTTCGGACAACGGCCGCTATCGCGTCATTCGTCCCGGCGACTCATTCTCCGACCCCGAAACAGGTGAAGATCTGGGAAGACCAGCCAGGCATCTAGGGACAGCTAGTTTGATCTCAAGTGGGCCGGTCGGTACGTTGGAAATCATTGAAAGCCGGGAGGAAATCCAACCGGGCGACCGGCTGCTGCCCGTGGCAGATGAAATCGGGTTGCCTTATTTTTATCCGCGTAGACCGGATAGCGAGGTGGCCGGGCACATCGTCGGAATCAGTGACGGACTCAGTACGGTGGGTGTGTTGTCCGTAGTGATAGTTTCGCTGGGTCATGAAGATGGAATCAAGCGTGGTGACATTGTACAGGTGAACCGTGGGGGAGAGGTCAGCAAGAACCCCTCGACTGGTCAGATCATCAGATTGCCCGAATTACCGTCTGCCTACTTGATGGTCTTCAAGGTGTTTGAAAAGGTCAGTTACGGACTCATCATCAAGGCCGACCGGGCTGTCCACCTGCTCGACCGAGTATCCAGCCCGTCGGTATGATGCGAACTATTTTATCGTCACGAACAGGGTGTTTTAGAGGCAGATTTGGAGGATCTCACCGCTTGTAATACTAAGGTTCAACCATACGCTGACCAAGGACGGTCATATGCGAAAGAATTTAAGGGCTTGGGTAAAGATCGCGCGGGCCCGATTACCAGACGTTGTCAAGCAGGCGATACTCGATCGATTCCCCGATCCTAATGATGCGCTTGTTGTTGATTTGAGCGAACTGTCAAATGCTGCCAGAAAAGCTTTCGCTCCGGGAATGACCCTCGAGTCCCACGCCGACGCGGCTGCGGTTGATAAAGATTGCAGCTGGCTCGGTGGCGGTGAGCGGGGTGTCATCGGTATATCGGAGGCTGGCTATCCCCCCTTACTGCGACAGATTCCAGATCCACCGCTCGTGCTGTACACCGCGGGTAATCCTTCACTGCTGGGTCGCGAAGGTCTGGCGATCGTCGGCAGTCGGAACCCGACCCCTATCGGTCGAGAGATTGCCCATGGCATCGCTCGGCAACTTTCGACTGGAGGGGCTGTTGTAGTTAGCGGGCTGGCAACGGGAATTGATGGCGCCGCGCATTACGGGGCTCTTGAAGCTTGTGGCTCGACTGTTGCTGTCTGTGCCACAGGCCTCGATGTTGTCTATCCACGCTGCCACGCTGCCTTGGCCGATCGGGTCTATCGAGACGGATTGTTGATCTCGGAATATCCTCCGGGAACAGGAGTGCGTCGATATCACTTTCCACACAGAAACCGTCTGATCAGTGGCCTGACACTGGGAACCCTCATTATTGAAGCAGCGTCAAGGAGCGGAAGTTTAATCACTGCCAGGCTGGCCGCCGAGCAGGGGCGAGATGTATTTGCTGTGCCTGGTTCCATTCATTCCCCACTGTCTCGGGGCCCGCACCTGTTGATTAGAGACGGTGCACGACTGGTCGAGTCGATTAACGACATCTACGCGGAACTGCCATCGCTGGGCCAGGCGGGGTTCAGTGAGGATCGATCCCCGGAGTCCGTGATTGAACAGAACCTCCTGCTCCAGGCCGTGGACTACGTCCCAACGACTTTAGACCAGATCGTCGAGCGGAGCGGTTTGACGATTACTAAGATTTGCGCCATGCTGATAAAGAAGGAACTGTCAGGAGAAGTGCGCAGTTGTCCAGGTGGATACATTCGTACGGTGAGTTAAAGTGACGATATCAGCCAGAATTGAGTCGGCCCTGCCCCAGAGACGAGTGTGCACTGATCGTAAAAGGTCCAATGAATTACTGCTTTATCGATCGGTCGGATGCTCGTTCGGTGCAAAATCGACTTCTTTCCCATGGCGCGCTAGCAGCCTTCGCAGTACCAGAGAAGATCTATCTTATTACAGAGGACTATGAGTAAGTCATTAGTCATCGTGGAGTCGCCGGCCAAGGCGAAGACCATCAGCCAGTATCTGGGCAGTGAATTTGTCGTCAAGTCCAGTGTTGGCCATGTTCGGGATCTGCCAGTCAGTGGCCGGGGAAGCAAGGTTGACCCAAAAGAGAGAGCCAGGCAGGCGGCCTTGACACGGAAAATGCCGCCACATGTCAAAGCGCGGCACAAGAAAGAAAAAGCACAAAGTAATCTTGTCAAGAATATGGGGTTAGATCCTGAGAATGACTGGCGGGCTACCTATGAGATTCTGCCGGATAAAACCAAGGTCGTAGACGAGTTGCGTAAGTTTGCCAAGCACACTGAGACGATCTATCTCGCAACTGATCTGGATCGTGAAGGAGAGGCCATTGCCTGGCATCTAAAAGAGATCATAGGTGGCAATGACAGCCGTTACCGGCGGGTGGTTTTCAACGAGATCACCAGGAAAGCTATTCAGCAGGCTTTTGGGCAACCCGGCCAACTGGATAGTCACAAGGTTGAAGCTCAGCAGACCCGCCGTTTTCTGGATCGGGTCGTGGGTTTCATGCTCTCGCCCTTGCTGTGGGCAAAAATAGCCCGCGGTCTTTCAGCAGGCAGGGTGCAGTCGGTGGCCGTCCGCTTACTGGTAGATCGCGAGCGTGAAATTCGGGCATTTGTTCCCGAGGAGTACTGGGAGGTGTACGCAGATACAGCGTATGCCGAACAACAGTTAAGGCTGCAGGTCGTGAAGGAAAACGGAAAAAATTTCCGGCCTACCAGCAAAGAGCAGACGGATCAGGCGTTAGCGCAGTTGCACGAAAGTCGCTATCAAGTTGCGGCTCGCGATGACCGGCCAACAAGGTCAAAACCGAATCCGCCCCTGGTGACCTCAACACTGCAGCAGGCAGCCAGCACCCGGTTGGGGTTTTCTGTAAAGAAGACCATGATGCTCGCGCAGCGGCTGTACGAAGCAGGTTACATCACTTATATGCGGACCGATTCGACAAATCTCAGTAACGATGCCGTGAGGAGTTGTCGTAAATTTATCCTGGCTCATTTTGGCAAGGAATACCTGCCTAAGAGCCCAGTCTTCTATGCCAGCAAGGAAGGTGCCCAGGAGGCACATGAGGCTATTCGCCCGACGGATGTCACCAGGGAGGGGGAGTCCGTTCCAACAGAGCCTGACCAGCGGCGCCTTTATGATCTGATTCGAAACTATTTTCTGGCCTGCCAGATGACGCCCGCACAATACCTCAGTTCAACGCTGGTCGTGACATCGGGCCCGTTTGAGCTCCGGGCCAAAGGCAGAATTCTGCAGTTTGACGGTCACACCCGTGTGCTACCACCGACGGGTAGACAGGAAAATCAGGAACTTCCAGACATTGAAATCGGTCAGGTTTTAGCCCTACAGAAGCTGAATCCAGAGCAGCATTTTACCAGGCCGCCAGCAAGATTTAGCGAAGCCAGCCTGGTAAAAATACTGGAAAAGCTCGGTATTGGCAGGCCGTCGACCTATGCATCGATCATTTCCACCATTCAGGACCGGGGTTACGTGAGGATCATTCATCGCCGTTTCTACTCAGAAAAGATGGGTGAGATTGTGACTGACCGCCTGAATGAGAATTTCGGGGACCTCATGGATTACGGTTTTACTGCTGAGATGGAAGAAACGCTGGATGACATTGCCAGTGGCGACAAGAACTGGAAGTCTGTCCTAGATGAATTTTATTCCGATTTCAAGCAGAAACTGGAAGCAGCAGAAGGACAAGGGGAAGGCAAAAATGCAATTGGTGGGATGCGTGCCAACCTGCCTACCGATACCGATATTGAGTGTCCGAATTGTGGCAGGCATATGCAGATACGGAACGGGACAACGGGAATATTCCTGGGTTGTTCGGGTTATGGTCTGCCGCAGAAAGAACGCTGCAAGCAGACATTGAACCTGGCGGCAGGGGACGAGGTCGAGGACGCTTCACTGGATGAAGAAATGGAGGCAAGGCGGTTGATCGACAGGCGCCGTTGTTCAATCTGTAACAGCGTCATGGATACTTACTTGATCGATGAACAACGCAAAATCCACATCTGTGGAAACAACCCCGATTGCCCCGGTTTTGAAGTCGAGCAGGGGCAATTCCGACTAAAAGGTTATGATGGGCCGGTTCTGGAATGTGATAAGTGCGGTTTCGAGATGCAGTTGAAGACCGGCCGATTTGGCAAATATTTTGGTTGCACCAAAGAAAGCTGCAAAAATACCCGAAAACTCCTGAGAAATGGCGAGGCGGCCCCACCCAGGGCTGATCCAATCCCGATGCCTCATCTGCCGTGTCAGAAGGTCGATGATTTCTATCTGTTGCGCGACGGTGCGCAGGGCATTTTTCTTGCAGCCAGCCAGTTTCCGAGGAACCGTGAGACCCGGGCGCCGCTGGTTGAGGAAATACTTACCGTCAAGGAACAACTCGATCCCAAGCACCAGTTTCTGGCGAGCGCCCCAGTAACAGACCCCGCGGGAAACAAGGCACAAATTCGTTACAGTCGGAAGACCAAAGAGCAGTATGTATTGACTGAAGTAGACAAGAAGGCGACAGGCTGGAAAGCCTTTTATCGAAACGGCGCGTGGGTGACCCAAGCCGCAGTGAAACCCCGGAAGAGCCCCAGAAAAAAGAAAGCAGGCAGCAAAACGACTCCCAAAAAAATGACTCCAGTGCCAGCGAAAAACCAATGACACGGATCGGCGCTGACCTAGAATAGTTCATCGATCTGTGCGGTTGGATCGTGCCCGGTTTCATCTGTGGAGACCTGGCCTGTTGCCTGGACCTGTGGCTCGGTGCCCATGATAAAAAACTCTTGGTACCCGTCGGGATCATCTGCGCTTGTGGGGCTGCCGGTTTCATAATTGACAGAAACCGTGATGACGTTTTCAGGGGCTGCCCACAGTTTCTCCGGCTTTCCGGCGAGAGCCACGGACATGTAGTCGATCCAGATAGGAAGTGCCGCTCTGGTGCCAGATTCCCGGTCGCCGAGATTTCGAGGTTGATCGAAGCCTACCCAAACCGTAGTGACAACATCCTGGTTGAATCCACTGAACCACGCATCCCTGAAATTATTGGTTGTTCCTGTTTTGCCGGCAAGGTCACCTCGCTTCAGCTTCTTTGTTACATTTTTCCCCGTGCCAGTCTTGATAACCTGGCCCATCAGGGAGTTCATTATGAACGCGTTCTCAGGTGACAGCACACGCCTTGCGTAGCGGGGATCAATCTTGCGTTGGTCTACCCGGCGCTCGCTTGAGTGTGCCGACTTGCAATCCGGGCAGAGCATCACGCGATTGCTGTATTCGACGATGTTTCCAGACTGATCTTCGACACGAGCTATGAAAAAGGGTTGTACCAGGTATCCGCCGTTGGCGAAGACAGCATATCCGCGAGCGATTTCCATAGGAGTTACCGTCGCAGAGCCCAAGGCAAGCGACAGTCCATCGGGCAGGTTAGCTCGCTCAAACCCAAAATTCTCCAGGTGATCTCGTACAACCTCGGTACCCATCGCCCGGACCAGACGTACTGAAACGAGGTTGAGAGACTTACTGAGTGCTTTTCGTAGCCGCGTCGGCCCAAAGACTTTCTTGCTGTAGTTTTGTGGTCGCCAGGTGTCACCGTGGCTTGATTCAATGACGATTGGAGCGCCGCTGACTAGGGTAGCCGCTGTGAATCCGTTGTCCAGTGCTGCGGAGTAAATGAACGGTTTGATGTTTGAGCCGGGCTGTCGTCGGGCCTGGATTGCCCGGTTGAACTTGCCACTGAAAAAGTCGAACCCGCCGACGAGAGCAAGTACAGCGCCGTCAACGGGGCTCAGTGAAACAAGGGCACCCTGGATCTCAGGTAGTTGGGCCAGGAAGTTTTTGTTACGGGTTCGATCAACATAGACAACATCACCGCGGCGAAGAATACGATCGGGGGTCGTGCCGGTCCAGCCCCAGCCTTCTTTGGTTATACCGAGAATAGTGCTGTCACCTAATGTGACGTCAAGTAACCCGGGTGTTGCACCAGACACGATGGCAGGAACTATTTCCCCCAGCGACCGGTATTCGGCAAGCCGCAGTGTCGGCTCTGTCTCTGGACGGGTAGCTGTTCTGTCAACAGGGCCTCGATAGCTATGGCGCCTGTCGTAGGACATCAGACCTGTTCGAAGTGCGCGGTTTGCAGCGTCCTGGAAATCGGAGTTGATTGTTGTGAACACACTATAACCGTCCAGGTATGCCTCCTCGCCGTAGTGATCGACCATGTAGCCGCGGGCCATTTCCGCCAGGTACGGGGAATCCACCTCTATCTTGGCAATGTTCTTACGAGCCGATACGGGTGACGAGGACGCCTGCTGAAACATCGTCGCGTCGATCATGCCCAGATCTTGCATCCTTCGCAGAACATAATCACGCCTGGCTACGGCCTTGGCGGGATTAGCTAGCGGGTTGCCACGCGAAGGTGCTTTTGGCAGCCCGGCAAGCATAGCAAGTTGGGCGAGGGTCAGGTCCTTAAGGCGGCGGTCATAATACACTGAGGCTGCGGCCTGGAACCCGTAGGCCCGGTGTCCCAGAAAGATCTTGTTCAGGTACAGTTCCAGAATTTCATTTTTGGACAATGCTTGCTCCAATGTGAGAGCTAGCAGCACTTCCTTGATTTTTCGGATATACGTTTTCTCGCGAGTCAGAAAGTAATTGCGTGCGACCTGCATCGTGATGGTACTGGCGCCCTGATCAATTCCGCCGGCCCGCAGGTTGGCTAGCACGGCTCGGGCGATTCCAGCGAAATCAACCCCATAATGGCCGAAAAAACCGTCGTCCTCAGCTGCCAATATGGCATTGATGAGCGTCCGGGGTACCTGGTCCATGGTTGTAGTGATGCGCTTTTTGTTGCCATATTCGGCGATTAGCCGGCCGTCAATGGTGTAGATCCTTAACGGTTCCTTCAAACGAATATCCCGAATAGTCTCGATGGACGGTAGTTCTCGGTAAATGATTGTTAGAATAATTCCACCACAGACGCTCCCGAGAGCGGCCAACATGAGGGCTATCCATGTGAATTGTTTTAGGAAACGTCTCAATGAGGAACCTTTCAGGAGGCCGGGCGTTAATCAGGTCTGGACCCAGACATCGGCGAGACCGGTCAGCACGATAGCTTATCAGAGCCTTGAACTACCAGGTATCGGACTCGAGTTCGGTTGACAGGAGGCAGATCGATTACTATTTGCCAGTTGTGCGGTCAGTTATCATTCGAATCATGGAGATCGTGGCCTGCTGTCGGCTACTCTCTACAGTTTCAGGTACAACCTGTGTCAATATGGAGTTGTCCGTGCGGTTGCGCATGGGTACCCTGGCACACTCAAGGTCAGAAAATAGATGGGCATATTCAGTCCTAAACGATTGAAAGCGGTGGCCGTAGACATCGGCACGTCTTCGGTCAAGGTGCTTGAGCTGGACCGTAGAGGAAGTAGCTACCGGGTTGGGCAATTTGCCATAGAGCCGCTACCAAGAAATGCCGTGGTTGAACGTGGGATCAGTGATGTAGAGGCGGTCAGTGGGGCCGTCCGCCAGGCGATCAAGCGCTCAAAGTGCAAGAGAAAGCCAGCGATAGTCGCAATCGCGTCGTCGCACGTGGTTTCACGCACAGTGCAATTGCCAGTTGACCTCAGAGAATCGGAAATCGAAGAGCAGGTGATGATAGAGGCCAGCCAACACATTCCTCACCCGTTGGAGGAAGTTAACCTCGATTATCAAGTTTTAGACAGCTCTGAAACGGACGGATCCAAATTGGTGAAGATCACCGCCTGCAGAAAGGAAATCATCGAGGGGTACGCGTTGGTAATCGAGTCAGCTGGGTTGCAGCCTGCGGTGGTGGACGTCGATTCCTTTGCGGTCGAGCGAGGTTTCGCATTTGTTACCGCTGGCATGTCAGATGCGTTGCGAGGTAAGGTTATCGCTCTGATTGATTTCGGCGAGGTCACCACCCGTCTTGATATTTTTGTTGATGACGCTGCAATTTACGATCGGGACCATTCATTCGGTGGGCGAATACTGACGGAAAACATCCGCACCCGTTACGGTATTAGTTTCCAGGAAGCTGAGACTGCAAAATTGTCAGGGGATCTGCCGGAGAATTATCGTGAGGATCTACTCGAGCCTTTCAAGGCGACTATGGCGAGAGAAGCATCACGGGCTGTCGAGTTCTTCGCCTCGGCCGGTCGCGGATATGAAGCTGTAGACATGCTCTTTATAACCGGAGGGTGCACAAGAATAGAAGGTATTGCAGAGGTTGTTCAGATGCACACCGGACTGCCGACGGCAGTAGCCAGCCCATTTTCTCCGAGCGGTATTAAAGCAAGTGCAATACTTCAGAGGCAGTCGCCGCTGCTGCTCAAAGCCTGTGGACTTGCCGTCAGGGGCGCCGGATGAACACTGGCATCAACTTGTTGCCCTGGCGTGAGGAACGCCAGCGACTGCAAGCACGACGAACTCTCATCGGTGCCATTGTTATAAACCTGGTGGCGGTGGCTGTCGTCACCGCAGGCTGGTGGCATTTCGCGGGGGAGATCTCGTTTCAGAAGAAAAGAAATAGATATCTCCAAGGTGAAATCGGAAAAATCGAAGCCCAGTTGCGGGAGATCGACAACATTAAACAACGAAAAAAAGAACTCATGACCCGTATGTCGGTGATCTACGAACTGCAGGAGGACAGGGTGCGAGTAGTCCGGTCTCTGGATGAATTTGTCAGAATGATTCCTGAAGGTATTTTCTTTGTGTCTCTTGACCGAAGTCCCGAGGGATTCCAGTTGGAAGGCATCGCCCAGTCAAATTCTCAAGTTTCCGCTCTCATGGTCAGATTAAACGAATCAGAATCATTCAGTAATTCAAACCTCGAGATGATCAATACCGGTTCATCAGGAAAGAGTGATACCGAGATCAGTCGTTTCGAGTTACGAGTAACCCATCGGCGAACCGATCCGGATAACAACGATGGCCGCAGTGGAACGGACTGAGCTCCGGAGTCGAATGCTGAAATACACAATACGCAGATGAATTTCCTCGACCAGTTTCGCGACATTGAGTTCAACGAGCCAGCCACATGGCCTTGGTGGTTCACCCTTATGGTGGCTTCTCTCGCGGGCTTGTTGTTGCTGTATGGGGGCTGGCACTTTTTGATCAAGGATCAGTTGACGACACTTGAGAAGCAACAAAGACAAGAGGTTGAGTTGCAGAAAACGTTCAAGAACAAGAAAGGAATGGTCATAAATTTGCCGGCTTATCGTGAACAGATGGTTCAGGTCGAAACGTTACTGAGTATGATGGTCAATCAGTTACCCGACAGTACTGAGGTACCGTCGCTGTTGGTGGACATTACCCGGGTCGGTAAGCAGCGAGGGCTGGAGTTTGTGGTATTTGACCCGCTAAAAGAACAACAACATGATTTCTACGCCGTACTGCCGATTCGGGTCGAAATCTCGGGAAGATTCCATGAGGTTGCGCTCTTCATAAGCGACCTGTCAATGTTGCCACGCATAGTGACCGTTGGAGATATGGCGATCGACGCTGACGACGCAGGCAATCTCACGACGTCTATTCTTCTTCAGACTTATCGTTATCAGACTGAGGAAGGCTAACTGGTTTGATATATCACCGAACTCTGATGGTTTTAGGCAGGACGCTAGTCGCGGCGGTTGCTGTTAGCTTGGTCGCCTCGTGTTCCAGCGACCGCTCAATTGTGGATCTGCAGAACTTCGTTCGAAACACACACAAGGATACCATCCCCAAGATTGAACCTTTGCCCGAGTTGCTGCCGATAATAGCGTTTGAATACGCGGCCTCGGCCATGACCGACCCCTTTGCGCCTGAGAACGTGTTCCCTGAAATCGTTGAGGAGGAGGAGATTGATCCTGGGCCGGATCCGCTCGCCCCAGACCCGGAACGACGGAAAGAGACTCTTGAAAAGTTTCCATTGGACACCCTGCGGTTTGCCGGTACGTTGACGCTAGCCGAAGCAACCCGGTTGGTTGTGGTGGCTCCGGACGGATTGGTATACAAGGTGCCTGAAGGGGGATACCTAGGTCAGGACCATGGCCGAATTATTAGAATCAATTCTGAAACTGGAGACGTTGAACTCGAGGAGGTCGTAATGGGGGGTTTAGGCCGATGGGAACTGCGAACTGTGAATCTAAATGTTCGTCAGTGAAAAGTATCGGTTGCAGTTTCCGATGTTTTAGGTAGATTTGAATTTATGAGAAATTATTCCGAAAAAGGCTATCCCCCGGTTTTCCAGGTTGTTGCTGGAATACTTAAACTGGCACTGCTGTTGGGGTTTCTGACACCGTGGGTCAGCTCGGCAAGTGACGGGGAAATTGTCTCTGTACAGCATGTCATGCTACCCGGTGGTAGGCTGCAGCTCGACATTGGTACGACCGGCGAAATTGCGGATCCAAAAATTTTCCGTACCAACGAGCCCGATCGGATCGTTCTGGATTTTTTTGGTGTCTCCAGCACTGTTAAGCCTCGGATGCTCGAAGTTGACCGCGGGTCAGTTGATAGCGTCATCGTAGCTGCTACCGATAGTCGAACGCGAGTCATCGTCAATCTGATTGCTTCCGTGTCGTTCGAGAGCTTGTGGCAGGAGAACGGTCTGGTTCTGTTTATTGATCCTGCCCTTTCTGCAAATGCAGTTGTTCAGGATGAGGCGGACCTGGTTCCAGATCACAGTGCCGGCAAGCCGCCGTCACCTTTTCAGGTCACTGCTGTTGATTTCCGACGGGGAGAAGGGGGATCGGGGCTGGTGATGATTCATTTGAGTGCTGAGGAAGCGGGGGTCAGTGTGAAGGGCGAGCGTGGAGAAATCGTACTTGATTTGATGCAAGCTGAATTGGCTGATGGGCTTGAACGTCGCCTTGACGTCGTCGATTTTGCGACCCCGGTGCAGTTTATCGATGCATTCAGGATGGATGACCGAACTCGGATCATTCTCGCGGCTCACGGAGCGTACGATTATGTCACTTTCCAGTCAGGCAAGGTGTTCACCGTTGAAGTGACGCCGCGGGTCGAACAAAAAGCGGCTGAGGTCGCTGCAGAACGCTACTCCGGTGAGCCATTAAGTTTTGATTTTCAGAATATCGCTGTTCGCAGTGCGTTGCAGATCATTGCCGAGGAGACCGGGATCAACTTTGTCATCAGCGACACAGTCGCTGGTGAAATGACATTGCGACTAAAGGAAGTACCATGGGACCAAGCCCTGGATACGATCATGCAGACCAAGGGCCTGGCCAAACGGGAAAGGAACAATGTGGTCTGGATCGCACCTGCACAGGAAATCGCTGAAAAAGAGCGCCTTGCCCTTGAATCATCTCAAAATTTGCTGACCCTGGAACCGCTGGTATCGGAACTGGTTCAGGTCAATTACGCAAAGGCAGATGATATCGCGAACCTATTGAAGTCGGTTAAGGCGGTCGAGCCGAACATCGACAAATCGATGTTCGGCAGTGTTACTGTCGGCGATATCGCAACGGAGCAGAACCAATTGTTGTCCGAACGGGGCAGCGTGACGGTGGACACAAGGACAAATTCCCTCCTGATACAGGACACAAGGCAGAAAATAGGGGAGATCCGAAAGCTGATTTCGGAAATCGACCGGCCGGTCAAGCAAGTCCTGATTGAAACTCGGATCGTAATAGCTAACGAGGCCTTCAGCCGAAACATTGGAGTGAAGCTTGGTTTGACCGGGATCGGCAGTGGTATGGGGACCATGATCGGTTCAGGATCGTTGGCCAACACTGCAAATATCCGAACCGAGGGCCTGACAAAGTCCGCGGACGGTTCGCTGGCTGTAGATCTTCCGGCAGCCGGAATTGGAACCGATGAGGTGGCTTCATACGCGCTGACCCTGGCAAAAGCCGGCGCCGGATGGGGAGCGCTGATTGATCTCGAGATATCAGCGCTTGAGGCGGAAGGGGGAGGTAAAATCATCGCCAACCCAAGGTTGCTTACAGCAGACAAACAGGAAGCGAAGATTGAGCAAGGGCAGGAGCGTATCTTTACAACCAATACGCTCGGTGAGGGTACAGTGGTTACCAAAAAGGCCGTACTGGGCCTCACGGTCACCCCTCAGATCACCCCCGACGACCGGTTGATCCTGGACGTGGCAGTGACCAAGGATTCATTCGTCTCCGCAACTGAAGAAAATATCGATACCTTGGCGATCGAGACCCAGGTCCTGTTGGAAAACGGAGAAACGGTCATCATCGGAGGTATTTATCAGCAGGAGACAAAGGAATCGGTGTCCAAAGTCCCGATCCTCGGGGATCTTCCTGGCCTGGGTATGCTTTTCAGAACTAAGGGATTCCTGGATGAACGTAGGGAGTTGCTGATTTTCCTGACACCACGAATCGTCAATCCTGCTCTGACGGCAGGTTGAGGCACTGTGCGGGATCGCCATCGGGCGATCTGGCGAGAACAACTGGCGAGTCGGTTTAACCCATCTGTTGGCGTATGACTACTGCAAAGAATATTTATCTGGTTGGTCCCATGGGGGTGGGTAAAACCACCATTGGGAAAGCATTGGCGAAGAGCTTGGGTCTTGATTTTGTCGACTCCGATCATGAGATAGAGGAACGCACCGGCGTCAGTATTTCGACCATATTCGATATCGAGGGCGAAGATGGGTTCCGAAACCGAGAGATCCGCATGATTTCTGAACTGGCGTCCCGTAAGGGTATTGTCCTGGCGACTGGTGGTGGCGCTGTTGAGAGTGAAGAGATTCGAAAGGCGCTACGGCACAATGGCCTGGTAATTTATTTACATGCCTCGATTGAGATGCAGATGGATCGTACCCGCAATAGCAAGAACAGGCCGTTACTGAATACTGGTGCTGACAGGCGCGAGATACTTGAGGATCTAATGCGCGAAAGGGAGCCTTTGTGGCGGCAGGAAGCTGACGTCATCTATGAGACTGACGGGCGATCTCCGCAGACCGCAGCGAGGGAAATTGCGGGCGAGGTCCGAAAGCTTTGGCAGTACTGAATGTAGACCTTGGCACTCGCGGTTACCCGATTTATGTCGGCTCGGGCCTTCTTTCCCGAGAAGATCTCTATCAAAGCCATATTTCTGCACAAGAGGTCATGGTCGTCACCGATGAGACCGTCGCGCCGCTTTATCTTGATGGGTTGCTGGCCAGCCTACCCGAGTTCAATGTCACCTGTCACATCCTGCCTGACGGTGAGGAACACAAAACTCTAGAAACGCTTAGTACTCTGTTCGATACGATGATCGCAGCGCCATGCAGCCGCGAGGCTACTCTCATTGCTCTGGGTGGCGGGGTGGTCGGTGACATCGCAGGATTTGCTGCAGCCTGTTATCAGCGAGGAATTGGTTTTATCCAGGTGCCGACCACGCTTCTGGCACAGGTAGATTCGGCGGTGGGCGGTAAGACAGCAGTCAATCATCCTCTCGGTAAGAACATGATCGGTGCGTTCTATCAGCCAGCTTGTGTAATCGCCGACACCGATACACTCTCGACCCTGGATGGCCGGCAACTGTCAGCTGGCATTGCCGAGGTCGTGAAGTATGGTGTCATACGGGATCCGGTATTTTTCGAGTGGCTGGAACAGAACATGGAAGCACTGCGCCGGTGTGACAATTCAGCCATTGAGCATGTGATCGTGGAATGCTGCCGCAACAAGGCCGAGTTGGTAGCGGCGGATGAAGAGGAGCGTGCTCAACGGGCACTGCTGAATCTGGGTCACACCTTTGGACACGCCATTGAAACTGCTGTCGGTTACGGCCAATGGTTGCACGGTGAAGCCGTTGCAGCTGGTATGGTGCTGGCTGCCGAGTTGTCCTGCCGCCTTGGTTGGCTGGCGGCAGGCGACCTGGCGCGGATACGCGAACTCTTGTCACGGGCAAGATTGCCAGTCAGCCCGCCCAAAGATATCGCCGTGGAAGAATACCTCTTGCACATGTCCAGAGATAAGAAAGTCGCCCGTGGTCGAATTCGGTTGGTATTGCTGGAAGGCATAGGCCGGGCAAAGTTGGTTAGCGACTATCCTGATGAGGTGTTGGCCGAGGTTCTGGCAACAGCTGTGGCATGATGATCTAACCCAGTGAGCGCCCACTGAAGATACCCTGGGTTTAGAGGCTTTTTTGGGCAGAACCTGGGCTCAGCCACTTGTTAACGCAACAGCAGTTGCGTCTGTACTGCACTATTTTGGGGCGCCTTCAGTCTTGAAGGCAAATATACGAAAGCCAATGTCCTGGCCACTATAATTTGAACCCACAAATCGCTGTCGATATACTCGTTCCGAGACGAGTCAGTGGTTCTGCGTATCACCCTTCTCTCCCGTCGCCAGAAATTCCGGCGACTCTGATCCAGCATACACGCCGGATTCTAGGGTCTTAGGGCCCGAAACGATCCGAGGGAGGGGTGTCGCCCGAATTTATCGACGGATGAATTACCTATACTCAAAAAACGGAGCATTCTGCGGCCTCTACCGATCTGAGTTCGAACACGATAGCTGTGGGGTCGGGTTTGTCGCCCATATCAAAGGGCACCGCAGTCACGGGATAATCGAGGATGCCTACACTGTTCTTCGCAGTATGGAGCATCGTGGCGCCTGTGGTGCCGAGGAAGAAACCGGTGATGGTGCAGGAATGCTCACCGCCTTGCCTCACGAGTTCCTGGAGCGTATCGCGCAGGACGAGTTGAAGACTCGACTACCCCGGCCTGGGCAGTTTGGTGCTGGGGTAGTCTTTTTGCCGCGCAGACAGGACCAGCGCCAGACCTGTAAAAGAGCTGTGGAATTGATCGTCGCTGAGCAGGGCCAGCGGCTAGTTGGGTGGCGGCGCGTGCCAACTTGTGCCGAGGTGGCTGGGATCGGCTCGACCGCAAGAATGGCTGAACCCCACATCGAGCAACTGTTCATCGCTGCAGGTAGCGGTCTTGACGAAGATGCATTTGAGCGACAGCTCTACCTGATTCGAAAGCGTGCCAGCCATCAGCTGCGCGGTGATCCCGACATGGATCAGTCCCAGATGTTTTACATCTGTTCCTTGTCCACACGGGTAATGATCTATAAGGGCATGCTGCGGACGTTGCAGTTGATGGATTACTACCCTGACTTGAGTGCGCCGGATTACACAACACATCTGGCAATGGTTCACTCGCGTTTCTCCACAAACACTTTTCCCAGTTGGGATCGGGCGCAGCCGGGGCGTTTCATGGCGCATAACGGTGAGATCAACACCTTACGTGGAAATATCAACTGGATGCGTGGTCGGGAAGGTGTGATGCAGAGCGCATTGTTTGGCGGACAACTGGATTCGGTGTTTCCCGTGATCGAGCCTGACTGTTCAGATTCAGGAAATTTCGACAACGTCCTTGAATTTCTGCTGATGTCCGGTCGTTCTCTGCAGGAAGCAATCATGATGATGGTGCCGGAGGCGTGGCAGAAGCATGCCACAATGGCGGTCGACAAGAAGGCGTTCTACGAGTTCCATTCGTCGCTGATGGAGGCCTGGGACGGGCCGGCATCGATCACGTTCACCGATGGGCGCTACATTGGTGCGTTGCTCGACCGCAATGGCTTGAGACCGAGTCGTTATTACGTGACACATGATGACCGTGTCATCATGGCAAGTGAAGTCGGTGTGCTGCCATTGGATCCGGACAATGTCAAAGAGAAAGGGCGTCTCCAGCCCGGTCGTATGTTTCTGGTTGATTTTGAAGAGCGTCGGCTCGTCCCAGATCAGGAGCTGAAGGCAGAGTTCTCCACAAAGCGTCCTTATCAAAGATGGTTGACCGCACAGCGGATCAGACTCAGCGATCTTGATCAGGCCAACGAGGTGCCCGGACTTCAGGCTGACACTCTGTTGGCCAGGATGCGGGCGTTTGGTTACACCATCGAAACGTTGCATTTTATGTTGCTGCCACTCATCAGCCAGAAGCGTGACCCGGTAGGGTCAATGGGAAACGACTCTGCCCTGGCTTGCCTGAGTGACCGGCCTCGTATGCTGTATGACTACTTCAAGCAGTTGTTTGCCCAGGTAACCAATCCAGCGATTGACTCGATTCGGGAAGAGATCGTAATGGCGCTCGAATGCTACGTCGGGCCCGAGCACAATCTGCTGGATTGCACAGAACAGCACTGCCACCGCCTACTGATTGAACACCCGATACTGACCAACCGGGAGATGTCTTCAATCAAGCAGATCTCGCACCGAGGATGGAGTTCAGAGACAGTGGACATCAGCTTCCCGGCTGCCGAAGGTGAGAGTGGTCTGATGCCAGCTCTTGAACGGATCTGCCTAGAGACCGAACAGGCGATCGATGACGGGTGTCCCCTGGTGGTGCTAACTGACCGGGAGGCGGGGCCGCGACGGGTTGCCCTCGGCACTTTGTTGGCGAGTAGTGCCGTTCATCAGCATCTGGTAAGACGGGCGAAGCGTTCTCGCGTCGGGCTTATCCTGGAGACTGGAGAGGCCCGTGAGGTCCACCACCATTGTCTGCTAATCGGTTTCGGCGCAGACGCCGTAAATCCCTATCTTGCTTACGAAGCGCTCTGGCAGATGCGCAGGGATGGCGGTCTGGACATGGAAGAGTTCACCGATGACGAAGCGATCGTCACGGCCTACCGGAAAGGCGTTGCTAAGGGCATGCTCAAGGTGATGGGCAAGATGGGTATTTCAACACTGCAGTCCTATAAGGGGGCACAGATATTCGAAGCGGTGGGACTTGCAAGCGAGGTTATCGACTACGCTTTCACACACACCGCGAGCCGGGTGGAAGGCGTCGGTTTTGGTGTTTTAGCAGATGAGCTTATGCGTCGCCACCGGCTTGCCTACGCTGACCCAGAGATAAAAAACGAAAGTGCACTGTCCAACCCAGGGGAGTTTCACTGGCGATCCGGAGGCGCCAAGCATGGCTGGGAACCCCGCGTTATTGCTGATCTCCAGCAGGTGGCACAGGGGCAAGATTCAGACGCTTACCAGCGCTTTGCGGAGCAGGTCAATGACGAAGCGTCTGGGCGCCATACCCTGCGTGGGCTGATGGAACTGAATCCCTCTGCCGATCCGATTCCGCTTGTTGAAGTTGAACCTGCCAGCGAAATCGTCAAGCGGTTTTGTACGGGTGCGATGAGCCTCGGTTCTATCTCCAGTGAGGCACATGAGACGCTGGCCATCGCGATGAATCGTCTTGGTGGTAAAAGCAACACGGGGGAGGGTGGTGAATCTTCAGAGCGGTTCAAACTTGAGCCGAACGGGGATTCAAAGCGCTCAGCAATCAAACAGGTCGCCTCGGGCCGTTTTGGTGTGACTGCCTGGTACCTCACCAACGCGGACGAACTGCAGATCAAGATCTCCCAGGGCGCCAAGCCCGGAGAGGGCGGTGAACTGCCCGGTAACAAGGTTGACGATAATATCGCACTTATCCGCTGCTCTACGCCTGGCGTTGGCCTGATCAGCCCGCCGCCGCACCATGATATCTATTCCATAGAAGATCTGGCACAGCTGATTTACGATCTCAAGAACGCGAATCCATCTGCGAGAATCAGTGTCAAGCTGGTGTCTGAAGTTGGAGTAGGTACCGTCGCGGCCGGTGTTGCCAAGGCCCACGCTGATCACATCCTGATTGCGGGAGACAGCGGCGGTACGGGAGCGTCTCCGTTGACCAGTATCAAGCATGCTGGCTTGCCGTGGGAACTCGGCATCGCCGAAACCCATCAGACCCTAGTCATGAACGACCTTCGCAGTCGCGTTGTGCTGCAAACCGATGGCGGCATGAAGACGGGCCGGGACGTGGTCATAGGGGCACTGTTGGGCGCCGAAGAGATCGGCTTTTCTACTGCACCGCTGGTGAGTCTGGGCTGCATCATGATGCGCAAGTGTCACCTGAATACCTGTCCGGTGGGGATCGCTACCCAAGACCCGGTCCTGCGGCAGAATTTCAAAGGAAAACCAGAACACGTGGTGAACTATCTCTTCATGGTCGCAGAAGAGACCCGCGGTTACATGGCCGAGTTGGGTATCGGGACCTTCAACGAACTTATTGGCCGGGTCGATTTGCTGGATTTCCGACCCGCTGTGGACCACTGGAAAGCAAGTGGAATCGATCTCTCCGCACTGCTGCAGCCAGCAGTTGGGCCTGCAGAAGACACGCCAGTCTACTGCCAGATCGAACAGGATCACGGGCTGGACGGCAGCCTAGACAGAACAAAGCTGCTTGACCTGTGTGCTCCGGCTCTTGAGAAGGGGGATTCCGTACGGCTCGAGCTGCCGGTCGCGAATACTGACCGAACGGTCGGGACGATATTGAGCCACGAACTGGTAAAAAAATGGGGTGAGCAGGGGTTGCCCGATGGCACCATCCATGTCCGCTTGAATGGCTCTGCTGGCCAGAGCCTGGGGGCATGGCTCGCCCAGGGCGTAACTCTGGAGCTTGAAGGTGATGCTAACGACTACGTCGGCAAGGGACTGTCGGGTGGGCGGGTCGTGATCTATCCACCCGTTGGCTCAAGCTTCCTGGCCGAGGACAACATTATTGTAGGCAACGTGGTTCTCTATGGTGCGACCAGTGGCCAGGCATATTTTCGGGGGCGGGCGGCGGAGCGTTTCTGTATACGGAACAGCGGTGCTCTTGCTGTTGTCGAAGGCGTCGGTGATCACGGTTGTGAATACATGACCGGTGGTAGGGTTGTGGTCCTGGGGCCTGTGGGGCGTAATTTTGCGGCCGGCATGTCAGGCGGAATCGCTTATGTCTGGGCGCCAGACCGGGACCAATTTGTCCGCAACTGTAATCTGGAGATGGTGGAACTGGAACACCTGTCAGACGATGATATGGATGACGTTTCAATGATGCTTCACCAGCACCTGGATCACACCGGTTCGGATGTCGCGCAGCGGCTGTTGGATAGGGGCCGGCAGGTATTTGAGTCAGACTTTATCAAAGTGATGCCAGTCGATTACAAACGCGTGCTTGAGCAGATTCGACAACACGCCGCTGAAGCAGTGGAGGCTCGCCAGTTCGGTACCGTGGCGGCGCCTCTTGGCTAACAGTCTTTCGACTGTTACGGGTATACGGGACACGGGCCGGCTTCACTGGAATGGACTTACAGTATGGCTAAACCGACCAGTTTTAGGGAGATCGGCCGGGTCGCTGTGCCCTACCGGGCGCCTTTGGAGCGACTTAACGATTTTGACGAGATCCTCACATCAGTAGACGATGTCCATCTGCGAGATCAGGCTGCCAGGTGTATGGATTGTGGCGTACCCTTCTGTCAGTCAGTTGATGGATGCCCGGTAGACAACCTTATCCCCGAGTGGAACGACCAGGTCTACCAGGGAAAGTGGCGCGCAGCGTTGGAGCGGTTGCAGCAGACTAACAACTTTCCGGAATTCACTGGGCGGGTGTGTCCGGCGCCTTGTGAGGGCGCCTGCGTGCTTGGAATCATAGAACCTGCCGTTACCATCAAGAACCTTGAAAACGCCATCGTCGATCGGGGATTTTCCGAGGGCTGGGTTGTTGCACGGCCACCGGCAGCACGCTCGGGCAAGACGGTTGGTGTAGTGGGGTCGGGCCCAACCGGGCTCGCTGCAGCCGACCAACTCAACAAGGCGGGTCACCAGGTGACGGTCTATGAACGTGCTGATCGCATCGGTGGTCTGTTGATGTACGGAATACCCAGCATGAAGCTGGATAAACTCGTGGTCAACCGGCGGGTCGATTTGTTGAGGCAAGAGGGCGTTGAATTTCTCACCGGGGTCAGCATCGGTTCGTCAGCAGAGTATCCTGCCGGACACATGAACTCGATCATGGCGCAAGCGGGAGTTCCGGTGAAACATCTAGATGTGACGGAGTTACTCGATCAGCACGACGCACTGCTGCTGGCAACTGGTGCAACAGTACCGCGGGACCTTCCAATTCCAGGGCGAGACCTGACCGGTGTGCACTTTGCGATGGATTACCTGACCCGCAACACCCAAAGCCTGCTGGCGACCGGTTCATTCGAGGGGGCTGCTATTTCGGCAAGGGACAAACGTGTCATCGTCATTGGTGGAGGGGACACGGGTGCAGACTGTATTGGCACGGCTCTGCGCCAGGGATGCCGAGAAATGGTGAATTTTGAGCTGCTGGGCCGTCCACCAGATCAACGGGCTGTGAACAACCCGTGGCCCGAGTGGCCGCTGACTTACCGAACCGAGTACGCGCATGTTGAATCGGCCAGCAGGTTTGGCAGCGACCCCCGGCAGTTTGCCCTACTGACCCGTGAATTCATTGACGATGGCCGGGGGCATCTGGCAGGTGTCAAGACCGTACGGGTCGACTGGTCAAGTCGCTCGGGCAAGGTACCGTTCAGTGAGATTCCGGGCTCGGAAGAAATCTGGGAATGCGATCTGGTGCTGTTGTCGTTGGGGTTCCTGGGCCCGGAGTGCGAGATCCCTGACCGGTTGAAGATCACATGCGACGAGCGTAGCAACTACCAGACGGCACCTGGGATGTTTGTAACCGAAGTTCCAAGGGTATTCGCAGCTGGAGATTGTCGCCGGGGACAGTCGTTGGTGGTTTGGGCCATCAACGAAGGGCGCGGTGCAGCCAGGGCCATCGATGAGTTTCTGGCAGGGCCAGGTGGCCTTGCGGTGAGCGGTTGATTAAGTGACAGGTCCGCCGGCAATTCCACTCGAAGAGCGCCTCATCGTGGCATTGGATCTGCCTGCTGTCAGCGACGCACAGGCTTTGGTAAAGCAGCTCGGAACCGAAGTCGTTTTCTACAAAGTCGGTCTGGAGCTATTCATGAGCGGGGCTGGCTTCGCTCTGGTCGACTGGCTGACCGAATACGGCAAAAAGGTGTTCGTTGACCTGAAGTTTTTTGACGTGCCGGCCACAGTCGGGCGCGCCGTCCGCCAGCTCAATGGCAGGGGTATCACCTTTGCCACAGCGCATGGAAACGATGCCATCATGCAGGCTGCGGCTGGGGCTGCGGAAGATTTCGGTGTTCTTGCGGTCACCGTGTTGACCAGCCTGGACAGAGCCGATCTGGACGATCTTGGTTTTGACTGCGACGTGACCGAGTTGGTCATCTCTAGAGCCCGCCGGGCAGTCCATCACGGTTGCGTCGGTGTCGTCGCCTCCGGCCAGGAGACGGTTCTGCTGCGAAAGAAGCTTGACGACTCGTTACTGATCGTGGTGCCCGGTATTCGCCCCGTGGACAATCAGGATGATCAAAAACGGACGGTCTCTGTGGCTCGGGCGCTGCAGGACGGTGCTGATTACCTCGTGGTCGGCCGGCCGATCCGTGATGCGAAAGACCCTCTGGCTGCAGCGAGTGAGATCCAGAAGCAGATCAGAGGTGTCTTCGGTAGCTGAATCGGGTGGCTGTAGCATTGAAAAACGATCGTCTGCTCCGGGCACTGCACCGGCTACCGGTAGACTGTACGCCGGTATGGATCATGCGCCAGGCGGGCCGCTACCTTCCCGAGTATCGGGAAACCCGAGAACGCGCCGGCGATTTCCTGACTCTGTGCCAGACGCCAGATCTGGCCTGTGAGGTCACTTTGCAGCCTCTACGGCGATTTGAGCTGGATGCGGCGATCCTTTTCTCGGACATTCTGACCATCCCTGATGCAATGGGACTGGAGCTCAGTATCAACGAAGGCGAAGGTCCCCGGTTTGCCCGGCCACTGAGTAGTCGTCGTGATATTGATCGCCTGGGTGTGCCTGATCCTGAAGATGACCTGGGTTACGTCACCCAGGCAGTCAGGGTGATCTGTAGTGAACTGGATGGTTCGGTGCCATTGATTGGGTTTGCGGGAAGCCCCTGGACATTGGCAACCTACATGGTCGAGGGACAGGGCAGCCGGGATTTCATTAAGATCAAGTCATTGATGTTCGACCAGAGCGAAGCGATGCACCGACTGCTGAATACACTCGTCGACTCCGTCAGCCTTTATCTGATCGCCCAGGCTCATGCCGGGGCGCAGGTGCTCATGGTCTTCGATACCTGGGGCGGCGCCTTGTCGTATAACGATTACAGAACCTATTCTTTGTCACCCATGAAGCGTATTGTCCGGCAACTCAGGGCAGACCCTGTGGCGAGTGCTATTCCTTTGATCCTTTTCACCAAGGGCGGTGGTCAATGGCTGACGGACATTGCAGACAGCGGTTGTGATGCTTTGGGCTGTGACTGGACCACGTCTCTTGGCCAGGCTCGACAGGAGGTCGGTGAGCGGGTCGCCCTACAGGGGAACCTGGACCCCGCTGTGCTGTACGCGAAACCGGCGCAGATCGAGAAAGCCGTTTCTGGTGTTCTTGACGATTTTGGTAGTGGTGATGGTCATGTGTTCAATCTCGGCCATGGTATTACGCCGGGTGTCGATCCCGAAAATGTCGGAATACTGGTCGAAGCGGTACATCGGCAGAGCAAACGAAACTGAGCCGCTTTGCGTGCAATCAATCTGTCAGTTCCATGAGTGGTGGACAAGTTCTCAACAGGTACCCTAATTGCAAGCGTCTCACGAGTCGGACGTTACGGGAGAATTTCTGGTTTGTCCCCTATAAAACCTATAATTCGCATTGATGAAGCACCTGAGCCCAGACCATTCGAGTTCTTGTCCAGAACGTCGCTCACAATCATCAGTTAAGCGGGGGTGATGAATGAAACTCGCAGATCTTGCCGCCCTGATTGGCGGTACCTGCCGCGGTGATGGCACCCTGGAAATCAAGGCTCTTTCTACTCTGGAATCGGCCGGGAGCAGCGAGGTGACATTCCTTGCGAGTTCGAGACTCAAGCCCCAGCTTGAGCAGTGCCGAGCTGCTGCAGTCATACTGAAAGAAGAAGACCTGCCGGCCTGGACAGGTCCGGCGATTGTCTGTGACGATCCGCAAGTTGCCTATGCGCGAGCGGCACGGGCTTTCGATGCTACACAGGTTTCAGAGCCCGGTGTACACCCCTCTGCAATCGTATCGAACAACGCATCGCTGAAGGATTCAGTGTCAATCGGGGCAGGTTGCGTGATTGAGGCGGAAGTGGATATCGGTGATGGGGCCGTCCTGGGACCCGGGTGTGTGGTGGAATCTGGTGCCGTCATAGGTCCTCAGACCCGCCTTAGCGCGAACGTCACAGTGGCTTGTCGGGTCAGGGTTGGAGCCCGTTGCTATGTCCAGAGTGGTGCCGTGTTAGGCAGTGATGGCTTTGGTAATGCCAAAGAGGATGGTCGATGGGTCCGGATTCCCCAGTTGGGAGGCCTCGTTATCGGTGACGATGTCCAGGTCGGGGCGGGCACCACGATAGACCGAGGAGCTCTGGGGGACACGTCGATCGGGCGGGGCGTTGTGATCGACAACCTCGTCCACATTGCCCACAACGTGAAAATCGGTGAACACACGGCTATTGCTGCGTGCGTCGCGATCGCCGGCAGTACGATCATAGGCAGCCGCTGTACGCTGGCTGGAGTCGTCGGTGTGGCAGACCACGTGATCATTGTCGACGATGTGCACCTGACCGGTATGTCGATGGTGACTGGATCAATCACCGAGCCGGGCGTGTATTCGTCCGGGACAGGGCTTATGCCTAATCAGGAGTGGCGCCGTAGCGCGGTACGCTTCCGGCAACTCGATGACCTGGCAAAACGACTGGCGATTCTAGAGAAAAGTATTCTCGAATGAACTTGTGATCTGTTGCCCAAAGGCGAGAATAAGAAACCATCGGTGAAATGTCATCAAACTGTAACAATCGATCTATCTAATGCCGCATTGGCAACACGCAAAGGGGCAGCGGTTTATGGCAAAGCCAAGAATTCTGGTAGTAGCGAGTGACATCGCTGTCCGAGAGATGCTGCGTTTCGTTCTGCAACAAAATGGCTAAGATTTTCCAAGCTGAGGATCTTGAAAGTACCCAGGCCGGGGGCCGATTATTGACCAGCTCCAGCCAGAACTTATCGGGTCCCGAAGATAGTATGCATGGAATTCATCTCTGAAATTCCGATCGCGCTGTGGATTGCTGGGGGCCTGGCGCTCTATATGGCCTGGGCCATCGGCGCCAATGACGTCGCCAATGCTATGGGCACCAGTGTCGGTTCAGGAGCGCTAACGGTCTGGGGCGCCATCCTGGTCGCTGCAATTTTTGAGTTTGGGGGTGCATTCTTTGCCGGTGGCCACGTGACCGACACGGTCAGAAAAGGGATGCTGGATCTCTCCCTGATCAGCCGTGAGCAACTGATCTACGGTATGCTGGGTTCACTCGCTGCTGCGGGTACATTGCTGATTGGTGCAACCCGGTTTGGACTGCCAGTTTCCACTACCCACTCGATTGTTGGGGCCATCGTGGGATTCGGTGCTGTCGCGATCGGCCCCGATGTCGTCAACTGGCCGAAAATCGGTCAGATTGTTCTGTCGTGGCTGACGTCACCCTTGATCGCAGGGGTGATTGCCTTCATTATTTTTCAGATCACCCGAGCAAATATCCTGGATACAAAGGATCCGATCCTGCGAATCCGCCGGCTTGGCCCAGTGTTCTTTTTCTTTGTTTTCTTCATTATCGGACTGGTGACGCTTTTCAAAGGACTGAAACCGCTGAGACTCGACTTGGATCTTAAAGAGGCATTACTAGGATCAGTTGTCCTGGGATTAGGGGGTGCGGCAATTGGTGCGTTTTTCATCCGCCGGGTCCAACTGGGAGAGGAAGATCCGAAACATCGGTTTAGTCGTGTCGAGAAGATCTTCGTCGTGCTTCAGATCCTGACAGCCTGCGCAATCGCTTTCGCCCACGGGTCCAACGACGTCGCCAATGCAATCGGCCCTCTGGCTGCCGTAACCAGTGCGATCGGTGGTGCCGAACTGGGGGGCAAAGCGCCGGTCGCCGCATGGATGCTGGCCATCGGAGGTTTGGGAATCGTGGTTGGTCTTGCCACTTGGGGATACCGGGTGATGGAGACCGTTGGCAAGCGCATCACCGAACTGACGCCCAGCCGTGGTTTTGCGGCTCAGTTGGCTGCCGCGACAACCATCGTGGTCGCGTCACGACTGGGAATTCCTGTTTCGACGACCCACACTCTAGTAGGAGCGGTCCTGGGTGTTGGTTTGGCTCGGGGAATTAGCGCGTTGGACCTGCGCATCGTGGGTAAAATCATTGCATCCTGGGTCGCCACCTTGCCGATCGCAGCAGTATTATCGATGTTCTTTTATTTTTTCTTCAAAGGCCTGTTGTCAGGCTAGGAGCAAACCATGGCCTGGATAGACAAACTGGTTGGACGTTCACCAATTGGCCCAATGCAGAAGCATATGCAGATGGCCATTCTCTGTGCCCGGGAGGTCATTCCTTTACTCGAGGCCATGTCAGCCGCCGATGACGAAGCTATTCGAAATCGCCGTACGGAGATCGATCGTTTGGAGCATGAAGCAGACCAACTCAAGCACGAAATTCGAAGTCATATGCCCAGACGATTCATGATGGCAATGGATCGCCGGACCATGCTCGAGATTCTGGACTACCAGGACTCCATTGCTGACGTCACCCAGGATATTGCCGAACTGGCTGATCAGCGTAGTATGCATCTGCCAGACACGCTCAGGGAGCCTGTACTGTCTCTGGCCCATCGGGTTCTGGCCGCCTGCGAGCAGGGTCAGCGTATCGTTGACGAACTCGATGAACTGGTTGAGACTGGATTTGGCGAGGGGGAAGTCGCCCGGGTGGATGAAATGATTACCGAACTGGGCCGGTTGGAGAGCGAGACCGATGCCGAACTGGATCGGGCTGCCAGAGCGCTCTTTGCAAAGGAGGATGAGCTTGGCGTTGCCACGGTCTTCTGGCACCAGATCATTCTATGGATTGCCAATCTTGCCGACCTTTCGGAACGTGTGGGTAACCGCCTCCGGCTGCTCATCGCTACCTGATCCTACAATCAGTTCTCAGTGAATTGGCTGGATGGGTTCAGCGATCCGGTGAACGCGACTGTCTGGGTGTAAGCCAGCCGAAGACAGCCGTCGCCACCAGAGCACCAACCAACTGGGCCAGAACAAAGCCCGGCGCATGGGCTGGGTAGATACCGCTGAATGTATCGGTGAGACTGCGGGCGAGGGTCACAGCGGGGTTGGCGAAGGACGTCGACGCCGTAAACCAGTAAGCAGCAGTAATATATAGGCCAACCATGTAGGCGACGGCTTCTGGTCGCCGGTTCAGCGTCCCGAGAATCGTTGCGACGAGGCCAAAGGTCGCAACCGCTTCTGAAAACCACTGGGCGCTGCCTGTTCTTTGATGGCTCGAGAACTGAAGGAGGTCCTGGGCAAACATCAGGTGTGCCGCCCAGGTGCCGATGCAGCCCCCCGCGATCTGCACAGTGATGTAGGCAATTGCAGCACCGATCGTGATTTCCCGGCGGACGACAAAGGACAACGTAACCGCGGGATTGAAATGGGCGCCAGAGATCGGGGCGAAGATCGTGATCAGTACAACCAATATCGCGCCAGTAGGAATGGTGTTGCCGAGAAGTGCGATCGCGGCGTTGCCCCCGGCAAGGGCTTCCGCCATGATGCCAGAGCCAACAACTGTGGCGAGCAATAGGGCGGTGCCGAGCGTTTCCGCGGCCAGTCTTCGGGTTAATTCAGACTCGTTCATATTCTGGTTTTATCCGGCTCGTTAGAAAAGTAGGTTCGGCCAATTTGAGTCAGTTGCCCTTGGAGGATGCCTGGATCAGTGGGCCCGACTGACAGACTGGTCAGCACAGACCCAGTGGGCAGCCAGCGGTCGGTTCGATTAAGGATCACTTCAGCGAGGATGCTGCAGGTTGAGTTGTCGCTACACAGAAAGAGCACGCCGTAAATCTCTTGGTCCATGACTTGACGCTCGAAAATCTATATGGAGCCTATATGTTGGCCGGCTTCCTAGAGCGTGGGGTTGTACCAAGGAGCGGTCCGCACAGTTCCGGATTGCCGTTACAGCAGTCTTTGACAAGATGGTCTAGCAAATTACGAATTCCTCCGGCGTCGATCCGGTAGATGATGGAACGACCCCGCCGGGCCGACCTGAGCAGCCCGGCTCGGGTCAGAATAGCCAGATGAGTCGACAGAGTGTTGTGTGGCACGCCGAGTTGGCGGGCAATGTCACCGGCAGCGAGCCCTTCCGGACCTTTCCGAACCAGCAGACGAAAGACCTGCAGACGGCTGGCTTGGGCCAGGGCGGAAAACGCGTTCACGACTAACGAATCGTCCATATGTCGAGTATTATCGAAATTAATTTGCGGAACAACCACTAGACCGGTTTGACAAGGCGGTGTATACGGGAGTGAAGGTTCCAACCGAGAAACCCCGACAGATGCCGGATTCATCAAACCCTGGACGCAGTGACCCGCCAATCCGTGGCAGCGGTGATCCACCTGTTCGTCCCCGGGATGCCAGCTCCCTGATTGTCACTCGAAAAAGAGGAAGTAAGCTCTATGTCCTCATGGGCCGGCGCAATTCGGCTGCCCGCTTTATGCCAGGTGTGTTCGTGTTTCCCGGGGGCGCTGTCTCAGCCGCAGACAGTCAGATAAAACCCGCCACCGAACTGGATCCTGCCTATACCAATCTGATGGGGGTCAGTCGTTCTCATCCAAGGGCCAGGGCGCTGGCCCTAACGGCCATTCGGGAAACCTGGGAGGAAACAGGCATGTTGCTCGGTGTGTCCGGGGAACTCGAAGGCAGACCGGCACCCCCCTGGCGATCAATTGTAAAGCTCGGTATGGTACCGGACCTGCAGCACCTGCGTTACGTCGGCAGGGCCATTACGCCGAGTTTCAGCAAGATCCGCTTCCATGCCCGCTTCTTCATGGTCGATGGCTCCTGGCTGAGTGGTGACCTTCAAGGTGACGGCGAGCTTGTTCAGATCGGCTGGTGGAATGTGGATCAGCTCGCTGCGCTGGAAATGCGGAACATCACTCGTTTTATGTTGGAACGGGCTATTGCGTTGTCCCGCGGTGAAGCCGATGACCGGCCAACACCTTTGTTCAGTTGGCGGGGACGTCGCCAGGTGACCTGGAAGTGAGCGCTATCCGGTGTAACTAAAGAATACGCCCCGGCCGGTGTCTTCCTGGGCTGTGACCTCGCCTAGTCTCTGTAGATGCTCAAGCGATGCCAGGGTCGACAGACCGGCTGCAGTCCGCAGCGCCGGCTGGATATCAGGATAAAGGGACGGCACCATGTCGTTGATTCTCTGGCTGCCTGTTCTGAGCAGTTCTCGAATCGCTTTGATGCGCACTAACCGGTGCTCAATCAGGGTCGAAATATAGAGCGTTGGATCAGTAACGGGCGGGCCGTGAGTCGGCCACAGGCAGGCATCACTGCGCTTGTGAAGTTTCTCCAGACTCGCCAGGTAGTCGGTCATATTACCATCA
>CAZVVN010000029.1:2287-35458 GCA_964630665.1 uncultured Acidiferrobacteraceae bacterium | reverse complement strand
CCGATCTGGATCGGCGGCGGAGTCAAATCAATCTGGCGTGCAGCACGCTACGGGGAGTGCATCCTGGCTTTCTGGCCCAATGCGGACCAGGCCAGGGATCTGTGGATCCCGAAACTCAAGGAGCAAGGACAAAAGTACGGCACTGACCCGAAACTCGCCAGCTTTACCTTTGCCTATGTCGCCGACAGCCAGAGTGATCTGGAGGCTTACGCGCCAAAGCTACAGACGGCCGTAGCATTTGACCAACCCGATGTCGATCCTCGACAGGTGACCATCTCGGGATCGCCTGAAGCCTGTGCCGAACGAATCCACGCATTACATGCGGCTGGCGTCTGGCACTTCGTGGTTGAATTTCAGTTCCACGGGCTGGAGACACCAAGCTTTGCTATGAAACAAATGGAGAAGTTCGCCAAACAGGTCGCGCCATTGCTCTGAAGGAGATTGCCACTTTTCAGATAGCCGCCAAGACCTGCATTTTCACTGATTTAGAGGGCAGCGCAGTGCCGCCCGTTGCCCGGTTCGGCATAGCCAATGACGAGATCCCGATGTCACAGTCGACTCAACCGGACACCGAGTAGCGAATCACAACAGGCTGGATATTCCGGTTACACATCCCGTAACGCAGCGTACTGGTCCAGCAGTGGCATCACCACGTCCTCGCCGGCCGAGGGCAGGTGTAGAACCACCCGCATGACGCCGGCTTCCTGGCACTTGGCGAGATAATCGGCCTTGGGTGGGGCCCGAAACACACTGACCGCGATGGAATCCAGGGCACGACCGGCTTCATCGGCATAGCTGCGCAATTCCTGCATAGCCACTTTGGGATCAGACATATAGTTTCCACGGGGCATCCAGCCGTCGCAGAAATCCATGATCCGCCGCAGGCTGTACTTGGTCTCACCGCCCAGCAGTATGGGCGGATAGGGTTTCTGCACCGGCTTGGGCCATGACCAGGTGGGCTCGAAATGTGTAAACGCCCCATCGTAACTTGCTTCTTCCCCTGTCCAGATCGCCTGCATGGCTTTGACTCGATCGACCATGACCCGAAACCGGTCCTCATAGCGGGTGCCGTGGTTCTCCAGTTCGTCCTGGTTCCACCCGGCACCGATACCGAACTCAAACCGCCCCTCGGAAATCAAATCCAGGCTGGCTACCGCTTTCGCCGTCACGATCGGGTCACGCTGGCTCACCAGACAGATCCCGGTACCGACACGCAGTTTCCGGGTCACAACAGCAGCCGCAGTCAGGTCGACGAACGGATCCAAGGTGTTGGAGTATTCCCGGGGCAACGGTTCGCCGCCTGGAAAAGGGGTTCGCCGACTGATCGGGATATGCGTGTGTTCGGGAACGAACAATGACTCGAAGCCTCGGTCCTCCAGGGCCCGGGCCAGGTCGACGATCCTGATCGAGTATTCCGTGGAAAAGATAAAAACGCCAATGTTCATGACTCGGAACCTTTAGGGGAATTGAATTTTCATATTATGCCTTTATCGCGCAATGTACCGATGCGTTCTTCGCTGTAACCCAGTTCGTCCAGAAGGTCGTTGGTATGCTGGCCCAGCCCTGGCGCCGGATGTGACGGTGTCTCACCCTCGCTGCTTCGAACCGGATTGGCAACCATCCGGTAGGTGTCACCGGTCGGATGAGCGAGTGACTGCAAGCGGCCCTGCCCCGCCACGAACGGGTTGTCGAGTGCCTGGGCAATGTCATTGACCGGCGCGACCGGCACTGTACCGGACAGGACCTCGAGCCACTGGCCCGTGGAGCGCGTGGACAGCGCCTGATCAAGAATTCCTGTGATCTCGTCTCTGTGCTCCAGGCGCTCGGTGAACGTTCGAAAACGCGGATCGTCTTTCCACTCCGCATGCCCAAGCGCATCGCACAGGGCAACCCAGAACTTCTCCTTATTGCACATAATGAAGATCCAGCCGTCGCTGGTGCGATAGAGCTGACAGGGCACCAGCGATGGGTGCGCAGATCGAGGCAAGCGCTGCTGGCTTTCACCTTTGTTGAGATACCAGGTCGCGAGGTAGTTGGTGGTACTGAGGGCAAAATCGAACAGGCTGACGTCCATGTCCTGACCACGGCCGCTGGCCCGCACTCCGGTGAGCCCGGCGAGCAGGGCATAAGCCAGGCCCAGTCCTGTCATGAAGTCGACCACCGACAACCCGAAGCGTGCCGGCGGCGACCCTGGTTCTCCAGTCAACGAAAGGAAACCGGCCTCGGCCTGCATCAGGTAGTCATAACCCGGCCAGTCGGCACGCGGTCCTTCACGGCCGTAAGCGCTCAGGTGTGCACAGACAATCTGCGGATTGCAGTGCTTGAGGTGGGCGTAGGTCAGGCCGAGTTTTTCCGGCACATCGCCGCGCAGATTCGAACACACCGCATCGGCCGTTTCGACCAGCTCGTGGAACAGCGGCCGGGACCCGGGCTTGCTGAGATCCAGCGTAAAGCTCTTTTTATTACGGTTCAGCGCGTGGTAGAAAAGGCTGTCATGCGGACCGAAGAAATGCGGCCCAACACTGCGCGCCATATCACCACCATCATTCGGATTCTCGATCTTGATCACCTCGGCACCAAGGTCAGCGAGAAACATGGTCCCGAAGGGGCCAGCGCCGTACTGCTCAACGGCGACGACGCGGACAGACTCTAATGGAAGCATTGCCGGGCTGGAAACCACCATCCCTCACACTTTATTGCGTTCAATCAATTGCCTTGAGATGATGATCCGCTGCAGTTCATTGGTGCCTTCACCGATCGCGAGCAGCGGCGCATCCCGGTAATAGCGTTCGATATTGAACTCGCGGGAATAGCCGTAGGCGCCATGGATCCGCATCGCGTCGACGCTGTTGCTGATCGCCGCTTCCGAGGCGTGGAGCTTGGCCATCCCGGCCTCCATATCACAGCGCTCACCGCTGTCGTAGGCCTGGGCTGCGGACTCGGTCAGCAAGCGGGCAGCTTGCACCCGAGTGGCCATGTCGGCCAGTTTCATCTGAATGGCCTGATGCTCACAGATCGGCTTGCCGAAACTCCTGCGCAACTGTGCGTAGGCGATCGACTCGTCCAGGCATGCCCGCGCAATTCCGACGCCGCGAGCTGCTATGTTGATGCGGCCCAACTCAAGCCCCGCCAGAATTTGCTGCAACCCCCGACCTTCCTGGGCACCAATCAGGCTGGTGCATGGCACGCGGCAGTCCTCGAACACCAGCTCTGCCGTGTCGATGCCCCGGTAACCCAGCTTGTCGAGCTTCCGGACTACGCTGAATCCCGGACCTTTCTCGATCAGAATCAGGCTCATGCCGCGATGAGCGGGTTCGGCTTTGGGATCAGTCTTGACCAACACCGCCAGGATTCCCCCCTCTGCGCTGTTCGAGATCCAGGTCTTGGCCCCATTCACGACATAGTCATCGGCATCACGTACCGCACGCGTTCGGATCGCCTGCAGATCCGTTCCACAATCCGGCTCGGTCAAAGCGATTCCGCCACGTAATTCACCACTGGCAAAGCGCGGCAGATAGCTTTGCTTCTGCTCGTCGGTACCAAAACGCTGCACTGCGGCTGCCATGATGAGATGAGAGTTGATGATGCCGGATACCGACATCCAGACCGTGCAGATTCGCTCAATGATAGTCGCGTAAGTGCTGGCCGACAGGCCCAGGCCACCATACTCCGGAGCGATCGTCGCGCCGAAGAGGCCAAGCTCAACCATTCTGTCAACGATAGACTGAGGATAGGTGTCACTGGCCTCGAGTTCCCGCGCCACCGGTCGCACGTCACGCTCCAGAAACCGGTCGACGGTATCCAGGATCATTACTTCTTCAGAAGTACGCTTGGCTGCGTTATTCATCGAACAGATCCTGACCTTTAGGAGTGATCAGTCATCGGCGCCATGGCCGTCTTTGGGCACCAGGAACGAGCGTTCATAAGTCATCACAACCGTGCCTCCGGCATTCATCCCGGTGGTCCGGGCGGAAACGATGCCCTGGGTCGGACGGCTTTTTGACTCGCGTTTCGAGAGCACCTCGGACTCGGCATACAGCGTGTCACCTGGAAACACCGGCGCGGTCAACCTGATGTCACTCCAGCCAAGGTTCGCGATCGCTTTCTGACTGAGATCACTGACACTCATGCCCGCCACAATCGCCAGCGTCAGGGCCGAATTGACCAGCGGCCGGCCGAATTCAGTATTTGCCGCATACTCGACATCAAAGTGCAGTGGATGCGTGTTCATAGTCAACAACGTGAACCAGGTGTTGTCTGTTTCGGTGATGGTTCGCCCCGGACGATGCTCATAGATATCACCGACCTCGAAATCTTCGAAATAGCGTCCATACGACTCCCGGTAACGGCCCGGCGCGATTTCTTTTCTTTCCACTACCATTAGCGCAACTCGACCTAGACAGCCTTGAGAGATGCCGGTCTACTCGAACGGGTCGAGTCCAGCAGGGAATCAACACCGCTCTCGCGATCCAGCTGCAGAAGTGAACCTGCCAGCGATTCGAGCGCGCCGGCATCGAGGTAGGGGCCAACCAGTGTATCGAACTTGTCACGCATCTCGGAATCAGTCAGAAAATTCTCGGGCTCACCCTTTGCGATCACGACCATCTCTTCAAAACTGCTCCCCGAAGTTCTGACCCTGACAACACCACTCATATTTGCCGGGTAATGGGCCTGGACGTCTTGGTCTACAACCGTCCTGATCTTTCGGCACAATGCCAAGGTGTCTTTGTCCTTGAGATGTGTTTCATAGTCGTCCCAGCCCATACGGCCCTCTCGGATCGCCACAGCACCCACAAACGCCATCGAGAACTGCCCGTCGACATAGTTCTTCGGATTCTGCTTTGTGACTTCCGGGTCACCGATGAGACTCCAGCCCGTCTTAGGTAATCCCACTTCGATCGATTCGACGGAGCGATAGTCAATATCATTGGCCGCCTTGAGCGAGATCAGCGCATCGATGGCAGCATGGCCATAGCGGCAGGAAGGATAAGGCTTGACCGCAATGTTCATCGTCTCAAACCGTTCACCGAGTTCGGAGACGACCTCGGCGGGTACAGGATTCGGTGCATAAGCCCGCAGGAAACCCCCTTTGGTTCCTTCCAACGGCTCGGCCGTGCCGATAAAGCCCTTTGACGCCATGACCGCGGAGACCAGTCCGTTCATGGCAGCATAACCGGTGTGATACGGCTTGTTCCACGCCCCGTCGGCGAGAAACTGCATCGAGCCAGCGGCCTGGCTTCCGCACAGGCCAAATGCGCTGATCATCTGGTCGGCAGACAGCCCCAGGATATTGCCTGCGGCCGCGGCGGCGCCAAACACTCCACAGGTGGCGGTAGGATGAAATCCCTGGTTGTAGTGTTCGGTCGGGTTGAGCGCAATGCTCAGCCGGATCTGAACTTCGTAGCCGGCCACAATTCCGGCTATCAGACGTTGCCCATTGGCACCGGCCATCTGTGCAGCGGCAAAAGCCGCTGGCACGATGGGTGCACTGGGGTGAATTGATCCTCGCGCGTGGGTGTCGTCAAAATCGAGCGAGTGCGCGAGATTGCCGTTGTAAAAGGCGGCTGCGGGAGACGAGTAACCCTGCTGGTCTCCAATGACAATCGAACTGCCTCCTGTCAACCCCAGGGTTTGCAGTGCAGTCGCCATCGCGTTATTCAGGTCGGCAGCGTGACGGGCCCGCAATGCAATACCAACATGGTCCATCACCAGCAGACGGGTACGCGCGACAACGCTCTCTGGCAGATCACTGAATTCAAGATCCGCAACATAAGTTGCCAGGACACGGGTTTCTGAGGTCATACGGGTCACTCCTTTTGCTGAAACAGCATTATCCGGTGCCGGACCGGACATCATAGTCGGCACTGTTCGTCCTGTTCAACCACCGGGGAAGCTGGATCAGGACCGTCATTATCTAAAGCGATGGCCGGTCGTTGGCTTTACCAAGCACTGCGTGCAGCATTACGTTTGCACCAGCCGTCGCCCAGGCGGGGTCGATGTCCTCCACCTCGTTGTGGCTGATCCCGTCAACACACGGAATAAACACCATGGAGGTCGGTGCCGTTTGTGCAATAAAGCAGGCATCGTGCCCAGCACCGGCGACAATCTCACGGGCTGCGTAACCATTTTCTGCAGCGCCGTCACGAACAGCTGCGACACAGGTCTGGTCGAACGGTACTGGGGCATAGTAGAAGATCTGGTCGAGCTCGCTCTCAAGAGCGCCTTCAGTTGCGATCTCACTCACCCCCTGACGCAGTGCCTGATCCATTTCGGCTAGCACTTCGTCATCAGGATGTCTGAAGTCCACGGTCAGAAAGGTGCGTCCCGGGATGACGTTGCGTGAATTGGGATGAGAATCAATCATACCAACAGTCGCACAGGCCAGCGGTGCATGGGCTAGGCCGATCTGGTTCACCAGGCTAATGACCCGCGCGGCCCCGAGCAACGAGTCTCTCCTCCGGTCCATCGGCGTAGGGCCGGCGTGAGACTCCACCCCCGTCAGGGTCAATTCATACCAGCGTTGGCCCTGCGCATCCGTCACGATACCGATCGTGGTGCCTTCCTCAACCAGAATCGGCCCCTGCTCGATATGCGCTTCAAAATAAGCGTGCAGCGGCCGGCCCATCTCTTGCGCACCGGCGTAGCCGATGCGTTCCAGTTCCTCACCCATCGTCAGCCCAATGTCATCGCACCTGCTCAACCCATATTCAAGGTCGTAGACGCCGGCGAATACCCCAGAGGCGACCATGGCCGGTGCAAACCGACTGCCCTCCTCATTGGTCCAGCAGACAGCCTCTACAGATCGCTCTGTTGGGAGATCTAGATCGTTGAGTGTGCGGATGATCTCAAGACCTGTGAGGACGCCGTAGACCCCATCGAACCGGCCGCCGGTCGGCTGAGTATCCAGGTGACTGCCCACCAGGACCGGGGACAGTTCCGGCCGGTTGCCGGCCCGCCGGGCAAAGATGTTTCCCATCCGGTCTACTTCGATCGAGCAGCCTGAGGTCCGGCACCACCCGACAAAGAGATCCCGGCCGGCTTTGTCCTCATCGGTAAGCGCCAGGCGACAGGATCCGCCCTTTTCGGTCGCGCCGATGCGCGCCATTTCCATCAGGCTCTGCCAGAGTCGCTCACCATTGATCTGAGGCGGGTGTTGGTTCTGCATCGTGTGTTCCTGGTTCACTGTCTGCTGGGATCTCTACGCCCTGCTCCCGACAGGTCGTTGTCCTTCTCACCGAACGAGCTGTTTTTGAAGCGCTCAGGACGCGACTGTCCAGTGGCATGCACGGTTCTAGCACTTGTCACCATTGTGGTCAATTTCCAGTGCCGTATGCGTCTCCCCCAGCTCTCACCCTCGACCATGGTGCCGCCCTGCAGACGCGGTTGATGGATGTGAACAGGCCCCTCCAACCCATAGATTGAACTGCATGGAAACAGACCTGAGAGATCGAGCACAAATCGGTGAAACCTGTCAATCGGGGGGAGCTGAAACAAACTGCTCGATTGCAGTGACCGGAACCGCACCGACCTGGGACGCCTTGAAGCTGCCGCCAGGTGCAAATAACAACAGGCTCGGAGTACCCTGAAACCCGCGACCGGTGGTGCTTCGATAATATTCAGCCACGTCCGCTGGCTCGCCAATCAGGCTGGGAAAGGATACGTCATTCTCGGCGACGAAGCCCCACGCATCCGCTATGCCCTCCTCGCCATCCATCGAAAGTCCCAGAACAGCAATCTCACCCCCCGCATGACGCTTAGAAAGAGCGACGTAGCTGGCGATCTCCTGCCGGCAGATCGGACAACTGTATGACCAGATCAGAACAACGAGCCAGCGCTCTGGTTCAAAATGGCCGGCAACAGAGCTCGGTTCACCATCCAGGTTTTTGAATCCCTGCCCGCCGAAAGCCGGCCATGTCAGCAGCGCAGCGAACACAAAGGCGCACAAACGGCCTCGAACAAGTAGCGTGTCGATCACTGGACCCATGGGCTATCGCGGCCGCTAGACGGCAGGAAGAGACCTTGGCCGCTCACAGGATCGATCCTGCACATCGGTCCACAACAATGGTCCTGAAGGACTTTCAACTTCGACATGCGCAAGCCTAGAATATCATGTTCTATTGACTGTCAGGAGAAGCCGCTAGATGACACAAAGCACTCAAGCAGTGGAAGTTACCACTGACAGTTTTCACCAGGAGGTCCTCGAAAAATCCAAGGTAATGCCAGTGCTGGTCGATTTCTGGGCTGATTGGTGTAACCCGTGCAAGATGCTGAATCCAATTCTGGCCAGTCTTGCAAGCGAATACGAGGGCAGGTTTCAGCTCACGAAAATCGACACCGATCAGCAGCAGCAACTGGCCTCGGAGTACGGTGTGCGCAGTCTTCCAACCGTCAAGTTATTCAAAGATGCACGGCCTGTGGACGAATTCACTGGTGTTCTTCCGGAAAGGGCTGTCCGGGAGTTCATTGAGCGCCATCTGCCCCGACCTGCCGACGATGTAATGAAGCTCGCGAACGATCTGGCCGGCCTGGGAAAGATAAGCGAGGCGGTGACGCTGCTTAAGGAGGTACTGGATGACGATCCGGGGTACGACAAGCTGAGGCTGGCGCTGGCTGGATATCAGCACGCTGAAGACAGTATTGAAGAAGCCAGGGCAACTCTCAAAGGCGTGTCACCACCTGCTCAACAGGATGAGGCTTTCAAAGGACTGCTGGCACGAATAGAAATCAGGGAAACTGCATTAAACAGTGAAAACCAGGATACGCTGCTGAGTCGACTCCAATCGACCCCCGACGACCACGATTCCCGACGTCGCCTGAGTGCCGTGCTTTTCGAGCGGGGCGAGGCTGAAGCCGCAATGGATCACCTGCTGGAAATGGTCAGAACCGGCCAGAGTGAGATCAAAGCGAGCGCTCGAGAGAACCTGCTACAGGTCTTTCAGGCACTCGGAAGCAGCGATGACCGGGTATCCCGTTATCGGCGGCTACTTGCCCAGGCCCTGAACTGACACAAAGCGGATCACCACGCAGTCTGCCGTTCCAGCCGGAGAGCGGCGGGGAGACACCTGCCCTACAAGCAGTATTTACAGCTCGCCTGACGACCGGCTCAGGACGAGATCGGTCGTCAGTAGATCACCACACTGCGGATCGACTTACCCTCGTGCATCAGGTCAAAAGCCGTGTTGATCTCGTCAAGCGGCATGGTGTGCGTTATAAGATCATCGATGTTGATCTTGCCGTCCATGTACCAGTCAACGATCTTAGGCACATCGGTTCGACCCCTCGCGCCGCCAAAGGCCGTGCCGCGCCAGACGCGGCCCGTCACCAGCTGGAACGGGCGGGTCGAGATTTCCGCACCAGCCGGTGCAACGCCAATAATGACACTCTCACCCCAGCCTTTGTGACAGCACTCGAGAGCCTGGCGCATCACCTCAACGTTGCCTATACATTCAAAACTGTAATCGGCACCGCCACCTGTGAGTTCGACCAGATAACTGACAAGATCGCCTTCAACCTCGGCTGGATTGACGAAATGGGTCGCACCGAACTTCTCAGCCAAAGCTTGTCGAGCCGGGTTCAGATCCACCCCGACGATCTTGTCGGCACCGACAAGCCGGGCACCCTGAACGACGTTCAATCCAATACCACCCAAGCCAAAGACCACCACGTTTGAACCGGGCTCCACCCGGGCTGTGTTGATGACCGCCCCGATGCCGGTGGTCACGCCACAGCCGATATAACAGACCTTCTCAAACGGTGCATCCTCGCGGATTCTGGCGACAGCGATTTCAGGTAGAACCGTGAAGTTGGAGAAAGTCGAGGTACCCATGTAGTGAAACAAAGAGTCATTACCAACGGAAAACCGGCTGCTTTCATCCGGCATCAGTCCACGCCCCTGGGTCTCACGCACGGACTGACAGAGATTTGTCTTGCCGGAAGTACAGTAATCGCAAACCCGGCACTCCGGTGTGTAAAGCGGTATGACATGGTCTCCAGTGGCGACACTGTGTACACCTGGGCCGGTTTCAACCACAATGCCGGCGCCCTCGTGGCCAAGGATGGCAGGAAACAACCCCTCAGGATCCTCACCCGACAGGGTAAAAGCATCGGTGTGACAGATCCCGGTGGCCTTGATTTCGACCATCACCTCGCCCTCGCGGGGACCGTCCACATTGACTGTCTCGATACTGAGCGGTTGACCTGCTTCATGGGCGACTGCCGCGCGACTGGCTACCATAACTCGGCTCCTCTTTCCTATTTAACTGGGCTGCTTCAACCCCATTATACCGGCCCCTTTCCGTGTTCAAGTGCGGGGACTACACGCCCAGCTAGACTTCATTCCCAGTGACAGCGCTCCGAGAGCACTATCCGCGGGGATGATGCTCAGCGTGCAATGACTGCAGGCGAGCCCGTGCAACGTGGGTGTAGATCTGGGTCGTTGAAAGATCGGCATGCCCCAGCAGCATCTGAACGCTGACCAGATCTGCGCCATGGTTCAGCAGATGCGTCGCAAAGGCATGCCGGAGCGAGTGCGGCGACAACTCCTCACCGACGCCGGCACGTGCCGCGTAGCGCTTGATCAGATACCACAGGGCCTGTCGAGTCATGGGACCACCGCGGCGGGTGACAAATACCGCTTCAGACACACGCCGACCCAGGAGTTCGGGTCGACTCGAGTGCAGGTAGCTGTTCAGCCAGTTCAGAGCTTCATCACCCAGCGGCACGATGCGCTCACGCCCGCCCTTCCCCAGCACCCGGACGAGCCCGGCAAGCTCATCCAGCTCATCCAATGTCAAACGGACCAGCTCTGAAACCCTCAGGCCCGTCGCATAGAGGGTTTCAAGCATGGCCCTGTCGCGCAGTCCCAAAGGCGATCCGCTATCCGGAGCTGACAGCAGGTCCTCCACGCCCTTCTCCGACAGCGTCTTAGGCAGTGACCGTCCCACCCTGGGTGAATCCAGCCCTGTCGTCGGATCGGACTCGAGCAACCCTTCCCTGGCAAGGTATCGATAGAACCGACGCAACGTCGAGACGCGTCTGGCCGAAGAACGCGGACTGTGGCCCGACCGCACACAGTGCGCCAGGTATTCCAGCAGCTGGGCGCGGCTCACCGTCTCCAGCTCCGTACCCCGCGCGGTAAGCCACGTTGCGACATTCTTCAGATCTGCACGGTAGGCAGAAAGGGTATTGGCACTCAAGCCGGACTCCAGCCAGACGCTGTCCAGAAACTGGTCGACCAGTGGATTGCCCTGCGGTTCCTTTGCCATCCTTCCGTTCAGTTGCCCCACGCCGCCTGCAGATCAAGATCCTGGATCTTCTGTCCCAAGGCCAGGCGCTGCTTTGGGTCAGAGGTCATCTCAAGCAAGGCACGGTAAAGTGTTCGGGCATCATTGATCAGCCCGGCTGAGGCAAGTTCACTCGCTGCTCGAAAGCGGGCGCTCTGACCCCACTGGCTCGACCTTGACCTGCCGATGACGGCAGAACGAAGGAAGAGATCTGCGGCCCGGCTGTGCTCTCCCTGTGCGGCCTGTGACTCAGCCATCCAGTAGAGCAGTTCTCTTTGCTGACGCGGCGTCCGGGCCAGCTCGGCGACCTGTTGAAAGCCCAGCATCGCCAGGTCGTGTCGGCCGATTGTCTGCAGGTCGAACAAAACCTGTATCACCCGGTCCAGGCTGTCCTCGGCAATAAACTCAACCTGACCAAGCCACTCGAGAAGTATATCCAGGCCGGGTTCTGCATGACCGGCGAATATCTCCACCCGAGACCGGCGCAGAGCCCATTCGCCTTCATTCATACCCTCCGGCGCTGTGCGCGAGGCCTGGTTCAGAGTAGAGGCCAGACTGTAGTCTCGCCTTTGCAGCGCATAGCGGGAGAGCTTGTGCAGAAGATCATCTGCGAGTCGGGTCACCGGACCAAGAGGACCGTCCGTGCCATACAGCAGAAACACCAGCGGGGCCAGACGGTCGTCTAGCAATCCACGGACCAGAGCCTGGTTCAGTTCATCGCTCGGTGCCTCCAACCCAGCATCGAAATACCAAGACAGATAAATCGCTCTACGGGTCACACCATCGACTTGCTGCTCAGCCAGTGTCTGGCTCCAGGCGCCGAAAGCACTGCCGTCGAGGGTAAGTTCCTGGCGGGCCTTGTCACCCAACACCTGATAAACCCTGAGCAGGCGTTTCAGGTTGACTTCAGCCAGAAGACGCCCTGGTACAGCACCCTCGGCCAGCAGCACCTCAAGAGCACTGGCACTCTCCAACCAGTTCAGGCCGCGCTCCGCGGCTTCGGCCAGCACGGCCAGCCGAAACCGGTCTGTTTGAGAGCCTTGCTGGCTGCTGATCCGCATCGCCTGCATCCGGGAGAGTACTTCCTGAGGTGTTTTGGATCCCTCCCTGAGCCTTGCCAGAGACCGAAGCTGCTTGGACTCAACGTCCTGTAAGCCAGCGAGATAGCGCAGAGCATCTCCTGGCTTTCCCGAGCGCAGCAACAGTGTTGCCCGCAACCTGTTCCACGCCGGATCGTCAGGATAGTAATCGGCCTGGTACCGGTCACAGGCCACATCGGCATCGTCCAGCAGGCCTTCCGCGAGGTAAGCCTGAATGACCAAGCGTCTGGCACCGAGCATAGAAACGGGAGCGGGCTGTTGGCTGGCCCACATCTGGCGGATGACGGCACGGGATTCCCGTGGCTTTTGCAGGATCAACAGCAGTGCTGCCACCTCCAGCGTCACCTCGACCTTCAGATCGCCTTCCAGTGACGGCAAAATACTCCGGAGGCGCTCCACCAGTTCGGCCTTCAGGCCCGCCGCTTTCAGTATGGCCCAGCGTTGCCGTTCCCAATCCAGCCAGTCTGGCTGCTCACCCGTCCCAGTCTGCTGAAGAAGGGCAAGGGCAAGACCGTAAGCCCCTTCCTGGCGCAGTTGTTGGACCCGCTCCAGCGTGAGCACCGTAGCCAACGGCCCCACGGTCTCTGGGGTGCCGTCTCCCGCCTCCGCGTGCCCTGCCAAGTTCGGTATAGAGATCCTGAACCCGGTATCAACCAGCGGTGTCAGTCGAGGCTGGAACACATGCGACCCGGCAGAGGTCGTTTGCGATAGACCCGATGCCAGATCCGGGGTCTGCGCCGAAAGATAGGGTGAAAAACAACACGTTCCCAGCAGACTAACTGTCAGTAGCTGGCGTTGGACGTAACAGAAAATTTCGAAGATCAGCCGAATCCCATGGGCAGGACGACCCAAGCCGCGGTAGCGAGCCAGAGGTCGGTCATCGGCGGGCCTGCCCGCCCGAATGTTTTCCGATCCAGCCCGACTCTTCGACCAATTCGGCAAAACAGCTCGTTCAGGATCCTCCGGAAATCTTTTCCTTGATCCTGGCCGATTTCCCGGTCCGGCCCCGCAGGTAATACAGCTTGGCCCGACGGACGTCACCGCGTCGACGAACCTCGATCGATTCCACCATAGGGCTGTGGGTCTGAAAAACACGTTCGACACCCTCGCCATAAGAGATCTTTCGTACGGTAAACGAGGAGTTCAGTCCGCGGTTTTTTTTCGCAATGACCACACCTTCAAAAGCCTGCAGTCGCTCCCGGTTTCCTTCTCTGACTTTGACCTGTACCCGTACCGAATCGCCCGGGTCGAACTCAGGCAAGTCGGTTTTCAACTGCTCCTGTTCAATTTCGTCGATCAGCTTGCTCATGTTGACTTCTCCTGTTCTTCTCGTCCGCGTTTGAACGATTCCAGTAACTGCTGCTCTTCTTGACTCAGCACTTTAGACTCCAGCAGGTCCGGCCGCCGCATCCAGGTCCGGCCCAGTGCCTGTTTCAGGCGCCAGCACCGGATCTCTTCATGGTGACCACTCAACAGCGTTGCTGGCACAGTCCTTGTTTCATACGTCTCCGGGCGCGTGTAATGCGGCCAGTCCAGCAATCCGTCACTGAACGAATCGAACTCCACCGAATCTTCGTTTCCCAGCACGCCGGGCAGATATCGTACCAGCGCCTCAATCAGCACCATCGCTGGCAACTCACCCCCGGCAACAACATAGTCACCGATCGAGATCTCTTCATCGACAGCACTCTCGATCAACCGTTCGTCGACACCTTCATAACGCCCCGCCAGCAGCACCAGCGATGCCTCCAGGGACAGTTCCCTCACTCGCGCCTGGTCCAACTTCGATCCCTGCGGCGAAAGATACAACACGCGGCCCCCACCCATGGACCTGGCCTGCTCAATGGCCTGCCGTAACGGCTCGATCATCATCACCATGCCGGGACCGCCACCATAAGGCCGATCATCCACCCGGCGGTAACCATCCTTGGTAAATTCCCGGGGGTCCCAGAGCTCCAGTTCAAGCTGCCCGGAGTCGAGAGCGCGCCTGGTCATTCCCCAGCAGCGTACAGCATCAAACATCGCCGGAAAGATGCTGACGACGTCAATTCGCATCGTCATGCCGTCTGGGCGGTTCCGGCACCTGCCGGTCAGAAATCCTTGTCCCAGTCGACCTGGATTCGACCGGCATCGAGGTCTACCTGCGTCACCCCGGCCACGTACGGAATCAACCTTTCCCGCTCGCCCTTCAAAACCATCACATCATTCGCGCCTGTTTCAATCAACCCTTCCACCTTTCCCAGGTTCTCACCGTTCAGGTTGATCACCTCAAGGCCTTCCAGCTGGCGCCAGTAGTACTCTCCAGATTCGAGCGTATCGAGTTGATCCTCGCGTACGGCGATATCAACATCCATCAAGGTCCGCGCCCGATCCCGATCTTCATAACCCTCAATCTGGCAAACGACACCTTTCTGGTGAAGCCGGCCTTTTACTCTTCGCTCGACCCAACCATCCTCCAGTCTCAACACCCACGGCTCATAGTGAAGAATGTTACCGTTCTGACTGGAATAGTCCTGTACCCTGACTTCTCCCTTAACACCGAAGACCCCGCAGATTCGACCCACTACGACCGTAGCCCCATGATCGTAATTCACAGCCATGCCTTCTCTCCTGTGAGATTGCAGACACGGCGCCTGTCAGGCTGGGGCAGCTTCGCGTTTCACCCGTTTGAGGATGTTTGCGACCCGTTCGGAGGGCTGTGCACCACGGCTGATCCAGTAATCGGCGCGTTCGGCATCGATCCGCAGATCTTCCTCGCTGCTCACTGCCATGGGGTTAAAAAATCCGATCCGTTCGATAAACCGGCCACGGGGCTGCCGCCGCTGGTCGGAAACGACGATCGAGTAAAATGGTCTTTTCTTAGAGCCGCCGCGAGCGAGCCGTATCGTGACCATGCAGTACTCCTGTTGATGTACATGAAAAACCGGCGGATTTTAGCACAGTTGCCGTTTTTCGAGGCTACATGAAGACCAACAGCTAACGCTAGAAAGGCGGCAAACCTGGTGCATTCCCTTTCATCTGGCCCATCATCCGGGCTAAGCCACCCTTGCCCTTGGCTTTTTTCATCATCTTCTGCATCTGGCTGAATTGCTTCAGCAGACGGTTGACATGCTGGACCTCAGTGCCGGAGCCGGTCGCAATTCGACGTCTGCGCGAACCCTTAATCAGGGCAGGAAATGCCCTCTCCCTGGCAGTCATCGAGTTGATAATCGCAAGGGTACGCCTGGTCTCGGCGCTGCCTATCTGGCTCTTGATCTGTGGCGACAGCTCGCCCATGCCGGGCAGTTTGTCGACCAGTCCGGCCAGTCCGCCCATCTGTTCCATCTGCAGCAACTGTTCCTTGAAGTCCTCGAAATCAAAACCCTTGCCGCGCGTCAACTTTCTGGCGATCTTCTGCGCCTGTTCTTTATCGACTTTGCGCTCAACTTCCTCAACCAGGCTGAGTACGTCACCCATACCCAGAATTCGCGAGGCCACCCGGTCCGGGTGGAACGGCTCCAGCGCTCCAGTCCCCTCACCAGTTCCCATGAACTTGATCGGCCGACCTGTCACCTCGCGAATCGACAGTGCCGCACCACCTCGCGCGTCACCATCGGTCTTGGTCAGAATGATCCCAGTGAGTGCCAGTGCCTCGTTAAACGCCCGGGCACTGTTGACCGCGTCCTGACCGGTCATACTGTCCACCACGAACAAGGTTTCTACTGGAGTGACTGCCTGGTGAATCTGTTGAATCTCCGCCATCATGTCATCGTCTACATGAAGACGTCCGGCAGTGTCGATGATCAGAGCATCCATCACCTGCGAGCGCGAATGACTGAGTGCATCGACAGCGATCGCGACCGCATCTTTGCCATCGCCACGATACGGCACCTCTATCTCTTCAGCCAAACGCTGCAACTGCTCCATTGCAGCGGGTCGGTAGATATCCACGCTCGCCAACAGCACACGCTTGTTTTCACGTTCCTTCAGGAAACGGGCCAGTTTCGCCGCCGTGGTGGTCTTGCCAGCACCCTGCAGGCCCGCCAGGAGAATCACTGCCGGCGGACGGGCTGCCAGGTTCAGCACATCATTACGCACACCCATCAGGTTGACCAGTTCGTCATGCACGATCTTGATCACGGACTGACCTGGGGTGAGGCTGCGCACAACCTCCTCACCAATGGCGCGGCCACGCACACCGTCGATAAATGACTTGACCACAGGTAAGGCCACGTCGGCTTCCAACAGGGCGACCCGAACCTCGCGCAGCGCCTGGCTTATGTTCTCTTCAGACAGGCGCCCCTTGCCGCGCAAGTCACGGAATGTCTCCTTAAGTCGCTCACCCAATTGGTTGAACATGACGCCTTACCTTTGATCTAGGACCGTAAACTGAGTCAAGGAAGCCTGAATAGCGGTTACGCGGCTTCCCAATTGTCTGGTGCGATTCTACACTCTGGACTCAGCAGTAAAGGCCCGGGCTATTCCGGGTTGTCTGGCTGATCAGGGAGGCGCGAAGCCATGATGGGCGTTCTGAATCTTGTGGTCGTGATGGGCTATGCCATGACCACGTTTCTCACTATCCGCTGGATGATCGCGGACAGCCACCAGCGTGATACCGGAACCGACCGGGTCATTCTCAGTACGACGGTCGTGGCAGCGCTGCATGGGGCATCATTAACGCCCCTTTTGACTGGCAGCACGTCGCCGAACCTCGCCCTTGGCACTACCTTATCCGTGACCGCGTTGATCATTGTGGTGTTGTTTCTGATCACCAGCCTGCGCAAACCGCTCACAGCTCTCGGTGTTCTGGTGCTGCCCGCAGCGGGGCTGGCCGCCCTGACAGGATGGGTCTTCCCCGGACCTTCTTATACTCCACTTGTAAGCAGTATCAGTGCTCTAGCTCACATGCTGATCGCGTGTCTGGCCTATGGCTTCCTCAGCCTGGCGGTCGCTCAGTCGCTGCTTTTAGTGACGCTGGAGAAACTGATCAGGCACAGACACCCCGCCGGATTCCTGAGTAACCTACCACCAATGGAAACAATGGAAGGGGTGCTTTTCCAGCTAATCAATGCAGGTTTTGTACTGCTTACAATCACCCTGATCAGCGGCGGCATCTTCTCTGAGCAGCTTTTTGGCCGAGCGCTGCTGCTCAACCATCACGCCACACTGGCCGTTCTGGCCTGGCTGAGCTTTGCTTCACTGATCACTGGGCGCAGGATGTTTGGCTGGCGAAGCCGTACGGCCGTCACATGGACCCTGACCAGTTTCATACTCCTGGTGCTTGGCTATTTCGGCACTCGCGTGGTGCTCGAAGTGATACTGGCGAGCTAGTGGGCAGCGCGTGGAGTTACTTTGAACACCCGTGACCCCCGCAAGATCCATGAGTTCTGGTTTGCCGACAGCCTGGAAGGACCAGCACAGCTCTTAACACAAAAATCAAACTGGTTCGGTGGCCCTCATTCTTTCGATGACGAGATCCGGGAACGTTTCGGGGAACTACCCTCAGCAGCTGTCCGCGGAGAACTGGACCACTGGCATCAGGACCGGACTTCAACGTTGTCTTTGATCCTGGTACTGGACCAGTTGCCACGCAACCTGTACCGCGGATTGGGCCGTGCTTTTGACTTTGACTGGCTGGGGCTGAAAGCCGCACTGAGCGCCCTCGACCAGGGGATCCATACCGAGCTTCACCCTGTCGAGGCGCTCTTTATGTATCTGCCACTGCAACATGCCGAGGACCCGAACCTGCAGGACCGATCCGTCACACTGTTCGAGGCCCTCCCGGATCGGGCACCGGTCGGCTCGGAGGATTTTTTCCACTCGGCTGCCGAATATGCTCGGCTACATCGAGACATCATCGCGCGCTTCGAACGCTTCCCACACCGGAATCTTGCTCTTGGCCGACAGTCAACGGTCGAGGAGCAATGCTTCCTGGATTCAGGGGGTGAGACCTTTGGCGTACCACAGCGCCTCCCCTGAAAACCCCACCGACCGACCGCCGGCACCGGCCTTCTTTCCCGGCCGAACACGGCCGGTCGTCGTGTGGAACATTCAGATCACCGCAGCGGGGACCTGACCGTTTTGTTTCTGGGATATGTTATAAACGCGGGCCATTTCGCCAACTCGGCGGCTACGGTCTGTGACATCTGCTCATAAATTTCTACGCTTTCAGCTCGCGATCAGCCTGTCGTTCTGCCTGCTGTTCTTTTCGCTTCAAGCGATGGGCGGGACACGATTCGTCGTGATCGCCTCGACGACATCGACCGAAAACTCCGGGTTCTACGACCACCTCCTGCCACATTTCACCGAAGAGACCGGCATTGAGGTCCGGGTTGTCGCCGTCGGTACCGGCCAGGCCCTCCGCGTTGCCCGTAACGGTGACGCTGACGTGCTTCTGGTCCACCACCGAGCCTCGGAAGAGCAGTTTGTTGCAGATGGTTTCGGTACCAGGCGCTTCGACCTGATGTATAACGATTACGTCGTCGTAGGGGCTGGATCCGACCCGGCCGGTACCCAGGCCGCCATAGATGTCGCAGACGCTCTGACCCGGATCGCCAGCCACCAGAGCCTGTTTTTCTCCAGAGGAGACGACAGTGGCACGCACAAGAAAGAACTTGAACTTTGGGCCCGCACCGATATCAAGGTTACCGATTCCAATGGCGAGTGGTACCGGGAAACCGGTCGCGGCATGGGCGCAACACTCAATATGGCCAGTTCAATGGATGCATACACCTTGAGTGACCGGAGCACCTGGCTCAGCTTTGGCAACAAGGGAAACCTGGCGCTGTTGTTCCAGGGCGACCCACCCATGTTCAACCAGTACGGGATCATTCTGGTTAACCCGGAAAAACATCCTCATGTCAGGGCCGAAGAAGGACAGGCATTTATCGACTGGATGCTCGGGGAGGTCGGACAGAACCTGATCAACAGCTTCCGGATTCAAGGCCAGCAGGCTTTCTTCGCCAATGCGGCCCGCTAAGCTTCGCCGTTACAAATCCCCGGGGCTATGTATCCACCCGTAAACCGGGCAGTAAGCCCGAATTGCTGCACTCACACCTTGGCTGAGACCACCGCAGGTCAGCCATCGAATCTGCTGATCTCACGCTCCGATGATTCGAGCCAACGCGGGTTGATTTCGACGCCCCAGCCCGGTACATCAGTTACCGTGACCTGGCCATCCTCGACTGCGTAGGGAGATTCTACGAACAGACCTTCCTGCCAGGGGTAGTAATCCAGACCCTCGATGGAATACTCCAGGTACTTACCCGGGTTACCAATAGAACGCAGAAAGTGCATCGTAAACAGAGTCACCATCGACAGATTGGCGCAGTGCGGTGTGCACGGCAGGCCGGCAGAGTCGGCCATAGCCGCGACCCGCAAGGTTCGGGTCAGGCCGCCTAGGTAGCAAATATCGGGCTGGATAATGTCGACTGCGTGCAACTCGATCATCCGCCGCCAAGTTGGAATCTCGCAATCCTGTTCACCGCCGGTCACGTCCAGGTCCAGTGCCTGGGTGACTTCGAGAGTCTGTTCCAGTTCCCAGTAAGGGCAGGGTTCTTCGAAGTGTTCCACTCCGTTCTGCTCGAGCATTCGCCCCACGTGGATCGCCCGGGCTGGAGAGTACCCACTGTTGGCGTCGACCAACAGCGAGACGTCGTCGCCGAGCGCCTGACGCACTGCAGGCACAATGGCCTCAGTCCTGCCCGGCCACTGATCGATATCCCGACCGCATTCCGCAGCCACCCTGAACTTGAATGCATCGAAACCGGACTCCTGCCGTAATCGGGCCAGGCGTTCGGCCTCTTTTTCCGGTGTGATGTCGCGGCGCATGCTCGAACCATAGGCACGAAGTCTCCCGGGTATGCCACCCAGAAGCTCGCAGACACTTTTTTCTTCGAGCCTGCCCCGCAGGTCCCACAGCGCGGTATCCAGCCCCGCCAGGGCCCGCCGCAGGTAGGAACCCGGAAACTTGTGCTCCTTGAGCGGGACAAGATCGATCAGTTCATCAATATCGAGCGGATCTTTACCAAGGGCCCAGGGTGCAATCTGGCGGTGCATAACCCGGGCCGTGATATCTGCATTGTAGGGGGCGACCTGGCCCCAGCCGTAGTAACCTTCGTTGGAAGTCACCCGCACGAAGGCCAGGTATTCACGGCTGAAGGTCTCGATACTTGCGATTTTCATCCTGCTACCATCGGCTTCGCAGCGACAGCACTGCCTCAGTTTTTGCGTTCAAATACGATGACGTTGCGCAGCACCTGGCCTTTCTTCACCGCCATAATGGCGTCGTTGATACCATCCAAGGGGTAGCACCCAGAAATCAATTCATCGAGCTTCAGCCTGCCGCTGAGATAGTGTTCGACCAACCGGGGCACGTCAACTTCGAGCCGTGTCTGACCCATCTTGCTGCCGAGCAACCGGATCGCATCATTGGCGAGGTTAAGTGTCTCAAACTGGGCCTTCACCCCCTGGGCCGTCATTCCGACCAGTACCAGCGTGCCGCCACGGCGGGCGAGCGGCAGCCCCTGCTCGACGGCAGATGCACTGCCAGCAGCAATGAACACATAATCGGCACCACGTCCGGCAGTCAGGTCGCTGACACGGGCCGCCAGATCCTCGTCGGGACTGAATCCGTGGGTTGCACCCAGGCGAAGCGCCGCTTCGATTTTTTCGCCGGACAGATCGACAGCAATGTTCACGTCGCTTCCGCACAGCGCAGCACCCTGGACACAGTTGAGACCCACACCCCCGGTTCCGATGGTTACTGTGCTGGTGCCGGGTGTCACACCTGCAACGTTGCTGACCGCACCAAATCCAGTGATCACACCACATGACAGTAACGCGGCGCTCGGCATGGGTATCTCCGGCGGGATACCCAGTACCTGGGACTCGTGGACGACCACCTCCTCAGCAAATGCCCCCGTTCGCAGGCCCTGCTCCAGCGCATGACCGTTGCCGTCACGCAGTGGCGACACGTCATCAAGTGCAAAGGTTGTCTCGCAGAGGCTGTGGTGATCCCGTACGCAGTAGTAGCATTCGCCGCAGGAACGCAGCAGCGTCACAATAACGGGCTCTCCGACTGAGACACGGCCTACACCTTTACCAATTTGCTCGACAATACCGGCAGCTTCGTGGCCAAAGACACTCGGCAATTCCCCACCCCAGCCACCGTCCATGTAGGTGATATCGCTGTGACAGATGGCACAAGCATTCAAACGGACGTGGACCTCACCCGGGCCTGGGCCTGCCAGGCTGACCTCCTCGATGTCCAAAGGCGCCCCGAACGCTCGACACAGTGCCGCTTTCACAATGGATTCAACCCAGCACCGAAAAACTGCTTTCAGGGTTGATCTCACGGCGCCTGGACATCGAAGCAGTATCCAGCACGTAATCGATGTTGTCCAACTGATGCTGTAGCGGCTGCGCATCATGGTCGTTACCCGACTCACAGTATTGGATCAGCGCGGCCATCAATCTTCCTGCTGAAGGCGCATTCTTGAACTGGTTGCCACTGGTCCCGCAGGCCATGTAGAAGCCATCGATCGCTGAGCGGTCGTAAATCGGCAGCCAGTCCTCGGTGACATCGTAAAGATCCACCACACCCTTAGCCTGGTTGGGAATCTTCAGGCCGGGAATCCGTTGAGCAAGACGTAGAACCTGCGTTGTCCACTGGTCAGTGAACCCCTTGTTGTATTCATCCGGGTCGGCCCAGTCGTGGCGATCACAGTCCGGGTCTTCGCTGCCGGTGAGAACGTGATTACCGCTCTCCGGACGGCAATAGATCCCGATGTCGTTATCGGAGACCACCAGACCGAGCTTCTCGAAATCAAATCCATCAGGCGCGGGCACATGAGCCACTTCCTGGCGCAGGGCCCGGGTGGTGATCTTCATATCCACCTGGGCCCCGGCCAGCTGGTTGATCCTGGATGAGTGAGGGCCCGCGACATTAACGACAACCGGTGCACTGATCTGCCTGCCGTCGGCCAGTATCACTCCCCTGACCCGACCACTTTCAACAGGAATTTGGGTAACCCGGCTGTTGAACCGAAACTCAGCGCCCCTGGCCGCGGCCGCGGCCTGAAGGTTTTGGGTAGCAAGCTGCGGGTCGCTGATATAACCTGCTGTCGGAAAATAAATCCCGCCATTGATGATCCCGCCGGTCGGCTCACCGAAAGACGTCTCATCCCTCCGCTTGGCAGGTGCAAAACATCTCAGATCATAGATCGGGAGAGAGCTCTTGATCCGGTTCGTATCCCATTCTTCAAAGGGGATCCCGAGTGCAGCGGTGTTCTCGATAATTTTCTCAAGGTGCTGGTTTCCTTCGGTTTTCATGACCAGACACCCTGTCTCCTGGAACCTTGCCAGACCTGACTCGTCTTCAGCTTGCAGGTGGCTCACCCAGTTTTTCCAGGCGAAGTACCCGTCGTAGGCAAACGCAGTCCCGTCAAGGGTCGAATAATGAACTCGGATGACTGCACAGGAAGCCGAAGTTGAACCATACCCCGCAGCCGGCAGCCGGTCGACGTTCAATGTTCTGAGGCCGCGCTTTGAGAGTTCATAGGCAATTGAGCAACCAATCACCCCGGCCCCGATGATCACAGCGTCATAGGCAGCAGCTGAAGATCCGTCCTGATTTTCCATAAGAGCCATTACTCGTTAAACGCTAAGCGATGTGCCTCAGCAGCCCTGGCCACCGCATCGCTGTCAACTTCAAACCCTAACCCAGGTCCAGAAAGTACCGGCAACCGGCCGTCAGTCAATGCAAGGTCAGGGCTGATGACAATATCGGACACCAACAGGTGATTCATGTACTGGTTGCCATCGTCAAGGTTTGGGATAACCGCCGCGACCTGATTGGACGCACAGGTCGTGATACCGGTCTCATGCAGGCCATGAAGGCAAAGATTGATCCCTGCCGCCGCTGCAACGGCAGCCGCCTCGAGAAACGGGACAATACCGCCGGTCTCATGCAGACCCAGCACGATCAGATCGGCGGCACCGGCTGTGACCGCGCGGTAGACGTCTGCGGCATTGAACACCGACTGGTCAGCTGCTATCGGAACAGGGCTGTTTTCCCGTATTTGTCGCAGGGCTTCGAGGCTCAGGTGCGCACAGGGCTGTTCGATCATCTCAAGATCGTATTGCGCGAGCTTCGCAATCATCCTTGCGGCGGTCAAGGGATCCCATGCTTCGTTCGGATCAAACCGAAGACGAACATTGTCACCGACCGCTTGGCGCACCTGGCGAACGATTTCGATATCAAGATCATCACCTCTGCCTATCTTGCCATAGATCACGCGGTGCCCCTCCGACACCAGACGGGCAGCGTCGGCGGCTAGGCTCTGGGGTGACTCGCCCTGAATAAAGCCGAAGTATTCAATCGTCTGGCGCACTTTGCCACCGAGAAGTTCATGAACCGCACAGCCGGCGGTCTTACCAGCGGCGTCCCACATCGCCATTTCCAGACCGGCAAGGATCTGACCCCCGAACCGTGGCGCACTGCAGGTACCATGGGCCTGAAACAGCGCGTGATAGCAGCGTCGCATCACCTGACGAGAGTCGAAGACGCTCTGGCCTACGAGGTGACGGGCCGCGGTCCTGATAAACGCCTCCACTCCTGCCGAATCCGGGCTGGCAATGCTCTCACCATATCCCTTAACACCGTCACCGGTCAGAACTTCAACGAGGATAACTTCGGCACCATAGGTGGTACCGTGGGCCCAGTGATATGGCTCTTTGTTCCGAACCAGAAGCGGCGTAGTGCAGACCTCGGTGATGTGCAAAACCATATCCTGCAGTTGAAAGGATCAGGTTTCAATTCCTCGGCCAAGCGCCATCAAAACCGCCCGCCCGTCAGAAAACCCTGCTCCCTAGGGATCAGACTGGGATGGTAGCCCGTCGCTGTGTCAAATACCACGACGAAACAACAATGGCGGTTGTTTAGGGTATCGCAGCCAGGCGAAGGTAGCTGCCGACACAGCCGTCCTGCAAGCTTCAGGAATCGCAGCGAGATCAGTTGGCGACCGTTCCTAACTGAGTCACGCTGCCGGTACTGTAGTCATGAAACATGAATCTGCCGGTCGGTGTCGCCAGATACCCGTCGACTTTCCACCGCACATCTGCATATTTATCATTGGGCGAAAAGGTTTCACTAAAAAATCGAGGGTCGGTCGCACCATGGGTATGGTAGCTGCTGCTTGCCAGTGTCCCCGACGGTACACTGTCGGGTGTTCCGATGTTGACGCCATCAACCCTACCCCGGATCGGCGTGGTAGCACTGTAGGTTGCATCGCTGTGTTGGTAAACCCAACCACCATATTCAAGGTTTTCACGGACCGATGTCGGGTTTGTGTCGTTTAGGACCTGCCAGGCAGCATCATCCCGAATGGTATAGCGCTGAACGGCATCAGAACTGCTGCTGCCGGAACTCGCTAGCACAGCGATTGCCACTGCGGCCGCCCCGAGCATGGCCGTGTCTCGCAAGCCGGTCTGACCTTCACCCGTGTCACCCGCATGAAGAACACCGGAACCCGACCGGCCAAAGGCGCCTCTGAAAGTCAGCAGTACTCGATGGTCTCCGGCGTCTTCATAGCGGGTACTCCTGCCCTGGTCGAACTGCAACCCAAGTATGCTTAGACCCGGCAGCGAATGGCTCAGAACCACCTGGCGGTGAAACGTCCCCGGCCCCGCGTCGACGTGACGATAGGACAATGCCGTTGCCCGGAAACGAAACGACAATCTCCCGGCATAGGCCGCAACTCCGTCAGTTCGTGAGATACGGAAAAGGCTGCCGTCCAGACGGGGGGTCTTAATCTGTCCGTACCAGGTAAATCGATCCCCAACGTGGTCCGCAACGACCCGTGATCCACCGGTGGCAACTTTCCCGAAAGGAGAACTGTAGTTCAGAGCAGCGCCCTGGTATTCAACATCCTGTCCTTTTTCAGGATGAAACAGACGGCTGTCGACACCGGAAAAAGAATCTGTCAGGGTAGACGGCCCACTGCCCTCTCCGATGAACGCGGCCCCGCTGAACTGCCCGGTTGCGATACCACCGGCATAAAGACGGTCGTCATCGGCAAACGCTGCTGTGTAGTTGAGCTGACCCCACTGTGTGTTCGTGTGAGAACCCAGCCAAGTCGGGCTCCCACCAGCCAATTCCATGGCAGGCGCCGGAACCTGTACTGACAAGACCCCGAGCACCACAATCGGGATCAGGCGCTTCAGAACAATAGTCAACGATCTCATTTAACCCCCACAAACTCCAGACCCAGTAGCCGATGCAGCAGCCCGCGACCTGATCCAGAAAATCGAACAATCCAAACAAGAGCCCAGAACGAAAAACAGCCGGGCCACCCCGAGAACTGTTAGTCTACGCTGCCCCGGGCCAGACCGGTAACCATTGGCATAGCTCTGGATTTCTACTTTGAAGACACGTGATCTGATGCTTGCAGTCAGTGTACCACTGGTTTGGGGACTGGGTTTCACCATCGCCAAAGCCGGCCTTGCCGAGTTTCCACCCCTTTTCCTGATGGGCATGCGATTTACCCTGGCAGCCCTGCTACTGGTCTGGTTCGTACCCATACCGCGTAATCATTTCAAACACATTTTCTGGATCGCACTGGTGGGATCAACCATCCAATACGGTCTGACATTCACCGGCCTGTCGTACATCGATGCCTCGCTGGCGATCATCATCGTTCACCTAGAAGTACCGTTCGGCGTGCTGCTGGCCGCGATCGTCCTCGGCGAACGGCCGGGTTACCAACGCTGGCTCGGGATGCTGCTGGCATTTATGGGCATTGCATTGATCGCCGGACAACCGCAGGTCGCGGGCCAGGCACTGGGCGTGCTATTGACAGTTGGGGGCGCCCTGACCTGGGCCGTCGGTCAGCTCATGGTCAAACGCCTGGGCAGAGCCGTCGCGGGCCTGCCTTTAATCGCCTGGATCGGTGTGTTCGCCGGTCCCCAGATGCTGCTCGGGTCGTTCCTGATCGAGGATGGGCAGACTGACGCGCTGTACAACGCCAGTTGGATCGGCTGGGGATCTGTTGCCTACCTGGGTATCGTCATGACCGTGGTGGGTTATGGCGCCTGGTTCACGGTGTTGGCCAGAAATCCGATGTCGCAGGTGATGCCCGTATTGCTGCTACTTCCGATTTTCACCATCGCGTCGAGTATGCTGCTGCTGGGTGAACAACCTTCCCCACAGATCCTGACCGGGGGTGGCATCGTACTTGCCGGAGTTGCAGTCATTCTGTTTACCAGAACAAGGCCTGAGTCTCATGATTTGCGAGGCAAAGCATGAGGAGACCTCTGGTGGAACAGAACCTCGGCGAGGTGCATGTCTGGACAGCCAGGCTAAGCCGGGCAAAAAGCGAGATCAAAGAACTGGCTGAGGTGTTGTCGCCTGATGAGCGATCCCGTGCCAACCGTTTCCTATTTGACCGGGACAGACAGCGTTTCACAGTTGCGCGAGGTATTCTGCGACGACTACTGGCTCAGTACGTGGACTTATCACCGGAACACCTGCAGTTCAGATATGGCAAACACGGCAAACCACAGCTTCATACCGATGATGCAATCGCCCTTGAATTCAACTTGTCACATGCCGGAGACTGGGCGGTCTACGCGTTGACGACCGAATGTCCCGTCGGAATCGACATCGAGCAGATCAGACCTGCCAAGAAATATCATCGCCTGAAACTTGCCCGAAGGTTCTTTTCCGAGTCCGAATTCATCACACTCGCGGCACAACCGGATACCGACCTTGAACGGGCCTTCTTTGCGTGCTGGACGCGCAAAGAGGCCTACATCAAACTTCACGGTCGTGGACTGTCACTGCCACTCGCCCGGTTTTCTGTCAACGTCGAACCCGACGACCCAGCTCGCCTGATGGCGACGCCCTGGCTACCGGAAGACCTTGGCCTAACTCAGATGCATGACCTGCCTGTCGCGGTCGGGTATCGGGCGGCCCTGGCGCTCTCCATGAATGACTCTCCTATGATCCACCGGTTTGACTGGCCAACCGGTCTCAAGGATCAGATGACTCTCGGTTGAAATCGTCTTCGAACCGAACGATATCATCTTCGCCCAGGTAGCTGCCGGTCTGCACTTCGATCACCTCGAGCGGCACTTCCCCTGGGTTTTCCAGGCGGTGCCGGGTATGAGCCGGTATGAACGTGGACTGCTGCGGATGCAGGGTAAATACCTCATCATCACGAGTCACCCGCGCCACACCGCTGACGACAATCCAGTGCTCGGCCCGGTGTCGGTGCAGCTGCAGAGACAAACGGGCAGCCGGACTGACCGTGATTCGTTTGACCTGGAATCCTTTCCCGGCCTCGACAGTATCGTAACTGCCCCAGGGTCGGTAGACCTTCCGGTGATGTTCAGACTGATAGCGCTGGTTGTCCTCGAGCCATGCCACGACGTTCCTGACCTTGTCGACCTGTTTCCGATCTGCCACCAGCAGCGCGTCGGGCGTGTGGACGATGACCAGGTTTTCAACGCCTACTGCTGATACGAGCGCATGACTCGAATGGATGTAGGTATCGCGAGAATCTACCGCCAGCACATCACCAACAGTAACATTGCCCTGCGGATCCTGCGGACCTGTCTTCCACAACTCAGACCAGGAACCGACGTCGTTCCAGCCCGCATCGAACTCCACGACCGCCGCGGCAGAGGTTTTCTCCAGAACAGCGTAATCGACTGAATCTTTGGGACACTTCTCGAAGGGCTCACTCGGAAGCCGGGCAAAATCAAGGTCGCGTTCAAGATTGGCGTGCGCTTTGACGCAGCACTCGTGCATCACTGGATTGATCTTCTGCAACTCCTCCAAATAGCGCCGGGCTCGGAATACGAACATACCGCTGTTCCAGAGGTAACTGCCACTTTCCAGATACCCCTCAGCCGTAGCCAGGTCGGGCTTTTCGACAAAAGCCTCGACCGCATGCAGACCGTCTGTGATTTCATGGCCACGGGAAATGTAGCCGTAGCCGGTTTCCGGCCCATCCGGTACTACGCCGAACAGAACCAGGCTTCCTGCCCCAGCCGCTGCCCGGGCACGCTGAACGGCAATCTCGAAAGCAGCCTGATCAGCAATCACGTGGTCTGACGGCTGCACCAGCAGGATAGGATCATCAGCCAGTGTCAGGGACTCCAGGGCCGCCACGGCGACCGCAGGCGCAGTGTTGCGACTCACAGGTTCCAGCACAATAGTCCCGTGTTCCAGACCCAGCTCCTTTAACTGACCAGCAACACTGAAACGGTGATTGTCGTGACAGACCAGAAGCGGCAGACCGCATTGGAGTGGTTCGAGCCGCGCCACCGTATCCTGTAGCAGCGTTCTTTCACCGGCGAGCGACAGGAACTGTTTCGGGTGTAATCGACGCGAGAGCGGCCACAACCGCGTGCCGGACCCACCGCAAAGAATCACCGGGATCAACACAGCCTCTTCAGTCCATTCCGGATGTGCATCGTATTAGACATTGCCAAAGCCACGCCTACCTCACTCGTTGTTTCACGTCGGTCGCGATCCATGTCCGGACCGGCTCCGCCGGACAATTTTCTTGATCGTGACCATCGTTCAACCACCGGCGTCTGCCAGCAAAGTCTCGAAGCGGTCCAGCAAATGATCTGCTTGCCGATCTACCTGCAGGGAGCGAACCTGAGACTCACTGACAAAGGATTCGCGCACCGCGTGATCCAGAAAGTCGATAAGACAGTCGTAATACCCTTCGATATTTAGCAACCCGCAGGGCTTGCGGTGAAATCCGAGCTGGGCGAAGGTCAGAATCTCAAACAACTCCTCAAGCGTGCCGATTCCACCCGGCAGGGCGATGAATGCATCGGACAACTCCGCCATATTCGCCTTACGTTCGTGCATAGAGCCCACCACCCGAAGCTCGCTGAGCCCCGGGTGGGCGATTTCCTTATCAACCAGCGATTGCGGAATGATGCCGATGGCAGACCCACCGTCACCGATCACTGCATCGGCGACAATACCCATCAGGCCGATGCTGGCCCCACCATAGACCAGTTCCAGGTTGCGCCGCGAAAGTGCCCGGCCAAGACTTGCCGCACCCTGGGTGTAAGCCGCTTGGCTACCCGTGTGAGAGCCACAGAACACGCAGATTCGCTTCACAACACCTCCCCATTACACTCCCTGAGACAAACCCGGCGTCTGCTACCTGGCCATCACCGAGCAGGCAGTCACTCGGGTCGGGGGTCGAATTCAACTCAGCAACCCGGCCGGCAGGGTACTGGCACAGCCAATGACGAATGGCTGATTCTCCATCAGCAATCAGCCAAGAATCAAGATAGCCGTGTTTAGCAGCATGATCTACCTTCCACTTGCCAACTCCAGGCATACATTTATCGCTACTACCCTCCAAGAACAGGCATCACTTCCGTAAGTCGCCGGTATACACTATAGAGTGATTTCCAGATTCAATGGCACCGCAGACAAGCACTTCTCAGTATGAAAGTTGATAACATTCTTGAAACGGTCGGGCGAACGCCTGTGGTCCGCCTGCACAGTTTTTCAGATCACCTGGCCAAAACACTCTGGGTCAAACTGGAAAGTTTCAACCCGGCTGGATCGGTCAAGGACAGGCCTGCACTCAACATGATCGAGGATGCCGAACAACGGGGTGTTCTCAAACCGGGTGATACGATCATCGAGCCGACCTCCGGAAATACGGGCATCGGTCTTGCGATGGTTGCAGCTGTAAAGGGTTACCGGGCCATTTTTGTCATGTCCGAGGACATGAGCGCCGAACGAAAGCAGATCCTGAAAGCGTACGGTGCAGAACTGGTGCTCACGCCGGCAGACAAAGGCACTGTTGGTGCCATCGAGGAAGCGCGCAGACTGTCAGAAGCAGAAGGTTATTTCTTCGTTGGCCAGCATTTCAACCCAGCCAATCCAGCCTCTCATCGTTCGACCGCTAACGAGATCTACGACGATTTTGGTGAAGACCTGAACGCCATCATCTGCACAACTGGTACCGGCGGTACGATATCAGGATTATCGACCTACCTCAGGACCCGCATCCCAGGACTGCTGATCATTGCCACCGAACCGGCCGACTCCCCGATACTGTCCAAGGGGATCGCCTGTCGCCACAAGATCATGGGAACCGCCCCGGGGTTTATACCCGACACGCTGGATCAGGACGCCTACGATGACATTATCCCGGTAACGACCGAGGCTGCTTTCAACACGACCCGCAAGCTGGCAGAAGAGGAAGGCATTTTCTGCGGCATCTCCTGCGGCGCTGCCGTGGCAGGCATGATCGCCCACGCATCGAAAGAAGCTGCCCGTGATGCAGAACTGCTTGCGATCCTGCCCGACACCGGAGAGCGGTATCTCAGCACCGAACTCTGGTCGTCCTCCGGTTGAACCACCGAAAACCCTGACACTGCTGGGCGGACGGCCCGTCACTGAGGCAACAACCGTACCCCGTATTCTGGCAAGGAGTCCGCAACAATGCCCACAATCAACCCACTGATCTCCTCGGACGAGTTTGTCGGTCTGGAAGGCCTGACACACCTTTGTAGCGGCGGTGAGGCGCCCTGGCTCAAACGACAAGCCAAGGTCTATGACGAGTTTTGCCGCCTGAAAAGTGACTCCTATCGCGGCCGTGACTGCCTCTTTGAGCACCTAGACGCCTGCAGGAGGAAAGTGGGGCAGCTGTGGGGCGTTGACAGCCAGCGGATCAGTTTCATGCCCTCAGCTGCCGAAGGCATGAGCTGGCTCGCCCGTGGACTTGACTGGCAGGCAGGTGACAATATCGTCACCACCAATCTTGAGTTTCCATCTGTCGCGTATGCCTGGAAGAACCTGCCTGAACGAGGTGTAGAGATACGCCTTGTCCCACACCGTGACTGGCGGATATCTGAACAAGACCTGCTGAGCGCCGTAGATGACCGGACCCGCGTTCTAGCGGTAAGCCAGGTCAGCTTCTACACCGGTCAGAACCTCGCCATCCAAGCACTGGCCAAAGGCCTAGCGGGATCAGAAACTTTGCTGGCCGTCGACGCGACCCATGCCTCCGGTGTGATCGACGTTCCTGCCGAGGTTACCGACCTGTGTGTCAGTTCGTGTTACAAATGGCTGCTGGCGACCCACGGCACAGCACCGTGCTATCTCAGCGAAAAAGCCGAGCATATCGCCCGGGCAACAACCTTCGGCTGGCGCAACCTCGACGTGTGGCCTGCTCAGGGCGCAGAACGTACTTTTCCAGTTGCAGAATTCCAGATGCCTGAAAAACTGGAACCGGGCAATCCTGCGATGGCCATCATTATGTTTCTGGAGGAATCGATCGATCTGCTGCTGGACGTGGGCATTGAGCGGATCGAAAAACACGCACGGGATCTTTCGCAGATGATCGGCCAAGGGCTGGATGATCTGGGATTCAAGGTGATCACACCGTCTGAGCGCCCCCAACGTTCAGGTAACACCTGTTTCTTGGACTCCAATGCCGAAGCAACCCGCAAACGGCTGGAAAAAGAAAATGTCCTGATCTGGGGTGAGTACGGGCGTGTACGGGTATCCGGACACCTGTACAACAGCAGTGCCGATGTTATGCGCCTACTGGATGCACTTGGGACTGCTCGCCACCGGGGCTGAAGACTCTGCCGCGACCCCATCGCCTACAGCTTTTCCTTCCGGTCTGGCCACCTATGAGCGAGGACTTCAAGAGCGCCCTGATCTGGCTGCTGGGTAGCACCGTGGTCTTGGCCGTGGTCATCTACCATATTCCGGCTGTACTGGTGGACGGCGAGTTCATTCCCTTCGCGGTCGATTCTTTCTATCACGCACGGCGCGTCCTGGAGACCCTTAACGATCCGGCTCATCACCTGTGGGAATTCGACCGACGCTCCTACGCCCCCAAAGGAACCTGGCATACCTGGCCGTGGCTCTACGACTGGCTGTTGGTTCAGGTCGCACGCTTCGGGATGACTGTTACCGGTATTGAAAATCCGTTGGCAATCCTGACCTACATACCGCCCCTTTTCGCCACCGTGAATACCGGGTTGACTCTTCTTATCGCTCAACAATTGAAGTTCTCCCGTGTACTGCAGATTCTGGCAGTACTTGCATTCGCCAGCTCTCACCTTACTCTGCAACTACACGCCCCGGGGCGAATCGACCACCACTTCATGGAACTCTCTTGCGTCCTGACGACGCTGCTGGTGGGACTGGCTTGGTTCCAACGCATGGACGACCCGCGCCGCGCCCTACTTTTGGGCATTGTCGTGGGGATCGCCCCAGGCATGCACAACGGCCTCTTTATTCTTCAGCTGCCGATTCTGCTCACCCTCGCGACCCTGTGGGCGCGACACATACCACGACCCAGGATCAAGGCGGTCAACAGTTTCTCACTGGGGATGGGCGGAACAACGATCGCTATTCTTCTCCCTTCAGCACCCTTCTGGGACGGGCAGTTCTTATATCACACACTCTCCTGGTTCCACCTCTACATCGCAGCCTGCGTCGTGTTCACGGCGCAGTTCCTGGCCCGAATTGCGCCATCGCGACATAGTATGATCTTGTTGCTCCTGATTGTCCTACTGTTACTTCTGGTCATACTACGCCAAACGTCCTCTGGGCTCGACTTTGTTGTAGGCAACGTATTCAAGCAATCAGGTTTCCATCCAAGAGAAGGGGCCAACCTCTACGAAATCTTTCAAACCAAGGGGCCTCAAGCAGTCCTGGGCTCATACTCCCTACTGTTTCTCACCCTGCCAGTCACCTTGTTGATCCTGATACGCTGGCCTTTCATGCAGATTGATCCGGATCGAAT
>CAZVVN010000029.1:0-2187 GCA_964630665.1 uncultured Acidiferrobacteraceae bacterium | reverse complement strand
CATTTCATCACTTATCATACCGATTGCTCGGTTCTTTCGAATAACATGCTTCTAACCGCCCAGCATGCGACGGCGTACCACCTCACCAAGAAGCTGTTGGTTGGCCCTCCCCGGAACATTCGCGACAAGCATCCGGAAATCTCCTATGTATACACCTATGGCGCCGATTCCGAGCATTACAAATTTGGCAAACGACTCCAGGGAGGACAATGGAAAACGATGATGGCACCGGCGTTCTTTCTCGGTTCACCCCCGGAAGGTTTTGAACTGCTCAAAGAATTGAAGCTCCCCTATCTCTCCGGGAGCCCCATTTACCATTCGATCAAGTTCTACCGAGTGACCCGCGAATGAAATGAACATCAATCTCAGAGTTTCTTTGACATCAGCGGCAGTACCTACCTACGATTGAAATCAAATATGGATTGACCCTGGGAGCGAGTCGGACCACCGAGAATCTTCCACCCCTTTGTCATTCAATTGATTTGCTGAGGCGTCCTCCGGGGTTCGAATCTCGCGCCAAGCGATTTGCAGCTGCCAGTCCACATTCTTAATTTTGCAGGCCGATACGGCTAAATTTAGGATTATTCCCAAGACCGTTAGGGTTATGGAGAGCAACCCGTCCTTAACAGTGGCTTATCTTGGTTTGATTGGAAGGATTGTGTCCCGTGCGAACTGAAAGCACACTCGACACATCATGATAACAGCCAGGCACATCGTCTCATGACACAACATATTGTTTGCCTGACTTTCGACTTCGATGTCATGTCGGGACACATCGCCCGGGGCATGACCACACCGACACCGATCTCGCGAGGCGAATTCGGGATCGTGGGAGCAGACCGTATCCTGACCTTGCTAGAAGGACAGGAAATCCCGACGACCTGGTTCGTTCCCGGCTTTACCATCGAGACCTATCCCGAGGCCTGCGCCAGGGTTGTAGAAGGCGGTCACGAGATCGGCCATCATGGCTGGACCCATGTGCAGCCTGCCTTGCTGGATCGGGGACAAGAAGAAGAGGAGATGCTCCGTGCCAACCAGGTCATAGAGCAGTTGTGCGGCCGGCGGGCCCTGGGTTATCGCTCCCCGGCCTGGGATTTAAGCCCGCATACCGTGGACCTGCTGATCAGGCATGGTTTCTATTACGAGAGTTCCATGATGGGACATGATTATTCCCCGTATCGCGTGCGCCAGGGAGATGTCGTCGATCTACAGAAACCCATGGTTTTTGGCAACGAGACCGCGTTGATCGAAATGCCCGTTAGCTGGTCCCAGGACGATCATCCCCATTTCGAGATGACGGGCAACCGCTCTGGCCACCGCAACGCCAATAGCGTCATGGAAAACTGGGTCGACGACTTCATCTATATGACCCGCTGCACCGACTGGGGCATCATCACCTATACCTGCCATCCCTATGTCATCGGTCGCGGCCACCGGATGATGATGCTGGAACGCTTTATCGCCAAGCTGCGGGACCTGGGCGCGGAATTTATGCGCATGGACAATGCCGCCCGCCTTTATGATGAGCGGGAGCCGTTCAAATAATATTTTTCAGGAAATTCTGTAGCAGCTAGGAACTTGAGCAAGCGTCAGTCGCAAAAAGGAGACTACTTTTCTCTATGAGCGAACGAAATCCCGAGGAGCGGAACACCGTTGACCGCATCGAAATTCAGGACGTGATCACATTTAGCTGACGGCGCAGAGTTGATTCTCTCTGAACTGCTTCAACATCGTCATTATTTTTCTGTCGCTACCATCTTTTTCATATCGGGACCAAGAGGTAACACAAAGTCTTCTGAGGCCAAAACGACACTGTCGCTTGCGCGGATAACCTTGGTGGTTACATAAACGTTATTTACTCCAACGGCATACGTTCCTACGATGGCAGCTTGGGCATCATGTTCAACACTGAGGTCTCTCAGTGCCCTGGACAACAGAAATTCTCCCTCTTTCACGCCGATGTATACGGTATCTCTGAGCAACAGTTCAATCACATGATGGCCGTGGCTAGAAAAACCAGAGCCCACCTGCTGCGCAACAATTCGTCCAAAGGTTGAGGATTTCGTCAGGTCATCAATATTGGCAAAACTGGTAAGAATCATCTGCCCAGGCTCTAGACGATTCTTACTCTGCGTCATCAGGTTTTTCGCCGCTTCATGACTGATAGAAATCATATCTGAATCTTTT